>NZ_NKHF01000052.1 GCF_002744175.1 Pseudoalteromonas piscicida
TTAGCCTACGGCAATACCACTGCTGAATACCCGATTCCATCTGGTCCGTTACCAGTAGGGAGTTCAAATAAGGTTTTGCCAGATATGATATCGATAACAAAGACCTTATTTTTTTGGTAGGCGGATAAAAATAAAGTGCGATCGTCTGGGTGAAAAATAACGCCTTTTGGTCCTGTTCCTGGCTCAAATTTTATTTGACGCAATTTTTCCTTGCTTTTTACATCGACCACATCAAGCGTGTGCCCCCTATAATCAGGGATCACGGCAAACTGCTCATCGCGGGTGAGTAACACTCGGTATGGAAAGCTATAGCCTTTCCATTGCTTGATAATGTGCTCCTGTTCTACATCAAACACGCTTAGTAAACCGTCTCCGTTACTACCAACCCAGAGCTCTGAGCCACTTTTATTTATGGTAATAGCCTCTGGTACTTTTGGCATTGAAATTTTGCGCAATAAAGCCCCCGACTTTACATCTAATTCAGACACCGTATCTGCACGCATATTTGTGGTGTACACGCGCTTGCTAGATTCCGGCAGCGCCACCATATGAGAGCCGCTTTGCTCTGTCGCTATAACTTTATCTATCTTCCCCGACTCTATATTAACGATCACAACGCTGTCGGAGCCTTCAGACGATACCGCAACACGTTTTTGGTCCTTTAAAAACAACACGCCATGTGGGCTTGGGTAACGAGATAAATCAATGGTTTTTACCTTTTTTGCTTGTCGAACGTCAAAAACACTTAAACTATTGCCACCTGCATAATTAGTGACGACAGCCGTGTACCCGTCGGCACTCATTGCCAATTCATGTGGACCTCCGCCAGTTGCAAGCGTCAGCTTGATTTTTCGGCTGTTAAGATCGATGAAGTCAACTGAATCAGCCTTTTTATTTACCACCACCAATGTTCCCGACAAGTTATTTGTATCAGCCCATGAAGGTAAGCTTATTACCCCCCCAAATAAGAGCACATACACCACATAATTAACCAATCTCATTTTGACTCCTGTTTATGTGTTAGCCTGAATGATTACTCGTACTTCCCCTTATAGGCACAGACTGTATTTGCTATTGAGAAACAATAGTAATATAGCGTTCAAAAAGCACTCAACCCTAAGTTTCACCTTAACTCACGATAACTGCCCGCCTACATCCAGTATCACCATTTCTCAAATATTTTCAAAGTATTGATTTCACAAATTTATGTGCTTTCTTTATGCTAATGATAATGTCAAAACTTTAACGTGAATCTTTTTATGCTACCTGTCCTTCGTATCCTGTTGATCGAACAAGAACCTGACGTATTGCAAGCGCTCTCGAGCAATCTGTCGAAAACAATCCCTAACTTTGAGCGGGAGGATGTTCAAATTGATATTATTGAATGCCTTGAACTTTCAAAAGCCTTGGAGCATGTCACGGAAGATGGTGATATTCAGGCCGTGGTACTGAGTTGGGATGTGCAGCACAAAAGTGGTGAGCAAACCTATAGTCGCTTTATCGAGCAATTAAAGTGTATTCGACTTGAATTACCGGTTTACGTTATCGGCGATGACACCAAAGGGCTTGAGATAGTCAATGAGTCGGAAGACATAGAGTCCTTCTTTTTCAAAGATGAAGTTATCTCTGATCCAGAAGCCATTTTAGGATATATGATCAACGACTTTGATGACAGAGCCGAGACGCCATTTTGGACGGCGTATCGCAGTTATGTCGGCGAAGCGAACGATTCATGGCATACTCCTGGTCACAGCGGTGGTTCTAGCTTTAGAAACTCCCCTTATATCAAAGATTTTTATCAATTTTATGGCCGCAATGTATTTGTCGGAGACTTGTCTGTCTCGGTTGACTCTTTAGGTTCACTGTCAGACAGCACCAATACCATTGGCCGCGCTCAGGAATCCGCAGCGGCAACGTTTGAGGTTAAACGCACCTACTTCGTGACCAACGGTTCGTCCACCTCGAATAAAATCATTTTACAAACCCTACTTCGCAAAGGCGATAAGGTGATCATCGACCGTAACTGCCATAAGTCTGTGCACTATGGTATTTTGCAATCGGCCAGCTTCCCTATCTATTTATCGAGTATTTTAAATCCAAAATATGGCATATTCGCACCGCCCTCTTTGGCCGACATTAAACAGGCAATTGAGCAAAATACCGATGCAAAACTACTGGTGCTCACAGGCTGTACCTACGATGGCTTACTGAGCGACCTGAAACAAGTCGTAGAATTTGCCCATCAGCATGGCATCAAAGTTTTTATTGATGAAGCTTGGTTTGCGTACTCTCTCTTTCACCCTAGCTTGCGCCATTATTCCGCCATTCACGCTGGTGCCGATTATGTCACCCACTCGGCGCATAAAGTCGTATCGGCGTTTTCTCAGGCCTCTTATATCCATATTAACGACCCTGATTTCGATGCTGATTTTTTCCGTGAGATTTACAGTATCTACGCCAGCACCTCGCCAAAATATCAGCTTATAGCGTCTTTGGATGTGTGCCAAAAGCAGTTGGAGATGGAAGGGTACAAGTTACTCAATGCGCTACTGAACCATGTTGCAGAGTTCAAGCTGCAGATGGCCTCACTCAAACATATAAAAGTGCTTGATAAGCAAGACTTTATGAATATATTCCCACATTTTAGTGGCGATAATATGGGTCATGATCCGCTAAAAATCCTTATCGATATTAGCGAGCTGCCTTACTCATTAAAAGACATTCACAAGTTCCTACTGGACGAAATAGGGCTGGAGATTGAGAAATACACCCACAGTACCATCTTAGTCTTACTAACCTTGGGTGGTACACGCTCAAAGATCATTCGTTTATACAATGCCTTAAAGAAACTCGATGGCGGTAAGGTCAAGCTATCAAAATCAACGCGACGCTCGCGCTTGCCTGAGAATTTACCCGCAATTGACCTTGCTTGTATCCCTAGTGATGCCTTCTACGGTGAGCGTGAATCTGTGCCTATTGGCAAGAGCAACAACCGTATTTGTGCAGGTTTAGTCACCCCGTATCCTCCGGGTATTCCGCTTTTGGTGCCAGGTCAACATATCACTCAAGAGCATATTGAATATCTCAAGGAGCTGGCAGGCCAAGGATTGACCATTCAAGGTAGTTTTGACGGCGAGATCTACGTGCTGAAAGAAGACAAATAACGCGCCCCGTTCTTATTAATCGTACTAGGCAGCCATGCTATAAAACACTGCTGCCTAGTTCTGGCTACTTAAGCGCTTTATTTTTTCTGTCTATACACTCTTACCATTTTATAATTACTACCCTTCTGGCACAGCTATTGCTTATAAAACTACAGATGTCATTTTTTTGATTTGGAGTTTTGTATGGAATTTGCGTTACTTGCTATTTTGGCTTTAGTGGTTGTCGCTTCCATTGTCGCTTCTAAGTACACCGATGTGGGTGGCAATCCTTATCCGTTTAATCGTAAAGAGTCGGTTTTTACTACCGTTGAAGCATCCTTTTTACATTTATTGGAGCGCGCCGTTGGCGATAAGTATAAAATCGTTAGCCGCATTAAGCTAATTGATGTGATCGAATGCAAGCCGGGAATTTCGCAAAAAGCGCGTCGCGCCGCTGTGACTAAGGCAAAAAACAAGCAATTAGATTATGTACTCGTAGACAAAGAAACCTTGAAAATTGTTGCCGCGGTTGATTTAGTTAATAACTCCAACAAAAATGGCCACAAAGCACAAAAAGATTGGTTCGTTAGTGGTGCACTTGAGTCTGCTGGCATTCCGCACATTCGAATGAAGATTAAAAGTGGTTATCAAAGCGCAGAGGTGCGAGCTGCAATCTTATTCAAGCTAGGCCAAAAAGTAGAGATGCCGAAGAAAACCAGAAATCGCTCTTACAAACCGGCGGTGTTGTCTCCATCACAGGCAAAAGCACAGTCAACTCAGTTGGCAGAAATATAGCAAAACGGGCGCCAGCCCGTTTTTTGTTTTACCTATCAAAACCCCTTTCGTATAATAAACATAATTCTGACACAGGGGTTTCTCCCCGCCACAAATTAGGAATCTTTTAATGAAAGTAGGCATTATCGGCGCAATGGAGCAAGAAGTTACCATTTTGCGTAACACCATGGAAAACCCGCAAACATTGACCAAAGGTGGCTTTACTTTTTATACCGGTAAGCTGGCAGGTCTTGACGTAACGCTTGTACAGTCTGGTATTGGTAAAGTGGCAGCGACAGTTGCAACGACTTTGCTTATCGATAATTTTACGCCAGACTGCGTAATTAACACAGGATCTGCAGGTGGTTTTGAGCCTTCACTCAATGTCGGCGATGTGGTTATTTCAACTGAAGTTCGTCATCACGATGTGGATGTTACTGCATTTGGCTATGAAATCGGGCAAGTACCACAAATGCCAGCAGCTTTTACTTCGCATACCAAACTCGTTGAAGCCGCTGAACAAAGCGTACATGAGCTTGAAGGTATTCAAACCATGGTTGGTCTTATCTGCACTGGTGATTCATTTATGTGTGACCCAGTTCGCATTGATAAAGCACGCGCAGATTTTCCAACTATGTTAGCGGTAGAAATGGAAGGTGCAGCAATCGCACAAGCATGCCACTCATTGAACACACCGTTTGTTGTGATCCGCTCATTATCCGACATTGCCGGCAAAGAGTCGCCGCAGTCATTCGAAGAATACCTAGAAGTTGCTTCAGTGAACTCTTCAAAAATGGTTATGGCACTGCTGGCGAAACTGGATAAGGTTGCGCTTTAGTGCTCGATAGCTTGCTTCAGGCCCACGAGGGCCTGATCATTTTTTTATTGGCTGTTTTTACTAGCCTTAGCATAAGGCTATCTACGGTTTATCATCCAAACCTTGTCCTAAGCTTAGTTTTTAAAGCAATCGCTGAACGGGTTTATCGACCCAAATCAGCACCTAGCTATCAGTTACTATCTGGCACACTCGGATTTGTCCTCCCCGCCCTGACCATTACAGTGCTTACCTATGCAATTATTAGTTTTGCATTTTATCCAAACTGGCTTGGTGGGTTAGTTTTATTTTTATGTTTGGATATAAGCCACGAAAGTCGCGCCAAACGCATTATGTCGCTCATAAAATCAAAACAGAAAGTAACCGCAAGAGCGGTGTTGAAGGGAATGGTGGCAAGAGATGTTGAAAAGCTAACAGAACTTGGGGTTTGTAAAGCAACCATAGATAGCACCGCATTACATACCCTGCGCCATTTTTTTGTCATTGCCTTGCTCTACCTGATGTTAGGCCCCTACTGCGCACTATTTTATAAGCTATTACTACTATGCGACCATGCTTGGCGACAAGTAATGCCCCCCACCAGTCGTTTTATGGCAAGCCTTGCCGCGTGATTTGGCTTATTGAGTTTGTGCCAATTCGGTTATTAATTACCTGCTTTTCTTTGCTCCTTAGACCAAAGCAAACTTGGCACTATATCAAGTACTATGGCCGCCATTTTAACCAAACTAACTCAGGTTGGGCGCTAAGTTTTTTTGCCGCAAACTTACACACTCAGCTTGCAGGGCCGCGCTTTTATTTTGGTGAGCGATTTGATGTTATGAGAGTAGGTGCCAAAGACCAACCTACAGCAGAGCATATTCAACATTTGCTCAAGTTACTTAATCAAATGCGTTGGCTATTTATTGCCACTAGTGCCTTGCTACTGGTGATCATTAACTTTGCAGGTTTGATGTTGTAAATAACAAAAAAGGCCAGTGATATACTGACCTCTTTTCCATAAAACCAATTAAGCAGGTTACTTAGCTTACAGTCACTTTTGCAAACTTGCGCTTACCTACTTGGTAGATTTCACATGTGCCTTTGGCTACTTCTAGCTTAGTGTCCGTTACCTTATCTTCACCATTAAGCTTCACAGCACCTTGCTTGATCATGCGCATCGCCTCTGAAGTACTCGCCACCAATCCAGCTTCTTTTAGCAAGTTAGTGATAAACGTGCTTTCACCTTCAATCGTTACCGTTACCTCTGGAATTTCATCTGGTAATGCGTTCTTTTGGAAACGCTTAATGAAATCTTGATGCGCTGCTTCTGCGTCTGCCTCGCTGTGGAATCGAGCGATCATTTCTTTGGCAAACTCAATCTTAATGTCACGAGGATTGCGACCACCTGCGACTTCTTCTTTCAGTGCAGCGATATCATCCAACGTCTTCGCGCTTAACAACTCATAGTAACGCCACATTAAATCATCAGAAATCGACATCACCTTACCAAACATATCGTTTGGTGCGTCGGTAATACCGATATAGTTACCTAATGACTTAGACATTTTCTGAACACCGTCAGTGCCTTCTAGAAGAGGCATCATAAGTACTGTTTGCGGCTTTTGACCTTCGTCTTTTTGTAGCTCACGACCCATTAGCAAGTTAAAGCGTTGATCAGTTCCACCAAGTTCAACGTCGGCTTCTAATGCAACCGAATCCCAGCCTTGAACCAGTGGATATAAGAATTCGTGAATTGCGATTGCCTGGCCATTTGCATAACGCTTTTTAAAGTCATCACGCTCTAGCATACGTGCCACAGTTTGACGCGCAGCAAGTTTAATCATTCCGGCTGTGCCTAGCTTTTCCATCCACTCAGAGTTAAACGCCACCGTCGTTTTCGCAGGATCAAGGATCTTGAATACCTGCTCTTTATAAGTCTCAGCATTAGCTAGCACATCTTCACGCGTTAGCGGCTTGCGGGTTACATTTTTTCCCGTTGGGTCGCCAATCATACCGGTAAAATCACCAATCAAGAAAATCACTTCATGACCTAAGTCTTGGAAGGTTTTCATTTTATTGATTAGCACCGTGTGGCCCAAGTGCAAATCAGGTGCCGTTGGATCGAAACCCGCTTTAATGCGCAGTTTTTTACCTGACTTCAGCTTTTCTTTTAATTCATCCTGCAATAAAATTTCTTCTGCACCACGGCTAATCTCTGCAAATGCAGTTTCTAAATCCACTATTCTCACTCCAACAGCTATAACTTGTAATCGCTCGATTCTAGCCTATATTTATCCGAGTTTAAATGCACAAAACGCTGGTATTACGGGTTTATTACGTATATCCTGCAATATTATCTACAATAATTCTTGACAGCAGAAAAGGCGCATTATGGTTCACGTGGTTCATAAGCTCCCCAAAAAGCACAAAGTGCTCATCATCGGCTTCCTATCTGCGATGGTCGGAATTGCCCTGATCCCTTCAGAAAAAGCAACCGCTTCAAAAGACAATGACGGCAAAGCCTTAGAAGTTGGGAAACGTTATGAGTTGCCAGTAAAAATATCAGAAAAAACAGAGCAGCTTACTGAATTAGATGCAGCACCAGTTCTCACGCCTGAATCTGCACCTAAGCAGCCTGAATTTGAATTTAAAGACCACAAAGTAAAGTCTGGCGACAGTCTTGCTGTGATTTTTAAGCGCGCAGGCTATTCTGCTAAAACGTTACATAATCTGGTCAATACCAATGCAGAGACCCGAAAGCTCACTAAAATTCATCCGGGAGAAGTGCTGAGCTTTGCGAGCGATGACGGTGGTGAATTAGCCCAATTAAAGTACATCTTGTCAAAAACCGACACATTATTTGTGACGCGCAACGACGAGGGTAACTACGAAACTAAAATTGAAAGTAAAGAAATAGAAACTCGGGAAAAATCAGCAGGTGGTGCGATTAATTCTAGTTTCTGGAGTGCTGGTATTTCAGCTGGTCTGAGTGAACGTCAGATCATGAACTTTGCCGATATCTTCGGTTGGGATGTCGACTTTGCTAACGATATCCGTAAAGGTGACTCCTTCGCATTAGTGTACGAAACACATTATGTCGACGGTGAAGAAATTGGTAATGGTAAAATTATTGCCGCTGAATTCATCAATCAGGGAGAGCGCTATAGTGCAGTTCGTCATACCGACGATGCGTTTTATACCCCTGAAGGACGCAGCATGAAAAAAGCGTTCCTGAGAGCGCCTGTTAACTTCAAATATATCAGTTCAAGCTTTAATCCACGCCGCCTACATCCAGTAACGGGAAGAGTATCGTCTCATAATGGCATAGATTATGCCGCTCGTGTTGGTACACCTGTGGTTTCTTCTGGTAACGGTAAAGTACTGAAGTCTGGCTATAACAGGCTCAATGGTAACTATGTGTTTATTCAGCATGGTAGTAAGTATGTGACTAAGTATTTACACCTCAATAAGCGTGCGGTAAAAACAGGCCAAAAGGTGAAGCAAGGCCAAAAGATCGGTACTGTTGGCGCCACAGGTCGTGTGACTGGTCCTCACCTTCATTACGAATTTTTGGTTAACGGCGTTCACCGCAACCCGAAGACGGTAAAACTGCCCAAGTCAGAGCCACTGCCGCAATCTGAGCTTGCTAAGTTTAAGCCGATTGCCGATGCCATGCTAGCAAAGCTCGCGCGTAATCGAGAGCTGATGCTCGCAGCAAATAGCAAAGACTAATACAGCCAGTTCAGGATAATAAGCATGAACTGAATAATAAAAAGGTAGTCCATGACTACCTTTTTATTTAACCTAAACTCGGGATAAGACGTTTTACTCGATTAAGTCGATATAGTATTGCTAGCTCAACCCTTATTAAATAAAGATATTGTACTGTTGGTCATCGCCCTCACTCCCGTTGCAATCGCGATTGGGTAGTCAGGCGCAAATTGACTGGAGTGTAATGATGGTAATGGCTCACCACTTTTTTGTGCGGCGTCAAATGCTGTTTGGTTAACCCCACCCAACCAAAATATAGTGATCGGCACATTCTCATCGGTACGACCATATAAACCAAAGTCTTCCCCAGCCATTACAGGTTGTGACTCTTCTACATTGTTAGCACCGATTTCCTGCTTGATAGCTTCTGTTACAAACTCGGCTAACTCTGGATTATTATAAGTCGACGGAATACTCTCACTTTCATGTACGATAACCTCAGGGAGTAGCTCATCATCAAGCCCTGCACTTTTTGCTATGCCCGCTGTGAGGCGCTGAATTGCTGCAATTTGCTGATTGCGAACATCTGGATTGTAAGAGCGCAGTGTAAGCTGTAGCTTGACTTGGTTTGAAATAATGTTGTGCTTAGACCCACCATGAATAGAACCGACAGTGATCACTGAAGGCTCAAGCGGTGAAATTTCCCGAGCGGTGATAGTTTGCAATCCAAGAACAATACGTGAAGCCAATACCACCGGATCGATTGTGGTGTGAGGGTAAGCACCATGCCCACCTTTACCTTTTACTATGATATCAACTGAATCAACATTGGCTAATGCATACCCAGGCGCGATAGCGACTTTTCCAGCCGGAACAGAGGCACTCACATGTAACCCCAATACGTGATCAGGTTTGGCATATTTGGAATACAACCCTTGCTTTAACATTGCTTTTGCACCACCACCCACTTCTTCAGCTGGTTGAGCAACTAACATCAGCGTCCCTTGCCATTTATCTTTATTGGCCGCTAGTTGCTTTGCGGTACCAATTAAACTGGTCATATGGATATCATGCCCACATCCATGCATTACCCCAACAAGATTCCCGGCGTCATCCTTTACTTTTACTTTTGAAGCATAGGGTTTGCCCGTTTCTTCGATTATCGGTAGACCATCGGTATCAGCCCTGATCATGACTGTTGGGCCTGCGCCATTTTTCAGCAAACCTACCACACCAAAACCACCTACATTTTCAGTAACTTCATAGCCGAGTGTTCGCATTTCTTTTGCTAACCGACGCGCAGTTTTTTCTTCTTGATAAGAGAGTTCAGGGTTTTGATGCAAATGTAGATATAAAGATTCTAGTTCGGGCATAGACTCGGCTACTTGCTGTTTAAGATCTGCACATGCATGCCAAGAAATTGTGGCAATAAGGCCCAATGCCAAAGGGGATAAGCGCATAAAATAGACTCCTTTTTGTTTTGTCCAGAATGCGGGTTTGGCGGATAAAAATCAATCATATTTCTATTTTGTTCCTTTCTATTTTTGCAAGCTTTGCTACGCTTAAAGTCTCAATTGAAGGAACCACTATGCCAGAGATTAATATTGATATCAGTGAGTTAGAGCCGGGTATGTTTGTTGTCAATGTAACAAAGCAGACAGGCTCAGTGGCGATTAAAACAAAAGGCTGGGTGAGAACAAAAACAAGCATAGAGAAGCTACAAAAAGCGGGAGTGCTTGAAGTAACCGTCGATCCGAGCAAAAGACTGTCTGAGCATGACCCACATGACGAGCCACCTCACGATGACAGCATAGAAGAGCCACAAAAGCCGCCTCACGACCCTTGGCAAAAAAAATGCAGTGTTGACGCCGAGATGAAACAAGCGGTCAAACTTTATGACGAAGCCAGAGCAATACAAGATAAAGCATTTAACGATATAAAGGCTGGCAGAGAAATTGAAATCGACGCATTTAAGACAACCGCCAGAGGTTTTATTGATTCGGTATTTCGTAATCAAGATGCGCTTTCTTGCATTGCTAGGATCAGAGAAAAAAACACCTACCTACTAGAGCACTCTATCAATGTTGCAATTTTGATGGCTATTTTTTGTAAGCACTTAGGTTACTCAAGAGCGCTAACTGAAGAGATGACCACAGGGGCCTTACTCCACGATATTGGCAAAATCGAGATCCCTGATAGCATTTTAAATAAACCCGACAAGCTCACATTAGACGAATACAACATCATGAAGTCTCACGCTAAGTATAGTTTTGACATACTACTAAACGCAGGGCTTAGCCAAGTTTCTTGTGAAATTGCAGGCTATCACCATGAGCGTTTGGATGGCTCTGGGTATCCTTATGGCAAAACGGCAGATGAGTTGCCACAGCATGTCAGAATGGCCGCTATCATCGATGTGTATGATGCACTCACAGCAGAGCGCATATATAAAGACGGGATGACGCCAATTAAGGCGTTTAAACTGATGCGAGAGGGCTGCCCTCACCACTTTGATGAACAGTTATTAACTCACTTTATCGCCTGTATCGGCGTCTACCCGGTAGGCACTTTAGTTAAACTTACTAGCGGTAAAGTGGGTGTAATTGCACAGAGTAATCCAAAAGAACCACTCAAGCCCGTGGTGAAGGTATTTTACCAAGCCAAATACATGCACTACACTGAGGTTCAAGACATAGATCTCAGCGCTAAAAAAGCAAATGACGAATTAGAGTCTGCGATCAAGCCTGAAGAGTTCAAGCTCGACCTGATCCGCTTTTTTAAGCATTCAATGTTACCCTAGCCTACTCTTAGTCGTAGAACCCAGAGTATAAGAAAGTTTTAGGGTAACCAATCTTCCATCGCTTCTAAACTAAACTCAATTCCATCAAAGTCAAAACGAGTTTGCTCGGGTGTAATTTCAACAACGGTTAACGCACCTAGGCTATCGCCTTCATACAGTGGCCTATTATTAATTTTTATCCATCGCTCATGAGCCTCAGTCGCATAGATATGCGCTTGGTAGCGTAGGCTTGGAATAGTATTTTGTAGCCGAGCAGGCAATAGCCCAATAGGGGTAACCGACGCTGAGTCCTTCGTCGTCGCGAGAACGTCAGGTTCTTCATGAGATTCGGTCTCTTTGACCGCTTCTGCAAAGGCTTTTTTCAACTCATCTGACACACCGGCAAGCTCATCTTCCTGTCGTGACGCTGTCTTACCAAAAACTCGATAACCAGCATACTCCCCTTCTGTTTGGATCTCACCAGGTGACGAGTCTTGAGTTACTTTGGCAACGCGTGGCTGAGACTTTAACGGCGCAGGTACAGCTTTGACTGAATCAACAGGCACAAGCTGCTGCTGATATAAAGGCTGCCCCTGACTATCTACACCAACTTGTACTGACACCCACTGAAAGTGTTGTTCCGGCTGTGCCGCCTTAACATCAGTATTCACCGCGTTTTCAGCAGCGGCCTGGTTAATTGGCGTATTCACTTGTGGAGTTGAAACTAGCGGAGTTGTATTTTGTACCGTTTGTACTTGCGGATTGACCTCTGTCGGGGGCTGCTCTTTAAGCTTTTCAGATAATGTAGCTTTAGTTTCGCTATTTTTCGCGGTGCTGGCGGTTAGCGTCAATGCATTATCGTCTGTCGCCGTTACTTTTCCTAAGTAATATCCAGCCCCCATTGACGATAGAGACAAAATACCAGCCCCAGCATAAGTGACCAGTTTTTTATAAAAGACGAGCTGTGCACTTTGTCTTTGACTGAGGTAATCTTGCTCAGCATCAACGCCTTGCTGTGACTGTTTCATTGCACTTGTTAAATACGACATGTTTCCCTCTATACCAATTTAGCTAGGCCAAAGCCGACCAAAAACAATACCCCAAGCCAAGCACTAAATAATAGCGGCTTACGGCTTTTCGCTTGATTTTCAACCGGTACCAAGTTAGTTGGTAGCGCTTCTTTTGCGGCCTGAATTGCAATCGCCTTTGTAACCTGAGTCTGTGAAGCAGAATATGCTCCAAGCAAACACCGGTCGGCCAGCAGGTTTATCAACCTTGGGATCCCGGCGGTAACCTGATGTACGTAGGCAACCGCATCGTGATGAAATAAAGCTTGCTGGCAACCTGCCTTTTGCAATCGATGCTGAATATAAGCAAATACCTGAGACTCACTCAGTGGTAGCAAGTGATAGCGCGCAGTGATCCTTTGTGCTAGTTGCCTTAACTCGTTTCGCTGCAGTAAATGCTGCAGCTCTGGTTGGCCGACCAGCACTATCTGTAATAATTTTTTATGGTCGGTTTCTAAGTTTGTTAGTAATCTCAGCTGCTCCAATACCTCAGGCGCTAGATGTTGCGCTTCATCGATGATCAGCATCGTATGGCCGCCGCTTTGGTGATTTGCCAACAACCTATGCTTGATCACATCAGTTAGCGACTTTAACGTAGCGTTGTTAGCGTCATATTCAATATCTAGTTCATCACAGATAGTTGCCAGCAATTCTAGCTCTGAAAGCGATGGGTTTAAAATAAACGCAACTTGTGTTGATTCAGGTAGCTGAGCCAACATGCTGCGGGTGACCGTGGTTTTACCCGTTCCTACTTCACCTGTAAGTAATACAAAGCCGCCTGCATCCCCTAACCCATAAGTTAGGTGGGCAAGTGCTTCCTTGTGACGTTCGCTCAGAAATAAAAACTCAGGGTTTGGCGCAATCGAGAAAGGTTTTTCGGTTAACCCAAAATAGCGTAAATACACGACTTGTCTCTTTATTGTTATGATGCGCTCTATAATGGCAAAATCCGATTCAAGATAAAACCTCGAATCGCATAAAATGGTATGTAGAAAATGAAAATTTACCTAGTTGGTGGTGCCGTAAGAGATGAATTACTAAAACGACCAGTAAAAGAGAGAGATTATGTGGTGGTTGGCGCCACCATAGCCGAAATGACTCAACAAGGATATCAACAAGTTGGTAGTGACTTTCCGGTATTTTTGCACCCAAAAACCAAAGACGAGCATGCCCTAGCTCGAACAGAGCGAAAGAGTGGACAAGGCTACACCGGCTTTATTTGTGACTTTGGACCCGAAACCACGTTAGAAGATGACCTATTGCGTCGCGATTTAACGGTCAATGCCATCGCAAAAGACAAAGACGGTTCGCTCATCGACCCCTATGGTGGCCAAAAAGATTTAGCAAATCGAGTATTACGCCATGTGAGTGAAGCATTTAGTGAAGATCCTTTACGAGTGTTAAGAGTCGCGAGGTTCGCCGCTCGTTATCAAGATTATCATTTTACAATCGCAGAAGAGACTTGGCGCCTTATGACACATATGGTCGCTGAGGGAGAATTGCAAACCTTAACTAAAGAGCGTATATGGCTAGAAATAGAAAAGACCATAGAAGATAATGGTCTAGGCCACTTTTTAACTATCATTTCAGAACTGGGAGCGCTAGAGTTTGTTGCCCCCTATATTCCCAGCTGGGAGCATATCGCACAAAAGCAATATCAAGAGACAATCAAAAAGCTCGAAAACGGCAGCGAGCTAAATGCTGTCGCTCAATTCTGCCTAGCACTTTATTTTTCGGGCTCGACCAGTGCAGATTTAGTGCAGGCAAAACAGTTCAAAGTCCCAAATATTTATATTGAAAGTGGCAAAGAATTACTTTCAAACTTAGAGCTGTTAAACAAAGAAAATAAAACCGCTGATGACTGGCTTACTATTTTACAAAACATTGACGCTTGGCGCAGACCGCAAAAGCTTGCGCGCTTTTGTTATATTTGTAGCAAGATAAGTGATAATTTAAGTGTGCTTTGTGACAAACTTACTCAGAATTTTTTAGCAACTCGCAACATAGATGTACAAGAGATCATCGCTGAGGGGCACCATGGTAAAGCAATCCAACTACAACTAAAACAGCGTCGTTTAAAAGCTATACGAGTGTAGTTCAACAACTAAAAAGATAGGCTATTCTTTAGCCTATCTGAAAAAGTTCCCAACAAAATCCCTCCCCAAACACCAACCGATCACTTTTTAAACAGACAAAATTACACCCAAGTTACAATTTTGGCTACAAATACGCTCAAATAAAACACCAAAACTTGTACCAATCCCACCAAAGATAAAATAATTGTTTCTAAATTAATAACGAAAATTGTAAGCACTCACTCACCGTAAAAAATACATTACACAAACAAACCATACAAACACCTGATTTAAATAGAAAAAACAAAATAAGGAACACTTAAATCACAGATTAAACCTTTCATATACACCATCAACATTCAAACAAAATCCATGTTTAACAATTGTTTATGGTAAAAACGCAGCACCTATATTGCGAAGTGCCAACTTTAAGAATTAATAAAAAGTTCGGTCATTGCTATAAACAAAGTAAAAAAGGGTCAAAATGTTGAAGAAGTTAAATCTAGTTACTGCTAGCATCCAAACGGCGCTGATCGCTGGTGCTGTAAGCGGTTCAGTAGCTGTTGCTAACGAACAAACTGAAGCTAAGTCTGTTGAGCGTATTCAAGTTACAGGTTCTCGTATCAAACGCTTTAACCTTACATCACCAACACCTGTTACCGTTATCGGTGGTGTAGAACTTGAAAACCAAGGTATTACAAACGTAAACGACCTTTTAGCTGAAATGCCTCAGGCAACGGTTGGCTTATCTCCTGAAAATACAACTAGCTATATCTACGCATCAGGCTTAAACACCACTGATTTACGTGGTCTAGGTTCTGAGCGTACATTAGTGCTTGTAAATGGTCGTCGTTTTGTACCAGGTTCTGTTGGTGATACTGCTGTAGATTTAAACAACATCCCTACTAGCATTATTGAACGTATTGAAATCGCTACAGGTGGTGCAGCAGCAGTATACGGTGCCGATGCAGTTGCAGGTGTGGTAAACATCATCACCAAGAAATCATTCGATGGTATAGAAGTTGATGTTTCCACTGTAAAGCCTGAGCAAAGCGGTGGTGAAGAATATTATTTCTCAATTACAGGTGGTCAAGAGCTAGACAAGTTATCGTTCATCACATCACTGAACTACACCAAAAGCGAAAGCTACGCAAAAATGGACCGTGATTTCTACAAACGCGGCATGAGATCTATCTCTAACCCAGCAAACACAGGTGGTAGTGATGGTATTCCAGCGGATATCCAGTTTAACCACCCAACTGCACTAGGTTACTACTCGGAGCGTGGTGACTTCTTCGCGTGGAAAGGTACAAAGACACGTGAAGCTTTTGAAAACAACCACTTCACTTTCGATGAAGACGGCACAATGCGTCCTTTCGATTATGGTCTAGGTTTAATCGACGATCCAGCTCAACTTACTGATAAGCCAGTTCGCGCGGCAGGTCGTTACCTTTACGATGACGAAAATCCAGGTGATGCAATCTTCAGACATGGTTATAAGGATTACTTCCGTACTCCACTTGAGCGTGTGATTGGTACGCTTTATGGTACTTACGAGCTACACGATGATCACGCTCTGACTTTCGATACCACTTACTCAAAGACAGAAGCAACAACTGAAAGTAGCCCTGCATTTTTTACTCACACTATTCGTCGCGATAGTGCATTTGTAAGTGATTCGATGGGTAAAGTAATGGACGAGGCTGGTTTAGACTCTGTAACACTTTATCAAGCCAACGAACATTTATGGGGTGACCGAGAGTATAACCAAGAGCGTGAAGTATTCCGTTCATCGATTGGTGCTGAAGGTATTATCAATGATGACTGGGGTTATAGCACCTACTTCCAATTCGGTCGAATTGAGCAAGATACCCTGTGGACAGGTGAGGTTTATAAAAAGAACCTAGCCTATGCCATTGATTCAGTTATCGATGATAACGGTCAGGTTGTTTGCGCTACTCGCGATGATGACGGTAACGTAACCGGTGCGCGTGCAGGTTGTGTACCATTCAACCCAATGGGTGCGATGCGTGCGAACCAAGAGCAGCAAGGTTACATTTCAGCAACCGCAACCCGTTTTGCCAGACACGACCAAGCAGTATTCAGCGCGACTGTTGACGGTGTATTATTCGAATTACCTGCGGGTTACGTAAGTGCAGCATTTACAGCTGAACACCGCCGTGAAGTTGCAAAGATCCGTCCATCTGAAAACATGGAAAAAGGCCTGATTAAAGGTAACTCTAGCCTACCTATGGATGGAGAAATCAAAGTTAACGAATTTTCAACTGAAATTTCTGTACCACTTCTTGTGGATCAGTTCTTAGCTACAGACCTTACTTTTGAAGGTGCATATCGCTACATGGACTACTCAGTAACAGGCGGTGACGATGCTTGGAAAATGGCATTAAACTGGGGTGTGACTGAAGAACTACGCATTCGCTTGAATCGCTCTAAATCAGTACGTGCGCCAAATCTAGGTGACCTATTTACCCCTAACTCTACAACTTACAATTCGGGTCGTGCGGATATTTGTCGCGCCGATTCAATTGCAGAACTTAGCAGCAATTATAAGTACAGAGAAAACATCATTAATAACTGTCAGGCGGATGGCCTAGAAGCAGGCTGGATGCCTTCAGATAAGTGGTTATCTGGTGGTAGTTTAGAAGGCTATGTACAGGGTAATGTAGACCTTCAAAACGAAGTATCAAATGACTACACTGTTGGTGTAATCTATACACCAGAGTTTATTGAAGGCTTGGATCTTACTGTTGATTACTGGTCATTTGAAATCGACGGTGCAATCGAGTACTTTGGTCGCGACAGTGTTAAGCTATGTTACGAAGCATCTTCTCTAGATAACCCGTTCTGTAGTAACGTTGTACGTAACAAAGATACTGGCGAGATTGTGCACTACTATGCGCGCCCAATTAACGCAGCACAGATCACTAAAAAAGGTATGGACTTTGAATCAGCATATAAGTTTGATGCACTTAACGGTGAATTCGCGCTTAAGTTAACAGCAACATACCTAATCGAAGACAACCAAAACTCAACAGGCCGCTCTGAAGACTTCCGTAACTATATGGGTGAAACTGATGATGCGCCACGCTGGAAAGGTCGCTTTAGTGCACTATACAGCCACGATGACTCGGCATATGTTGTTACTGTAAACTACCGTCATAGCACCGTCGATGACAATGAGTGGACACCAGAAGACAATAACTACAATGACGTACCCTCATACACAACTGTAGACTTTATGTATAAGACTTACCTAGTTGAGGACCTACAACTACGTGTTGGTGTGAATAACGTATTTGATAGAGAACCTCCTCGTACTCCTGAAACGTATGATAACGGTGAGTTCTTTGACGTGAAAGGCCGTCGACTATCACTTGGTATGAAGTATAACTTCTAATCCATCATAAATTTGTCATTTAAAGCCTCCTTCTGGAGGCTTTTTTATACCAAATGCATTAAGTAAATGAGCTATTGGAAGTGAATTCAACGCAGTTAACGCTAAAACTGGCTGCTAGAAAGGCATTTATTATTCGAAGCTCAGGTTACCTTACCTTTTATCGTATTTTCGACCCATTTGAACAAACTTGAGTATTCACCTCCCTCCGCTTATGATTTAATACTCATGGTACTAAATCGACGAACCATTTTGCTGTAGGTACTGACCTTATTGGCAAAGCTAAATTTCACTACTTGGTTGTTTAAACGGGCATTTTTCAACATAACTAACGTGATAGATGCCCCTTCAAATTGGTTTGAACCTTAATTCGATTGGTATATTCTTCCTGTTCATTTTTATGAGGTCAGAATTTTGTGTAGCAAGGTAGCTAATTCGTCATGAGAACAAGCAAGTTAAGTATTCGACTCTTATGGTATATCACACCTCTTGTCATTTTGCCTTTGCTGTTTTTAGGCGGGTTCACGCTTACTAACGTTACGAGCTCTACCCAACAACAGGCTAAACTCATTGTTAGTCGTTTCGTTGAACAACAACAACAAAAGATGTTCAATTACATCGAAATATACCAGTCCACTACGAAGTTACTCTCCACCTCCCCGGTTCTCAGTGATTTTCTCAACTCTGCAAATTTAGAACGAATGGAGAAAACCAAACGACTGGGTGCACTGATGGACGTATTTGCCAGTTACAGTGAAGCATACCCTGATATTATTAGCATCAATCTACTGTCTCCAGATGGCGCAAGCTCGGCATTTTATTCCAGTAACTTAGGAGAATCTCCTAATCTTTACCCGTTTGCTAAACAAATCCAGCAAAGTAACCTGCGCCAACATCAGTTTATGGTAGCCTCCAGTGCGGGGACCCAACTGTATTTTGTCCAACAAGTTTATAGCGTTGACTACGAACTGAAACAACCTCGTCAGCAGGGTTATATCGTGGTGCAAGTTTCCCCTTCTCTAATTAGTACCAGTATTCTTGAAGCGCCCTACGACAACACGCTCAACCTTTTAATGAGTATTGATGGCGAAGTGTTATTTAGCTCCAATACCAACCTTATCGGTCATTACTTGAGTGCCAGTGAAGTTGAAGAGATTAGCAATATTGCCGATTCAGGTCAGCTTGATTCTATGAAGATCAGCAGTATTGATAATATTGAGCGAATGACCTATAGCGCCCAGCTTAGTGGTGGGTATTTTTATATATCTACAATCCCGAAATCCTTGCTTTACCGCTCCGGCAAAACCATCAGTTTGATCACCGCGCTTATTGTTATCTTGTCTGTCGTAACCTTGCCTATTCTCATTTTTATTGTAGTCAGAAACCTGCTACTCAATCCCATAGAGCTGCTCGGTGAAGCAAGTCATCGTGTTGGTGATGGCGATCTGATGGTGGCATTACCCGAACATAATTCCGATGAAGTCGGTGTTTTATTCAAAGACTTTAATCACATGATTGGTCAGATCCGCACTTTCCAACGAGAATTAGAAGATTACAAAGAACACTTGGAGGAGAAAGTAGAAGACCGCACTAAAGCGCTTGAACAAACCAATAGCAAGCTTGAGATTGCTATTATTGAAGCCGAACAAGCAAACCAGCTCAAGAGCCGCTTTTTGGCAAATATGAGTCATGAAATACGCACGCCTTTAACGGCCATCATGGGCTTTACCGAGCAGCTCATCCAACACCCAGACTCTCCCGCAGCAAAGCAACACCTTGATACTATCTTGCGAAATTCAAAGCACTTGCTGGAACTGATTAACAATATTTTAGATCTGTCAAAAATTGAAGCAGAAAAGCTCGACGTTGAAGAATCTGAAGTTCTGCTAATGCCTTTGGTCAATGATATTGAGTCCATCATTGAGCCCATGACCAATGAGAAGTTGCTTAGCTTTTCAACCGAGTTTATTTTACCACTTCCCAATAAGCTCTATACCGACGTAACAAGGCTAAAACAAATTTTATTAAACATTGCCACCAATGCGGTTAAGTTTACCGAATATGGTGGAGTGCATTTAAAGGTAGAGTTTAAGCCTGACACTGAAAAGTTTATTTTTAGTATTAAAGATACTGGAATCGGCATGTCGGAAAGTGAACTACAACGCGCGTTTAGGCCATTTGAGCAAGCAGACACCACCACCACTCGGCGATTTGGTGGTACTGGACTCGGATTATGTATTTCAAAAAATCTCGCTCAGTTGCTTGGGGGCGATGTCCATGTTCAAAGCCAGCAAGGCTCTGGTAGCTTATTTTCTGTGGAAGTAGCTGGAAACTTCCACGCCCGTCCCTATCAGTGGTTAAATGCACTAGAGCGCACGCAGCAAGTAGATCAAGATAAAGCACAAATCGCAGCTGGAAAAACCCTAGATGCTAAAGTACTCGTTGCAGAGGACAACCCTGATAATCAAGAGCTCATTAGATTATTGTTATCCAATTGGGGGATCGTTCCGGATATCGCAAATAATGGCGCTGAGGCTGTAGAAATGGCGCTTGTAGAGGATTATCAGCTCATTTTAATGGACATGCAAATGCCAGTAATGGGCGGCGAAGAAGCAACACAAATGCTTAGACACGCCGCTTATGATGGGCCAATAATCGCGCTTACTGCCAATGTGATGAAACACGATATCGACAATCATGTTGAGGCTGGGTGTGATGCTACACTTGGCAAACCTATTGATAAAGAGCGATTGGGGGAACTACTAATTCAGTATCTTGAAATTCAGAATGATAAAGCCTCCTCTTGGGATGCCTTGTTGCAAACCGAAAAGTTTTTACAGATCAGCCGCAACTATATAGAAAAGCTGCCAGGGCAACTCACAGAGCTTCAGCAACTCTATGACCTGCATGAGTGGGAGTCTTTAAGAGCGTTAGCCCACAGTATAAAAGGTAGTGCTGGATGCTTCGGCTTTATGAATATTCATGAGGCTGCAGGAGAGTTAGAAGCGAGCCTGCGTAACGTACAAAGTGGCGACCTCCACTATCACTTACTTAAGCTTACTGAAGCTATACGTTACACGTTATCAATGGACAAAACGGCAAGTAATGGCAATTAAACCGGTTAGCGTATCTTAAATTATACCGAACAAGAATAAATTTGAAGGTGAATTAGCGTTACCTATAGAGCTATTATATTAACGGTAACGCCATCAACATTGCATCTTCACGACCTTCTGGGGCGGGGTAATAATTCTTTCTCAGTCCCATCTCAACAAACCCAAAGCGCTGATAAAGCGAGATTGCAGTAGCGTTTGATGCTCTTACCTCGAGAAAGATATTTTCAGCCTGTAGTGTCGCAGCTTGTGCCAATAAATCCTCCATCAGTAACTTTGCGTACCCATAACCTTGCTCGTCGGGACGGATGCAAATATCCATTAAGGTTAAGTCAGGCCCCGCTCGCTCTGCAACGTAGAAACCAACCAGCCTATTATCTTTTGCAATGCTTGTATTAAAGTAGCGCCCATGTAGGCAAGACTGCATAGTCTTTTCACTCCAAGGAAATGCATGGCAAGCACGCTCAATCAGCATAATTTCATCAAGCGTAAAACGCAGCAATCCCCCATGCTCAATTTGCATACTGTTGGCTCCATATTACTTGCCACAATTCACGCTTTTGTGCGCTATTGAGCTGTGTGCTAGGTAAGCTTAATCGCTTATCGACTAACGTTATTTGTTCTCCAGCAACCACCTCAACCATGCTTCCCACGGCGCTTACTATATCCTGCTTTAATGTCTGAGGTAACGTGAGTAGCTGCACAGGCGTCGCTGCATTAGTCTCAGACTGATTTGGATCTGCATGGGCAAATGCGGAGTTTAATTTTAGTGGAACAACGTCAAGAATATCTGCGTAAATCGGATTCATGGCTATGCAGTTTAATTTTTTTAAGGAGTTTACGTTGAAAAAGTGCGAAGTGCAAAATAGAAGTGGCAGGGGCGGCAGGACTCGAACCCGCAACCATCGGTTTTGGAGACCGCTGTTCTACCAATTGGAACTACGCCCCTGCAATGTCGACGCATTATAAAGCGCTTTTTTGAAAGGTAAAGTGAAAAATCACTTTTTTGATTCAACTGCTTCTAAAATAAGCAAAAGGGCGAATATTTATCATATTCGCCCTTTTCTTAAGCGAATGCTAACTCATTTTAGAGTCATTGTTCCCACTCGAAGATCACAGAAGAAAATATATCGACATAGCAGCCAGTTAGAAAGCTAGCTGTTCTCGATACCATCACCTATACCATGCGCAGAACTTTTTTGATTTTTTATTACTCGTCGGCGCTTTAGTTCAGCTTAGGCCCAAGCAAAGGACTCTGCCATATCACAACGAAGCTCTTGTATCTCTTCGGTAGTAAGCATTCGCGGTCCTGATGCAGTTCTATCCATCTTGTGCCTCCAACTGGTCACCATACATTTTAAGTGGTTTGTCAAAACGTGAGTTACCAGCAGAGAACTTAGAGGATATTTTTTGATTGTTTTTCATACACACCTTGAAAACCATCAATACTGCTCAAAGATCACACAACGAGGAATAACCTCGTAAAATAAAAGGATCAAATCATGGGTTTGAAACTAGGACCAAAACCAAAAGCCAAATCAACAGGCAAGCCAGATCAACGTCGACGTGACAACAAAAAAACTCCAGGAAACACTCCAGGCCTAAAGCCGAGTAAATCCTCGAGCAAGTAACGCCACCTCAATATCGAGTCAGTGTAAGCGGTACTGACTCTTGTTGTTAAAACCCAAAACACGCTTTTGCCCCATTGTGAGTTAACGTAAATGCTCTAAGGGTGGCTTTGAGCGAAAAGCAGGTCTTCACTTTCTCTATATACATGAAGCTAGCGGCTTGACCCCCTTTATTTTGTTGATATGACGAGAAAGAACTAAAAAGACAAAAAGCAAAGCCTAAACCTAGGGGGTTTCAAACACTATGCAACCCAAAGTGCTGATTTGGGCTATTTTTTACTCATCAAAGAGAAGATTACAATCACTCAAACATATTTTTTTGTAAAAAACTAAAAATAAAATGAAACAAAATCGTAACGAAAAATTCAATTACGCCCTTCCCACCCATCTTCGTAACAAAAATGAAATAATTCAAAAAACTTATTAAAAAAAACACCTCACAAAAAAAAACAAAAAAAAGACACAAAAAACGCAGTAAAAATACCAAGCTCTCTAAAGTTTAGAAAATTAAATTTCAGATTATCGAATTAACATTAAACAAAAAAACAAAACAAAACCATAAAAAAAGCAAAATTAACCCATTAAATTTTAATTTGACCAAAAGCAAAAAACACTGATAAGCTTAAAGGACCCAATACGGGTCCAATCAAACAAATAAGGAATATAATATGTTAGAACTAAACATTTTAACCGTACTAGAAATCGCCAATAACTCAGTAGAAATTATTAACGCTGCAAAAGATTGTGGCACTAACCCATTTGATACTGTTTAATTTTTTTGGCAAGCCATAACTGGCTTGCTTTAAAATTATGGCCAATAAATTGACAACAGCTGAAGCTGTAGAGATAAAAAGAAACATAGAAAGAACAGACGCCAGTTTATCATTAAGCTATATACTTGAAGATAAAAACTTTGAACATATTTTATCCGAGTGGGAGTATAATAAATCACTAAATAGGGAGTTCATCAACAAGACAAGCTCATCTAAAATCATGACAGACTTTACTTTTACTATTGATAAAAAAATTGTGGCTGGTAGTAGTTTTTTTCTACTCTTTCATCATTACCTTTATTTTTCAATACCTTACAAAACTTGCAAGTTAATGGGGTTTAAAGGTATTTGTATGCTCATTACAGAACAGAGTTATGACATTGATCTAATAAAAAAAACAGCATTATCGCTTGGTGTAGAAGCCGAGGTCATTATTTTAGATAGCAGAGGTCACTTTTTAAGAAAGGCGTTAAAGCTTGTTAAGCGGGATTATGCCATATTTATGCCGGCTGACATGCCTTTTGGCTTTGATAAAAAAGGAATTAAAGAATACTTTTATAACCAAAAGCTAAATACACTTAAATATAGAGATGGATATTTAAGAGTAGCAAGGACACTTAAGCAACTGCCTATATTATTAGTTAACGATGTCATAGGTGATAATGAGGTATTAATTAAATCTTACCCAATAAGATCTAGTGACAACCTTAATGAACAGCTTTGTTTACGAGTATTAAAAGAGCCGGAAAAGTTTGAAAAATTAAATGATTTTAAAAAATTATTTAACTTCCCGGTACCAGATAAAGAATTTTCATTTCATGTGTTTGATAAAATCTACACGTATTGGCCAAAAAAACAACAGTTATTTTTGAACATTTAAAACAGGAATTTATAATGTATAAAATTAGAGTTGCTTTGCTTCTAGGTGCAACTATTACAGCGGGTTTAGCTAATGCTTCAACACCAGAAAACGTTGCAGATATTCTAGGTCGAGATCTAAGTTTTAGTGCAGGTGGACTAGAAAATCTTGGACATGTTGGACTGTGGACAGGCAGTCAAGTACTTGAAGTTTTGGATACACCTGCCGTCATTGAAGAAAACTCATTGAATAGTTTCAAAAATGCTTCTGAGTACTGGGGATATAAAGCTAGAAGAAGCACTGTATATATAAATAAAAGGGAAAACATTATTAAGTTTGGCCGACAACAAAAAGAGTTCTCTCCATCTTATACGCTTTCTTTTACTGCAACTGAAGGAAAGTGGGGTTATAAGCGTGTTTATAATAACGTAACTAAAAAATGGGAAAGAAAAAAGGTTGTTATTCAAAAAGCAAAATTCAGATGCGATACTTTTGTAGCATTTTCTTGGGATCGAGCAGGTGAAAGAAAGCCTTATGGTAGTACACCAACACACATGTATCAGTACTATGATTTGATGTAAGAAAGACCATATATTCCAAGGCCACATAAAGTGGCCTATAAAGGTATAAAACAATGAAAAAGATAATTTTAATTTTTTTATTAACAACACTACCAGCTGCACTTTTATTATCAAATAATAAAAAAATGAAAATATAGAAACAAATAAAGAAATGGACACAAAAAACATAAAAAAAGAAATAAACAAAAAAACAACCATAATAAAAAATGAAATTTTTACAGGAAAACTATCTGAAACAGATAAAGTGCTAAAGTTAATATTATATTCAGACTCTCTTTCTAGAGAAGAAAAAATATCTGAGATATACAGCCTTATAAAAAACTATCCACCTGAATCATTTGAATTCCAATATTTAGTAGATGTTATTTCAGATTTAAAGCCATTAAAACTATCATCCGAATTCATTGACTTATATCAAATCACAGAAAACGACAAATCAAAACAAAAAATCATTAGATTACTTTCAGAGTCTACAACGATTACAGCAGAAATTGATGACAGTAAATTGGAAGAGTACACCGATGACTTTGTCAGAGTAAAAGACTTTTTTGAAAGTGAGATAAAGAACAGGTATGTTAGCACTGATGTAATTAACTCTTTAGTATTTAATTATAACAATCTAATAAATACGGAAGACTACATTGACTTTATTGAAAACGAGCTAGCTAATATCAATCACTCAATTGATGATGAGCGACTATCAAAGGTAAAACTTTCGCAAGCAATGAGCGCTGATAGCCCTGATTACCTTAAAAAACTTTTAAGCACATCGGATGTCTCGCTTTCAAGAACTGTATATAGCTACACTCAATCTATGTCTAAACATTCCCTATCAGCTGAGAAGTCACAGGCTATTAAGCTCTATTTAGATAACACTAAACAAGCTGTATTTGGGAAAAATGAACAAGATAACTACGATAAAATAAATTGGATTGAAAGTGTGTCACTGGTCAGTGATAAGTCAAAAGAAGATCTAGTAGTCAATATCATTAATAGCTCAAATAATGTGGCAGAGCGGGCATTTCTAGCGTCATATTATCCAGATGCACAGTTAAGTAATGAAAGTCTTAGTACATTAAAAGATGACATAGAGAGTGAACTTGGTGTAGTTCAAGACGAAGCTCTAAGGCAGAATTTACAAACAGTACTAGAGAATATTAATCACAGGCTAGCAAACTAACTTTGACTGCATTGAGCCATATTGTTTTTGGTCCATAGCAAAGCTTTGGGGATCAGGGTAGTGTTTAGAAATCTGTGTCATTTCAGTATTATATAAAATAGGAATGACACATGACCAAAGACCAGGGGCGGAGCATACTTTGATTACTTATAAGCCAAAGAACACCTGTGCCCTAAATTTGTCGTTCCGGCCAGCTGTTTTCAATTTGCTGAGAAAATAAGTGACAAGAAAATAAGTGACACCCATCACTATTGCGTAATAACATGATGTCGATCGCTCAATAACATCGATGGCGATCACAATCTCTCACGATTGTAGACCTCGTAAAAATCTAACTGACGTGATCGGCATCCGTCAATTGTTTTAATCTTTTCCTCATCGATTCTCCTTGTAGCTCTATTTTTATGGCGCTATGAACAAGCCTGTCTAGGATCGCATCTGCATGGGTCGACTCACCTATCATTTCATACCAGTTGGCTACTGGAAGTTGGCTGGTGATCATGGTTGATTTGTAGTCATATCTGGCGTCGATGATTTCCAGTAAGTCACTGCGCTGCTGAGCATTCAGTGGCTCTAATCCCCAATCATCTAATATCAACAGGTCACAGCCTTTGAGTTTACTGATTAACTTGCGATAGCTGCCGTCGGCTTGCGCCATAAATAGCTTTTCGAGTAGCTCTTTTAGCCTGAAGTAGTAAACACTGTGCTCTTGCTGGCAGTAGTGGTGCCCAAGTACACAGCTGAGGTACGTTTTACCGCAACCTGTTGCGCCTGTTATCAGTAAGTTGTGATGCTGTTTGAGCCATTCCCCTTGCGCGAGGCTGCGGATTTTTCCTTTGTTTAATCCGCGCTCAATGTGGTAATCGATTTCCTGTAAGTTGGCCCTAAGCCTGAACTTGGCTTGCTTCGTTAATCGCTCTATACGCCGTTGCTCTCGGCCAGTAATTTCATACTCCAGCAATAAGCTTAACCGCTCTTCGAAGCTTTGCTCTATATAGAGATTTGGTTGCTCAAGCTGTTGTAATAATGCCGTTTTTACACCGCTCAGTTTTAAGGTAGTTAATTGGTTTGTTAATATATTCATGAGAAGTCCTTAGTGGTAATAATGTTGGCCGCGGATATTGTGGTGCTCGATATCGCTTAATAAATCGATTTGCGCATTCGGTAGCGGTTGTTGCTCTAAGCCTTTATTGAGCATATTGCTAATCGCTTTTAACTGAGTCACACCAGTATGCAACGCACGTTTGCACGCAAGTTCTAATCTGGCAGGCGAGTATTGTTTAGCTAAGTTCAGCAACCTCAAACAGCGGCGATAGCTTTGCTCTGGGTGTTTTCGCTCATTGAGATACCGTTTAACTAAGGTTTCTGTCTCTTTACCTATTTGGGCTGCCCAACGTTCAAGTCGCTCTGGCGACCATTGCTGGTGTTTGCGGTGCGCAATTGGCATATGTTGCTCATTGGTCGTGTGACTACCCACACCATAAGACCGAGGATGCAAGGCAACGAGTTTACCTTGATGGTAGACCTTCACTTGTTGACCACAGATATGTGCTTCTAGCGTTTGTTTTACCAGGGCGTACGGCACCGAGTAATAATGCTTTTCTACCTCTACATGGTAATCAATGTGTACACGCACCTTTTTCACGAAGGTGTATTGGTACACTGTTTGCGGTAATGGTTTTAACGCTGGTTTATCTATTGCTATAAACTGGCTAGCACGGCTACCTGGGTGTTTTTTCATTTGCCTGTTGTTCATATCTTTAAGCAACTCACTAATACGTTGATTTAATTGCGCTAAACTAAAAAAGGTTTCATGGCGCAGCCGCGCCATTATCCAACGTTCAACGATTTGCACGCCGACTTCAGCTTTCGCCTTATCTTTGGGTTTATAAGGTCTGGCCGGTATCACTGTGGTGTCGTAATGCTCTGCGAGTTGTTGGTAGGTTGGGTTTAAGTCAGGCTCGTAGCGACAAGCTTTAGTGACGCCACTTTTAAGGTTGTCAGGAATGATTAACTCAGGCACACCGCCAAGAAATTCAAAGCAGCGAACATGACTCATTATCCAGTCTTCAAGCCCTTGCGATAACGTGGCTTCGGCATAGGTGTAATTAGACGCGCCCATCACCGCCACGAATACTTGAGCAGTTCTAAATTCGCCTGTTCTGGGATTAACTATCGGGATAGTTGGGCCGCAGTAATCAACAAATAGCTTCTCACCGGCTTTATGGTGCTGACGCATTGAGAGCTTTTGGGTTTTAAACCATGCTTTGTATTGCCGACAGTAGTGGTTGTAGCTGTAATGCCCTTCTGGATGTTGCTCAGCATATTCCTGCCAGAGCAGTAATAAGGTCATGGTTTTACATCTTAAAGCCTGCTTAACGCTAAGCCAATCAGGTGAGGCATATTGTTTAGGCTGAACTTTGGTTGCGAAGAATGCACGAGTGAGCTTACAGTCATCCCACGTATCATCTAAAGGCCAATAGGTAATGCCAAGCTGTGCAGCTCGATTAGCATAAGTTGAAAAAGACGATGGGGAAATCGATAAGCTTTTCGCTATTTGACGATGCGTTAAATTTGCGCCGTATTTTAGCCGTAATATTTCTTTTAATTTTCTCATTGATATAGGTGCCGTTGGCATAGTTATCCCCATCGCGGTTAAAACGATAAGAATAACGATTAAACATACCTACAATGTGAGAGAAAGGGTGGCTTTTGCTTCAATAACATCAAGTCGATCACCGAATAACCTAAGTCGATCGCTCGATAACATTTTTAGGCAAAAGTGATCGGCATCAATGTTATTTGGTGATCGCGATGCATGAAAATATGCACACTATTAACCTCCAAGCTAAGGAAGTGAAGTAAAAAAGTATAAAAATACTTCAACCACTTTGGTCAAAAACGTTTATAGATAGGCTAATTTTTAGCGCTCAGGCGTATCTATTCAACAAAACAGGTTTATCGCGCACGACAAAGCGCTGTAAATACAACAGTAAGAAATTCTAGCGTTGAGAATGTGTGTTTTGCTAAGCCAACAAACGCTCGCAGTTTGTTAGGTTTGTACGTCGTCGTTTTTGCAGTGTTTCGCGGTAAGCGGTTATTGTCCGCTCTCGACCAACTGCACCGTGGAATATCCGAGAAAATTGCGTAGTGAGTTTTATCCAGTTTTCAGGCTCTATATTGAGTCGAGTAAGAATCGGTTGTGCTTCATTGATATACCCGCGTTTATCGACTTGAATACATTGGCCCGTGAGCTCAACTAATTCAATATAGGACTTGAGTTCAAAAGATAGGCCTTTAGGCATATGCTTTCGCGGGCTACCAGCAAAGCGTAGTAGGCTTTTTGGTTGCTTGCCCAGCTTAGCGTGGTCGATGCGCTTTTTGATGCTGGTGTAGTCTGAGGTCTCAGGCGTTGCTGCGATTTTGGCCCTAATGGGGTTTAGGTCTACGTATGCGAGACAAGCTGCCAGTGCTGCTTCATCCAATAATGCTTGGGATTTAAATCGTCCTTCCCAAAATCGGCCTGTACAGTTATCTTCTTTATTTGCTCGGCGAGCGATATCTTCGTTGAGTACTCGCATAAACCAGCTAATATCGGCTAGTCTTTCTCTGTACTTATCAACCAGCTCATCGAGTATCAATTGCTCCGATTCGCTGAGTGGCTCACCTTCAATAAGTTTATGGCTTAACCAACTGCCTTTAAATAACTTGTGCCATCGTATCACAATAGCTTCATCCGACACACGTTTAGCCTTTTTATCATCAACATATAAAACAATGTGAGTGTGATTACTCATCACGGCATAAGCACAAATATCAATACAAAACACGGAGCCCAACATCAATAGCTTTTCTTCAACCCAATCACGTCGGTGTTCGTATGATTTGCCAGTAAGTTTATCTTCACCGCACAGAAAGGCGCGCCTTACGCAACGGGAGATACAGTGGTAGTATTTGGTGTCGGTTAAACTGATTTGTTTTTTACGGGCAGTAGCCATAGTTTGGTTTCCTCAATCCTTTGAGTGCATAATTAAAGCGTAGCCGGAATCTTAGGAAGGTGCAAATTAGTGGTGGGTGTCAGCGATTTGTTATTCATTGAGGTATGCGCTTTAACATCTCAAAAGATAAAGCCAGTGTTTCCTGTGTGCTTGCACGTCTAGCCATAATTACTTTTCTTATATTTGTTATACTTTATCAATCTACACTTGATGCAGAGAAAGACAGAGGAATATTTACAACCATTTTCTATGCCTCAAATCACATATTACACAACACAGCAAAAACCATCAATTTATAACTAAATCAAGTAGGTAAGAAATATTATTCAGTTCAGTCCAATTGTAGAGACAGCTACGACAAATTGTGTCTGACAAAAACACCTATGCTTCACATATTTTTTTAGCTAGCTTTTTTGTGCGCTTTTCTTCATACATCGCATGATCAGCCATTTGTATTAGCTGAATTGCAATAATATCTGAATCATAAGCAGGACAACCGGAAGGACTAAATGTATGGATTCCCGCAGAAAAGCCAATATAGTGCTTTCCAGTAATACTTTCTTTAAATGGAAATTTAAATACTTTCTGTTGCAAACACTCGCACCATGCTTCAGCTTGGTGCTCATCAAACCCGGGTAGTAAGACCACGAATTCATCGCCACCATAACGAGTGAATCCCCCCGAGTTCATCGGAGACTAGTTTGTTTAAGTCAGGCTACTTTACCTGACTCTCTTAAATTATTATAGAAATCAGCTTCATATTGAGCTGGTGAAATATAACCAATTGAAGACAGTAAGCGTTGATGATTAAACCAATTCACCCACTCTAAAGTTGCGTATTCGACAGCATCAACATTTTTCCATGGTCCATTTCTTCGAATGATTTCTGCTTTAAATAAACCATTTATCGTTTCAGCCATCGCGTTGTCATAAGAATCTCCAACGCTTCCTACGGATGCTTGGATCCCCGCTTCTGCAAGTCGATCACTGTATCTAATAGACAAGTATTGACTCCCTCTGTCGCTGTGATGGATCAATCCTTCTGTTTTACCACGATGCCAAATTGCTTGTTCTAACGCGTCAAGAATAAGCTCTGTGTGCATCGTTGTTAATACGCGCCAGCCCACAATGTATCGAGAAAATACGTCTATTACGAAGGCCACGTATACAAATCCACTCCATGTAGCGACGTAAGTGATATCAGCAACCCAAAGCTGATTAGGCTGCTCAGCGATAAATTGACGGTTAACTAAATCCATTGGTGTATCTTGTTGCTCATCTGGTATCGTTGTTTTACAAGTCTTACCACGACGAACGCCTTGAATACCCATAATTCGCATTAATCGTTCAACAGTGCAACGAGCTACTTGATGGCCGTCAAGTAGGAGTTGTTTCCATATTTTTCTAGCGCCATAAACCGACATGTTATCTTCCCATACTTGTCGAATAAGTATCATCAGCTCAGCGTCCCGCTTTTTGCGATTAGATAGGCGCTCAGGCTGCCTCTGTAGCTGTTTATGGGCATAATACGTTGAAGGTGTATCGGCAATTCCTTGCATATTGACTCGACACTGTAATGCTTACGGTAAGCATCAATAAAAGCCACGCTTACTTCTGTTTGCGGTCGAGCTCCGCTTGGGCGAAAAAAGCGGCAGCTTGCCTCAAGATATCATTGGTTCGTTTCAGCTCTTTATTCTCGCGCTCTAATGCTGCGAGTCGCTCTTCGGCTGATTGAGAGTTTGAAGGTGATTTATGTGGCTGAGCTTGAGACTTCTTTACCCATGCTCTAAGTGTTTCTGGTGTACAACCCAGTTTATCGGAAATCGATACTAGCGCAGCCCAAAGAGAGGAATACTCATGCTGTTGAGTAGTAACAAGCCTAACAGCACGTTCACGAAATTCTGATGTATAGCGATTTGATTTTTTCATAGTTCCAGTTTCTCAAGTTATTGAGTCTCTGGCAAACTCGGGGCGATTCACAGCATCACTATAAACATCACTGCGAAGAAACCAAATACCTCCGCAAGGTTTTTGAAAGTAAAGATTCATAAAAAAGGCCAGTCAGAGATACTGGCTGGCCTTTTATTAATCTAACGGAAGCTAGGTTAGGTTTTTACCACCAAGCTTATTCCCACTCGATTGTCGCTGGCGGCTTACCTGATACATCGTAAACCACGCGAGAAATACCATCAATTTCGTTGATGATACGATTTGAAACGTGGCCTAGTAGCTCGTATGGTAAGTGTGACCAACGCGCTGTCATAAAGTCGATAGTTTCAACGCAACGTAGTGAAACAACCCAATCGTATTTACGTGCATCACCCATTACGCCAACAGAGCGTACCGGTAGGAACACGGCGAATGCTTGAGATACTTTGTGGTATAGATCCGCTTTATGTAGCTCTTCAATGAAGATAGCATCAGCACGGCGCAGTAAGTCACAGTATTCTTTCTTGATTTCGCCAAGTACACGAACACCTAGACCTGGACCTGGGAACGGGTGGCGATACAACATGTCATACGGCAGACCAAGCTCTAGACCAATCTTTCGCACTTCGTCTTTGAATAGTTCACGCAGTGGCTCAACTAGACCAAGTTCCATATCTTCAGGTAATCCACCAACGTTGTGGTGAGACTTGATAACATGTGCTTTGCCTGTTTTTGATGCTGCTGATTCAATAACATCAGGGTAGATTGTACCTTGTGCTAACCATTTCGCGTTTACGCGCTGGCTGGCTTGCTCGTCGAACACCTCAATAAAGGTGTGGCCAATTGCTTTACGTTTATCTTCAGGGTCGTTCAAGCCGTTCAGCGCGTTTAAGAAGCGCTCTTCTGCGTCGACTTTGATAATGTTCAGACCGAACTTATCACCGAACATATCCATCACTTGCTGACCTTCATTGAGGCGCAGTAAGCCGTTATCAACAAATACACACGTTAGTTTATCGCCGATAGCGCGATGGATAAGCATAGCCACCACTGATGAATCCACGCCACCAGATAAGCCAAGGATAACTTCATCATCCCCTACTTTTTCTTTGATACGCTCAATCGCATCTTCAATGATTTGCTCAGGCGTCCATAGCTTCTCACAACCACAAATATCAATTGCAAAACGCTCAAGTAAGCGTAGGCCTTGTTGAGTATGGGTCACTTCTGGGTGGAATTGTACACCGTAAAAACGCTTTTCTTCCCAAGACATCGCAGCGTGTGGGCAGGTATCTGTCTTCGCTGAAGTTTTAAATGTATCTGGGATCTTAGCAACCTTATCGCCATGACTCATCCACACGTCAAGGTAGCCCGCACCGTCTTCGATGTGGTCTTCAATCGCTTCGAATAGCTTACAGTCACCCACTTTTTCTACTTTAGCGTAGCCGAATTCTTTTTTATCTGAGCTGTGTACTTGGCCGCCAAGTTGCATTGCCATCGTCTGCATGCCGTAACAGATACCAAGTACAGGCACACCTGCTTCGAATACATAATCTGGTGCTTTAGGGCTTCCCTCTAGAGTCGTTGACTCTGGGCCACCTGAAAGAATGATACCTTGCGGATTGAACTCACGGATTTGCTCCTCAGTCACATCCCAAGCCCAAAGCTCACAGTAAACACCAATTTCACGCACGCGACGTGCAATCAGTTGCGTGTACTGTGAACCAAAGTCTAAGATCAAAATTCGGGAATCGTGGATATCTTTGCTCATTGATAATCTCGTTAGTTAGGAACTAAACAGGATAAAGTCGCGCTGCGCCTCTATCAAAAGTAAATTGGGCTAGCAACTTGCTAGCCCAGTAACACGCTTTGAGGCTTAACCCATACGGTAGTTAGGCGCCTCTTTGGTGATCTGCACGTCATGTACGTGAGACTCACCCATACCGGCAGAAGTCACACGGACAAACTGCGGCTTAGTATTTAATTCTTCGATGGTGGCACAACCAGTTAGGCCCATTGCACTGCGAATACCACCGATTTGTTGATGGATAATCGTTGCGATAGGTCCTTTATAGGCAACACGCCCTTCAATACCTTCAGGTACTAGTTTGTCGGCCGAGTCGCTCTTTTGGAAGTAACGGTCTGATGACCCTTCTTTTTGGTTCATCGCACCAAGAGAGCCCATACCACGGTATGACTTGTAGTAACGACCTTGGTATAGCTCAACTTCACCAGGAGACTCTTCAGTACCTGCAAGCATCGAACCCACCATTACACATGCTGCACCTGCAACTAGCGCTTTAACGATATCACCAGAGAAACGGATACCGCCGTCAGCAATCACTGGAATGTTGCGACCTTTAAGGCCATCTACTGCGTCAGAAATCGCTGTAATTTGTGGTACACCACAACCCGTAACGATACGAGTTGTACAGATTGAGCCTGGACCAATTCCCACTTTAACAGCGTCAGCGCCAGCATCAGCCAGTGCAATAGCACCTTCTGAAGTTGCTACGTTACCAGCAACAATTTGCAATTCTGGGTAAGTTTCGCGCGTGGCTTTAACGCGGTCGATAACGCCTTGAGAGTGACCGTGAGAAGTATCGATAAGTAGTACGTCAACACCAGCTTCCACTAGCGCTGCAATACGCTCGTCAGTGCCAGCACCAACACCGACTGCTGCACCAACACGCAGACGACCTTGCTCGTCTTTACAAGCGTTAGGCTTGTCTTGCGCTTTTTGATAATCCTTAACTGTGATCATGCCTTTCAATGCAAACGCATCATCAACCACTAGAATTTTTTCGATACGGTGTTCATGCATTAGGCCTAAGATCTCTTCACGAGATGCACCTTCTTTTACCGTCACTAAGTCATCTTTCTTAGTCATTACTGTTGAAACTGCTTTATCTAGCTTAGTTTCAAAGCGCATATCACGGCTGGTCACAATACCTTCTAGTTGGTTATTCGCACCAACTACAGGGAAACCTGAGAACCCTTTTTCTTGTGCAAGTTCCATTGCCTCTGCAATCGTTAGATCAGAAGTAACAGTAACAGGAAAAGAAATAATACCCGCTTCATACGTCTTCACTTTACGTACGTTGCGAGCTTGTTCTTCGATAGTCATGTTTTTGTGGATAAAACCAATACCACCTTCTTGTGCCAGAGCAATCGCTAAGCGCGCTTCTGTCACTGTATCCATGGAAGCGGAAACAAGCGGTAAGTTTAATTCAATCCCACGAGTCAAACGCGTTTTCAGGTTTGCTGTGTGAGGAAGAACAGTTGAATGAGCTGGTACTAAAAGTACGTCGTCAAAGGTAAGGGCTTCTTTTGCAATTCTTAGCATGTTCGCGGCTTCTCTCAAATGAACTGAGTATAAGGAATTGCGTGCGAATTTTATCAGCGTTCCTTATGGGAGTAAATAAAATTTAGCAAAAAATATGATAAAGTGTCTGTGAATTTTTTATGGAGGCCGACATGGGATACCCCAATACCAGTAAAACCTATTCCGTATCAAGACTTAACAGAGAAATACGCTCACTCTTAGAACAAGGTTTCGCCTCTGTACAACTCACCGGAGAAATTTCTAACTTTGTAGCGCCAGCCTCTGGGCACTGGTATTTTTCATTAAAAGATGACAAAGCCCAGATAAAAGCGGCCATGTGGCGAGGTAATAATCGTTATTGTAACCACCGCCCAGCTAACGGTCAGCAAGTAATGGTGCAAGCGAGAGTGTCGGTATACGAACCTCGAGGTGATTATCAACTGATTGTCGAGCAAATGGCCCCAGCGGGAGAAGGATTACTCAAACAACAATTTGATGCATTGAAAATGCAACTTGCAGCAGAAGGGCTATTCTCTGCAAGTCACAAAAAGCCATTACCGAACGTGATTAATCGCGTCGGTGTAGTGACTTCCGCTACCGGCGCCGCCATCAAAGATATTTTAACTGTACTCAAGCGTCGTGCCCCGCAGTTACAGGTCATCATTTATCCAGCTCTAGTGCAAGGCGATGAAGCTAAACAGCAGATTTGTAAACAAATCGCTCAAGCAAATGCTAGACGCGAGGTCGACGTATTAATTGTTGGCAGAGGTGGCGGCTCATTAGAAGACTTATGGAGCTTTAACGAGGAGTCAGTGGCAAGGGCTATTTTTGCCAGCGCAATTCCAGTGATAAGCGCAGTCGGCCATGAAATAGATACCACCATTTCCGACTATGTTGCAGATGTAAGAGCACCAACGCCATCGGCAGCTGCGGAGCTTGTTAGTCCGGATTCTGAAGCGCTTAAGCTGCGCACTATGCAATTGTTACAATACTTACAGCAAGCCTTTGACCGCCGACTAGAGCGAGCATCGCAGCGATTAGCTAACTTTGAAGCACGGCTACAACTGCAGCATCCTAAAAATCAGCTAATGCAGCAAGCACAACGCGTTGATGAATTAGAACAGCGCTTGACCCGCGCACAAACCAATCTATTGCGTCAAAAGCAATCTCAGTATCATCTACTCCAGCACCGCTTTGATAGATTGCATCCAGAACAAAAAATTTCACACCACAAACAGATGGTGGGCTCACTCAGTGACAAGTTGCGCTCCGCGATGGAACAACAGCTTAGCCAACAAAGGCATCGACTTGCGGTGAGTAGCGCAAAACTTGATAGCGTCAGTCCATTGGCTGTACTTGCTCGCGGTTACAGCATAGCGAAACAAGCAGATACGGTCATAAAGTCAGTAAAAGATGTAGACCCAAACAAACCAATGATCACTCAACTTGCGGATGGCGAAGTCATATCGTTAGTTAAAGAAATTCAATAAGTGAATAGCAAAATGGGGAAATAATACCAAATGTATTAATTCAGTTGGTATAACTCCCCGTTCTTATCATCTAATAACCTGGGGCTTGGATAACAGATGAGCTAACCTATTGTTTTTGCAATCACATCACATTATTTCCTTACCTAGCCAAAGCGTTTTCGAAATAACTAGGTCTGTGAATTTACGCACCAATAGCTGACTACTGGAAGTGAACTCAACGCAGTTAGCGCAAAAGTTGGCTACTAGTAAGGCATTAATCAGGTATAACCCTACAACATCGCAGAGGTGATTGACTCATTTTCGAGTCTGTCATCATCTTCAAGGAAGTTTTGGTTCATACTTTCAGCAGGACATGGACATGATGGCTTGCCAACCACTTTGGCAGGGATCCCCACCACTGTAGTGTGCGCTGCAACAGGACTTAATACTACAGAACCGGCACCAATTCGAGCACCTTCTCCAACTTCAATGTTACCGAGCACTTTAGCACCTGCACCAATCAATACCCCTGCGCGGATTTTCGGGTGACGATCGCCTTGTTCGTTCCCCGTTCCCCCTAACGTGACTGATTGTAGGATAGATACATTGTCTTCAATGACAGCGGTTTCACCAATGACTATACCAGTCGCATGGTCAAACATAATACCATGACCGACTTTACAAGCAGGATGGATGTCAACACCGAATACTTCAGAGGTTCTGCTCTGTATAAAGCGAGCCAGCTCTTTTCTGTCTTGACGCCATAAGCAGTATGCCAGTCGATGTGCTTGGATTGCATGAAAACCTTTCAGATTTAAAATTACATTGAGATAACTATCGGCAGCTGGGTCACGATCTTTAACGGCTTTTATATCATGTGCAACGTGAGTCAGCATGGTATCGCAGTGCACAAAGGCTTGATCGAACAACTCACGAATAGTGAATGCAGACACCACGGCGTCAGCCAGTTTGTTCGCAACAATAAAGCTCAGTGCAGAGCCTAGACATTCGTGATTTAAAATACTCGAGTAAACGTGACTTGCAAGCAAAGGTTCTCGCGCAACCAGCTCATTAGCTTCTTCGCGTAACTTATTCCAGATCTCATGTCTCATGTGGCGTACTTCCGATAATTCTGATACTAACTATAGTGTAACGCTTAGCATCCTTCAGTGTCATGTATTATAAAAAATCCCACCTCAAACACTTGGTTATATCTAATAACCAATTCCCATTTTCTACCTCAAAGCCATAATGGCGACCTAGTCCCAAATATTCTTACAAATTAGCACTGTTGTGCAGTGCAGATCTTCGTATAATAACGCCCCATTGATTTTTGAAAACGCTGGATAGCTATTTATGTCGATTAAGATTAAAACCCCAGATACCAACAAACCAAACGGTACAGGCCTTGCGCGTATCATTAAAGCGACGCATTGCTCAGTAAAGGGAATGAAAGCGGCATACAAAGAAGAATCAGCATTTAGACAAGAGACTTGGTTGTTCTTAATCAGTCTGCCACTGTCGTTCATCCTCGCTCAAAGTATTGCACAATGGGCGCTATTGGTTGGCAGCGTGCTATTTATTTTGGTCATTGAACTTATCAATTCAGCCATAGAGGCCTTAACAGACAGGGTCAGCACAGAACATCATTTGCTGTCAGGCCGGGCAAAAGACATGGCATCGGCGGCAGTGACTCTCACTTTAGTGATTTGTGCACTCATTTGGATTGCCGCAGCGATTGAATGGTTCAGCACGCTAAGCTAGACAAGTTATTCTCAAGCTCAGTGTTTAAAAAAAGGCGGCTACCCAAGGTAGCCGCCTTTTTTATGACTTCATTTTTAATGACTTCATAAAGTGCTATTCAAACACTTTTTCTACGTCTAGTGTTTTGATATTCTTGCTTGGAATATTGAGTGGATAATTCGCAATTTCAGCATCTTCTGCTACCAATGCATCAGGCTTTTTAGTGTTATAAGTCATCGGAGATGACTGCTCTGCACTCAAACGTTTCGCCATATCTTTCGCATCGCCTGTGATAAACACATAGTGGATATCATCGGTTTGCAAATTTTCTTTAATAACGCGGTTGATGTCTTCAACAGAGAGCGATTCAAGCTGCTCAGTAACATAAGCAACAAACTCTTCCGTATTATAGAATTGACTATCCAACGCATAGCCTAGCTGTCTATCTTGGCTCGCCACCATTTGCGGCACAAAGTTGATTAAGAAGTTACGTGTCGCTTCAAAATCGGCTTTGCTCATCCCTTCTTTGATCAGCTTATCTAGCTCAAATAAGGCGGTACGTGTTGCAAAGTGTGCGTCATTATTAGAGCGCAGTGGACGTAACCATACTTGGAAAATTTGCTCACTACGGCCTAAGTTCGCATCAGGCTTAGTTTGGAACATACCACGAGGGAAGTATTCGATATACGCATAATCACCATAGTTCATACCACGAACCTGACGGATACGCTGATATAAGTGACTGTTTGAACTGCGGTGCTCACCAAAGTATGAACGTACTAACCAAAGTGCAGCCCAATCTTTGCTGCTACGAATAGTGTCAATTGGGAACCCAAAAGAAACCGCTGTTGATTTTGCATTTTTCTCTACGATGGTGGCATGATGACCAGATAACTTTGGTGCATCAGGTACTTGTAAACGTGCTTCGTCACCTTTTGGTAGCGTTGCTAGATCATCAAACATGGCTTCTTTGAGCTGTTTATCAAGTGCTCCTGTAATACCTACATTGAGCTTAGCTTGAGTAAACTGTTGTGCATAGAAAGCTTTAACGTCATCTAGCGTGATGGCTTCTAGATCCGATAAATCACCAAAGTTGTAGCTTTCGTATGGGTGGCCTTTATACAACTCATGGTATAACACTTCTTTACCTAGCTCTTCGTCATTAGACGCTTTTAGACCCGCCTTAATGCCGTCGATAAGCTCTTTTTTCAAACGTTTAAAATCATCTTCTCTGAACCCTGGATTCAATAGCTGCTGGCTTACAATGCCATACCATTGATCAGCATTGTCTTTATGAATACGACCACGTAGAGAAATCATTTCTTTATCGATTTGATAACCAAAGCTACCTGCTATCGGGTAAAGCGCCTTTTGAATTTCTTTGTATGATTGTGATTCACTACCACCATTAGCAATCATAGCTGCAGTAAGCGCAGCAAGACCTTTTTTACCTTCAGGATCTGCGGCAGCACCTGTGTAAAAAAGAAAGTTCACATCCACCAGCGGTGAATTATTCGTTTTATCTAGTACATTAAAATGGCGCGTTACTGGCTTGTCCATTTTTGCAACTAGTTCATCTAAATTTACTTCTTGATCAAAGCCGGGCACAGATTCAAGGGCAGACATAGTTACCGTGGTTCTGCTGCTATCAACAAAGTATTTATTGGCAATATCGCGAATGTCTTTTGCCGTTACTTTGTCGGCACTTGCATACAAGGCGTTGATCACTTCAGGGTCACGCTCAAAGTGCATGTAGCTTGCCAGTGTTGACGCTATCGATTGAGATGAGTCTAGGCCATTGATAAAACTGTACTTAAGATTTGATTTAAGCGCTGCTAGCTTCTGCTCGTCTACCAATTCTGTGCGTGCTTTCGCGTAGGTGCTGTTAATTGCATCGCGCACTGTCGCCAAGTCTTTTTCATCTTCTACTTTTACGAAAACATGCAAGAGGCCCGGATCTTTGGTTTCTGGGTTGTAAGTAAACATCTGGCTTGCAAGCTGTTTATCTACCACTAGCTCTTGGTATAACTCAGAGTTTTGAGAGAAATATAACTGCGAGATCAAATCAAGCGCAGCTCGGTCTTTTTTCGCAGGCTCCCATGCAGTGCCTTTATATGAAACAAGTAACCAGTGGCCAGGTAAGCCATCGTACTTTTCATGGACGTAACGTGCTTTCTCTTGTTTAGGCTCAACTGGAATATCAGCTTGGTAGTTTCCTTTTTTCCAGTTACCCCAGTGCTTTTTCACCATCGCCATGGTTTCTTTTGGATCTACGTCACCGACAATGACAAGCGATACATATTCTGGCTTGTAAAAACGTTCAAAGAAAGTTTTGCCATAAGCCATTTGATCTGGCATTGCTTCAATGTCTTCAAAAAAGCCCATCGTCGTATGTTTGTAGGTATGCTTGTCAAACGCTTCCTCTCTTACCGCTGATAATAGCTTGCGAATAGGGCTGGCGTTATTTTTGAGATACTCACCTTTAACCGTTAATGCTTCAGTGCGGAATTGCTCTTCACTGTATGTCAGGTTTTGGAAAATATCCGCTTCAATTTCCAGTACTTTGTCTAAGTGCTGTTTTGAGAAGTTTAAATGGTAGTTAGTGTAGTCATTGGTCGTGTATGCACGGTTATCTACACCTGAGTTTTTCAAAATGTCTGAATAAACATCTTGTGGGTACTTTTCGGAACCTTTAAACATCATGTGCTCAAAAAAGTGAGCAAAGCCTGTTTTACCTGCTTCCACTTCGTTACGCGAACCGACTGAAACTGGTATTTGTAGCGATACAACATCAGGGTAGTTTGTTTTCACGACCATAACGCGCAGGCCATTATCGAGCTCTTCTAACACATAATCTTGAGCAAAAACTTTATTTGCTTGAGTCGCTTGGGCGCTCGCAACTGAATTTTGAGTATGATCTGAATTGCTTGTTGCACAGCCACTCAGTGCTAAGCTCACCGCAAAGCTTGTGGCTAATAACTTGAATTTCATGGGTGTAGTCCTAATCATATTTTTATTCTTGGTAAGCAAACTCTTATTCGCTTACCTAATTCAACTACCTGATTATGCCCAATGCAGTACTAATTCGCTAATTTCCAAGACGATTCTCCCTACAAATCTGTAAACAATTATGTAAGGCAAAGGTAGAACTTGAGGAAAATTCATAAATCTTGAAATTCTTTCATTAAAAAAATCTATCTAGACGTCTAAATGGCTGCTATATTAGTAAGCAGATGCAAAACCTGCTTATGTGGAATGAGGATTATGGCTTTAACACTTCAAGAGAAAATCATTGACCCTAACCAAGGGGTATATTTAATTGGTACCACACCACCGAAACTAGGCACTGAACCTGAACAACTAAAATCAATTGCGGCAAAGTTATTGGGCCGGTTACATGAAATTGAATATGACGGTGTGATCATTTATGACATTCAAGATGAAAGCAGTCGCACACAGGCGCCACGCCCGTTTCCGTTTAAACACACTGTTGATCCATGCGAATATAGTCAGTTGATCCGTGAGCTTTCAGCACTTGACGTTATCACCTACAAAAGCGTAGCCCAACGCGATGCTGCCGCATTTAGCCACTGGCTCACTAATACCAAAGCGCATTATGGCTTAGACAATCTAGTGTTAGTAGGTAGCCCGTCTTCACAAGGTGAGATTAAGCTACCGTTAGGTGACGCTTACGAAGTGCTAAAGCACCATCAAGAAACGTTCTTTTTGGGTGGTGTTACGATTGCCGAGCGTCATGCAAGTAAACGTAATGAACACGAGCGATTAATCGACAAAACCGAGCAAGGTTGCCAATTTTTTGTCTCTCAAGCTGTTTATGATGCCCAAGCTACTATCGACCTCATCACAAGCTATGCTCGTACGTGCAAGCAACAAGGTAAAACACCAAAACGCATTATTTTAACTTTTACACCTTGTGGTGGTGAAAAGACATTACAATTTATGGAGTGGCTTGGCATTTCAGTACCAGAAGCAACGAAGTGGCGGATGCTGGATGCAGATAATACCTTGAGTGAGTCCATTCGTATCTGTAGAGAAAACTTGGACCAAATTTTGAAAAGTTGCGCCCATTTAGATATTGCACTGGGTCTAAACATTGAGAGTCTTACAAACCGCAAACAAGAGATTGATGCTTCCATCAACCTTTATCGGCTTTTGAAAGCAACGATGGAATTGAGCCTCGCAGAAAAGCAAATTGCATAATGCCAAATGTATTAGGTAAATGCGCTATTTCATCCTTCAAATTGATTAGAGATTTAATTCTATTGGTATAACAATGAGCCAAGATAAAAAAAGCCAGCTTGATAGATAAGCTGGCTATTGGAAGTGAATTCAACGCAGTTAGCGCTAAAACTGGTTGCTAGAAAGACATTAATTATCCGAAACTCAGGTTAACTCAGACTCAAGAAGGCAATTAATCCCACACCAAGTAGCAAGCGATATATCACAAACGGCATCATGCCCATGCGCTCTATGATCTTAAGGAAGAAGAAAATACAGGCATAAGCCGAAACAAAAGACAGAGCAACACCGCTTAACAGTGCGTTCCAATCAACTGCTTCCCCACCTGTTGCCAACTCTAGAGTGTAGTAAAGCCCCATCATTGAAATAACAGGAATAGACATCAAAAAGGAAAACCTCGCCGCACTCTTTTTATCAAGCCCCAATAACAACCCTGCGGTGATGGTAATACCAGAGCGTGACGTGCCCGGTATTACCGCTGTAATTTGAGCGAGGCCAAGGATCAACGCACTTTTCCAATTTAGCGCGAACTCGTCTTTGATTTGCTTCGCTTTTACATCGGCGTACCACAACAATAAGCCAAACACGATAGTCGATGTTGCAATCACCCACGCACTACGCAAATAGATCTCTACTACGTCTTTTAACAATGGGGCTAATAGTACAAATGGAATGGTGGCAACCACAATGCACCAAGTAAGGCGGCTTTCTTTGGAGTGCGTACCTGAGAAGGACTTGAACCACCCCGACAGCAGACTCACAATGTCCTGACGGAAATAAATCACTACGGCCAGTAATGTACCAACGTGAACAGCAACATCAAAAGCGAGTCCCTGATCTTGCCATCCTAATACCTGAGACGGTAATAATAAGTGGGCAGAACTAGAAATCGGTAAAAACTCGGTGAGACCTTGAATAATTGCAAGGACAACAATCTCTATAAAGCTCATAACTTGGGAAACTCCACTTTCCATAATTTTTGAGTTGGGTTGTGATACTCCTGCCATAACTGCCTAATCGATTTATTTTCAATCGGATGAATAAAATCGGCAGCAAGTTCAGCTAATGGTTGCAGCACAAAGGCATTTTTAGTTATTTCATCTCGAGGCAACTGAGCGGGTGATGAACAAATAATGTGATCATAAAAAAGAATATCTAGGTCCAGTGAGCGCGGGCTAAACTTTTTCTCATTACAGCGACGGCCATGGTCATACTCAATTACTTTTAATAGTCGACACACCGCTTCTAACGACATCTCAGTTTGTGCAGCAAACACTGAATTATAAAAATTATTCCCTGCGAAGCCGACAGCTTCACTCTCAAAAACCGTTGAATGTTGATAAGTTGGAAAATATTTTATCAAGGTTTGTAGGCCACTGAGTAAATTTTTTTCTTTGTCTATATTGGAGCCGAGGCTAATAAAAATTTGTGCCATGTTTACTCTACTTCTTACGCACAATTTCTACGCCAACCGTCTGTGCTTGTGACACTGCTGCCGGCTTACTAACCTTTATAAGCACTTGTTGTACATTAAATTCTGCTAAAATAATCGCGGCTAGCTGCTCCACTAAGGTTTCTAGTAATTCCACAGGTTTTGCTTGAGTATGAGCAATAATGCGCTCGCTGACCTTAGCATAATCAACAGCTAAATGAATATCATCATGACGCGCAGCAGCGGTAATATCGGTCAACATCTCTACATCAAAGTAAAGGCTTTGTTTACTTTCTTTTTCAAAGTCGTACACTCCTATTATGGCTTCGACGTGTAGCTGCGAGATATAGACTTTATCCATGTAAACTCCAAACATGTTTATCGCTGTAATCTTCCTGCATGGTTAATTCGCATAGTACGAAATTGCAGGACTTAAGACCGCCGATCATAGCCCAAAACAACGCAATAAAAAATAAGGAAGACAGTGTTAATCAGTTTAATGTGCGTATGTGCTTATTTGTTGGGATCGATTTCCTCTGCGATTCTGGTGTGTCGATTGTTCAAACTCCCAGATCCTCGCTTTAATGGTTCTAATAATCCTGGCGCAACTAATGTATTAAGGCTGGGAGGTAAAATCCCGGCGGTACTGGTGCTCGTCTTCGATATTCTAAAAGGTACGATCCCTGTGTGGGGTGCATACTTCCTTAAAATAGAGCCGGTTTGGCTAGGTGCAATCGCAGTCAGCGCCTGTCTTGGACACATCTATCCTATCTTTTTCCATTTTAATGGTGGTAAGGCAGTTGCAACGGCCTTTGGTGCATTGTTGCCGATAGGCTTATCATTGGGTGGGTTGTTGATCAGCACTTGGCTTGTGGTACTGCTATTAACGCGATACTCGTCGCTTGCTGCTATTGTGGCAGTCTCAGCCGCGCCACTTTATACATGGTGGATAAAGCCCCTTTATACGGTACCCGTTAGCTTTTTAACCCTAGTCATCATCGTACGCCATAGGGCCAATATCAAAAGGCTCCTAACCGGGAAGGAGCCAAAGGTAGGGAAAAAGTCTCAAGATTAGACTTTCTCAAGACTATCCAACGGCCAGCGAGGTTTGGTTTTCATATCCAAAGGAGCATATTGTCCCGCTTTTAACCGCTGCATGCCTGCATAAGCAATCATGGCACCATTGTCTGTACAAAACTCCGTTCTAGGATAGTAGACTCGGCCTTTCATGCCCTGCATCATACGTTCGAGCTTTTGCCTCAACTCTGTATTAGCACTCACGCCACCCGCGATAACTAGGCTTTTAATCCCTGTTTCTTTGAGTGCACGCTTGCATTTAATCGCTAATGTTTCGACCACTGCGCTCTGGAAGGCGTGAGCAATATCAGCTTTAGTTTGCTCATCATCCCCTTCCTTACGAATAGTATTTGCCGCTGCCGTTTTTAGTCCACTAAAGCTAAAGTCCAGTCCTGGCCTGTCAGTCATTGGCTTAGGGAAGGTAAAACGGCCTGGCTGGCCGTGCGTTGCCATTTTCGCCAGCATTGGGCCACCGGGATAATCTAATCCTAACAGCTTCGCTGTTTTATCAAACGCTTCACCAGCAGCATCATCTACCGACTCGCCTAACACCTCATACTCTCCAATTCCTGAAACTTTCACCATCATAGTGTGGCCACCGGATACTAGGAGCGCAACAAATGGGAATTCAGGTTTATCGTCTTCTAACATCGGTGCCAATAAATGACCTTCCATATGGTGTACAGCAACTGCCGGTATCCCCCAGCCAAAAGCCAAAGAACGGCCAATTGAAGTACCAACCAGTAGCGCTCCCACCAAGCCAGGACCCGCCGTGTAAGCAATACCATCGAGGTCGTCAGGACCACAACCGGCTTCTGCAAAAGCCGCTTCAATAAGAGGAATAGTCTTGCGCACATGATCTCGTGACGCTAGTTCAGGCACCACACCGCCATAATCGGCATGGACCTTGACCTGAGAATATAATTGATGTGCCAGTAGACCTTGCTCATCATCATAGATGGCAATACCAGTTTCATCACACGAGGATTCTATACCCAATATACGCAAGTTACTTCTCCAAACTCTTTACTGCAACCGTTGATTATACGAAATCAACTACTCAAGTTCCAAACCAATATTAGTTTGTCCATCCGCTACTGCTAACGCCTTTAACGCCTTTACTGAGTCGCTACTGATACGTCCCATGTTTTCAACATGTTCAATCAGCTCAGCAAGCACCTCTATCTCGTATTGCATTTGCGGGTGTTCACGAATTAACTCGTTCGTGGGGATTACGTCTTCGGCCATCAGCATGAACTCAATGTATTTGGCTACTGTTGCTTGCGAAATTTTGGCAACGCTAACAAACTCATGCTCATCTTTTGTCATTAAACCTTGCAACATACCAAGCAAAGCAGTGGCAACATCAATTGCAGGGTAAGTGCCAAACATATCAAAGTCACTTAGCTCAGGTACGTTAGGCTCAACCTTTTCGACCAACTTCTCCAAACTAATCTTGCTCTTGGGTATTAAGATTTTTTCCCAAATTAGGTTTAGTGCATTTCTTAACACTTGCTCATCACCAAACCCTGTTGCTTCACTAAACAGTGAATAGTTTGGCAACATACGCTCAATAATAGCCGCGCCTAACACTGCTTTTTGAAGGTAATTTAACTCTCTAATTCTTTGAAAGTTATTTGCTTTACTCATGCTTCTTTCCACATTGCCAGCAAAAATCAAATGCTGGTCCATTTAACTCAGCACAGTGGCTACACAACCAATCGCGATGGTTGGTGGCACTGTGACGACGTGATTGATTGTAGTTTACCAATAATTCCTCTGCCTCGGGTAACTTTATTGCGTAAACCAACAGCTTGATTGCCGCCTGTTCAGATGGAATTTCGCCAATCGCCCCAGATAAATGCTCTCCTTGCAATCGGACCTGAATATTTGCTTGCTCCAGTAGCCCTTTAATTAAGTGCGCTTCAACAAAATCACCAATTGAACACAACTCGACCCATCGAAAGGATTGCTCACTCATTGCCAGCCTTCAAAATTGAAAAAGCACCATAAGGGCTTATTTGTTTCTTGATAAAATGACGTATTATCATCACACTTACACGCTTAGTAATTAAATTAAAATGCCCCTATGACTTTAACAACACCAGGCTTACTATTCCCAGCGATTTCGTTATTGCTCCTTGCCTATACTAATCGATTTTTAGTACTTGCCCAGCTGATAAGAGAGCTAAATGCCAGAGAAGGCGATACAATAAGACCATTGGTAAAAGCACAAATCGAAAACCTAAGAAAGCGAATAAGACTAATAAGAAGGATGCAGGTTTGGGGCGTCATTGCATTTTTACTATGTACTTCATCAATGTTTGCGCTATTTCTAGAGATATCTTTACTCGGCGTGACCCTGTTTGGAGCAAGCCTTTGTAGCTTGACACTATCACTGCTGCTTTCATTGTATGAAATACATATTTCTTGCGATGCCATAGAATTAGAGCTACAAAATATCGAGAAAAAACCGCAACAAAATTAGCACCCTTGTTACTGCCGACTATACTAACTTTGAGTCAGCATAAAAAGAGGAGTAATCTGTGAGCGGATTTTTGTTCTCAGATGAAGTGCTAGAAAGCCCTACAAATAAAATGGCCGATACCTACTGGGATATTCTGGTTGTAGACGATGAAGAAGATATTCATCAAGTGACAAAACTAGTCTTATCTGGTTTTAAATTTGAGAGTAGAGCGCTTCGGTTTCATCACGCCTATTCTGCTCAAGAAGCGAAGTCTATCTTAAAGGCGGAAAAAAACATCTCTGTTGGCCTTATCGATGTGGTCATGGAAAGTAATCACGCAGGCCTTGATTTGGTTCGTTATATCCGTGATGAGCTTGAAAATTATGATATTCGCCTAGTTCTACGAACAGGACAACCAGGTGAGGCACCTGAAGAGTCGGTCATCCGCGACTACGACATAAACGACTATAAAAACAAAACTGAACTGACCGCAGTAAAACTAAAAACACTACTTTATTCTGCTTTACGTGCCCATAGGGATATTCAAACCATAGAGAAGCATAAAATGGGCTTAGAGCGCATTATTGATGCATCCTCCAATTTTTTACAGTGCAGCAATATTCAAGATTTTGCATCAACCATATTATCTCATGTATCCGCAGTGATGGGATTGTCCGACTCAGAAATTTATTGCGCAGCGGCAGTCAATCACCAAGCGAATGAGCCCGCCAAGTTTAAGTTACTCGCCGCTTCAGGAGAAGGGATAGAGCCCAGTAATGGCATCCTGCCAGAAAACGTACAAAAGCTCTTTATTGAAACACACAATAAAAAGTCCTCCATTAAAACGCGAAACGAGTATATCGGCTACTTTCCTTCGCGGGAAGGTAATGAAACCATGATTTATGTAAGTAAGGATAGTGATCTTCAAAACATGGATTTTCAGCTACTTGAATTTTTTGCAAACAACATAGCGCTGGCTTATGACAACTTAAAGCTGCGTGAAACCGTCAAGGATTCACAAAAAGAACTCTCCTACATTCTTGGTGAAGCAGTAGAAAAACGCTCCAAAGAAACGGGTTCGCACGTTAAACGGGTCGCGCATTATAGTATGTTACTGGCTCAGCTTTATGGCCTTTCTCACTATCAGGCCGAAATCATAAAACTTGCCTCACCGCTGCATGATATTGGCAAAATAAGTATCCCTGATCACATTTTAAATAAGCCTGGAAAACTCACTGATGATGAATGGCTCATCATGCAAACCCATGCACAGCAAGGCTATGAAATATTGAAAAATTCAACAAATGAAATTTTACAATGCGGTGCATTAATCGCCTATCAGCATCACGAAAAGTGGGATGGTTCAGGATATCCACAAGGTTTGAAAGGGGAACAAATAAATATTGTGGGGAGGATCACAGCACTTGCAGATGTCTTTGATGCGCTTGGGAGTGCGCGTTGCTATAAGCCCGCTTGGCCGCTCGAAAAAGTGATAAAATTACTTAATGAAGAAAACGGAAAGCAATTTGAACCTAAATTGATTGACCTTTTTCTAAACAACCTTGAACAATTTATTGAGATACGTGATAAGTACCCTGACTAACTTTGTAATCAGAATGTAAAAACTTCACTTTCCTTTTCCCGTTTTGTGTATTATTATTGGGAAAAGTCGTAATAAATGTGTTTTAGTTGAAATTAAAAGGAATTTCACATGAGATTTGAACAACTCGAGCAGTTCGTTGCATTAGGTAATTTGAGACATTTTAGACAAGCTGCGGAACAGACCCAAATAAGTACTTCAGCCCTTACTCGAAGTATCCAAACCCTTGAAGATGAAATAGGTTGTGAACTCGTCAAGCGCTCTACCCGCTCGGTAAAATTGACCGAACAAGGTGAGCTTTTCTTAAAATATTGCAAAACAACCTTATCCGAACTGGATTTAACCAAGAAGACAATAAAGCAAAGTTTGTTTGGTCGTGATAACCAAAAGTTAATTATTGGTTACACATCACAAGCAAGCAGCATAGTCCCTGTATCTTGTGGTCAATTCTTGGCTCAGTACCCTGATGTTAAAATAGAAATGCAATTGCAAGACGAGCTGGAGCTTTCTCGTAAGCTTCAACACGGTGAAATTGATATTAGTGTATATTTGCAAAGCGCAAATAGTATTGTTAGCGATATACATCTCCCAGATCAACTGGTGCTTTTTGTCTCTAGAAGTCACCCTCTAGCGAACCAAGATAGTATTCGTAAGGCTGAATTAACACACTACCCAATGTATGGTTGCTTCTCGCAATCGAAACAAGTGCAAAACATGCTAAATGAAGCGGTGGAGTCTTTGAATAAATCGACAGGTGTAAAAATCGGTAGTATCGAACAGGTGATCGCAGGGTTAAAGAATAGCAACAGTTTTGCTATTGCCAGTATCGAGCACTCGAAAACCATCGCACAAGACCCAGATTTAGTGCTTTTAAAGACGAATAAAGCGTTGGATAGAGAGCAGCTGATTGTGCAAACTAACCATCAAGTTGGTTCCAATGCACATATCAACCACCTACTTGAACTGATTGAAGGTGCCGCCTCGGCTTCTAGCAAACAAACGATCACTTATTAGTTAACCTGAAGTTTGGATAAGGAATAATCTAACTAGTTGTTTTTGAATTACATTAAATAATACCAAACGTATTAAGTAATACGAGCTATTTGAAGCGGAGAAATAGCTTTAGTAGCTAGGCAAAAATTTTACTATTTAGTTACACTAAAAACTGGTAAATACTTGTGTTTACCAGTTTTTTCTTACTACCTATTACAGTGATATAAAGCCTGCTACTACACCTGAAAAAATAGCTAACCCCACATAATTATTATTTAAAAATGCCCAAAAACACACCTCACGATCGCGATGCTGAATGGCGTACTGTTGTCTCGCAAGTAAGGCGCAAGCAATCCCCAATCCAAGCCAGAATAAAAAGTTTAACTCAAACTGCGCACCAACCGCAGCCATTATCACAATAAAACTGAGGTTAAGCAGTGCGACGATATGCCTATCCCATTTACCAAATAGAATCGCAGTGGATTTAACCCCTATTTTTAAATCATCGTCTCTGTCTACCATGGCATACATAGTGTCATAGGCAACGGTCCAAATAAGATTTGCAGCAAACAATACCCAAGCAAGCAATGGTACAGACTCATTGACCGCCATAAACGCCATGGGAATAGCCCAGCTAAAAGCAGCGCCGAGTACAATTTGTGGTAAGTTGGTATAGCGTTTCATAAAGGGATAAACAGAGGCTAGTGCTAGCGCACCTAAAGATAGAACAATGGTCTGCCAATTTAACAAAAGCACTAAAATAAACGCCATCCCAACTAAAATGGCAAACAAACCTAATGCTTCTTTACTGGTTACCGCTCCTCTGGCCAAAGGCCTCATCGCCGTGCGCTTTACCGCACCGTCTACCTTACGATCAGCAAAGTCATTGATCACACACCCTGCGCTTCGCATGATAAATACACCCAGTGCAAATATTATGATTAATGAAATACTAGGAAAGCCCTCTGACGCGAACCACAAGGACCAGAGTGTCGGCCATAATAGCAATAATGTACCAATGGGCTTGTCCAAGCGCATAAGCTGGCTATAGGCTTGCCACTTTTGTTTATTCATCATAAAAACCATCCGCTACAAACACTTCACAAACCAAGATCTTAGCGCTGCCATTTTTAAACCAGCTTTTTCGAGCAAATAATTCAGCTTGCGATTGACGGCTCGGTTCCATCAGCTCAAGGAGTAGAGGATGCTCCTGCGCTCTTAGCCGAATAAACTCCAGCTCCCCGCGCTGCCAATTTACATCCGTAAATAACAGTTCACCCAACGGCGTTTCTCCTATTGAGTCCATCCCCGCTGAACATGCCTCATCATTGAGCCAGCTTTGCCCGTAAACCGCCACCTTACCATTGCAGTTTAAGGTCACTTCTCTGCACCATGCCAACTCGGGAAACTCATTTTGCAGCGCTACAGGTGCGACTCGGTGTTCATTTGCAATCACCGAAACTGAAAAACAATCGCAACTGCTTTTAAGCTTTGCGGTTAACGATTGAGTTTCAAGTAAGTAAGGCGCAAGTGCTGGCTCGACATTTACCAACTGCGTGTTCTTCTGCCAAGAAAGTTCTAAGGGTAAGTGCACAGGCAAGGTTCTATATCCGTTTTAAAAATCCGCCGCCATAATAGCAGAGCTGGTGCTTTCTAAAAAGTTTATGTTTATCTAACAGCCACCTGTAAAATCAACACAATTATGTATAAACTAAGTAAAAAGTAAATTGAATTAGGATACCTAATTAAACATGAGACTGTTGGCTATTGTACTTACTATATGCTTAGCATTAACCGCGGCTTCCCCTGCTAAAGCGGACTCAACTATTGGGTATTTTGGGTTTGAGCCTGATATCATCACCAATTATATCGGCCAATCTAGCAAAAAACTGGGCTATGTTCGTGTTACCGTCGATCTGATGCTGAACGACGTCTCCAATATTGCAGTTGTAGAACACCATACACCTTTACTAAGAGACGCCATTGTTCAGATCTTAAGTAAAGAAAATGAAGAAACCATCAAATCGTTAACTGGCCGAGAAGAAATCAGACAACGCTGTGCCGAGAAGCTTAAAACCTTACTGAAAGAAGAAACGGGGCAAGAAATTGTCCGGGATGTGTTATTTACTAAATACTTATATCACTAACCTCGAGATAGAACTCGGGCAGCTTAGCCGAGTTCTGCTTATGAAAAGTATCATTTATCACTATACTCAGTGTTTCTTCCTAGTGGCCAGCAAGCAGCCACCATCATACCTGATAACAGGCCAAATAAATGTGCCCAGTTAGCCATGTTGATGAAGAACATGTCTGTGAAGCCAAATAACATCCACAGCAGCATAAAGCCAACCACAGGCTTTGATACCAAAGCAGGCTGTGCTGGGGAGCGGTGACTTACAATCCAGCAAAAGCCGAGTAAACCGTATACTACGCCGCTCAACCCACCAAAATTAGCATCCACCAATAAGAACTGCATAAAGTTACTGGTTAACCCAGTGACAACATATAGACAAATCAGCGCGCGTATTCCAAAGCGCTCCGCGATTTGTGCACCTAAGTGTAGCCACCAACTTAAATTGAAAATCAGATGTATCGCGCTAAAGTGAATTAAGGTTGGCGCAATCCAGGTCCATGGCTTATCTACTGCAAAGCGTAACGTAGAAAAAATACCATTGGCATCGCCAAATAGCATAGCAATAAATACAATAATGCTAACGCCAAATACGCCTTGTAGTAACCAATTTAAACTCAAAAAGCGTTGAGCAAGGTTAAGCTCCTGACCTTGATATGTAAATAAACCTTGAGTACTTCCTGTTTGCCAAGAAGCAGCTTGGTATTGTTCGGCCTCGGGATGCGCTACAAACTCATGCCACAATTGTACCGCACGCTGTTCATCTCCCCTTTCCAGCCAAACTTCCACTTGTCGCCCATCATGACTTTGTAACACACAATAAACACCTTGTGTCTTAAAGTAATCAACCGCGCCTTGAGCAAGCCGTGGATTATGATAATGGGCGATAAGTTTCACTTTTCAATCTCGCTTGGCAACTCAGTAGCCCACTGTGTAAAGCCTCCATCCATGCTATACACTTCCTCAAAACCTTGTTCAACCAGATAATTGGCCGCGCCTTGTGAAGAAATACCGTGATAGCAAACCACAATGATAGGCTGATCAAATTCTTTTTCCTGCATAAAGTGCGCAAGGCTTGCATTTGATAAATGCTCAGCGCCTGGAATATGCCCTTGTGCAAAAGTGTTTTCATCGCGGATGTCTGCAATGACAACGTTTTCGTTACTCAAAAGCGCGTGTGTGTCTGCTACAGAAATATGTTTAAAGGACATGTGTTACCTATTTAATACAAAAAATAAAAGACGGCTTAAGTCTTATCGACCTAGCCGTCCTTTCATTATAACTACTCATTTATGTTCTAAGCAAAGATGAGTGTTAATCCCAATTTAGAATAACTTTTCCTGATTGGCCCGAAATCATCGTATCAAAGCCTGTCTGGAAGTCGTCAACGTGGAACTGATGCGTAATGATTGGGTCAAGATTTAAACCAGATTGGATCAAACTTGCCATTTTATACCAAGTTTCGAACATTTCACGGCCATAGATCCCCTTGATCACTAAGCCTTTAAAGATCACTTGATTCCAATCTACAGCCATATCCGAAGGTGGAATACCTAACATGGCAATTTTACCACCATGATTCATGCTGTTTAGCATGCCTTTAAAGGCAGAAGGAACACCTGACATTTCAAGGCCAACATCAAAGCCCTCAGTCATACCAAGGTCTTCCATTACCGTCTCTAGGCTCTCATTGGCTACATTTACCGCTCTTGTTGCGCCCATTTTAGTTGCAAGCTCGAGGCGATATTCGTTTACATCAGTGATCACCACATGACGCGCGCCAACATGCTTGGCAACCGCAGCAGCCATGATCCCGATTGGACCTGCACCTGTAATTAATACGTCTTCACCGACTAAGTCAAACGATAATGCCGTGTGTACTGCATTACCAAATGGGTCAAAGATCGATGCCAATTCGTCAGAAATATTATCTGGGATCTTAAAAGCATTGTATGCTGGAATAACTAAATACTCGGCAAAGGAGCCTTCACGGTTCACGCCGACACCAATGGTGTTGCGACACAAATGAACACGCCCTGCACGACAGTTTCGGCAATGGCCACAGGTAATATGACCCTCACCTGATACTCGGTCGCCAATGCTGAAACCACGCACTTCTTGACCCATATCAACCACTTCACCTACATACTCATGGCCTACAACCATAGGCGTTGGGATGGTGTTTTGTGCCCACTCATCCCATTTATAAATATGTACATCGGTACCACAAATTGCGGTTTTACGAATTTTGATCAATAGATCGTTGTGCCCAACTTCCGGTTTTGGCACATCCGCCATCCAAATTCCTTCTTCAGCTTTCAACTTGGATAATGCTTTCATAGTATTCGCTCACTAGCTACACCGGTGCAAAGACCGGTGACAAAATTAAATAACGCCTAGATCTTTACCGATACGTGTAAAGGCTTCGATTGCTTTGTCTAGCTGCTCTGTGGTGTGTGCAGCTGAAATTTGTGTACGGATCCTCGCCTGACCTTTAGGCACCACAGGGTAAGAGAAGCCGATCACATAAATCCCTTCAGCCAGTAGTCTGTCAGCCATTTCTGACGCCACTTTCGCATCGCCTAACATAACAGGAATAATTGCGTGATCTTTACCAGCGCAAGTAAAGCCAACAGCTTCCATCTTAGTGCGGAAGTAAGCCGCATTGTCCCAAAGTTTAGCTCGTAGTGCGTCGCCTTCTTTCATCATATCTAATACTTTGATTGAAGCGGTCACAATTGACGGCGCCAATGAGTTTGAGAATAGATAAGGACGAGAGCGCTGACGTAACCATTCTACGATTTCTTTCTTACCAGAAGTATAGCCGCCTGACGCACCACCTAGCGCTTTACCAAGCGTACCTGTAATGATATCAACTCGGTCTAATACACCACAGTATTCTGGTGTGCCACGACCGTTTTCACCAACAAATCCTACCGCGTGAGAATCATCAACCATTACTAGCGCGTCGTATTTATCAGCTAAATCACACACGGCTTTTAGGTTACAAATAACACCATCCATTGAGAACACGCCATCTGTAGCGATTAATTTAGTTTTTGCACCAGCCTCATTAGCAGCAATCAGTTGCTTTTCAAGATCCGCCATGTCGTTATTAGCGTAACGGAAGCGTTTCGCTTTACATAAGCGTACACCATCAATGATTGAAGCATGGTTTAGTGAATCTGAAATAATGGCATCTTCAGGACCTAAAATGGTTTCAAATAAACCAGCATTGGCATCAAAACAAGATGAGTAAAGGATCGTATCTTCTGTTTGCAAAAACTCGCTAACTTTCGCTTCCAGCGTCTTGTGAATATCTTGCGTACCACAGATAAAACGCACAGAAGCCACACCGAAACCGTGATCGTCTAACCCCTGCTGAGCGGCTTTTATAAGCTCTGGGTGATTTGCCAACCCTAGGTAGTTATTAGCACAAAAGTTAATAACACTTTCGCCGGTAGACACTGCAATTTCAGCTTGTTGCTGTGAAGTGATAATACGCTCTTTTTTATATAATCCTTCAGCTTTTACTTCTTCAATTTGTTGCTGAAGTTGGCTGTAGAAGGCCGATGCTCTCATCAAGGAGTCTCCATTTTTGCACGGTGATAGTGTGCCGCCCCAACTTATGCTGAATGGCTTTCACTATCAGAAGTTTACGCTTGAACGCTTACGTCACAGCGCTCAAGTTTATTGGAAAGTAACCGCTGAGGTTAAGTGGCTACTCAAAAGATATCTATATTTTAAAAGGTTCACACAATAAATGCACGATTTGCGACGGTTAGCAGTGAAGTTTCTTCATTCAGGTAAAGATAATATCTGTGGCACCGCCGCAAGCGATGTACACACATGATCAGCTAAGTGTCTTTGCGCTTCGCTAAAGCTTTGCCCAGACTCGACTAACACAGCGGTTGCAAGCCCTGCAGCACGAGCAGCTTGAATATCCGATATTTTATCACCTACCATAATGCTTTGAGCAGGATCTAAGTTATGTTCTGCAATTGCTTGTAGCAGCATACCGGGTTCTGGTTTTCTACAATCACAGTCAATGTTATACGGTGCCTCCGCTTTCTCGGGGTGATGTGGACAGAAGTACACACCTGTAATTTCAATACCTTGTGCCATAAATTGTGCGCACATCCAATCGCTTAACTGATGGAACTGAGCTTCATTATAATAACCTCTGCCTATACCCGACTGGTTTGTCACCACCACAATTTTGTAGCCTGCTTGAACAAACCGTTTGCAAGCATCAAATACCCCATCGATAAATTCAAAATCAGCGACTTTGTGAACGTACGCATGATCTTTATTGACGACACCGTCTCTGTCTAAAAAGATAGCCTTATGCATGATTAATCAAGCCCCTGCTCTTTTACTACGCGGTCAAACATTGCGATAACATCAGTCACTTCAATTTGTGACATTAAATCGCTTCCTTTTACTCGGGTCCCCCAAGGCAGTTCACTCGCTGGCTTCCCCTTTTGTGCTACTAGGTTTTGATGGTACACCTCGACCACATAGTCTTGGTACAGGTAAGGGCCTGTTCGTGTTGGGTTTGAATGGGCGTATAGGCCTATAACAGGCGTGCCAACCGTCACTGCCATGTGAGCAGGTCCAGTATCAGGTGCCAGTACTAAATCAGCTTGTTCGAGTACACATAAGAGCGTTTTTAAGTCTGTTTTGCCTACGAGATTTAATAACTCGGACTGACTCTCTTTTTGGATCTCTGCCGCTAAGCTATGCTCCATCTCCGTCGGCCCTCCTGTGATCACTACGTTGAAGCCATTTTTGACAGCGTGATCTGCAATAGCAGCATACCTTTGCGGTAGCCAGTTGCGCTCTGCTTTACTTGCCGCTGGAGAAATAACAAAGACTTTTCCAGTTGGAAGCAATGCTTGAGCAGATGCTTTGTGGCTGTCGGTGACAGGCATATTCCAGCTTGGTTGTTCGCATTCTGCACCAATTGCACGGGCAAAGTTTTGAAACCCTTCAAGTACATGAGGCGATTCCTGTGGGGCGATCCGCTTGTTGATAAACAAGCTATGAAGCTCTTTGGAGCGCCCCTTATCAAATCCGATTTTTTGTTTTGCGGGGATCACGCGAGCAACCAGGTTTGCTCTCAATGCGACTTGCATGTGTAGCAAAACATCAAACTTTTGACCTTTGAACTTGGCCTTTAATGCTTTAATAGCTGCTTTCCCCTGCTTTTTGTCAAATACCACCAGCTCGACTCCTGGTAGGTCAGCTAATAACATGGCTTCTACTTTACCTATTACCCAAGTAATCTTAGCCTGTGGATGAGCTCGTTGGATCGCTTGTACAGCACTAACGGCATGGCAAACATCACCAATAGCTGAAAGTCGCAAAATGCAAATGGAGGATAAAGAGTTGCTCAAAACATTTGTTCTCATGGAAAGTAACAGGCGCTTGATCTTAAATTAATCAAACAAGTTTGCAAGTTTCACTGATCACGAAAAATCGTTAGAATATAACAATTAATTCTCAAGAATACCGAAACAGTGCAGATCATTAAGCAACCACATTACTTTTTACTTACCCCCTCTCACTCAGCACTGACTATTTCGGCGGAAATGTTTGAGCCTGAATATTGGCAGAATAACAATGCAGTTGTTGGTTCCAAGCAGGGCCGAGCGACGGCTTGGTTTGTGAAATTTAACCAAGGAGTTGCTGTACTCAAGCATTATTATCGTGGTGGCTTAATCGGAAAACTACTGAGTGACCAATATATTTTCACACGATTAGAAAACACTCGTGTATATCAAGAGTTTGCTTTACTCGAGCAGTTACAAGCTTTGGGATTACCCGTACCTGCACCTATTGCAGCCAGAATATCGCTTCGCTTTGGTATTTATCGTGCAGATATTTTGACCGAAGCCGTGGATGATGCCACCAGTGTTTGCGAAATATTACAAACTCGAGCACTTAGCAACGATGAACTGGAAAGAATCGCTCACACAATAGCAAAGTTCCATCGCGCAGGGGCTTATCATGATGACTTAAATATCAACAACATTTTGTTTAACGGCGACGGAGAAGTCTTTCTCATCGATTTTGACAAAGGCAAGATGCTGAAACCTGCTGCTACATGGCAACAGGCAAATATCGATCGCTTGCAGCGCTCTTTTAAAAAAGAGGCCGGCAAATGGCCGACCTTTTATTTTGAAGATAATCAGTGGCAAGCTTTGGTTCAAGCCTACCGCAGCTCGGTTTAACTTTTTTGCAGCTGTGCTTTTTTAATCACATTCGAAGTCGAGCAACCATCAAGGAATGGCAACACCTCAACCTTTCCTCCCTGATTCAGGACATGCTCGGCACCTGCAATATCTTCCACCTTGTAATCGCCCCCTTTGACTAAAATGTCAGGACTGACCATTTCTATCAGCTTGGCAGGCGTATCATTTTCTTCAACAAGACCAAATGGGATCACCCAGTCAACAGACGCTAGTGCAGAAAGCACCATAGCTCGCTCTTGAAGCGGGTTGATTGGACGCTCTGGTCCTTTCAGGCGTGCAATAGACTCATCGTTATTTAAACCGACAACCAATCTGTCCCCCATTGCTTTCGCTTGCGCTAAGTAACGCACATGTCCTGCATGGAGAATGTCAAAGCAACCATTAGTGAATACAATCGTTTCACCGTTTTGTTTTGCGAAAGAAATATGCTTCAACACTTCCTCAAATGGTGTTTGATAATGCTCACCAGTTTCGCGCAGGTATTGCCCTAACTTTCGGCTCAATTCCTCTGGTGATACCGTTGCCGCACCAAGTTTGCTTACCGCGATCCCTGCTGCAATATTAGCAACTTCAACTGCATCTTTCGCAGACATGCCCGCCCCAAGCATAGTCGTGAGTGTGGCAATTACCGTATCGCCTGCACCGGTTACATCGCTAACTTCCTGAACTTGCGCTGGAAAGTCATGCTTTTCAGTTGCGGTTATCAAAGACATGCCCTGCTCTGAGCGAGTCAGAAGCATTGCGCCAATACCTGACTCTTTGAGCAACTCCCGTGCACTTGCGGTTAATGACTCTTCAGAGCTCGCGTCACCTCCAGCTAATTTAAACTCATTTAAATTTGGAGTAATAAAATCGGCACCACGATACAAACTTAGGTCACTATTTTTCGGGTCAATCAGTACGGTTTTGCCAGCCGCTTTCGCAACGGCAATCATCTGAGAAATAGCACAAAGTGCACCTTTGTTGTAATCACTAAACAGCACAAAGTCGTAGTTATCAACCTCTTGCTTTAGACGCTCAAGCAATAATTGGCTGTGGGATAATTGAAAAGGCTCTTCTAAATCTAAACGCACCACCTGCTGATGACGACTGATCACCCGCATTTTAGCAATGGTTGGCAATTCAACCACATTAACCAAACTCGACTCTATTTTTTCTTGCGTCAAAATAGCTTCTAAAGTTTTACCATTGTCGTCTTCACCAATTAGGCCAAGTAAGCCGACCTTGCCATCGAGATGCGCTATGTTTTTAGCAACGTTTGCAGCACCACCGGCTTTGTCTTCCAACGCACTGACTTTGACCACAGGTACAGGCGCCTCAGGAGAGATCCTGCCAGTATCGCCATGCCAGTAGCGGTCAAGCATAACATCGCCGACAACCAACACTCGGGCCTGATTAAGCTGTTGTAGTGCGGCTAAATTCATGCTTTTTGCTCCGCCTCAACAAGCATATCTACCGCTTCACATAGCCAGTGGCCAATAAACATATGCGCTTCTTGAATACGTGCAGTTTCATCGTTAGCAATGATAATTGGTAGTTTCGCAATATCTTTCACTTTTCCACCTGTCCGTCCTGTTAAGGCAACGGTAAAAGCGCCAATGTCATTGGCAGCCTGAAGCGCTAAATTAATATTTGGACTCGTGCCTGAGGTGGTCAAGCCAATAACCATGTCTTCTGGTTTGCACAATGCTTGCACTTGACGTTCAAACACCGAGTCAAAATGATAGTCATTGCTATGCGCTGTAAGAATAGAAGTGTCTGTAGTCAGAGCAATAGATGCCAGAGGTCCACGCTCTAACTTATAACGCACCACAAACTCCGCAGCTAAATGCTGTGCGTCTGCGGCACTGCCACCATTACCAAACCAAATCACTTTACCGCCAGCAGCCAACGTGCTCTGGCAGGCTTCCAATAGCTCTACACACTCTTGGTGATAGTTTGCCATGGTTTCGAAGACATCGACATGGCGCTGTAAGCTTGCTAAGTAGCTTTGTGCTACTTGTTCATTCAATGACATATTTATTCCTAAACTATTCTATGCTCGTCCCGTGTAATACTTACCAGTATACATGGACTGATAACCAAGTGTAATTCTCACCAAAGACATCTTTACCTAAGGTTAATTTGGTTTCGACTTGCTTGCTGTATGCTTCGCCGATATGGGCGAGCTCGAATTCGTATCCACGCTCATATTCAGCCCCCATTTCACCTAGTTCGTTAAAATAGTTACTTTCATTATCGATTACGGAAAGTTTAGCACGCCACAGCGAACGATAGTCAGACTGATAGGTCCCTTCTAAGACATGAACTTGTGCCGGCGCACCATCGTCAAACTGGCGATGATTTCCAGCAAAATGACCAATAACAAATCCATCTATTGTATTGCCTGTGGTTTCATAAATTTCATTGACGTACCACAAGCTCTCCATGTCGGTAAATTCATACCTAAGTGAAGCTTTCGGTGTAAGCTGAGGAAGAAAAACCCCTACACTCGTTGCAGTATTGCCGAATAGGTAGTTTTTATGGTTGTTTGTATCCTCACCACCATACTCCAGATACCACTGGGCTTTCGTTCCATACTCTGTAGTGAAGCTCGTTGTAATAGTCGCCCACTGGTCACCTAACTCGTCATCTTGAGCAAGATCTTCCGTCCTATTATCACTGCCAGCAGGGTCAATATACGCTTTAATGAAATCCCCGAAATCAACTTTTCTCGGTCCACCACCAAATTGCAGTACTCGATTTAAACCAATTTTCCAACCATCTAACGGTTCAATACTAAAATGAGTACCTGCAATCTTGGGTGTGCCATCATGAAGTGTTCCTTGGAACTTTATTCCCTGTTGAACTTTCTCTAGTTCCGAGTAAAAAAGCTCAAAGTCGAAGTTCCACCAGTTTTTCACCGGCACCACTAATCCAAGCGAAGCTGATAATGACGGTTTTGCGTTGTTTGAGTAAACCTGAGCGGAATGTTTAAACGGTGAAAACCAGTGCTCTTTGTAGCCTAAATTTAGCTGTAGGTTACCAAACGACATACCATAAAAAGTATTATACGGAACTAGTTTATTTGCTTCTGCTCGATATTCTGCGCCAATTTGCAAAATACTAGTGTCACTGCCACGCCAAACACCAGCAAACCCTAATTCAGCATATTCACCGCTTAAGTTTCCTCTATCATTTGCAATCTGCTTTTCTTCCCCACTGTCAACACGCAATGTTATCGAGCGCTGAGTTATCCCATCACTTTGCAAGTAAGGGGCAATCCCCTCGCTGATACTTTGATGCAAGCTAGGATCTCTTTGCTTTAGATTCGTCAAGTGCATCTTGATTTCACTGATACGATAAGGCTTAGCCATTGGTGTACCAACTGTCACGGCAAACATTTTGTCAATTTGATATTCCAATAGCGGATCTTGACCTATAGGTAAATAGGCTGTGGGACTTGCTATAACTAAATTCGAAGCGAATATGCCACAACAAGCAAGTATTTGAGCTAAATTCATTTTGTTATTCCATTACATCTATTGCGCTGAATATTACCAAACCAGAAGCCCCGAGGCATCTGTTGAACTGTGTAAAATTGTGTAGTTCGTTCTAATTTACGTCATAACAAGGTAAAATAACGATTTTTGAGCTGAAGCGATTTCCATGGCGCGCCGAATTTATTCTCTATTATTGCTAGTATTAGCACCTGTTCTGTTAAGTTACTTGTATTTCATTCGAGGCAAAAAAAATCCAGGCTATCGCGTCCACTTTACAGAGCGTCTCGGGTTTGGGCTAACGAACTTGCCACAGCACAGTATTGTGATCCATTGTGCCTCTGTTGGCGAAGTGCTTGCAGCTACAGTGCTGATCAAATCAATTCAGTGCTCTCATAAAAAAACGCCGATCATCATCACCTGTAACACTCCCACGGGGAAAGCAGAAATTGCAAAAGCGTTTAAAGGCAACTCCCAAATTAGCGCCTGTTATTTACCCATAGACTTTGGGTTTGCTGTTAGGCGGTTTTTCAACGCGCTCAAACCAAAACAGCTTATTGTCATGGAAACGGAGTTGTGGCCAAACTTATTTTATTATGCCAAACGAAATCAATGTAATACTCTAGTAGTCAATGCACGATTATCCGAGAAGTCATTTCAAGGTTACAAGAAGCATGCTTGGTTAACCAAAGGACTTATTAACAACATCGACTTACTCGCGGCCCACAACAGTGAAGATGGAGAACGTTTTATCCAGCTCGGGCTGGACAAAACTAAGCTTCATATTACCGGTTCAATTAAATTTGATATTTCTATTACTGAAGAAGACGCAGTAAAAGCTAAGCAATTTAAAGCCAATTACCCAGGGCGACCGATCTGGCTTGCTGGTTCGACCCATCCAAAGGAGCACGAGCAAGTAATTGCCGCTCATTTACAGGTAGCCAAGCAGATAGACAATGCATTACTTATTATCGCGCCTCGTCACCCTGAGCAGTTTCAAGCCGTTGCCAATTATCTACATGAGCAAAACGTGCCATTTCGCGAAAAAGTCTAGACGAAAATAATGCAGATGCATGTATTCTATTGGCTGATACACTGGGTGAATTGAAATGGTTGTTTGGCAGTGCCGATGTTGCTTATATTGGTGGTAGCCTAATTGAACGCGGGGGGCATAATCCACTTGAAGCAGCAGCGCATGGCGTTCCTGTAATTAGTGGCCCGCATACTTATAACTTTGCTCATATTTATCCGCAACTACAATCACAACAGGGTGCTATTGTCGTGCAAAACAGCAAGCATCTTGCTGAACAGGTCATTGCTTTATTCAAGAATAAGCAGCTTCGACAACAGACCGGAGAGCACGCAAAAGCAGTGCTGCTTCAAAATGTGGGCGCGGTGGACAAGACAATTCAATTAATCAATATCGGTTTGGAGTAACCCATGAAAGAAGTCATCACAGCCATGCAAAATTGGGTAAGCCAAGTAATTGTAAAGTATAACTTTTGTCCATTTGCACGAAAAGAAGTAGAAAGTAAGACAATACACTACCATGTATCTTCAGCAATCAAGCATGACGACGCCGTCATGGATATGTTGCAGCAGTGCTCGGAGTTAACACTGCACCGCGAACGAGAAACCACTTTGGTGATATTCGAGCGAGGTTTTGAAGACTTTAACGAATTTTTAGATTTAGTGGACCTTGCGAATGCGCTCTTAGTTGCACAAGGGTTCGAAGGCACTTATCAAATTGCCAACTTCCACCCTGATTATGTGTTCGCCGACAGTGAAGATGATGACGCGGCAAATTACACCAATCGAGCTCCTTACCCTACGTTACATCTGATCCGTGAAGAGAGCATGGCACAAGCCTTAGAAGAGTATGACGACCCAGAGCAAATCCCAGAAAACAATATTCGCTTAGCCAGACGTAAGGGCACTGCATTTTGGCAGCATTTACTACAGCAGTGTCAGCATCAGGGTTAATACCAACGAGACGAAAATGGTAAGCACCAAAAAGGCTGGATTAACCAGCCTTTCATATGTAGTAGCGGTAACGCTTCGGTCACTTCTATTTTTTCACCCATCGACCATTAACCTGAATAAAGTGTCCTGATTGGGTTTTATTGTAGGCTTTCTTAGCTGCAAGTGCTTCGACTTGCTCAAGGGTGATCCCGTTCTTTTTCGCCAGCTGCGCATATTTGCTTTTACGCTTTGCATTAATTTCATCGACCAGTTGTTGCACGCCCTGACCACTTTTGACTACACCAAGGTAACCTGAAGTGGTTTCACCAACTAGCCCTTGCGATTTAGCCTCATCAATTGAAATTGCGAACGCGGCGAAACTCATACTGAGCCCAATAATTAGGGTAGAGATTGCTTTAAGCTTCATAAATCCTCCTTAGAATAGCTCGCTGTCTTCGCTGAATAGATTATCGAGTTCTTTATCCACTTTTACGCGGATCTCATGATCCACTTTTACGTTTAAATTAATCGTTATTGGCTCTTTAGTCTCTACCTGTACTTTATGAGTACAAGCACTTAACGCAAGTATAGCCACTATTACCAGCATCCATTTCATTCACTAACGCTCCTCTTACTTTAATGCTTTTTCCACTTCACGCGTAATTTCATCGCTCAAGCGTAAGGCCCGTAATAAGGTAAACACATTTTCTGAATGTGTATAGTTAAAGTTTACAGGTTGTTGTTGGAGTTTGTTAATTCCTGTGATTTTCACATCTAAATCCAGCCACCCTTCTTCGCTTAGGCTTACATCACTATTTAACTGCTCTATGGTCAGCTCATCCAACACACCGATCACCGTCTGTAAACTCGGTTGCTCTTCTTTTAAGGCATTAATTGATGCATTGTTTTCAACTTTTAATAACCCCTCACCGACATTGTGAACCTTACCCGATTCAATTTTTACTCCAGATGAAGAAACCTGAACAGGCAATCTCCCAGAGATCAGTCCGCGAAGCTCTACACCAGCATCATGTCCAGATTCGGCAATCAAATCCAAGCTCAATTTATCTAAGCCAACCTGAACAACTTGAGGAGTAGGAACTAAGTTAACTTCAGCAATCATAACTTGTCCGGCAAATACATTAGCACGAATATCGGTTAATTTTGCGACTCCAGCCTCACTTAACAAATTTGCCTTAATCTTTTGGACCACCACACCCGCTCTTAATTCTTCAACACTCAGTGTGGTGGGAATTAGTTGAATATTAGCTGAACTAATTAACCCCGATACATCAACTTTTGCATTTTGCACCAACCGCTCGTTGAATAAGGCAGCCCCCTCCCGAAGACCAGCATTTACCGAAAAAATACGTGTCGATAAATCACCTTCAAGGGTGGCAAAGTAACGGCCCCCCGTAACTTTGAGTGTCGGCAATAATTGCTCGAGGTAAGGCTGCAACGTATCTAACTGCTGTGTAGGAAGCAGAACGGTGATAGGATGCTTCAGGCTCGAATATTGATGTTCAACTAGCATCTTAATGCCATCCATAGTTATCGAGTGCGAAGCGATGACCCCTCTATTTTGTTGCCCTTTACTTATCACCTCTATGTTATTGAGACTGAGCTTTGGAAGTACAACGTTCGCGATTTGAGTTTGCCCTTCTAAGGTCGAAAAAATTTCTCCTGCAGCGACGTTTCCTTGCCACTTAAATTGTTGTGCCAACTGATTGACTTGATGATCACCTTGTTGAATTTGCTTGGCAGTAAGCGCAATGCTGATATCAAACTCTTGCGCTGTATTCAGAGTTGCACTTCCTTGCAATGCGGACTCTTTGATAGAGCCACTAGCAAAGTCCAAACGAGGCAACTGGGAATCTAACTGCGCAGTAAAACTGATCCCCTCTGGGATTGTATTATGCACCCGATCCCCGCTTTGCAACTTTGTGATATCAAGTTGTGCTGCCACATCTAGTTTAATAGCTGGATTATTGAATACTAAACCTTGCATCGATAGTTGGCTTGACAATAACCTTGGGGATGCATCAATCGTGAGCACATCGTTAGGATCTCCAAATAGCTTAAAATGGCTAGTTAGTTCAACGTTATCAGCTGTGAGCATGTTTACTCGCGTTAGTTTACTCAGCCCACTAGTGAGTTCACCTCGCATATCAATGAGATTAGGCTGAACCTTAAACGTTGCACTTAATGCGTGCTGCCCTAGCTTTTCATCGGATAACTGTAACTGTACATCACCAACAGCTGAATGCGCTGGTAAGTTTATAGCAAGGTTTTTGGCACTGAGCTGTAATGCTTTATCCTCAGCAGCGATAACGACTTCAGGTATGGTAATAGTGGTTGGTGAAATAGATATCTTATCTTGCACGCTGAGCTGCCAACTAGCAGGAAGTAATTGTTGGTATTGAGCGGGCACACAGTGTAAAGCCGTGTTAACTGAAATCGGTGTGTTTACCAACAACTGACCTTGTTGCGAACTGAGATCATACTCAGCAGTTACCGTGCCAATATAAGCGGTGGTCCCCTCACAGCGTGTGTGTTCCATCGCTACAAGCGCTTCTAGTTCTGTCAATGTGTTGAGTGTGAGACCGTCAAATTGCAACTCTGAATGCCCAGCAAGTGCACGGACTTGAGTGGGTAACAAAGCGCTGAGGTATTCACCGCCAAGCTCTATCTTTGCGACAAGTTCAGCAGGGTGAAGTGCTAGGCTCGCCGTTATATCTCCCGCAACTTCAAATTGGTTTAGTGTAGGCTCTGTAACAGCTATATTTAACGGGCTCGGTAATGGTTTCCCTGACAAGGTTACGCGTGCAATATTTACTCTAGGCCTAGTAATATTAACAGGTAACGACAGCCGCTGAGGCTTGGCTGAGTCTGTACTTTTTGATGAACGAAGTTGCAGCGCTACAGACGCAATATCTATTTGCTGCATATTCACTTGCGCATCGTAGATCTGGACATTGAAAGCGTCGGATTGCACACATGCTTTACGGATATGAATACGATTGACACCAGATAAACGCCAGTCTAAGCAACTAACCTGTAGCGTCTCGACAGGAACAAACTGCTTAACAACCCAGAGCGACAAAGGAACTCTAGCAAGGTAAACAGCCACAAAAAAACTGAGTATCAAGGCTACACTCCAAAGCCACTTTTTCATTCGCATCCTTAAAATATGATTGCTACTTTCCTTTTAGTGTACCCGAGAGATAATTATCAAGCCATGAATAAAAAAGGTCACCGAAGTGACCTTTTCAACCATATCTCGCGTTAGCCTACTAGCTTGCGCGCATTGCGGAACATACGCATCCAAGGGCTATCTTCTTGCCACTCATCTGGGTGCCAAGAGTTTGCGACTGCTCTGAATACACGCTCAGGGTGCGGCATCATCACAGTTGCACGACCGTCTGTTGAAGTCATGCCCGTAATACCAGCCGGAGAGCCGTTCGGGTTCGCCGGATACTGTGTTGTTGGATTACCGTAGTTATCAACAAACTTCACGGCAACTGAACCTGAATTCAATGCTGTTTGTACCGCAGCTTCATTTGCAAACTCAGCATGGCCTTCACCGTGTGATACTGCGATTGGCATACGAGATCCCGCCATACCATCAAAGAAAATCGATGGGCTTTGCTGCACTTCAACTAGGCTGAAGCGCGCTTCAAAACGCTCTGACTTGTTGGTTACGAAACGTGGCCAGTTTTCCGTGCCCGGGATCAGCTCTTTCAATGTAGAAAGCATCTGACAACCATTACACACACCTAAGCTAAAGGTATCTTGGCGTTGGAAGAAGCCTTGGAATTGCTCGCGTGCAGAGTCATGGAATAGGATTGATTTCGCCCAACCTTCACCAGCACCTAAAACGTCACCATATGAGAAACCACCACAGGCTACTAGACCTTTGAATTGCTCTAGTGTTAAGCGACCTTCGAGAATATCACTCATGTGTACATCGATTGCTGCAAAACCAGCGCGGTTGAATGCTGCTGCCATTTCGATATGCGAGTTAACGCCTTGCTCACGCAAAATTGCAACTTGAGGCTTCACCCCTTTTGCAATGTAAGGTGCGGCGATATCTTCGTTAAGATCAAAGCTTAGTTTAACGTTAAGACCTGGATCTTTTTCGTCGAACTTAGCATCAAACTCTTGCTTAGCGCAGTCAGGGTTATCACGTAGTGCCTGCATCTGGTATGTTGTTTCAGCCCAAATAGTACGCAGCTCTGTGCGAGTATTTTCAAGCACTGCCTTACCACCGCGAGTGAAGGTAATCTTATCTTCGCTATTTAGCGTACCGATGCGATGCGCAATATCAGCAATACCATGCTCAGCAAATACCGCTTCAACTGCTGCGATATCGTCATTATGCACTTGTATTACGGCCCCCAACTCCTCATTGAATAACACCTCTAAGTCCGTACCTTGAAGCGCATCTAATTCAATGCTCACACCTGTATGGCCGGCAAACGCCATTTCCGCTGCCGTAGTAAACAAACCACCATCAGAACGGTCGTGATAAGCGATAAGCTTGCCTGACTCAACCAATGCTTGCACGGCATTGTAGAAACCTTTCAACAACTCTGGGCTGTCTACATCAGGAGTCTTGTCGCCAAGCTGTTTGTATACTTGCGCTAAACTTGAGGCACCAAGACGGTTTTGACCGGCACCTAAATCCAGTAGGAACAAGCTAGTTTCGCCTTTGTCAGTACGAAGCTCAGGGGTTACTGTTTTACGAATATCTTCAACACGACCAAATGCAGTAATGACAAGTGATAATGGCGCAGTTACTGATTTTTCTTCACCATTTTCATCCCACTTGGTCTTCATCGACATTGAGTCTTTACCAACTGGAATAGTCAGACCTAGCGCAGGGCATAGCTCTTCACCAACCGCTTTAACCGCCTCATAAAGTCCCGCATCTTCGCCAGGGTGACCCGCTGCGGCCATCCAGTTTGCAGAAAGTTTAATGTTGTTTAGGCTACCGATGTTAGCACCAGCGATGTTGGTTAATGCTTCTGCCACAGCTAGACGAGCCGATGCACCATAGTTAAGAAGTGCAGCTGGGGTACGCTCACCCATAGACATCGCTTCACCGTGGTATGTATCGTAAGTTGCAGCCGTTACTGCGCAGTTTGCCACTGGCACCTGCCAAGGACCAACCATCTGATCACGTGCAACTAGACCCGTTACAGTTCTATCGCCAATCGTGATAAGGAATGTTTTCTCAGCAATCGTTGGTAGACGAAGTAAACGCTTTGCAGCATCTTCAAGCGCAATACCTGCTGTATCAAGTGCTTTACCTACAGCACGCTTTGATTCTACGTCACGGTGCATTTTAGGGGGCTTGCCAAGTAGTACGTCAAGCGGCAGGTCAACTGGGTTATTGTCAAAGTGGTTGTCAGATACTGTTAGATGACGCTCTTCCGTCGCTTCACCAATTACCGCATATTGTGCGCGCTCACGCTTACAAATTGCTTCAAAGCGAGCAAAATCTTCTGCCGCAACTGCCAACACATAACGCTCTTGCGACTCGTTACACCAGATTTCGTGAGGTGCCATGCCAGGTTCATCGTTCGGGATGTTACGCAGTTCAAACTTACCACCACGGCCGCCGTCGTCGACAAGCTCAGGAAATGCATTTGATAAGCCACCAGCGCCCACATCGTGAATAAACGCAATTGGGTTGTCATCACCGAGCTGCCAACATTTGTCGATCACTTCCTGACAACGACGTTCCATCTCTGGGTTTTCACGTTGAACAGAAGCAAAATCTAAGTCTTCATTTGATTGACCTGAAGCCATCGATGAAGCTGCACCGCCGCCAAGGCCGATGTTCATTGCAGGTCCACCTAATGCGATTAGCTTAGCACCTACTGGAATAGAACCTTTTTGTACGTGATCCTCTCGAATGTTACCTAGACCGCCGGCAATCATGATTGGCTTATGGTAACCACGCACCTCAGCGCCGTTGTGGCTGTCAACTTTTTCTTCGTATGTACGGAAATAACCCAGTAGGTTTGGACGACCGAATTCGTTATTAAATGCAGCGCCACCAAGTGGGCCATCCAACATGATGTCTAGCGCGTTAACAATACGTCCTGGTTTACCAAAGTCAGTTTCCCAAGGCTGTTCAAAGCCTGGAATACGGAGGTTAGAAACCGTAAAACCCACTAAACCCGCTTTTGGTTTAGAGCCGCGACCCGTTGCACCTTCATCACGGATCTCACCACCTGACCCTGTTGACGCGCCAGAGAATGGTGCAATCGCCGTTGGGTGGTTATGTGTTTCCACCTTCATCAAAATGTGGATGTCTTCCTCGTGGTAAGTATACTCACCTTTCGTATTTGGGAAGAAACGACCTGCTTTAGAACCAGTCATTACTGCGGCATTGTCTTTATAGGCCGACAATACGTTGTCGCTATTGGTTTCGTAGGTGTTTTTAATCATTTTAAACAGCGACTTAGGCTGTTCTACACCATCAATTGTCCAATCAGCGTTAAAAATTTTGTGACGACAATGCTCAGAGTTTGCCTGGGCAAACATGAATAGTTCGATGTCATTAGGGTTACGACCTAGCTTTTCGAAGCTTTCTACTAGATAGTCTATTTCGTCATCGGCAAGAGCAAAGCCTTGCTCAACGTTTGCCATGGCTAATGCTTCACGGCCGCCAGCTAAAATGTCAACAGAAGACATTGGGCGTGGCGTTTCGGTACGGAATAATTTAGCGGCATCATCAAGCTCTGCATGAACAGACTCTGTCATACGGTCATGAAGTAGCTGTGCGACTTCTTCAAACTGAGTTTGTGTTAGTTCACCCTCAACATAGTAAGCAATACCACGCTCAACACGGTGTACTTGCGTAAGACCACAGTTGTTTGCAATATCTGTCGCTTTAGAAGCCCAAGGAGAAATTGTTCCGATCCTTGGTGTTACCAAGATCAGCTTGCCCTCTGGCGTGTGTTCCGTAATAGTCGGTCCATACTTTAACAGGCTGTTTAGCTTTGTGAGCTCTGCTTCTGAAAGTTCAGCCGTTAAATCAGCAAAGTGCATGAATTCAGCGTACACATTCGTAACAGGTATTTGAGCTGCAGCGCAGGTTTTAAGGATCTTTTGGACTTTGAAATCTGAAAGTGCAGGTGCACCACGTAGGATTAACATAGGTATTTTCATCCGGGGTTAAGGATTGAACGATATCTTTGGGCGCTCATTATAGTGGAAATAGCGCTCGGAATTAACACTAATTTGTCAAAACTAGAAAATATCATGCAAATCCATCATTACCTTGAGTTAATTCGGCTTTTGCAATTATAAGTTTGCTGCGGTAAGTTGAGAATTCGAGCACCAAAGAGAGCCTTGTTCATGTTCAAATACATCTTTACGTGCTTTGTTATCACCTTTTTGCTTGGGTGCGACAAAGCTCCCTTAAACCAATTGCAGCATATCAAGCAAAACAATGTATTACGTGTTGGTACATTGGCAGGGCCTGGTAACTATTATCAGGGCACTACGGGTGAGCAAGGCTATGAATATGAATTAGCCAGTGAGTTTGCCAAAGAGTTAGGGGTTGAATTGCACATCATACCCTACTTTAGTTTGGATGAGTTATTCACACGATTAAACACGGGTGATTTGGATATCGTAGCATCTGCAATCAGCTTTCATCCATCCAGAACAGCACAATATCGCTTTGGTCCAACCTATCGCATGATCAGCCAAAAGATGGTTTATAAACAAGGCCGAGAGTGGCCTAGAGATTTTGATGATATCGACGCACCGATTACTGTGCTGGCTCACAGCAATCATGTTATTGCATTGGAAGAGGCGAAAACCAAGCATCCTCATTTAACATGGGAAGTCGTATCAGACAAAGGGGAAGAAGAGTTATTACAGGCTATTATTGATGGTGAGGTCGACTACACTATCACCGACTCTCACTCATTAGCCCTGTTTAGGCGTTACCACCCAACCGTTAGCATTGCCTTTTCTGTCACTCAAGACGAACACGTCGCTTGGATGATGCGTAACGAGAAAGACGATTCACTTTACTCGCTGCTACCACCATTTTTTGCGCGGGTAAAACAAAATAACTTTTTAGCCACACTGGAAGAAAAATACTTTGGTCATATTGAAGAGTTCAACTACGTAAACACCCTGGCGTTTGTTGAGGCTGTCCATGATACCTTGCCAAAGTACCTAAAATGGTTCAAGAGCTACTCAAAGCAGCATAATATAGACTGGCGACTACTTGCAGCTGTAAGTTATCAAGAATCAATGTGGGATCCAAGAGCCAAGTCGCCCACCGGCGTTCGTGGTATTATGATGCTAACTCAACCTACCGCCAAAAAAGTAGGCGTCACCAACCGCCTTAATGCTCAGCAAAATATAGAAGGTGGTGCTAAGTATTTGCGCATTTTATTTGATCGTATGCCTGAGGAAATTCAACAGCCAGACAGCACTTGGTTAGCCTTAGCATCTTATAATGTCGGCTGGGGACATGTTCGCGATGCTCGCAATATTACCAAAGATCAAGGTGGTGATCCGAATAACTGGGCAGACGTTAAAAAACGACTACCACTGCTGACTAAAAAGCGCTACTATCGAAATACACGATATGGATATGCCCGTGGTGATGTTGCGGTTACGTATGTAGATAACATACGCCGTTACTATGATGCGCTCGTCTGGTTAGAAGACAACGGGGCGCTCCTACCCGATAGCAACACAGCCTCTTCGCAAACGACTCCTGTTGATAATCCCAATAAAACCAGTGACGTCGCCCAGCAACAGTAACTAATAGTTACGATATTGGCTTGATAAATGCTTCAAAAGGTCATAAATCTGTCATAGGCATAGCGTATTAATACTAATTATCATTGGGGAGCTTCCCCGTTAATCTCTCACATTAGGAGGTTCTATGTTGAGAAGACGTCGGAATCATCAGTTTAAACGTAATACTAAATACACGTCGCCTAATCGCCGCCGTGTGATGATGAGAAATGCACACAGAAAAATGTTGTTACGCCATCGTATTTTTGCATTAATTCAAATGGAAGAGCAACGAGAAGCAAAAGCACACGCAGCGGTAGTACAGCCTTAAGTACTACCGTTTTTCAGCTTTTTGGCTGCTTTAATCTCTTTCCTCCTGCGTCTAAAAAACGCAGAAAGCTTTTCACCACAAATTTCCTCTAGCACACCCGCTGTTATCTCTAGTTGATGATTAAGTTGCTCATGCTGTAACAAATTCATAATAGAACCAGCCGCCCCAGTTTTTGCATCTTTTGCACCAAAAACCACTCGGCTCAAGCGGCTGTGAACCAGCAATCCCGCACACATAGGGCATGGCTCAAGCGTTACGTACAATGTGCAGTCAACGAGTCGATAGTTTTCGACAACTTTCCCGGCTTCTCGAATAGCAATCATTTCTGCATGAGCCGAAGGATCATGACAAGTAATTGAGCGGTTCCAACCAGCAGCAATCATTTCGCCATTTTTAACTACTACCGCCCCTACTGGGATTTCATTTTCAGCTTCAGCCTTATCTGCATACTCAAGTGCCATTTGCATCCAATATTGATCGTCTTTTACTTCTGGCATGGGTAACTTTGTTTTCATTTTCACTTAATTTGAATTATATCACCTTCAGCAGGAGTAAGGTTAAGCTGCTATTCTTAAATAATCGCACCCTAAAATAGAGGTGTTTTTATAAGCAAACTCAGGATGTTACCAACATCTTTTTAATATTTTGCAGAGTTTATTGATGATTTTCGCAATTTTGCCGTGGCTCATAGGGTGGGAATTACGCTATAATTCGCCGCTTTTTTTATTTCGTAAGCTCAAAAAACACACGGGTAGAATATGAAATTTCCGGGACGCCGTAGGCATAAACACTATTTTCCGGTGGAAGATAAAGATCCGCTTATTAACCAGTTACACGCTGATGATCGGCTAAAAAGGAGCTATATCTGTGGTATAGATCAAATCGTCGTTGATATCGAAGCCAAAGTGGATCAAGCTTTTCTTGATGAATTCCACTTGCAGCGCGGTATGTCACAAGTGATAGACAATGATGTCACCAACGCCCTTTATGACAGGCTAAAACGTGATGACATGATCGACTATGAATTTGCAGGCGGGACCATTGGTAATACCATGCACAACTATTCTGTATTAGCAGATGACCGCTCTGTGCTACTTGGTGTTATGAGTGAAAACATAAAAATTGGTAGTTACGCCTATAAATTTTTGTGTAATACCTCCAGTCGAGTTGATTTAGATTACTTGCAGCCGGTAGACGGTCCGATTGGTCGCTGTTTCACATTGATAGATGACAGTGGCGAACGTACTTTTGCCATTAGTGCAGGACTGATGAATCACTTGCGTCCAGAATCTATTTGCCAAACATTGATTGAAGAGTCATCAGCCCTTGTGATCAGCGCTTACTTGATGCGTACAAGTGGTGATGAAACCATGACCCAAGCAACAATGCAGGCAGTAGAATACGCGAACAATGCGGGTGTACCTGTTGTTTTAACGCTTGGCACCAAATTCTTGATTGAACAAGACCCTGACTGGTGGGCTGAATTCGTTGCTAAACACGTCGATATTTTGGCTATGAATGAAGAAGAAGGTGAAGCAATCACAGGCTATAACGATCCCCTTCTAGCGGCCGATAAGGCACTAGACTGGGTGGATTTGGTTATTTGCACAGCAGGTCCAAAAGGACTATTTATGGCCGGTTACGTTGATAATAGCTGTAAACGTGCAACTGAATACCCACTATTACCGGGCGCTATTCCTGAGTTTAATCGCTACGAGTTTTCTCGAGCAATGAAGAAATCTCAATGTGATAAACCAATCAAGGCGTACAGCCACACAGCACCTTATATGGGTGGCCCTGATATTATAAAAAATACTAATGGTGCGGGCGACTGCGCACTTGCTGCGGTATTACACGATATTTGCGCCAATGAGTACCACAAATTAAACGTGCCGAATTCAGCCAAACACGAACAAAGCGCAATCACCTACTCATCACTTGCTCAGATCAGTAAGTACGCAAACCGAGCGAGTTATGAAGTTTTGGTGCAACATTCTCCAAGATTATCTAGAGGCCTTCCTGAGCGTGAAGACTCGCTTGAGCAATCATATTGGGAAAAATAATACTAATTAATATGAGCCTGGGATAATTAACCTAAACTTAGGTTAATTTAGCGGTCTATTTTGAGGCGAAAATATCTTGTCGATAACACCAAAAGTTTTTGCTATTTACTTGTTCTAAATAGGAAATTTTTAGTGTGGTTAGCGTCAGAACCACTCCCTCAAATTGAGCAGGTATTAATGCGGATTGGTATAAGTATTAAGCCTACATGGTATTTTATAAAAATAGCGACTGAGGTCGCTATTTTTATATCTGTTAAGCCTATGTAAGTATTAAAAAATAGCGGTTCCAAGTTCATTGGACAAATATTCCAGTGCAGCGATCCCAGCTAAGGAGTTACCGACTTTATCCAGTCCTGGTGACCATACCGAAATTGTAAAGCGATTAGGCACAATAGCGATGATCGCACCACCGACACCAGATTTCCCAGGCATACCAACTCGATATCCAAAATCACCTGCGGCATCGTAAAGACCACTTGTAAATAGCAACGAGTTCATTTGCTTTGTTTGCTTTTTGGTTAAGATCCGCTGCTTTGATGAGTCACAGTAGCCTTGGCTTGAAAGGTAAGAAAACGACTTTGCTAATTCAGTGGTGTTCATTTCAATCGCACAAAAGTTAAAGTATGACCACAGCACATCTTCGACTTCATTATTGAAATTACCGAACGATTTCATCAAATACGCCATTGCTGCATTTCTGTACCTATGATCATATTCCGATTGCGCCACTATCTTATTAATGCACAGCTTATCGTTACCAGACATCGCTCGGTAGCTTTCTAGCATGGTATGGATAGGAGCCGACAAGCGAGAATATAAGGCATCGCAGGTAACTATGGCGCCTGCATTAATAAAAGGGTTACGTGGAATGCCATTTTCAAACTCAAGCTGAGTTAAAGAGTTAAAAGCTGTACCTGAGGGTTCCTTACCAACTCGCTGCCAAAGCTCATCACCATAGCGCTGTAATGCCAACGTTAGTGTCATGACTTTAGATACTGACTGTATGGTAAATCTGGCTTCTATGTCTCCTGCACTAAAGGTTTCACCCTCAACAGTGTGTAGTGCCACAGAGAACTGTTCTAACTCTTGCTCTGCTAAGGCAGGAATGTAATTAGCGACTTTACCTTGGCGCAGCAAAGGCTGAACCCGCAGAACGGCTTGCTCTAAAATCTTTTGATAATTTGGCATAAGCTTGCGATTAAAAACTGGCTAGAAGAATTGCAGGAAGTGTATCAAAAAAGGCCCCGTAGGGCCTGATATTTATTAGGAACTATGCTTATTTTAGTTCCATTTCCTGAATGATCTCGTGCGCGATGGGTGGGGTAGTACTCACCGGTTTTTGATGTTTATTTGCTTTTAATTGTCCTTTACGGTGTTTTAATGCCGCATCTAGTTTTTTTGACGCTCTAGCAATAGCTGGATACATCACTTCATCTTCACCCTTCACCGATATCCGGCTACCTGCGTAATTTGTACTAATCTCCGTGTAAAATTGTTTGTGTTCTTTACTGATGATGATGTCAAGGGATAACAACGACGGAAAATGGTTAGCGATCTTGGCAAACTTTTCATGAACGTGGTTTTTAACAGCATCGGTTACATCTACGTGATGGCCAGATAAATTAATCTTCATATGCAATCCTTCTTTTGCGTTTACCCTTAAATATAGTATTGGCACGATTGCTATATTTCTCAAGAGTCCTAACAGAAATTTATTACAAAAATTGGAAAGAAAATGATTTTTATCAAGAAAGTGTACAGTTCTATTAAACTAATACTTTATAAATCAGAAGGTTAAATAAGTTAGTGTATGAAGGAAAGATTCAAGAAAACAAAAAAGCCCTATAAAAGGGCTTTTAAGTCAAAGTTTGCTTTTAGATTAAAGACCAGCTCGGTCTTTGATTACAGCAATTAAAGCAGAGCCAGCATGGTTAGATTCAGCCCACGCCAAATCTTTGCCATCTTCTAAAGCACTTTTCGGAATACTCTTGATGATATATTCACCTGAGTCGTTTGCATTGCTAGCAATAGCATGTCTTAGTAAGTTATTACCGTTGCACTGGATCCCATCATAGATATTACGCATTTTTAGGCGCGCTGTTTTAAGCGCTTTACGAATACGATTTTTATCATCAGCAGCGATGTACTCACACAAAGAAAGCGCCAACTGTTCGTTTGCACTTGCTGGTTTGCTAAAAGAAAAAGCTGCAACAGCAATGGTTACTGACAGTAGCACGGTAGTTAATTTCATTACACAGACCCTTTAATACTTTATTCGTAGCATATAACTGACTATATTTTAGCAACCTAAACAATTGTTAGCAAGAAACTCATAGTTTTTTGTTCAGAGTTACGAATTTATAACTATGGTTATTCTTATCATCAGGTTCGTTACACTCAGTTTCAACCTCTTCCCATTCACCAACGCTGCTGTAGTCAGGAAATTGAGTATCCCCCTCTACGTCAAGATCGATAAAGGTCAAATAGAGGCGTTGAGCATATGGTAAGAATATGTCATATATGTGACCACCGCCAATTATCATAATTTCTTCACAATCAGACACTGACTGCAGCGCAGCTTCAGGCGTAGTAACCACTTCTATACCTTCTTGAGTGTAGTCGCGATTTCGAGATATGACTATATTTCTTCTACCCGGTAAAGGCCTACCAATAGACTCAAATGTTTTTCGTCCCATGATTACTGGTTTACCTAACGTAACTTTTTTAAAATGCTGAAGATCAGCTGGCAGGTGCCAAGGCATGTCGTTATCTTTTCCGATGACACGATTGTTTGCCATTGCTGCTATCATTGAAATTACCACAATGTACCTTCTTAATATTTTAGTATTAGTTTTTGGAAACAACTTTTTAGTATACAGAACAGTATATCATCTATAGATTAGGATGTAGGGAATGGGAGAGGAATTAACAAAAGGCCCTGAGTAGGCCTTTAGAGCAGTTTACTCAATTAAGTGAGTATTTGAGGCGAGTAAATCTTGTCGATAACCTCGCCACCGCATCTTGCTCTAACCAGTAGTTAGGGATAACAGCTGCTAGAGAACAAGTTATTATGCCAACTCAGGTTATTTACTTGTTCAAAATAAGAAACTTTTAACGCAGTTAGCGCCTGATCCGTTTCCTCAAATTGAACAAGTATTAAAACAAATGGTGTATGCTTTGATCTGTTGATTAACGCTCGTATATGACTTCTACGTCATAGTCGTCATCATCCCAGTCATCCCAATCATCATCGTCATTGCTTTCATTCTTAGTGGCATGCCTGTGGTAAGTGTCCCACTTAAATTCCACTTCTTCCTGCTGCTCTTCTTCAAACTTATCTTTTGGCATACTTTCAAGAAGTTCCATGATATCGAAGCAAAGTGGTTGTGTGTTTAATTTGTTTGCAGCAGAAATCATATAAAAGTTTTCGGCATCTAGTTCTTGTGCAATACGCGAGCAAACCTCTTCTCTTTCTTCCTCAAGCAATAAATCAACCTTGTTTAGCACAAGCCAACGCGGTTTTTCTGCCAACTTAGGGCTATATTGGTGCAGCTCGTTAATAATGGCAAAGCCATTTTCTACGGGGTCACTACCATCAACTGGCATAACATCAATGATATGCAATAAAACACGACAACGTTCTAAGTGCTTTAAGAAGCGGATCCCCAGACCAGCACCGTCAGCAGCACCTTCAATCAACCCAGGAATATCAGCAATAACAAATGATTTGCTAGCTTCTGGTCTAACAACACCTAAGTTCGGTACTAGTGTTGTAAACGGATAGTCTGCAACTTTAGGTTTAGCAGCAGAAACACTACGAATAAATGTAGATTTTCCTGCATTAGGCAATCCTAGCAAGCCAACATCCGCTAGTAACATAAGCTCTAGGCGTAGGTTGCGAATTTCCCCCGCTGTACCTAAGGTCTTTTGTCTAGGAGCTCGGTTTGTACTTGATTTAAAACGCGTGTTGCCAAGGCCATGAAAGCCACCTTTCGCGACAATCAACTTTTGCCCATGCTTAGTTAAATCACCTAGGCACTCTTGTGTATCAACATCAGTGACACGAGTACCAACAGGTACTTTTAGCACTAAATCTTGACCTTTTTTACCAGTACAGTTGCGGCCTTGACCATTTGTACCGCGCTCAGCTCGGTGAAAGCGTTCAAACTGATAGTCGATAAGCGTATTTAAATTTTCATCAGCCTCTAGGAATACACTACCGCCATCACCGCCATCACCTCCGTCCGGGCCACCATCTGGCACAAACTTTTCGCGGCGGAATGAAACGACACCACTGCCCCCATCTCCGGCTTCCGCTCTAATTTCTACTTCATCGACAAACTTCATGGTTTAAACTCTTTAACTCTGTCTGAATTCACTTCATCATTATAGCAGTAGCAGCAATACGCTCCTACTCCTAATACCAATAGAATTAGCTCTATACTAACTGTGCTTAACGCTTCTTATATTAGAGCAACTAATAAGAAAAGCCTAAACCGAGTTTTGAAGAAACTTTATAGTGGTAAACTAATCATGTTTGCTCAAAGCAATTGGTGTAATGCTATTTTGGTTTAGCGCTTGCTCAATTTAAGTAAGGCTAAAGCTGACGTTAATTGCGTTGAAAGCTTTAATGTTAAAGCAACTAAGTCGCAAAATTTTGTCTGGTTATCGACAAGGGTTTTTGCCTCAAAATAGATCACTTAATTAAGCAAATTGATATAACAAATGATGATTGATGTGCTTAAAACAAAAAACCCCGCCTAAGCGGGGTTTTTTAATATTTAATACCGATTACTCAGCAACGATGCTAACGTATTTACGGTTTAAAGGACCTTTCTGCTCAAAAACAACTTTACCGTCTGCTTTTGCGAAGATTGTGTGGTCTTTACCGATACCTGCGTTAGAACCTGCGTGGAACTTAGTACCACGTTGACGAACGATGATGCTACCCGCTAGAACTGATTCGCCACCAAAACGCTTAACACCTAAGCGTTTGCTTTCTGAATCGCGACCGTTACGAGTACTACCAGCTGCCTTCTTATGTGCCATCTTTCTGTACCTCTAAAAATTAAGCGCTAATGCCAGTGATTTTAACTTCAGTGAACCACTGACGGTGGCCCATCTGCTTACGAGAATGCTTACGACGTCTAAATTTAACAACCTTAATCTTCTCGCCACGACCGTGAGAAACAACTTCTGCTGTCACTTTACCACCGTTAACAAACGGTGCACCGATCTCGATCTTTTCACCATCAGCAATTAGAAGTACTGAATCAAATTCAACTGCTGCACCAGTTTCAACGTTTAGCTTTTCTAAACGAATTGTTTGACCTTCAGTCACACGGTGCTGTTTACCACCACTTTGGAAAACCGCGTACATAATTAACTCCGTCTGTGCGCCCTCAAATCGACGCAACTTAATATTCTTCAATAGGGCGCGAAGTTTACGCTAATGCTTATCTTGGCGCAAGTGTAAATTTGAAGAAAGTGAATAAAATTTAGCTCGCATGAGGGCAATCAAATATTTTCCCCTATTCTAGTCAAAAAAATGTCAAAGCCAAGCTATTTTTTATCTCAACAAGCCAGTTTAGCAACGATAATTTTGTTTCCCGATTAGAGTTCCAAAAAACCGTACCAATACCAGAATTGGTTAAACTTCCACCCATAGCAAGGATAAAAAATAAGCATAAAAACGTTTTTTTATAAGCAACTACGACAATTTATCGAGTCGCTGGTTTTTTTGTAGTACAATCGCCGAGTTTATTCATTTTCGGTTAATAGATTGGCTCGGAGCGCAATGGATATAAAAACTATCCAAAACTTGGTTGAGCAAGATATGCTTGACGTCAACCAACTTATACATGAACAAATGCAATCTGATGTTGCACTTGTAAAACAGCTAGGTTTATACATTGTAAATAGCGGAGGAAAGCGTATCCGCCCAATGTTAGCCCTTTTGGCCGCCAGAGCATTAGGTTATGAAGGTGATAAACACATCACATTAGCGACAATTGTCGAGTTTATCCACACTGCTACTTTACTTCATGATGATGTCGTTGATGAGTCGGCTTTACGTCGTGGTGAGCCCACAGCGAATGCTGAGTTTGGCAATGCCGCTAGCGTATTAGTGGGTGATTTTATTTATACTCGCTCATTTCAGCTGATGGTAGGTCTTGGCAATATGGAAGTGATGCAAATCCTTGCTGATGCAACCAATATCATCGCTGAAGGTGAAGTACTGCAGCTCATGAACTGCAACGATCCTGACACCACAGAGCAAAGTTATATGCAGGTTATTTATAGTAAAACTGCAAAACTTTTTGAAGCGGCAACACTACTATCAGCCGTTGTACTAGAGCAACCCGAAGAGGTTAAAACCGCATTAAAGTTGTACGGTATGCATTTAGGCACGGCTTTCCAGCTTGTCGATGATATTCTTGACTACAGCGCCAATGCCGAACTTCTTGGCAAAAATATCGGTGACGACTTAGCTGAAGGCAAGCCAACCCTACCGCTCATTTATGCCATGCAACATGCAAACGAACAGCAAACCGCTCAAATTCGTACAGCAATAGAAAGTGGCAATGGATTAGACTACTTAGAAGATATTCTAACTACACTGGCAGAAACAAAAGCTCTTGATTTTACAATGGCTAAAGCCCAAGACGAAGCACAAAAAGCCATTGCTCAGTTGGCTATATTACCAGAGTCTGATCATAAAGAAGCACTCATCGCGCTCGCAAAGCTGTCTGTGGACAGAGAATATTAATACGCTTTGGTTAGTAAGTAACGATAGCTTCAAGTAGTTATAGCATCCACAAAAAAGGTCGCTTGCGCGACCTTTTTTACTTTTCAGGAGGCCTATAGCCTTCAATTTCGACTTCTTTGTTTTCAAATAAAAATCCGACCATCTGCTCCTCGAGCAGCTGTCTGTGGTCTGGATCCATCATGTTAAGATGCTTTTCATTAATAAGCATAGTTTGTTTATGCTGCCATTGTTGCCATGCTTCTTTGGAGATATTGTTAAAAATACGCTCTCCAACCTCACCTGGGTAAAGCTGAAAGTCCAATCCTGGCGCTTCCTTTTGTAACTTTTGACAAAATACTGTACGAGCCATGAGTTTCTACCTCTTCAATTTTAATCGTGCGCGTTTAACAAACGTGACACTGCTGATGTCGTCAGTTTACCTTATTGCCGCTAAGACTTTAACCAACTTTTTAGTCGGTGCCGCAAGTCCTACTTCTGGCGGGTTGTGAATATCAAACCACAGCAATTGGTGCTCATGGACACAATCGGGAATGACATCGACTTCAATGACAACAGGCGTAATCGTTAATTCAAAATGAGTAAAGATATGCACAAAGGGATCCAATGTATTGGTACTAGATGCACTTATCCCTTGCTGGCTCACAAAGCTGTCTAAATCTAAAAACTCTGTGAACTCAAAGAACCCAAACAGGCCTCCCCAAATCCCGCTTGAAGGGCGCTTTTCCATTAGTACCCTATCACCGCATTTAATGATCAGGTGATGAGCGCGCTTTTTTGGCTTGTCTTTTTTGGGTTTGGGGTTTGGGAACTCTTTAACTCGATTGCTTTTGAACGCATTGCACTCGGTAACCAGTGGGCACGCCTCACAATTTGGCTTACTCCGAGTACACACCCCAGAGCCTAGATCCATCATCGCTTGATTAAACGCTCTCACATCGCCACTGGGTGTAACGGCATCACTTAAAGACCATAATTGGTTCTCTACCTTTTTTACACCATACCAGCCTTCAACCATATAAAACCTGGCCAGAACACGCTTTACGTTGCCATCAAGTATTGGATGATGCTGACCTAGTGCAAGAGAGAGTATCGCTCCTGCCGTTGAGCGGCCTATGCCTGGTAAATCCATAACCGCTTCTAGAGTTTCAGGAAACCTGCCATGATATTCATCTCTAATCACCTTTGCGGCCTTGTGCAAATTCCTCGCTCGAGCGTAGTAACCTAAGCCTGTCCAGTGGTGTAAAACTTCATCTTCTGGCGCATCAGCCAGCTCTATAACGGTAGGAAAACGCGCCATAAAGCGCTCAAAGTAAGGAATAACAGTCGTTACTTGAGTCTGCTGTAACATCACCTCAGAAATCCATACTTTATAAGGTGTTTTACCCAGCTGCCACGGCAGTGTTTTTCTACCATGAAGGTGATACCAAGATACAACTTGCTCACCAAACCACTTAGCTTGTTGTTGGCTAACTTTCATAAACCTGAATAATACTTGCTACAAAAGCCGCCAGTGTAATCACAATTACTTTATTAGTCACCTCGTAAAATTTCACTCTATACTTGTTTATTGGCAATTGAATGACGATAATGTGCGACCATTTTCATCAGCATAGAAATGACCATGAACGAATCAAGCAAAAGTGCGTTAGAACAGGCGCAGGAAGAAGGCAAGTACATCAGAAAAGTGCGTAGCTTTGTTAAGCGTGAAGGACGCCTAACAAAAGGCCAAGCAGCCGCATTAGAAAAATGTTGGCCAAGTATGGGGTTAGAGCATACACAAGGCTTACTCGACTTGACTGAAGTCTTTGGAAATAGCAATGACGTCGTTCTGGAAATCGGTTTTGGAATGGGTAAGTCGTTAGTAGAAATGGCTAAAAACAACCCTGAGCAAAACTTTATCGGTATTGAAGTACACCGCCCAGGTGTTGGCGCGTGCTTAATGGATGCAGACGAGCAAGGCATTACAAATTTGCGCGTGTTTGAACATGATGCCGTTGAAATTCTTGCTGACTGTATTGCCGATGGTAGCCTTGCCAAATTACAGTTATTCTTCCCAGATCCATGGCATAAGAAACGTCATCATAAACGTCGTATTGTGCAGCTTGAATTCGCTGAGAAAATTCGTCAAAAACTAAAGATAGGCGGAGTGTTCCATATGGCAACTGACTGGGAAAACTACGCTGAGCATATGCTTGAAGTGATGAGTGCGGCCCCTGGTTACAAAAACCAGTCACAGAACAATGACTATGTTCCTCGTCCAGACTTTAGACCGCTTACTAAGTTTGAACAGCGCGGTCACCGCTTAGGGCACGGCGTTTGGGACTTAATGTTTGAGCGTATAAGCTAAAAACCCCTCTTTATATATTGGAGCGGCTCAAATGGCTGCTTCATTGCCTTTCGGGCCATATACTGACCATATTCACTAGGAGTTAGCGTTGCAATTTACCAACCCAAGCTTACTGTTACTTCGTAATGAAGAAGAGCTTCTCGCCAATAATATTCTGGTTATTAATCATCAACGAGATGGCTTTTTACGTGAATTAAAAGCGCTCAACCCAACTTCAGCGATTCATGCCTTTAGTTTCGACTTTGCAGATCACCTGCATGCCAATAATATCTCTGGCGTTACTAGCTATGTTGACCATCAGCTACCTCCGTTGAATGAGATCGACTTGGTAATTTATTATTACCCCAAGTCAAAACCTGAAGCACAAATGGTGTTTGATAATATACGTCACTTGAGCACACCCGACACTAGGCTGCTTGTGGTTGGTGAAAACAAAAGTGGGGTAAAAAGTGCGGAAAAACAACTCAAAGAACATGCTGCACACAGCTATAAATTAGAAAGCGCAAAACACTGCATTTTATACGAGTTTAACCAGCTTACTGCTAATCCAAGCTTTGACTTAAGTCATTACATTCAAACATTTACAGTCCGTATCGCGCAGACAGAGTTTAGCGCAGCTAGCTTACCTGGGGTATTTAATCACGGCAAACTCGACGCAGGTACTCAGCTACTACTGGAAAATGTCACCCTTCCCTATAAAGGTAAGGTGCTAGATTTTGGTTGTGGCGCTGGGCTTATCACCTGTTACGCTTTGCTAAATAGCCCAACACTTAAATTTACTTGTTTAGACGTCAATGCACTTGCGCTCTATGCGACACAGCAAACTTTGACGCTCAATGGCTTAAGTGCCACTCTATTACTGAGTGACGGTTTAAGCGAGCTTAAAGGTAAGTTCAACCTTATTTTAAGCAACCCGCCTTTCCATACAGGGCAGTCGACAGACTACGATATCGCTGAACAATTCCTACATAATATCAAGCGCTACATGGACACCAAATCAAATATTCAGCTTGTAGCTAATAGCTTCCTCAAGTATCCACCAATCTTGGAAGCGCAGTTTGAACAATTTGAAACTGTCACCAAAAACACTAAGTTTGCCATCTACAAAGCCCAATAAAGCTGCTCACGTTCGGGTTTAGCTAACTAACGCCACTAAACCTGAACGTAAACCGACCTTATATCTTTTCATTTTCAAAGATTTGCTCTACTTTATTATAGAGAGTTATACCAATTCGCCTAACCGAGTGGTGGTTTAAAATAGTAGGGACTTGTGCAAATAAAGCATTGGCTTTCCCCTCAACTTAGACAAGTTTCAAGTATAATTGGTATAGCAAGCAGCCACGGCTGATCTTATAGCTGGAATAAGAATGAGTAAGCAATTAACAAAAACAAGCATAAGAAAGGTATTGATCAGCGCAGTGATGCTTGTTACCGCGCTGTGTCTGTCCTTATCGATTTCTATTTCCACATACTTAGATGTTAAAGAGCAAAAACAACTCATCATTAATAAAATAGAGATGATCGCTGACATTATCTCTTTTAACTCTCAAATCACTATTTTGTTTGACGATAGAAAAACTGAAGATGCTCGGCTCAAGTCTTTTCAAAACGTTGATATTATTAAAAATATCCACATCTATGCCATAGACGACGTCACGAACAGTCCAGTATTTTTTACCAGTTACAACGCTAGTCGAACCCCACCCGTTCCACTTAAAGTGAATCAAATTGACGAACTGCTCACACCTAAGGTCTCAGAAGATCACATCGAGCTCATAAAGCCAGTTATTTATGAAGGCAATATTGAAGGCTATGTTTATGTCCGCGGGGGACTTGAGCGACTATCTAACTATATAAATCAAAAGATTTTAGTCGATATAGCATTAACCTTATTTGTACTTATATTAGTGCTATTGGTCTCTAGAGGCATTCAGAAACGCATAGCCACTCCCATTGAGGGACTCTCCACGTTACTCCAAGACGTTTCAAAAAATCATAATTACAATGCCAGAGCCCCTGGTAGTCATATTGCTGAACTCAATGTACTGGCTAACAATCTTAATATCATGTTGGCTCGAACTGAAAACCAGTTAGAACGCCATAAAGCAGATAAACAAGAAATCAAACAGCTGAACCAAAGCCTCGAAGAAAAAGTTAATCAAAGAACCATCGCATTAAGGGAGGCGAACCAAGAGCTTCTAAACGCGCTTGAGCGTATGCATCAGTATCAAAATCAGATCATCGAAAACGAAAAAATGGCATCGTTAGGACAGATGGTTGCTGGCGTGGCTCACGAGGTAAATACTCCTATAGGCTTAGGGATCACTGGGTCAACGCTGTTGAGAGACAAACTTTCTGATATCAATGAAGCTTTTCAAAGTAAATCTCTCACCTCTAAGCAATTAGAACGATTTATTATCGATGGCATTGAAAACCTAGATCTTATCTATCGCAACCTAAATCGAGCAGCCGAACTAGTTTCTAGCTTTAAACGTTTGGCAGTTAGTCAGGATCTAGAAGTAAACGCTAAAATTGAACTTTCTAGCTTACTTAAAGATGTTGTTGCCTCTATGCGCGCAGATCTCGTCACCAAACAACCTGAAGTTACCATTGACTGTGACACAGGTCTCTCTATTGAGAGTAAAGCGGGCCCACTTCAACAAGTCATAGAGCAATTAATTTCTAACTCGTTACTCCACGCATTTAAAGATCAAAACAACAACACCATAGCCATTAAAGTTAAGCCTAATAGTGAGCAACTTGTCATTGAATATACTGATAATGGTGCTGGTGTTCCCAGAGATATCAAAAAGCGAATTTTTGATCCCTTTGTCACCACACGCAGGGGCGAAGGCGGCAGTGGTTTGGGCATGCATCTAGTTTATAATCTTGTGACACAAGCCCTCGGCGGCTCGATAACGCTAGATGAAGCCTTTACTCAAGGCGCGAAGTTTATTATTACCCTGCCTCTTTCAGGGAACGCAAAATGAAGTGGGTTAGCATAGCTCTTACCTGCCTGCTTTTATCGTTCACGGTGAACGCAAAATCACCGGATCAAGTTCGCTCTGCCTTTCTCTATCAAATGGCAAAATTTGTTGAGTTTCCAGATGAAGACGCCAAAGCTAGCCTGCAGTTTTGCTTTTACTCACTAGAGTCAGGGCCAGCAGCTAATCTGAAAAACGCAACAAAGCTAAATGTTCGTGGCAAACCCATTGAGCTAATAGAAGCGAAAAAATCGTGGACTTATCGGGAACTTTCCAGCGCTTGTGACATCACATACATTGATGAAATGAGTGAAAATGATATACTGTCCGCTTGGACCGATACAATAGAGTCAAACATGTTGACCGTGGGCGAAAGTATTGAGTTTTTAGAAAGAGGCGGGATTGCTTCTTTGGTCCAAGAAGGGAGCAAAATTCGACTGTATATAAATAAGCAAGCGCTAGAAAAACAGTACTTCACTGTGCGCTCAAGACTGCTTGCCGTATCCAAGTTTCATCCCAACTGATTTTACTTGTTAACAATTGGATAAGCTCCTATAATCGTAAATATTCGGATTTATTATATAAGTCCGGACTCATTGTAAATTATATATTCCGAAAAGGTTAATTAATAATGCAAACGCCAGTCATTCTAATTGTAGAGGATGAAGACGTAACTCGACTGAACCTCGTTAGTTTATTTGAAGCGGAAGGTTACAAAGTAATCGAAGCCATTGATGGCGATGACATGCACGATAAGTTGACATCTAATGATGATGTGAATCTTGTTATCATGGATATCAACCTTCCTGGTAAAAATGGTTTGATTTTGGCTCGTGAGTTGCGCCAGAAGAAAAACATCGGCCTAATATTCCTTACAGGTCGTGACAATGATGTTGACCGTATTTTAGGTCTTGAAATTGGTGCTGATGATTACATCACAAAACCATTCAACCCGCGTGAACTAACTATTCGTGCTCGTAACTTGATATCTCGCACCGGCACGTCTGCAGAAGAGTCAACGATTGACAGCAACGGCGTTATTACATTTAATGGTTGGGAATTAGATGAAAACAGTCGCTGTTTAACATCTCCAACAGGTGATTCAAAGCGTCTGCCTAAAGGTGAATATAGAGCGCTTCGTCTAATGCTAGATTCTCCAGGCCGTATTTTTAGTCGTGAACAGCTTATCAAGCATATGACAGGCCGTGAGCTTCGCGCTAACGACCGTACTGTTGACGTTACTATTCGTCGTATTCGTAAGCATTTTGAAACTGATAACAATACACCAGAATTGATCAGCACAATTCACGGTGAAGGTTACCGTTTCATTGGTAAAATCGACGCTCAATAATCGCTTTTACTAGTCTTCAGCGAGTTTTGCAATTAATGGATGAAGGGCTTGTTGCCCTTCTTCTATTTTCTTCTCTAGTTCCGATACCCAATCTAAAAGCGTACTGTCATCCTTACCTTCCGACTCCAGTTCCATTTTCTTAGCCTGTAATTGAGCCAACTGTAAGCCTACCGAGCCTGCAGCCCCTTTGACCTTATGTGCAACAGCACCATACTCTTCAATATCTTGCTGAGCAACGGCATCTCTGAGCTCTTGGCAATATTTTGGGTTTAACCTAGCAAAGAGATCACAACTACGTTGGAAAGCTGGGGCGCCCATAGACTCAACAAAATCACAGATGGTCTCGATATCTAAATCCTGATATTCAGGTTGTGATAACGCTTCACGAAGATCTAGGCTTTGCTTGTTCTTTTGAGCTTCAATACCAAATAGCTCTGCCAGCATTTTATCCAGCTTAGTTGTGTTGATTGGTTTAGCTAATGCTCCTTGTACGCTAATGCCTTCAAGCTCTTGCTCCGCGCTTCTTACGTTTGCTGTTAACGCCACTATAGGTAGATGGTCAAAGTGACTGTCTTGCCTTATTTGACGAGCAACTTCATCACCATTGATGTCAGGTAATTGCATATCGAGTAAAATCAAATCGAGCTCATCTTCTGTCTCTACAAAAGACAGCGCATCTTCCCCAGTTTCAGCCCAAATAACCTCGTGACCACGCTGTTCTAATAAGTTTGTCGCGATTTCAGCATTTAAAGGAACATCCTCAACAAGCAATATATAGAGGCTTCTACCAGCATAACTTTGCTCTTTTGGCGCGCTACAAAGTTGCAGTGGTATTTCCACATCAAAACGACTCCCCTTGCCCTTTTCACTCGCTACAGAGATTGAGCCTTTCATTGCTTGTACCAATGCTTTAGTAACAGCAAGACCGATCCCTGAACCTATTGCGTTACTACCTGAAGCGTCCGGCGCTTTATAGTACATTTCAAAAATACGTTCGAGTTGATCTGTGGAAATCCCCATACCCGTATCGATAACGCTTATAGTCAACCAAGGTCCATCAGCGCGATTTTCACGTCGACACTCAAGGGTTACATTCCCTCTGTGTGTAAACTTCACGGCATTGTTGATGAGGTTCCACAAGATCTGACGTAGGCGGGTGGGATCGAGTAAGGCATAAACATCCAACATACCCGAGCGATTAATAGTGAACTCTAGGCCTTTCTGATCAGCAATAAGGCCGGCAAAATTCACAACATCATTGATAAAATCTGAGACATTAATGCTATCCGTCGCGATGTCTAGCTGCTCACGGTCTATTTTATCTAGGTCTATGATGTCGTTAAATATATTACCTAGAGTTTCGGCACTTGAGAAAATGGTATTACACCAACTCTTTTGTTGTGCCGAAAGCTCAGTATCTAACATCATTCGAGTCAAGCCTACAATGCCATTAAGCGGCGTTCTCAGTTCATGGCTCAATGTCGCAATAAATTTACCTTTATCTTTGTACGCGGTCTCAAGCGCTTGTTCAGCTTCCTTACGACTAGTGATATCACGACCAAATGCCAACAGACCAATATACTCACCTTTATCATTGATAAAGGGTAACTTCCGCATTTCGAACCAGCGCTGCTCTCCTTTTACCGGATATTCAACGTCAAGTGTCAGTGGCTGCTGCGTTTTTGCCACTTGCTCATCGGTTTCAAGCACCTTAGGTAAGTACTCTTGAGAGTAAATCTGCTCTACAGAGTGGCCTATGAGTTCTTCGCTAGTTTTTCCCATGACCAGCTCAAACATCTTATTGCAACCTGCAAATACGCCATTCTCATCACGGTAGTAAAACAAGTCGGGAGAAGTGTCCACGATGTTACGCAGCAGCATGCCTTGTTGTGCCAGTTCTAATTGTGTTTTTTTACGCTCGGCAATTTCTTTGCGTAATTCATCTATCGCTCGGTGTTTTGCATGTAGCGCAAGTTTTCTTTCGTCTATTTCGCTATTTAAACGGTTGATGTTGTCTTTCAAGGTCTGGTTTAGCATTTTTTCTTGTTGCGTTGCAGACTTAAGGTAAGCTTTAGATGATTGTACTTCTCGCATTGCTGCAACCGACATCATGATCAACGCCGGTGAAATAACCGCCGTTAAGAAAAACAATGCTGATATATTAACGATGTCAACAACGCCCAATGCCACATAATAAAACATGCAAGACAGGATCACGGAAACAAAGAGTGTGAATGCATAAGCAATGATAAATGCCCGCTTGTTGCCGTACTTTTCTACCAAGTTTGATAAAATTCGAGCCCATGAGCCAAACGAATTTTCTGCCATATTATAACTTCACCACTATTGAACGCTTGTCAGGCAAGAGTATGTTTTACTACGAGTTGCCTGAACGCCATCGTATTCAGGCCCTAAAGTAAATATTATACAAAAGCTCTTGTAATAAGCGAGTATAGATATCGTAGGGCAGGATTATTCAACAAAAACACCATCATCTATGCTTTTTAAAACGTTCTAAATGAGAATCTGTATCACTAAATGGACAAATCATCTAATTTATTATTGATTGATTTGAGCGTCCCATCCCAACTTAACTGGATTTGGTGTAATATGCGCGTTTTTTAAGTCGTAAGAAAGAGAGCGTCAATGCAAAATAACATGCCAGATATCGCACACAGTGCAAGCGCGTTACAAACAGGAACTTTAGACTGGGTAGGCATGGGAAATATCGAGCTGCCTTTAGTACTTGAGAGTAAAGGCTTAAACCCGGCAACTGTCACAGCAAAAGCTGATGCCTTCGTTAATTTGCAAAAAGAGGATGCTAAAGGTATCCATATGTCACGCTTATTTCTTGCGCTTGACACACTCTCATGCGAGCAAGCACTCACCCCTAATACGTTAAAGCAACTGTTAGACAATTTTTTAAGCACGCATAATGAACTTAGCACCGGTGCCAAAGTAACCTTTAAGTTTGAGCTACCGATCAGACGCCCTTCACTGTTAAGTAAAAAAATGGGCTGGAAGTCTTACCCAGTGATCATCGATGCCACCTTATTGGACGGCATCTATAAACTTGAACTTGCGGTAGATATCACTTATTCATCCACATGTCCTTGCTCTGCAGCACTCTCTCGCCAACTGATACAGAATGCATTTCAGCACGCTTTTGATGGTAAAGAACTAGACTTCCATAGTGTCCACAACTGGCTAGGTAGCACTGATGGTATTGTCGCGACACCACACTCTCAACGCTCTATTGCCAATATTAAAGTTAAGCTTAATGAAAGCCATGATGAGTTTGCGATCTTAGACTTAATAGAGCTGGTAGAAAACGAGTTAAAAACTCCAGTTCAAGCAGCGGTCAAACGCGAAGATGAACAGGAATTTGCTCGCCTTAATGGTCAAAACTTAATGTTTTGTGAGGATGCAGCTAGAAAACTTAAAGCTCTCTTCAATAAGCAAGCATTGGCTGACTTTTACATCAAAATTAACCATTACGAATCTCTCCACGCACACGACGCGGTGGCTTATGCTGTTAAAGGGATTAATGGTGGTTACAGCGTTTAATACCAACTGAGTTAATTTTCTGATCAATTTGAAGGATGAAGTAGCATATTAGCGTCGTTAAAAATTTCTCATTTAGAACGACTAAATAGCAAAATTTTTGCCTAGCTACTAAAGCTATTTCTCCGCTTCAAATAGCTCATTTACTTAATGCATTTGGTATAGCCCTGAGATCAGCGGATCAGTAATATTAGTTTGACCGGTTAAACTCAAAACCATAAAAAAGCTTTTTCACAGGACATACCTGTGAAGATATTCCTCAGAATAATCCAGCTTTACAGAAAAGAAAGCACTATTTTTCAACGAATCATGTGATGAAAATATATTAGATATGAATTGATAGAAGAAATATCAAAGAAATGAAGAATAAGGAATATTGCTTTGAA
>NZ_NKHF01000031.1 GCF_002744175.1 Pseudoalteromonas piscicida
ATATTAAATTGTTGAACTAAGCCGCTACGCGGAGATCCTACTCTCACCAACTGAGCCACACTTACCTTGAGGTTATCCCATAACTTGGAGGTAAGTCATGAACCCACTCATAGAACAAGTCAAAACAGAAATAGCCTACCGAGGGTATTCGCAACGTACATGCAAAAGTTACTGTGAGCATCTACTTAAACTGAGTCACTATTTCAATAAACCACTCGATTCTATTACTGATGACGAACTGAATATCTTTTTTAACGATCCGGCTATTCGTAAGCTCTCTAGAGCAAGCCAAAAAGTACAAATAAATAGTATTTGGTTTTTGTTTAAACATATTTTACACCGACCGCTGAACCTAGATATCGCATTACCAAAAGCGAAGACTCGCGCACCAACCTATTTATCTCGAGACGATATTCGGCGGTTGATAGAAAACTGTACGGATATGCGATTAAAAACGTTAATTGTGGTTTGCTATGGTTGTGGCTTACGCATTGGTGAGCTTTTGCATATTAAAGTGCAAGACATTGATGGAAAGCGAAAAACCATTTTGATTGAACAAGGTAAAGGAGATAAGTCACGCTATGTGGTGGCCTCCGATAGCGTACTTAACCAATTACGTAGTTACTGGAAAATGTATCACCCAACGGGTTGGATGTTTTACTCACGATGGTTAATGGATAAACCCATGTCAGCATCAAGCTTCAGGAGACCATTACGTGAACATGCACGACATTGCGGCTTAACTCACTGTAATCCACATGCACTACGCCATGCTTATGCAACACATCAACTTGAATCAGGCATGCCGTTGCACCAACTTCAACATCAGCTTGGACACAGTGATATTAAAACCACGCAAAGCTACTTACATTGGTTACCCGAATTGGGGCATGGCGGTGTTGATTTACTCGCAAGTTGGGTTAAACCATGAGCACTTTACATCTCGCTGATATTTTAAATTCGAGCCTTGGGCATTATCGGCAACATCATATAATGAGCTATCAGCAACAACGCGTCTGTCAGCATCTTCAATCATGCAGAACGGGTCAGCTCGGTTATCAAACATGGCAGTGCGATAACTGCGGTGAGTCACAGCAGATTGGGTGCAGCTGCCGAGACCGCCATTGTCCACGGTGTCAAGGAATGGCAACGGCAAGGTGGATACAAAAGCAGCAAGAGAACTTATTACCATGCCGCTATTTCCACCTTGTCTTTACGCTTCCTCATGAACTTAATGCCATTGCCCACTATAACCCAAGTGCCTTATACCAGTGTTTATTCAAAGCAGCATGGCAAACCTTGAGTAAATTTGCTAACCGAAAAGGGCATGGCCAATTAGGAATGACTAGCCTCTTGCATACTTGGGGGCAAAATTTAAGTCAGCATATTCATTTACACTGTTTAATCCCAGCAGGTACGCTCGATAAGACTCAATGGAATGAGATAGAAAAAGGCTATTTATATCCCGTTAAAGCGTTATCAACGGTCTTTAGAGGAAAAATGCTAGCGGCGCTTAGTGAATGTAATACTTCACTCATGAAGGTAAACACGCCAACAAAGTGGTGCGTGTATAGCAAAGCCTGTTTAGCTTACAGTGAAAAGCTAGTAAGTTACCTAGCACGGTATACCCAGAAAGGCGTGATGTCTGAATCACGTTTAGTATCAGCGAATGCACAGTCGGTGAGCTTCAAATACCGAGATTACGCGGATGATAATCGTGATAAAGTGATGACACTGAGTAATGACGAATTCTTACGGCGTTATTTGCAGCATGTACTACCGAAAGGATTTATGCGTATTCGGCATTACGGTTTTTTAGCCAATGCATGTCGCAAGCGAAAGTTAGCGCTGATAAGGTCGCAGGCGTCATGCACATGCAGAGTAAAGAGGCCAAAGACAGGAGAAAACGTGACATTGATACCGAATTGGGCTTGTCAGCATTGTAAGGTAGGTATCTTGCGGCTAATTGGCGTATTCAAGTTAGATGCAACACCGACCAAAGTAGACCGAACGAGTTAGCAGCTTGATAGCTGCTCAAAATCAATTAGTTAACCTGCTTAATTGCTCAGGCTAGCGGCCTCTGTACGCTAAAAAATATAATTGCTTATTAAGGTAAATTTAGGTGTAATGAATACATAATGAGCGCTGAGCAATGCAGGGAAAGCTTACATAACACTAGCTAAACTGAATACACTAGCTAGGAAAGTGAGAGCCT
>NZ_NKHF01000154.1 GCF_002744175.1 Pseudoalteromonas piscicida
TCGAAACGTTCTTTAAAAATATGAAGCAATCATCTGTGTGGGCACTCGTACAGGTTGAGTTCTAACAGCAGATTCTAGTTCGCTAGATGACGCAAACAAATTTAGAGTCTCAATTGAGCTGAGTGACCAACAGAATAAACATAGTTTATTCAGCACAGTCAATTCGATACCGAAAGGTATCAAAATCAGAATTCAATGAGCACGAAGCTTAGGCTTC
>NZ_NKHF01000155.1 GCF_002744175.1 Pseudoalteromonas piscicida
GTTTTTTCCTTAAATGGAAAGTGAGTGACCAACAGCAATAAATTTATTTATTGCAGCACAGTCAATTCGATATCGAAAGATATCAAAATCAGAATTCATTGAGCATGTCCTTCGGGACAGCACCATCCAAGAAGTAACTTAAAGTAAGGGCTACGTTTGACCGACGCCTCTACCTTATTTTTTGTGGTCTTTGTCACATA
>NZ_NKHF01000156.1 GCF_002744175.1 Pseudoalteromonas piscicida
AACTTTGTAGGTGGATATGCGAAGAGTTGGGCGCAAGGTCAGGCGCTTAACCTAGCGATGGCTGGGATTGGTATGGCCGTGAATAGTATTGGAAAAGAGCAGGGAGCAGTTGATACGGATGGGCATAAGGTTGAATCGAAAAGTGAAAGGAGTTCAGAAAGACATGATACCCATGAAAATAATACTTTTAATGACTCACCAGAAAATAAAAAGGCTTTGTATGATGAACTAGGTAGTGTGAATGCAAAAAGGGAAGCTAAATTGAAAGAGGGTTTATTTGAATCTCATGAAGCAGCTGCAAGATGGCTAAATGATAATGCTGGACACCTTCAAGATAAATATGGAGCTGAGGTTGGTGCTAATATTGGAAAAATTTATGGTTCAAAAACAGGTTGGGCTATTGGTGAAGTGGTAACGAGTGAACATTCTGCATTTGTAGATTTGGGTCCATCAATTATCCCCACAGGGGGAGCATATTATGACGCAACTGCAATATCTGATAATGCTGATTGGCATACACACAAATCGGGCAGTCATTATGCGTCAAAAGGCACTGGTAAAGACTCCCACAAAATGTGGAAAGTCGGTTATGTCAGTTCTGTTGGCTCTAATGGAAAAGCACATATGAGTGTTTGGGATGCCCCTTCTGTTTCTTGGCCTTTACAACCCAAAGATTATAATCAATATCAATCTTGCATAGTAGGAACATGTAAATGATAAAAATGATAAAAATGATAAAAATGATAATTTTAATAATGCTACTTTTTCCCTATAAATCGTCAGCGAGTAACACTCCTTATTTGAGTTTTATTAACTTAATAACATCTCCTGAAAGTTATAATTCAGAAGAAATTAAGCTGTCTGGTTATTTTTTAAGTACCGATGAGGGAGGGTACCTTTGCATGGATATGGAGACCTGTTATACCAGGGGTAAAGAAAGAGTTAAAGTTAAAGGGTTGAGTGAAGAAAATATAAAGAAAGTGAATAAGTGCCACGTTCAATTAAGTGGTAAATTTATTTCTTTGATTTTAGAAGATCAAAGTCATTGGCCTTTGTCTGGTTATCTTGAAGTGTCAAATAGATATTCTATTTCTTATAATGATGGCTATGAAATCGTTAATGAGAGCTGTGAGGTTTATAATGAGTACAGTAAGTATAAATATGGGAAGTGAAGTAAGCTTTAGCTTCTTATATTTTTAAGTTTAACTACAAGTAGTCGAACTAGAATATTAACGTTTTAATGCTCAGGCTGGCCGAACCAAAGCAATTCAGACTGAGCATTATTTTTATCTATGGTTCAGCTATTACTCAGCGCTTCGCGTTGTTAAGCGCTGGAGTAGAATCCTGACGATAAAAATCGTAATCCACGGCGAGATCGCACTTAGTAAAAAGGATTTAACACCCGCCTCTTGTCTGATCTAATAGCACCCGCTTTATCACTACCTACTTGTCAATATTTCGGCTGAGTTAACGGGTTGGGCTGAAAAGCAGAAAATAACGCTTCTGTATATCCAGCCCAGTAAGCTAACTCAGAATGCTTTCATCGAACAGTTCGTCGCGAATCGCTGGATTTACACATGTTCGATAGCGTTGATCAGGCACAAAGATTTGCAACTGAGTGGCCTTGGATTTACAACTAATGAAAGGCTCATCCCGCCCAAATATTTAACGCAAGCGGTTAACTAATTCTACGAATAACTACTGCTTAAAATGGGGGGTTACATTTGCTTTAGCTTGAGGGGAAGTGTTTCATCGGAACTTAATGCTAACGACCCAAGCTGAGTGTCGATAAGGTTAATTTCCGCCGTAAAGCTCACTAAAATGAGCAGGTTGAATTGTTAAAGAGTAGTTTAAAAGGTAAAGCCAAGTATAATGATAAATATGAAGTCGAAATATCTTCAAACATATCATTAGCACCTGACTTGGAAAATGCTAACTTAATAATTAATGAGTGTCCAACCCCCTGCAGTGCTGGAGATGTTTGGGATGCGGCTGCTAGGGCAAAAGTTGGTTCTGGCAATGTGATTGAGATGGTACCTTGGAGAGCTAATGAAACCACTGGAGCGCATGAATTAGGACATCTTTTAGGTTTATCACACCAGCCTGAGAATTCAGGAAGTATTATGTCATATGATGCAAATAAAAGTTTCTCTCAGCATAATGATTTAAAAAGGTTGTTTGATGCTTATAGGAGGGCTGGTTTTGAGTAGAAACTTAATTTTCATTTTCCTGCTAACAATATATTCAGCTAACGCATTGGAGGTTAATGAATATAGTATTAGTAAAAACAATTTCAGAGAAGATGTTGTTGAAGTTTTTTCTGAAAGTAAGGTTGAATTTGGATATTGCTCAAAAAAGAAAATACGTGTTACATACGTAAAGGGTGACTTTTATGTTAGTGAGAAGATTCTTTTTAGTGATGCAGGTGTAAATTGTCAAAGTTCGGATTATGTTATTTTTAACATTGAAAAAAGTAAAATTTCTGAAGGTTTTTTAAATAAAGTATTCAATATTTATAAAGGTATTCATAGAGAGGGTGGTGGATTTCTAAAGCAAGTAGTAGAAAGAGCAGATAGTGAAGAGTTGCTTTTTATTACTTCAAAAGATGATAGCCCTTTATTTTATCATGTAAATATTGATAGTTCTAAAGTTGTCAAGGAAAGGTATGAGAATTAGCTGTTTATATGGGGTGATAATTTTTGTTTAGAAAAGGTGTGCCATTTTTAATACTTTATAACATTTAAAAACATCTCGGTCAGGTCCTGTTTTGTGAGGCCTGACCCTTATTTATATAAAATTAAGTGAAATAATAAAAACAATTGTTAGCATTGATGGCTTTATATGTAATCGTATTTTCGAACAATGCTTTCGCAACGACGAACCCAGAAGTCG
>NZ_NKHF01000077.1 GCF_002744175.1 Pseudoalteromonas piscicida
CTCCTACCAGAGTATTCATCCTGTGGGAGCGAGTTTACCTCACGATCTGTTAAATGCTCGCCGCATGAAGCGGCTCCTATCAGAGTCTCCATCTTGTGGGAGCGAGTTTGCCTCGCGATCTGTTAAATGCTCACCGCGTAAAGCGGCTCATACCAGAGTACTCATCCTGTGGGAGCGAGGTTACCTCGCGATCTGTTAAATGCTCGCCGCATGAAGCGGCTCCTACCAGAGTATTCACTCTGTGGGAGCGAGTTTACCTCGCGATATTTTAAAGCTCGCCGCGTGAAGCGGCTCCTACCATGGTGTTCACTTGATAGGAGCGGGTTGGCAGTAATTTGATTTTCTACAGTCCTAAGGTGCTGCGAATTTCCTGCATTTTTTCTTTTAGGCTTTGTTGAATTTGCTGTACTTGCTCATGAGAGCTGTTTACTTGGCCTTTCATGTTGTCCATGGCATGGCCGAAGGTGTCTAATAAATCAGACTGTTGATTAGCAAGGTCCATCGCGTGAGCAGCAACTTGGTTGGCACTTTGCGCGCTCTCTGCAACGCCTTCAGAATTACGCTTCAGCTCTTGTGCATGACCTGTTTGCTGCTGGGCTTCATCTGCCAGAGCTGAAATTTGCGTGGAGACTTTATTTGAGTTGTCGCTTAGCACATTTAGCTGCTGATGAATATCGGTTAAGGAGGATTGTGTTTGCTGTGCCAGTTTACGTACTTCATCTGCTACGACGGCAAACCCGCGCCCATGTTCACCAGCACGAGCCGATTCAATCGCTGCATTCAGGGCTAATAAGTTCGTTTGCTCTGCAATTGAGCTAATCATATCTATGACTTTACTGACATCTGAAACGCCATTGAGTAATTCATTTAAACTCTCCAGCCCCTGCTCTACACGCTTTTGTGTTGTTGAAGAAGCACTCAACATCGAATCAGCATAAGATACACTTTGCGTCATGGCTTCAAATGTATGGTTTGCATTATCAGCCACTTGCGCATTGATCTGGTTTGCATCGGCCCCTAATGTTCTGAGTGAATCAAGTTGAGCCTGGTTTTGTTCAACTTGGTCAAAAGTATCACCTGCTTGCGCTGCGATATGCGCCAGGTTCGTGTTCATTTCTTCCATAAAGGTATTGATCATACCTAGCATTTCCGAGCGTTCATCTGCTTCGGCCCGTTGACGGTCAATTAGCTGATTGAAGTAACTCGCAATTTCGCCAATTTCTGTATCTTGGTTTTTACTTTCAATATTGCTCAATTCATTGCTTTCTATTAGTTGAGCAAAGCCATCTCTTAATTGTCTTAATGGTGTAAGTACTTGATTAAATTGTACAAGATACACCCCTCCTGCGAGCAACACGAGCAGACCAATTGCAGCTCCAAATAAGATAAACACATTGGTCTTCACCTCTGTTTGGTCGGCGATTAGGTTGGCTTCAGCTTGCAGAATATTCTCTGAGATTGATTTAATATCACCGCGCAGCGCCAGCATCCCCGCTTGACGCTCTTTGGATTGTTGTAAGGTATTGTCTAAGTCACGGGCATAACGCTTAGGCCAACTGACCAGTTCAGCCTTAATTTCAAGCGCTAAGTCTTCTGCTTCTGCGCCTAAAAATAGCTCGTCTTCATCAACTTCGCTCATCACGCCTAAGTTTTCTAGCCTATCAATCTGCTGTGAAATGTCTTTTAATCGAGTGAGGCTCGACATCAAACTTTGTTCAGTTTGTTGGTCGTAAGCCATTACTAATTGGTAAGTATATAAACTAAGATTAGACACCTCACTGAAGTAGTCCGCAGCAAGGTTAAAGTATGATTCTTTAACTGCGCTCTCATCAGCTTTAATGGCGTAGTTTACTAGACTCGATGCGGAGCCCGACATCTGTCTAAGTGCGTTATCTAACAGCGCTAATTCATTACCAGATAGCTTACCCAGAGCGCGGTATTTACCGGAGATATCTTGTTGAAGTTGTTTTAACTTACGTTGAATTTGCTCAGCTAGAGCTTGAGGTAACTGTTCTACATCTTGTTGTAGTGCGTTGATTTGTTCATCAGCTTTGGTTAAGTATTGGCTATCACCTGCACTTAAATAGTCTTCTACCGTTCCTTCAAGCTCAATAATCACGGCATTTTTAACTTGATTATATGCCGCATCTTGGACATCAAGCTCAGTTAATACTTTACTAGCCCAAAACAGGCTGGCCCCAAGTAGAATACTCGCGGTGGTCAGTAATATTGCCAACAACCGAGTAAAAGTAGACACGCGCATATAATCACAACCCTTTTTTCAAAATGCCCCGCAAGAGTATTAAGGATTTATGACAACTTAATTAAATCTGGTTCTCTTTTATGTACAAAAATACAAAACCATACTTTTTGCGTATATCCGTCTAGATGTTTACTGAATAAAAACCAGCCATACGTAAACTTCTATTTCATTGCTGCATTTACATAAACATCGAAGCGATTCTTTTTGGTTTTGATTTGCATACTTGGGGTTTTGTCATTTAAAAATCCCGCATAGTCAGGGCGTTTCACCACGACTCGTTTACTGGCCAACTGCAAAGCAAATGGCAGTAAAGTGTCCGCATCTTGATCATTCCCAACTAAGTCTTGAAACACGCGCATTTCTTTTTTTACTTGCGCCGACTTTTCTCGGTGTGGAAACATCGGGTCGAGATAAACCACATCAGGACGCCACTGGGCTTGTGCGAGTAAGTCATGACTTGAACCAAACTCTAGCCGCATGCTCGACTGCACCCATTCACCAATTTCAGGGTCTTGATAAGCACGCTGTAATCCGTCATATAAAAGCGCTGCCACAACAGAGTTACGCTCATGCAGCACTACTTTGCACCCCATTGAGGCAAGTACAAAGGCGTCGCGCCCAAGTCCGGCGGTAGCGTCTAGTACCGTAGGTACAGCACCTTTGTTTAACCCCACCGCTTTTGCAATAGCTTGCCCTTTTCCACCACCAAACTTCCGCCGATGCGCCACCGCACCTGTAACAAAATCAACTCGGATAGCGCCAAGTTTTGGCTCGTCTTTTTTAAATAATTGTAAGCCTAGCTCATCATAAACCAATTGAAACTCCGCCTCGTTCACATCAAGGGCAGACAAATTAAACAGCTTAGTTAGCGTATCTAGGTAGGATCTGTTTTCTTCAAAAGGGGTGTGAATATACAAGCTAAACTCCCAAGGGTTACCAACCGTGGCAGTATACTCTTTTCCCTTAATACTGTCTTTGATTATCCTGCCTGCTGTTTAAAACAGCTCAATGTCCACCTGCGAGGCAACTTCTCCCTCTCCCCAAGGCTTGGCGATTTTGTTTAGGCTTTCCATTAACTGCTGGCGAACCTCAGTAACCTCACCTAACTTATATTTAATAATAGAGATTTCATCACTGAGATACGTAAAATGCTGGTAGAGATCTTGTAATCGAGCTTTGTCTTCAGTGGCCAATACGGCAAGTTGATTGCTGTTCAGTACATTTTGAAACTCGGCCACCTTACCACTGTAATGATCACCAACACCGCTTAAATGATCACTAAGCTCAGCAAACACCTGGCCAATATGCTCTACCTTATTCAGTGCCTCTTCGCTCACTTCCATATCTCTTATTTTGGCATCGGTTGCCTCTAGGATATGGGGGAATAGATCTTTGTAGCGACCATAAACCGCAACATCATCCACGGGCATATTTTTAATTAGTAACGACACTTTTGGGTAGTTAATAATGGTTCTGCGGCCAAAGTCGACAAAACGGCTGCCATCTTTGTGTTTTTCAAATAGCTCTTGTTCAATAGGTTGGATAGCCCCTTCGCTGGAATAAAACATCGCGTCTTCGCGATACCAAAATGCAACCGCAACATCGAGCTCCATGGGAATAAAAAACTCTAAAAAGTGCTCGCTGAGGGTGCTGAGATCGTGGGCATGATAAGACTGCCCAACATAACGCATAATTCGCCCCATATCGCCGGAGTCTGTCATCGCAATTTCAGCGGTAGTTTGCGCGCGTTGTACGTCTTGTTTTAGTTTTGAAGAGGTCTTGCGATAGTCATCTAACACATTAATACGTGCCAATAACTCTTGGGCATTAAATGGTTTAACAATGTAGTCGGCAGCACCTGCGTTGTAGCCGCGCATACGTTCTGATATATCGGTACGAGAAGATAAAAACATCACCGGAATGTCGACGGTATCAGCTTGCTTTTTAAGTTGCTCACAGACCTCAAAACCCGACAGGCCAGGCATCTCAACGTCTAGTAAGATGATATCTGGTCGATACTTATTAGCCAGCCTTAAGCCTTCCTCACCATTTTTTGCATGTAAAATCTTGCATGTGCGCGATAAAGCTTCATCGACAATATGATGAACTAGTTTTTCATCATCAATGGCAAGAACCAGTTTAGTCATGTGGCTTTCCCTATTAATTCATATCTTTATAGAATAGTCAGAGATATTGAATTTGCTAACAAAAAGTCACATTTTCTGAGATAAAAAAACGCCTTCAATTGAAGGCGCTGAGAATAGAAAGTGGCTTAAGCGGCTATTCCGCTATGGCGCAGTAGTGCATCCACTTTTGGCTCACGACCACGGAATCGTGTAAATAGCACCATAGGTGCTTCAGAGCCGCCTTTTTCTAGAATATGGTGCATAAACTCACGCCCTGTTTGCGGGTTAAATATTCCTTCGTCCTCAAACTTAGAAAACGCGTCAGCCGAGAGAACTTCGGCCCACTTATATGAGTAATAACCTGCGCTGTAACCGCCTGCAAAAATGTGGCTGAAGCTGTGTTGAAAACGATTAAATTCTGGCGCTTTCACCACCGCAGTGCGTTCACGTACCGCATTCAGTGTTGCTTGGATCTGACAAGACTGACTGGGGTCAAAGTCTGCATGAATATGGAAGTCAAACAACGAAAACTCTAACTGTCTTAACATTTGCATAGCTGATTGGAAATTCTTTGCAGCCAAGAGCTTGTCGAGCATCTCTTTTGGTAACGGCTCACCCGTTTCGTAGTGACCAGAAATAAAGTTTAACGCTTCTTCTTCATAACACCAGTTTTCTAAAAACTGACTTGGCAGCTCAACCGCATCCCATGCCACGCCATTTATACCAGCAACTGGCGCCGCATCCACCTGCGTCAGCATGTGATGAATGCCGTGTCCAAACTCATGGAATAGCGTTGTTACTTCATTATGCGTAAATAGCGCAGGTTTATCACCTACTGCCTTGTTAAAGTTACATACAAGATAGGCAACCGGAGTTTGAAGTGCGCCATTGGCACGCACTTTTCTGCCCATGCAGTCGTCCATCCATGCACCGCCGCGCTTATGTTCACGGGCATAAAGATCGAGATAAAAATGACCACGCAATTCGCCTTTTTCATCATGAATTGCAAAAAAGCGCACGTCTGGGTGATAAGTATCTACGCCTTCGACTTCACTAACTCGTATACCAAACAAGCGGTTCACGGTTTCAAATAAACCTGCAAGTACCTTATGTTCAGGGAAGTAAGGGCGCAATGCTTCGTCGGAAATCGCATACTTGGCTTGTTTTAGCTTTTCGCCATAATACGCGTAATCCCATGGTTTTAACTCGCTTACACCATGTTCTTTATTCGCGAATTCGCGCAGCTCAGCGACTTCTTGTTCAGCTTGTGGTTTAGACTTGGCGGCAAGGTCATTCAAAAACTCAAACACTTGCGCTGGGCTCTCTGCCATTTTGGTTGCCAGTGACTTCTCAGCAAAGTTGGCAAAGCCAAGTAACTGAGCAAGCTCGTGTCTGAGTGTGAGTGCTTCATGCATAATCGCAGAGTTATCAAATTCACCCGCATTTGGCCCCTGATCTGACGCACGAGTAACAAACGCACGGTAAGCTTCTTCGCGAAGTGATTGGTTATCGGCGTAGGTCATTACAGGAAGATAAGACGGAATATCGAGGGTAAATACCCAACCGCTTACTCCTTTCGCCTCAGCAGTATGAGCAGCCAGCGCCAGTGCAGACTCCGGAAGTCCAGCCAACTCAGAATCGTCGGTAATATGCTTTTGCCATGCTTGTGTTGCATCCATGACATTATTACCAAACTTAGAACTAAGCTCTGAGAGCCGCGCAACAATTTCACCGTAACGCTTTTGCTTTTCAGGCTCTAGGGCTATCCCAGATAATTGAAAGTCACGTAGAGCATTCTCTACCGACGTTTGTTGAGCGATAGTAAGGTGAGCAAAATCTGTAGACTCTTTTACTGCTTTATACGCCTCATACAACCCTTGGTGCTGACCAACATAGGTCGAATATTCTGAGATCAACGGCAAACATTCATCATACGCTTTGCGCAGCGCCTCTGAATTGACCACCGAGTGCATATGCGATACCGGTGACCACATGCGGCTTAGTTTATCGTCCGCTTCTTCTAACGGCAGTACAAAGTTATCCCAAGTATAATTTGGCTGTGCTAAAACAGCATCGATAGTCTCACGACAATGGGTAATGGCAGATTTTAATGCATCAACAATATGCTCAGGCTGAATTTTCGAAAAAGGAGGCAATCCTTCTAGCCCGATTAATGGGTTATTCATGGGCACGCTCTTTATTTTCTAATCTAATATTGAGGTTGAAATAAGGGTGAATGACCGCATTTACAAGTATCTGAACAGATTTTTGCTTAATATCGGTCTACGGTTGTGCACTTTTTCTATTTACTTAATATAAAGTAGTAGGGTTTAAGCAAAACAAATAATTGGCGAGGAATTTTTATGGCTCAACATTTTGACTATATCGCAATTGGTGGCGGTAGCGGCGGGATAGCGTCGGCAAACCGAGCGGCGATGCGAGGTGCAAAGGTTGCACTGGTAGAAGCAAAGCACTTAGGTGGCACCTGTGTAAACGTAGGCTGCGTGCCAAAAAAAGCCATGTGGCATGGCGCTCAAGTTGCTGAAGCAATTAAACTATACGCACCAGATTATGGTTTTGATGTTGAACTCAAAAACTTCGATTGGGGTAAGCTGGTAGAAAGCCGCGAAGCGTACATTGGTCGTATTCACCAAGGCTATAACAACTACCTAGCAAAAAATGGCGTGACCGTGATCAACGGTTTTGCCAAGTTTGTTGACAACAATACCATTGAAGTTAACGGTGAGCATTACACTGCTGATCATATCAATATTACCGTTGGTGGCCGCCCTACCATTCCTAATATTCCTGGCGCGGAGCATGGTATTGACTCTAACGGCTTCTTTGAGCTTAAGTCGCAACCTCGTCGCGTTGCGGTTGTAGGTGCAGGTTATATCGCGGTAGAGCTGGCCGGTGTGCTACATAGCTTAGGTACAGAAACGCATCTGTTTGTCCGAAAACATGCCCCACTGCGTAACTTTGATCCTATCTTGGTTGAAACCTTAACCGAGGTGATGGAAAAAGAAGGCCCGACGCTGCACACCCACTCAGTGCCAAAGTCTGTGACCAAAGAAGAAGACGGCTCGGTCACCTTACACCTTGAAAACGGTGAATCATACACAGTCGACACACTGATCTGGGCAATTGGCCGTGAGCCAATGACAGATCTTATCAATCTCGCGGCAACAGACGTAGAAACCACACCAAGTGGCCACATTAAAGTTGACGAATGGCAGAACACCACAGCCAAAGGTATTTATGCCCTTGGCGATATTATGGAAGGTGGCATAGAACTCACTCCGGTAGCCGTAAAAGCAGGTAGAATGCTAGCTGAGCGCCTATTCAACCCAGAGTTACCTAATGCAAAAATGGATTATGACTTAGTTCCAACGGTAGTCTTTAGCCACCCACCGATTGGCACCATTGGCCTAACAGAGCCAGAAGCGGAAGAAAAATACGGTAAAGACAATATCAAGGTCTACACCTCAACTTTCGCCGCAATGTACACCGCAGTCACGCAGCACCGCCAACCATGCCGCATGAAACTAGTGTGCGCAGGCCCAGAAGAAACCGTAGTGGGTCTACACGGTATCGGCTTTGCCGTAGATGAGATGATCCAAGGTTTCGCCGTCGCCATGAAGATGGGCGCAACCAAAGCAGACTTTGACTCGGTAGTCGCGATACACCCAACCGGCTCAGAAGAGTTTGTGACTATGAGATAAGCTATTAATTTAATTGGAAACAATTAAAAGCTAAAAAACGCGAGCCACACCCGAACTCGCGTTTTTTAGTTCATATACAACCTCAACGCAACCAGCCACACAGCTTCATAGCGGTATAGCACAAGGCCTTAAACACCGAGATTCAGCTGGATATAGTAAACTGCAGGCCGCCGATTATCTTCGTGGTGCCCTAATGCTTAACGAATTAACCGAGCGTTACAGTGAACAATTTCGCTCTGACGGTTTTAGTCAAGACTACAAAACGAGAGATGAACAGTTAAATGCTAACACCGGTTTATTTGGTCACTTTTTATTAGAGTCAGTAAATCCAAGAGTCAGCACGCGAGCGTAAGCTCGCTAACCTGAATCACCGCAGAAAACCGCTAATTTAGCACCGCGCGCTGCCATTTAATATCTACATGCCCGCAACAATTGCTGTGCTTATTGCTTAAACTCCAAAATATCACCAGGTTGGCAATCGAGATACTGGCAAATATGGGCGAGTGTTTCGAACCGAACTCCCTTCACTTTTCCTCTTTTTAGCAGTGATAAATTGGCTTCTGTGATCCCTATTTCTTTAGCGAGTTCCTTGGATGAGACTTTTCGCATTGCCATGACCACATCTAAGTTCACTACTATTTCCATCGCTAGATAAACTCCTTGTTTTCATCACTAATCTCTTGCGCGGCACGCAGCAGATAGGCAACGGTTGCTAAAATACCGAGTGTAATAAGTTCCCCAAACTCAATACCTACAACTAACTCTGTTGTTTCAAAGTAAGAAGCGTGCCAATAAGCGATGGCAACCCCCATGCAACCACTGTACAAGATAGAGGCGATTTTAGTGCCAATAAAGTAAATAAAGCAACTGAAACAGTCCTGTGTGAAAAAGCTCCCGCGTTCAAAATGTACAAGTAGTTTACAGATAAAATAAACCCCTAATATCGCAAGCAAAAGAATCGGCAGAGTTGTTAAAAATAGGCCGATTTTACTTATTTTTCCCGACTGCCACAGCGCATCAAATAATGGTTCGTTGTGGTAGATCAAGCGGCCTTGAGTTAGCAATTCATAACCAATAAGCGCAAGCACAAAACCGGCAAATAATAGGATCACCCAACGGATAGCTTTACTTCTTTTTTGAATCTTATCCAATGTCGTCGACATGCTTTCTCCAATTCAACTTGTCATGCCAGCAATATAACACAACTTTCCCACACATCAAAAGACAACAACAAATTATCGTTTTACAACAATTAAAAGTTGTGCAATGATATTTCCAACATCAAAAAGGAGTAACCATAATGACAATAAATCTGATGACATTTAAAAAGCCGATGCTTTGCACATTCATACTAGCAAGCCTAACTCTTAGTGGCTGCCAGCTAAACAAGACATCAAAACAAAGTTCTCTTTCAAGCGCCCAAGTGCAAACACAGCAGGTCGACCTGACAAGTTTATACAGCGAAAGCGCAACTTCTGGTGTTACGCTATCAGCAGACGGACAGTGGATTGCATTTTTAAAAACTTCGAATGGAGCACAAAACATCCACTTGGTTCAATCAGGGAAGCAAGCATCACAAGCAATTCCTTTAACCCATTTATCTGACTCAGTGGACTCCTTTTTATGGTCACACAATAAGCATGAAATTTTATTCAGCAAAGATACGGAAGGAAACGAAAACTCCCAAGTGTATAGATTACGCTTTGACCCATCGAATCTAGAGCAAAGTGTTAACATTGAGAGGTTGACGCACAATGATGAGGTCAACTATCGACTTGTGTCGCAATTAAAAGACAGGCCACACAGAGCAGTCCTCTTTGCAAACCATTTAGATAGTAAAAGGCTAGATTTCTTCGCTTTGGACATGAATACGCAAACGCTTTCACTGCTGCAAAAAAATGACATCGGCTTTTATTCTGCGTTGTCAGATAAAGCAGGTAACCCAACCCTAGCAACTGTATTAAATGGTGATAATTCCACAACCTTATACAAACGAGAAAACCATAGCTGGAAAGCCATCTTGCATACACAGCCAGGCGAAGTCATTATGCTACAAAGCTATAATCAAGCGCAGAATACCGCATATATTTCTGGCAGTATTCAGGGTCGTGATAAGCAAGAGCTCATCTTAGTTGACTTAACTTCTGACCAAATGCGCACAATACACAAAGATCCGCTTGGCAATTCAGACCTACACCAAGCGGTCTTCAATGAGGACGGAGAACCATTGCTGGCGTCCTACTATGGATCAAGATTACGCAATTATCCGCTAACAGCAGCCACAAAAACGACTTTAGAAGCTATTAAGTCCCAATTAGTTGGTGATTTCGACATACATGTAGAAAAAATCAATCAAAGCAAAGATCAGTGGTTTGTAAAAGCAACCTATGCCAACCAGCCTGACAAAAGGTTTGTATATCACCCAACAACACATAAGCTGGTCGACTTGTTGAACCAAGAGCCTTCATTTAACCCCGACAACTTGGGAGTTCGTAAATCGATTACCTATAAAGCTAAAGATGGTGTTGAAATCCAAGCTTATTTGACATTACCTCAGCACAATCAGAAGAACTTACCAGCTATTATTCTGCCACATGGAGGTCCTTGGGTTAGAGACAGTTGGGAGTTTAGTAGTGGTACGTTTGTTCCCGTTGCACACTACTTCGCGAGTCGAGGATATGCAGTTTTACAACCTAACTTTAGGGGCTCCCTTGGGTTTGGTAAACATTTCACAGAATTGGGAAATAAAAACTGGGGAACAGGAACGATGCAACAGGATTTAACCGATGGTGTCCAGTATTTGATTGATAACGGGATTGCCGATAAAGCACGTATCGGTATCATGGGTGGTTCTTATGGCGGTTATGCTGCGCTGTCGGGTGCAACCTTCACACCAGATCTATACCGCGCTGCTGTCTCTTATGTTGGACCGTCAAGCCTTATTGCGATGATTGAGTCATTTCCTGACTATTACAGACCTTATCTTGGTTCATTTTTTGCCGCTGTTGGGGACCCTCAAATTGAATCAAATAGAAAAGACATGGAATCGCGCTCTCCAATTAATTTTGTAGCAAACATTAAGACACCTGTCTTACTTATCCAAGGTGCTAACGACCCTAGAGTGCCACAAGCACAATCAGAGATGATAGCCAAGAAGCTGTTCGATACGGGCCGAGAAGTAGAATATGTACTAGCTAAAGATGAAGGCCACGGGTTTCTTCAGCATAACAATAAACTAGCTGCCATTATCGCGATGGAAAACTTTTTCGCAAAACACTTGGGAGGTGCTAAATCCAGTACTGTTGATAGCAAACTAACAGAGCATTTGGCTACATTAACAGTAGATGTCAGTAAGCTCTAAACAATATTGAGCGTCCAACCCACAAAAAAAGCTCAGATAAGGACATCTGAGCTTTGGGGTATAGTGACTGTCCAAGTCAACTAGTAGGGATAGGTTTGATTATCGACTTGAGAGCTCGATTAAAGCCTGCTTAATAACCTCTGGATGTGTAAATGGGATTAAATGCTCAGTCGAGGGAATAGGCAGGTATTGACCGCCGCTAGCTTGTGCGACTTCTTGCGACCATTTACGGCCCTCAGCTTCCCACTTGATGAGGCTTTCTTTATCCGCTTGTGTTTCTGCGGCTGCAATATCTAACTGCTCAAACTCGCTGTCGATAACTGTAATAGGAATACTACCGTCCGGCTGCCAGTTTCTAACTAGCTCTAAGTCATCATGGTAATTCATCATTTCATTCACTCGAGTGAGCTGAGCTTCAATGCTGTGACGAGTTTGCATAATAAGATTAAAATATTGCCAGTCCATAAAGTCTGCAAACTCACTGCCTTCAAGCAAAGACTCCACATGCGCCTGCTCCTCTGCAATTTTACCATCCATTTTTTCCTGCCATTTTCCGGCATTTACATGGTCTATTAAGTGCTGACCCCACTCACGATAAATATCAACGGGATAACCTTGATACTGTGCTATCGAGTGCGGCAATAAAATATCCGGGTCGAGCCACAGCATACTTGCGATTTTTTTCTTAAACTCAGTGGCTTGCTGCATTGCAATCAAAGGCACAGCGTTGCTGTTCGCGTAGCTTACTAAGTGCACATCATTTAGTGCTAACTTTTCAAATAATAGTGGCAGGTCGGTTGCAAATTTTTGCATGGATGGCGAATCCTCGTTACTGCTTAAGCCTTGCCCTAGCCTGTCGATGACGTAAACATTAAAGTGTTCAGATAAATACGGATGTAATAATGCAAACCACGCACTATCACTATGAAAATGCTTATTGGCGCCAGACAGCATCACCACCGTTGGCTTATCAGTTTGAGAAGTTAGATGCCGAATATGGTAATAGCGGTTGTTTATCTCGACAAGATCAGAGCCTTGTGGCAAAGGATGCTGGCTAGCCGACTCAAAAAACGTCATGATCGATTGGGTTGTTTTAACTGGTGATAAATTCCATGTGTGCCCAGCACCGTCAACACTCACTAACTCTGTTTGAATTCGGCGGTTGGGGTAATGCGTTAAGGTAACCCCTTCAGCTAGCGCTTTATCGACAGGCATTGCTGACTCATAGTTGAGTTTTCCGATAATTTTAATCGCCTGCAAAGAAGAGAGCAGGCCAAAATTCGAATGGCTTTTGCCGTTATATGGCAATACGGTATCCGCTTTGCCATGCATAATTCTGTAATGCGTAGGCGTCGTAAACTTACAACTGTCTCCCAGTTGGTAAGACATAGGCGCACCAACCGTTACTATTGCATTAAAGACATCCGAACGATTACACAATAGGTTTTGTACAAACAACCCACCTTGAGAAAACCCGGTGGCATAGATCTCTCCTGCCATAATTTGATATTTTGCAGAAAGTTCAGCGACCATATCATCCACAAAACCAAGATCATCAACCCCTAAGCGATGCGCTTTATTGCAGCCACATCCCTCATTCCATTCTTCGTTTTTTGACTTAGGGTATACCACTAGATAGTCGTCGTTTTGTTCATGCAGCTTTGTTAACCCAGCCATTCCCGTACCACTGCCACCAGAGCCGTGAAACGCGAACAAAAGTTTATACGATTTGCTCGAGTTTTCTACTGGCTTCATATAGTAAAAGCGCTCGTTTAGTTCGTGCACTTCAACACCATTTACAGGCATACCGCTGTTATCCTCGATGGGGGCGACTTTATTGTTGTTATTGCTACCACCACACCCCACCAACATTGTCGCGATTGCAATCCCCAACGTGCGTTTTAAAAATGCGTTAGTTTTCATGTTGGTCATTCCTATTTTGTCGTTTTCATGTACTCTAAATAACAGGAAAAAAGACGCGACGATTTCTCATGAAATCATTGTGAGCAATTCATTACCAAAAAATATAAATAATAAAATCAAAAGGATATAAATGCGTTTTGAGATTGCGGCGATACGGTTTGATACAGTAAATAGAACGCTGGCAAACAGCACAACAAGCATTAGGCTAGAGCCAAAGCCCTATTCGCTGCTGCAGACTTTGATAGCAGCAAACGGTAATGTTGTCTCTCGATCGCAGTTGATTGAACAGGTATGGCAAGGGCGTATCGTCACAGAAAGTGCGATTAATAAAGCGGTATCAACGCTACGGCAACACCTAAATAAGCTAGATGCTGAAACAGACTATATTGAAACCATTCCTACTCTTGGATATAGGTTGGTGCCAGACGCAGTAATGCTCGAAACGACAGCCACCCCCAGCACGCCAAAGGTACTACCAAGGCTGATTGGTGCGGTAGCTATTACATTCGTGGCAGCTCTCGTCGTGTTTAATTTGGTGCAACCACCCGCTTCCCCAGAGCCGCTTATTCCCCACAAGCTGGCCAGTCAAAGTGGTATTGAATTACAGCTCAGCAGCGCCCCTTTACATAATAGTTTTAGCTATTTACACCCAACTACAGCCCCTATTTCAGAGCTATGGCTACACCATCAAGGAGAAAACCAAAAGTTACTAACAGGGAACATAACTGCACAAGCATTAAGTCCAGACACCAGCCATATTGCATTTATTGATGATGAAAACGGCTGCACAGTAAAGCAATTTACGGTTTCAACGGGTAATACACAGCCACTGTTTGGCTGCCAAGCCATCGAAAAAATAAAGCTAGCTTGGGGGCGCGATGGACAAGAGCTGATTTATCGAAAGCGCGATAATATTCACAGTGGCTTTGGGATATATCGCTTTGATATCAATACTCAAAAGCACACCCAACTAACACTCCCTCCCTCATCAGGCAATGTTAGGGGCGACCACTTATTTAGCTTATCTCACACTCAAGAGCGACTTGCCGTGGCAACCTATCTTGGTGAAGAAAAGCATAGATTAACACTCTACCGTTACCCTGAAATGACCATAAAACACACCATTGAGCTGCCTTACCACCTGACATCACTCACTTGGTCTGCCGATGGTGATACGGTTTATTTTTCACATGCCAACAGCATTTATAGCGTAAACACACACGCCCAAACCGCAACACTCGTACACACGCTAACGGCACCTATCGAGAGTCTGGCTCTGCTAGATAGCGACAACACTCTGCTATTTAATCAATATAAGTTAACCAGTAGCATTAAGTTGTTTGAGCACAGCCAAGAGAACATCAAAACGATGGTAAATAACCAAGCGCTTAATCGCTTACCGCGTGCTAACCAAGCAGAGCGTATTTGGTATATTTCTGATCAGGGAGCGCACTCAGCCCTTTGGTCTATCAATACTCAAGCACAAGCACAGGTACCACTGCCGCACAGTTTTCATTTTCAACGTTACCAGCTCAATAACGATGCGTCTAAAATACTCTTCGAGTATCAAGATGCCATTTACCAGTTTACAGTTGACGATCAACAAAGCATAAAAGTCATAGGCGCAGAGCTAAAACCCTATGTCGCAAACTACGGTCAACATGATGACGAAATAATTTATAGCAGCGAGCGCTCTGGTAGCTGGCAACTCTGGTCGCTTGACCTCATCACAGGAAAACACCAAAAGCTCACTACACAGGGTGGCTACAGTGGTTATCGATATAACGGCGTGTTGTATTTTACTAAGTTCACTCAACCAGGTATTTGGCAGCTTAAAAATGGGCAACAATCTAGACTTATTGCAGACGTTGCAATCACCAACTGGCTCAACTGGCGATTAAGAGGGCACGTTTTATATTACCAAAAGGCCGGAAGCATCTACCAATATGATCTCAACAATCACCAAGAATCACTTCATTTTACCCCACCGGCGCAATTTATTGGTCAGTTTGACGTATTAGAGAACGGAGATATTGTGTTTGCTGAATTAAACCAGCCAAGTGGCGAGTTGTGGCGCTTGTCTCACAAAAACTGAGGCGCTGAAAACAAAAAACCCAGCCGAGGCTGGGTTTTTATTAATTCTTGAAACGAATTACTTGATTTTCGCTTCTTTGAAGATCACGTGTTTACGAGCCTTAGGGTCGTATTTTTTGATCTCCATTTTTTCAGGCATGTTACGCTTGTTCTTGTCGGTAGTGTAGAAATAACCAGTACCAGCAGTAGAAACTAAACGGATCTTATCACGCATGATTTAAGCTCCTTAAATTTTTTCGCCGCGAGCACGGATATCTGCTAGAACCGCGTCGATGCCTTTTTTATCGATAATACGCATACCTTTAGTAGTAGTGCGTAGAGAAACGAAACGCTTTTCGCTTTCAACCCAAAAACGGTGTGTTTGTAGGTTAGGTAGGAAGCGACGCTTAGTAGCGTTGCGCGCGTGCGAACGGTGGTTACCAACCACTGGGCGCTTACCTGTAACTTGACAGACTTTAGACATGTCTATGTATCTCCAATAACTTCGCTCGAGCTTAATTTTCCCTTAAAGGCCTTTTAACTGCGTGCCCTAGGTAAAATCAAAGGGCGCTCTTTATACAGTATCTACAGGCAGAGATCAAGGATCTGATCCTACTGAAATCAGCTCATGGGTAAATTTGATAGCGGCCAATTATAATGATCCGAAGGCCTCTAGGAAAGTAAAAACTGCATTTAAATTGAACTAATTTATAAAATTTATACAAATGTGCTGATTTAACGAACAAAATTATGATTTTTACCCTCGCCCGTGTTTATTTTGGCGGTTTGATTTTTGTGCTTTTAGCCATACTTGTGTCAAGGCGCTCGACTAAATGCTCCATAATTCACTCAAAAGTTGAGTAACCAAGCACAAATTGAACGCCATAAGCCGCGTTTGAGCACATAGCAACAATGTTACTTGCCATGGCCATGTTATTTGGCAACACAAATGCTGTCGTCTACGCTCCATCTCAACCAAGCTGCACCCATAAACTGAGCACACAAGCCGTCGCTAGATGAGCCCTCGCTCAGCAAATGAAATACATTGGCTGCCAGCGATAATAAGATGATCCAGCACGTTAATATCAACCAAAGCGAGACCTTGCTGTAACTTCCTAGTGATAAGTTTGTCGGCTTCACTGGGCTCAGCCACGCCGGAGGGATGATTATGAGCAAAAATAACCGCAGCGGCATGATGCTTGAGTGCCGCTTTGACCACTTCTCTTGGGTAAACAGACGCGGCGTTAATCGTTCCGTGAAATAAAATGTCATCTTTAATCAAGCGATTTTGGTTGTCTAAATACAACACCATAAACACTTCATGACCAAGCCCACGTAGCTGCGCCGCTAAATATTCACGCACGGCACTGGGGTTTTGAAATACAGTTTCTCGTAAACATGCTTCTTTTAGATAACGCCGGCTTAATTCCAACACCGCTTGAAGCTGAGTATATTTTGCGACCCCTAGCCCCTTTACTGCTGAGAACTCTTCTAGCGATGCGTTAAACAAACTTTGTAAGGTTTGCTGCTCCTGCAACAGCGACTCAGCCAACTCAATGGCATTTAAGCCTTTGATCCCAGTGCGTAAGAAGATTGCCAACAACTCAGCATTGGTTAGGGCCTCTGGGCCTTGTTCAATCAGCTTTTCTCGAGGTCGTGCGGATTTTGGGAGTGTTGATATTTGCATAGCGATTCCTGTGTATATTTGCCTCCTTGGCAACTAAAGTGTAGCCAGCAACGGGGAGAATTCAAAAATTATCACCGACTGTGATATCTTTAGGTTATTAACTCTGTGACCGTATAAAACAAACATGCAAAGAAATAAACGCCTCTTACTTGGGATCAGCGGTGGTATCGCTGCTTACAAATGTGCAGAATTAGTTCGACGCTTAAAAGATCATCATATAGATGTCAAAGTGGTAATGACTGAATCTGCCAAGCATTTTATTACGCCACTGACGATGCAGGCGGTGTCTGGTGAGATAGTATCAGACTCCTTGCTCGACCCTCAGGCCGAGGCGTCAATGGGTCATATTGAGTTTGCAAAATGGGCCGATTTAGTACTCGTCGCACCCGCCACATCCAATATTCTCGCAAAAATGGCCATGGGCATTGCAGATGACTTACTCACCACCTTATTACTAGCCACACCTGCACCTGTAGCTGTAGCACCCGCAATGAACCAACAAATGTATGCCCACTTAGCCACCCAAGCCAACATCAACACCCTTGCCTCGCGTGGCGTTCAAATATGGGGGCCAGGTAAAGGTGAACAGGCTTGTGGTGATGTCGGCGCTGGACGCATGTTAGAACCACATGAGCTAGTTGAGCTCTGCGTAACTGCATTGACGCCAACACCACAAATACTCGCGGGAAAAACCGTGACTATTACAGCGGGCCCAACACGCGAAGCGTTAGATCCGGTGCGCTTTATTACCAATCATAGCTCGGGCAAGATGGGCTTTAGCCTTGCACAAGCTGCAACAGCACTCGGTGCGACGGTCAATCTTATTGCAGGCCCAGTGTCACTTGCTACCCCCGTTGGAGTGGCTCGTATTGATGTTGAAAGCGCAGCGCAAATGCACCAAGCCGCACTAGACTATGCGACAAAATCTGACATATTTATTGGTTGCGCAGCCGTTGCCGATTATCGCGCGGCTAACGTTGCTGAGCAAAAAATCAAAAAACAAGGCGATGAGATGACCCTCACACTGGTCAAAAATCCAGACATTATCGCAAGCGTGGCAGCCTTGAGTCAGTCACGCCCGTATACAGTTGGCTTTGCTGCTGAAACGCAAAACGTAGCCGAATACGCCCAGGGCAAATTAGTTAATAAAGGGTTAGATATGATCTGTGCTAATGATGTCTCGGACGCTACAGGTGGTTTTAATTCTGATAACAATGCCTTGACCCTATACTGGAAAAAAGACCGACTCGAACTCCCTTTTACTAGCAAAAAAGAGTTAGCACTTACTGTCATGCAAGCCATTGCTGAAAAGATAAAATAACCTTCATGTAAAAGACTGGAAAGAAACTGAATAAAACATTAACATGATACCCCGATAAGCGTGTAAACGAGTCGGGGTTTGCACGTCTGCGCATCACTCTCTGTGCCAAAATAACTCGGCAAAACATCATAACAATTAGAAAAATAAGGGAAATTTCATGCCAGCGACAAAACGCAGTAATCGCAAAGAGCAAATTCTTCAATCTCTCGCGCAGATGCTAGAAACCAGTCCTGGGCAGCGTATCACCACCGCCAAGCTAGCCGCTGAAGTAGGTGTTTCAGAAGCCGCTCTGTATCGTCACTTTCCAAGCAAGGCAAGAATGTTTGAGGGCCTGATTGAGTTTATTGAAGATACCCTGCTATCACGCATCAACTTAATTTTAGAAAACGAAAAAGAAACTCGTAACCGCATTTATAATATTCTTACTTTACTGCTGGCTTTTGCGGAAAAAAACCCAGGGATCACTCGTATCTTAACAGGTGACGCACTGCAAGGTGAGCAAGAGCGATTACGTGAGCGAGTGCAAAGTCTGTTTGAAAAACTCGAAACCCAATTTAAGCAAGTGCTGAGAGAGCGCAAGCTAAGAGAAGGTAAAGCCTTTACTAGCGAAGAAAGCGTTCTTGCCAATTTATTTTTAGCCTTTGTAGAGGGCAAAATGAACCAGTTCGTTAGAAGTGACTTTAAAGCCAAACCAACTGCACAGTTTGACAAGCAATGGGTCGAATTGGAAAAAATTTGGCTGTGATTTAGTCGCTTAATTGTATCCGCACACCGCAGAGCATTTTAGTTTCACCGCTAAAAGTGATAAAAACGCAATAAGTTTTGATTAAAATGCTCACTCTATGACCTTAAAATTATCTTTATTAAGCGCTGCACTATTCAGTGTTAGTAGCTTTGCTGCAAAACCCAATTTAGAATTTAAAGACGTTTTTGATTTTCGCTACGCACATGGCACCGTGATCTCTGAGCAAGGGGAATACCTTAGCTTAAGTGCACAACCTTATCGCGGTGATAGCGAAGGCCAAGTATACTCATTGCAAAGTAATACTCTCATTGCATCTGTGCCGCGCGGCACTAATCCAGTTATAAACAAAAACGCGCAATGGGTTGGCTTCACCCAAACGCCCACTTTGCTTGCCAAAGAAACCGCTGACAAAAAAGAAAAAAAAGCGCTAAAAAACAACTTAGTCCTAGTTAATACTGCAACCCAAGCGCAGCAAACATTTGCGGATGTAAAAGATTATCAAATATCAGACGATGGCAAGTGGTTAGTGTATCGTGAAGATGCACCGAGCAGTAGCAAACCAGAATCTGCCTCCGCTACAGAGCAATCAGGTCCAGATTTAGCTATCAAAGCAGACAAAAATGATAAAGCGTTTACGCTCGTTGTTGTCAACCTAGCAACTAACACCACCACTCGCTATGACGAGGTTGCAGCTTATGAGCTGGCGCCTAATAGCCAAGGTGTATTGATCAACCAACAAAGCGAAGATGGTAGTAAGAACCGCGTTGCGTTTATCGAGTTAGGCACCGCTCAGCTCTCAAGCTTAATTGATGAACCCGGTGTAACAGTGGGAGATATCGCATGGCAACCAAGTGGCGAAAAAGTCGCGTTTTACCTTGGTAATTATGTGAATGACGACAAGCGTCGCCGCGACTACCAACTTAAACTTTGGTCACCAAGCAATAATCAGTTAAGTAATATCGACAATCCAACGGGTTGTTTTCTGGTAAAACCGCAACACTAAAGTGGTCTGAAGATAGCACGCGTTTATTCTTTGAAAATCGTCCACAGCTTGAGAAAAAAACCAAAGCACTAAAGTATAAAGATGAAGGGTCACTGTACGATTACGATACGATCCGCCAGCAAAAAGGCTTAAAGGTATGGCATAACGCAGACCCTGAAATCAAGCCAAGAGAGATTAAAACTTGGGGTGAGAGCCGTCGCGACCAACATTATCAAGCGGTATTCCATGTTAATGGCGAACGTGTTGTGCAACTCGAAAACCAGCAAGTTCCTACAGTTTCTTTACAGACCAAGGCCGACTTTGTGCTCGGTCGTGACGATACAGCTTACTTAAAACAGATCATGTATAAAGGCTTTTACAATGATTATTACGCGGTAGACGTCAATACAGGTAAAGCTCAGCTGATCGTTAAAGAAAGCCCAAACCGTCCGAGTATTGCACCCAACGGACAATTTGCCGCTTATTTTGATGGCGAACAAGTTTGGTTAAAAGCACTGACAACACAAAAGCTGACGCCAATCAGTAAAGCTGTCAAACAAGCACTTTTCGCTGATGACAAACATGACTACCCAGAGCCAAATGCAGGTTATGGCTTTGCAGGCTGGCAACTGGATGGCTCAGTGCTATACGCCTATAGCAAATATGATATTTGGGCGTTTGATACCGCGACGTTTAATGCTACCCGCTTGACCGATGGGTATAAAACACAAACTCAATACCGAATTGAATATAAGGACCAAGATAAGCTTGGCTTTACGGCTGATGACACCCTGATATTAAGCGCACATAACCTTGTTAATAAACAGACTCATATTGCCAAGCTATCGCTTAACAATGGCAACCTAGAAACCGTTTTAGCGGGTGAAGCCAAATATAATGTCGTGAAAAAAGCAAAAGAGGCTGATACCTTCTTAATTACTAGGCAGTCTTACCATGAATTCCCTGATTATTGGGTGACAGACAGCCGCTTTAAACAACCTACCAAGGTGACTCACCTGAACCCACAACAAGCAACATTTGCTTGGGGCCAAAAGCCGGAGCTCGTGCAATATAAAGGCTACGATGGCGAAGATCTTCAAGGTGTGTTGATCAAACCGGCGAATTACAAATCGGGTGACAAAGTACCTGTGGTGATTTATTTCTATCGCTATATGAGTCAGCGCATGTATGACTTCCCGAAAATGGAACTCAACCACAGACCAAATTTCCCTATGTTCACGTCAAATGGCTACGCGATATTCTTGCCAGATATTCGTTTTGAAGTGGGTCACCCTGGCCGCTCTTCAACACAAACAATGATTAATGCCGCTCAAGCACTGATTGATAAAGGAGTCGCAGATCCAGATAAAATTGGTCTACAAGGTCACTCTTGGGCAGGCTATCAAAGTGCCTTTATGATCACCCAAACTGATATGTTCAAGGCAGTTGTGTCTGGTGCGCCAGTGTCTAACATGACCTCAGCTTACAGTGGTATTCGATTAAAGTCGGGGCTTGCTCGCCAATTCCAATATGAAACGGGGCAAAGCCGCATAGGCAAAACACTTACAGAAGCGCCAGAGCTGTACATCGAAAATTCACCGGTATTTTACGCAGACAAGGTTAATACCCCAATTTTGATTATGTTTGGTGATAAAGATGGGGCTGTACCATGGCAAGAGGGTATTCAATATTACTTAGCCTTGAGAAGGCACGATAAAGACGCGATCTTCTTACAATACGAAGGTGAACCACATCACCTAAAACAGTTTTCCAATCAAGTGGACTATTCAATTAGAATGAAAGAGTACTTTGACCACTACCTTAAAGGTCAGCCACCAGCCGATTGGATCACCTCAGGTGAGGCTTTCAGCGCCGAAGAATAACACTTTTTACCAATCTGGGCATGATATCCCGTCATGCCCAATCCTACCCGTCATGCCCAATCCTAAGACTTTCATTCCACAGCGTTTCCCTCTTCCTGCTTGCTAAATTAAGTGGTCTATATTGAGGCAAGAAAAGCTCGTTAATAACCCCTATTCCTCGCCCAACCTCCACCAAAGTATCACAACAAAACGCTACTACTCGATTTGCTTTAGATGAACACTTTTAAGCAGCCCCTATTCTGGGGAAACGCTTAAGCCAATGTAGCAAATTCTCTTCAACCCACGCTCTTAATATAGATACTTATAACCTTCAAGTTGTTAGCGTAAATTTATTAACACACTCCAAATATTGCATGCAATAAGTAGACACACACACTACAAAGCACTAAAAAGAGCAAATTTCAAGCTAACTATTGAATGAATTTTAAATGGCATGTAAATTGAAGGTGCAGGGAACTTTCCTATTCTGCTAACAAATAAGTAAGGAAATAAGATGAAACTTTCAAACCTATCGGCGACGATCAGGCTATCGCTCCTCGCCTGTTCAACGCTGACCATGGGCGTGTCTAATTTCGCACATGCCGAAACAGAGACCACAGCTGATAATAATGTAGAACGAATTGAAGTAACTGGTACTCGTATTAAAAGAGCTGCAATGACAGGTGCAAGCCCAGTCACCAGTTTAACGGCTGAAGATATAGAAATCGCAGGTATTACTCGAGTCGAAGATCTATTAAACAATATGCCTGCTGTATTCGCAGACCAAACCGCTGGTATGGCAAATGGTGCTACCGGTACGGCAACCGTTGATCTCCGGAATTTAGGTCCTTCTAGAACACTCGTTCTAGTTAACGGTCGTCGATTACCTTCTGGCTCACCTGCAGGGCAAGCCGGAGTGGGCGCTGACGTGAACCAAATCCCAGCATCTTTGGTTGAACGTGTAGATGTATTAACTGGTGGGTCATCTGCAACATATGGCTCAGATGCCGTTGCAGGTGTTGTAAACTTTATAATGAAAGACGACTTTGAAGGTTTCGAAATAGACTATCAAGGAAGTGCTTACAATCATAAAAATGACCATAAAGACATGCAGCGAGCCTTAAATGCTGCCGGATTTGATATCCCAGATTCCTCGGTTACTGATGGTGACACGCATGATATCTCTTTGATATTTGGTATAAACTCAGCAAATGACAAAGGGAATATTACAGGTTACCTTACTTGGCGAGACATTGATGATATTCGTCAAGACTCGCGTGATTTTAGTGCTTGTGCGATGAACTTAGAGCGTGATCGAAGTGAGCAAGATGCAGGTATTAGAACCTGTAGTGGTTCAAGTACGATCCCAAGTGTCCGATTAACAGACTTCGATAAATTTGATTACACGGTTTCAGGCAGAGATCTAGTTGATCGTAACGGTAAAGTATATAACTACGGACCGTTAAATTATTTCCAGCGTCCAGATAAGCGCAAAACGTTTGGCCTATTAGGTCACTACAACTTAACAGAAAAACATACGTTTTATGCTGAAATGAATTATATGGATAACCGGACGGTTGCTCAGATAGCGCCCTCAGGCTCATTCTTCAATGAAGAGTTATCTATTAAGTGTGATAACCCATTGTTGTCAGACTCACAGCGTGAGACCCTTTGTGGCCCGAATGGCCATGCTGTTGATGGTGCTGTAAGCGCATTTGTAGGTAAACGTAATATTGAAGGCGGCCCTCGCCAAGATGATCTTCGTCACACGTCAACTCGTTTTGTTTTAGGTATGCGTGGTGAGATCAATGACAATTGGACTTATGATGCTTTCTTTAACTACGGCAACGTGTCATACGAACAAACCTACCTAAACGATTTATCTAAACGTAAAATCAGTAAGGCTCTTCAGGCAACACGAGATGACGATAGTAATATTGTTTGCCAATCCGTTGTAGATGGCTCTGATCCAGATTGTATTCCTTGGAATATTTTTGACCTTGATAATATCACTCAAGAGCAAATTGACTATCTGACCATTCCTCTGTTCGCTCGTGGTGATACGCGCTCAAAACAAATCAGTGCTTTCGTTACGGGTGATTTGACTGAGTACGGCATAGCTGTACCTGGTACATCCACAGGCGTAGGTGTCGTATTAGGTCTTGAGCACAGAAAAGAGTCTATCAAGTTTAACCCTGACTATAACTTCATTACTAATGATGGTGCAGGTCAAGGTGGTCCGAGAAAACCGGTTTCAGGTCAGTTTGACGTTAATGAATTCTTCACTGAATTAAACATTCCGTTGATTGAAGACACTACATTCGCGGACTACATTACACTTGAACTTGCATACCGGTACTCGGATTACTCTACAGGAAAAGAAACTGATACCTATAAAGCAGCATTTGATGTTCGCATCAACGACAGTCTCGGTTTACGCACTAGCTATCAACGTGCGGTTCGAGCAGGTAATATCCAAGATCTATTCCGACCATCATCGTTAGAGCTGGTAAACTGGAATGATCCATGTGGTGGTTCTAACCCTGCATATACATTAGAGCAATGTTTAAGAACTGGTTTAGCGGCAGACCGTTATGGTTCAGACGGTTTAATTAACCCTGCGGGTCAATACAACTCGGTTCAAGCGGGTAATCCAAACCTGCGCCCTGAGAAGTCTGATACTTACTCGTTTGGCGTACTTTACTCACCCGAGTTTATCGAAGGTTTAGATATTGCTATCGATTACTTCGATATTACCATTAAAGACGCGATCCAACCTTACCCAGTTTCCTACATCGTAGAGCAATGTGCTGTAGAGAATAACCAAGAATTCTGTGGCCTTATCAACCGCGGTAGCACAGGTTCACTTTGGGTTGGCGAAGATGCCGTTACGGCTACAGACACTAACATAGGTAGTGTTGAAACTTCAGGTATTGATTTTGATGCCTCATACCGTTACACCTTACCAGAAGATATGGGCCTACTTAGATTCTCTTTAGTTGGTACATGGATGGAAAAGTTTGATACGCAAAACTCTCCAGGTGGTATCGTGGATGAGTGCGCCGGAAAATGGGATAACACTGTGTGTGAAAACCCGGTTCCAGATATGCGCTATAACTTTAAAACAACGTGGGTAACACCATGGGATATCAACGTAACCGCAACTTACCGTTATGTAAGCGAAGTTGAAGAGTTTTATCGTCCAACCGCAGCTGAACAGGCAGATCCATCGAAGCTTCCTGTGTTAGTTCCATTAACAGCTAGAGACTATGTCGATATTGCTGCGACTTGGAATGCAACAGAAAACTTGTCGTTCCGAGCTGGTATCAACAACGTATTTGATAATACGCCACCACTTGTGCCAGACGGCCCATCTGGTGTAGCAAATGGTAATACCTACCCAGGATTCCACGATATCCTTGGCCGTTATATCTTTGCTGGTTTCACATTTAGAATGTAATCCGATATATCGAATAAAAAAGCCCCAAAAGGGGCTTTTTTATAAAGCATTTTCATTGTCCTAAAGAACGTTTTTATTGCTTACCCACTGAGGAAGCCCGACGACGTAACATCTCTTTTGCTTCTCGCTCAGCTTCTGCCTTTTGTGCTGCAGTGCGACAACGTCTTTTGGTAAAACGTGTTCCTGTAATAATCTCTTGCTCACAGTATAACTGATCCCGAGGGCTGACTTCTGCTTGTGCTATTTTTTCGTCCACGTCAGACTCAGACTGAGTTGAGTTACAAGCACTAAGCCCAAGTGCCACAAATATCACAACAATATATTTCATCTTGCTTCTCCTTAAACCGTATCTATTATATTTGAGACCGAAGTCCATATATAAGAAAACCACTATCCTTCATGAGAGGTTAATTTTCAACCAAAACTTTTGATAAATGTTCGCCAATGTAAGAGGCTAACCCTTTTTCTGTTCAGCCAAAAAGTCCAATAGCGCTTTTTCTGGCATTGGCTTTGCCAATAAAAACCCTTGCACTTCATCACACCCAAGCTTTTGCAAGACCGCCATTTGCTCCTCGGTTTCAACACCTTCAGCAATCGTTTTTAGGCCTAATAGCTGGCTCAACGAGATAACCAAGTCAGCGATCGCGCCGCTATCATCGTGTGGGATGTCTTTAACAAAAGCACGGTCAATTTTAAGTCTTGCTAAGGGCAGCCTTTGCAAGTAGCTGAGCGATGAAAACCCAGTACCAAAGTCATCAATGGCAACCTCAACGCCAAACTCTTGTAGTTCTTGGAGCGTATTTATCACTGAATTTACTTCATCCATCACCACGCTCTCGGTTACCTCAAGCTCAATGTGCTTAGGTTCAACGTTGAAAGCACGAATGGTATCCTTAACTTGCTGAGCATAATTTGGCACTTTAAACTGCGGTACAGACACATTCACGGCAACACTTAGCTGCCCAAAGCCCTGTTGCTGCATGGTTGCTTGCAGTTGGCAGGCTTGCTCAAGTACCCATTGACCAATTTCAACAATGAGCCCTGCGTTTTCAGCAAGAGGTACGAAGATGGCAGGGGAAATATAGTTACCATTGCCCGAAGGCCAACGTAGCAACGCCTCACAGCCAATTACTTTGCGATCAGCAATAGAAAACTGAGGCTGATACCACACTTCCAGTTTATTCATCTCAAAATCTTGTCTAAGCTGCCTTATCAGCCCAAGTTTCCACGCCATTTTTTCTTCGAGATCTGGAGTATACCAATCCAGTGGAATGCTGGATTGTTTGGCCTGGTTTAACGCAATATAGGCAAGTTTGAGTGTTTCTATCCCTTGAGGTTGGAAGTCTTCTTGGCGACAGACACCAATGTGGAAATGCATGGTTAGTAGGTGCTCGCCGACTTGATAGGGCACACATAAATTATCAATAAAGGTCGCTTCATCAAACTGCGACTCAGGCAGTAAAAAACCAAACACATCAGCACCAATGCGCGACACTAATTGCGCATCCGGAAATTCGACGCTGATCCGCTCTGCCACCGCTTGCAGCAGCAAGTTCCCGACTTCCTGACCGAGCCCATTGTTAATATCTGAAAACTGAGCAATATCAATCAGCGTAAAAACTAAAGATTGCTCCTGATCGAAATAAGACTCTATTTTCTCGATGAAATTTGCGCGGTTTGGTAGTTTAGTCAAGGTATCTTTATATGCTACATCATGCAATTCGTGGAATAACTTAATGTTGTCTAGCCCAACCCCAACATTGGTTAAAAATATTTCTGCAAACTTTAACTGGGCGTCTGACGGTGCATCGTTTAACTCTAAATAAATTGCTGCCTTTTTATTTTTACTTTCTAGTAAGAAGGTAATGTCGTGGTCTGTGGACTGGTGTATTTCTGAATCGATGCAGTTTTGCACTTGCATAATAACGCGGCCATTATCGAGCTGCTCAATACCGTGACCAAAAAAGGCTCGGTACTCTTCGCTACCGCCAAAGACTCGCAAATGCATATCTTCTTCAGGGTAACCAATTACAACGCCCTCACCCGATGCACCAAGTATTTTCGACAATTGTGCTACAACAGCCGCAGCAAACGAGCTCATATCAGTATGACCAAGAATAGCACGAGAAGCGGAGAGGATCTGTTCTAAGGCATGGCTTTGTGCCTCAAGTTCACAGATTTGTTGATAAGAACGAATGGCGGTTAATAGCGAGGTAACTAGCTTACTACGGGTAAGCTCAGTCTTCATTTTGTAATCGTTAATATCATATTCGCGGATAACTTTTTCTTCTGGTGCATAGCCAGGTTGGCCCGTACGCATGATGATCCGTACCGACATGTTTTTTATTTCTTCACGAACTCGGCGGACGACATTAAGGCCAGCATCATCGGTTTCCATCACAACATCAAGTAACATAATGCTGATATCGTTTTGTTTTTTTAGTACTTCGATGGCCTCAGCACCCGAATAGGCATGGAAAAACCTGAGTTTTCTACCCCAAAATTCTAAATTTGACAGCGCAAGTTTGGTAACAGAGTGAATTTCTGGATCATCGTCAACGACCAATACATCCCAAAATGCACTTGTTGTTTCTTCTTCTTGAGTAACTTCGTCGTGCTCTGCAAACAAATAATCTTCTTGCTCAGGTGCCATGCTTTACCCTTTAAATCCGCACTACTCTTCAATTATAGGCACTGATCCACCCCAGTGTTTACCATCATATAAAATATGATACATTTTTACTATTACAGTTCAGTTTGCTAAAAATACATAAAATATTATAGTCGAGCATAGAACAAAATAGATGATTTAGCATACTTTTTACCAAAGAGGATTCCGTATCAAACGACTATCAACTCCCATAAGAATGCTGATGATCTTAGCGTTAGCTATCGTATTAACTGGACTGGCAATGCCTCACCACTATAAAGTCGTGAAGCAAACTCACAGTGATGTAAATACAACAACACTGTCACCGCTTGTACTGTCCCATTGGCCTGCCCTATTTAATTGGCAACCGACGCAAGATATTTATTTTCGTGTTTTGCCTAAATCGCAGCATATCGGAAGCTCAGCTATTTTGATGCACCCGTGGGGAGAAGCTGAAATGACCATCACAAAGCTAACCGCGCAAACCCTGTCGGTGTCTTTGCATATTGATGATGAACATATAGCAAAAATAACGCTAAATTTGTTGTCATATCAGGCCGATAACAAACAACTCAGCATCATTATTGAGGGCAGAGCAAACACTCCTTTTATAGGAAGCTTTATTGCACTATTTATGCAGCAATATTTGCAGCAAGTAACCAACTCTGCGGTCAATCACATGAATACATTGTATAAATTACGAGCTTGATATGGCAGTCAAAAATGCACAAGTAAAATCAGCACTGGCACTCTCTATTGAAGAAAAGCTGGGCTACCCCATGGTGAAACGGATAACACCGCTTGTCACTCAAAACGATCGCTACCAATCTGACAAAAATAAAGATAACCAATATACGGTTCGAACTGAACACGGTATATTAAAGCGTGCACTAAAACGTCAGCAACTAATTAAAATTCAGCGTCAGCAGAACTTAGAAACCGTTATGAGTATGGCACTGACTATTTGCCCCGATATTACCGCACGTGGCCGCCCTGATCCTGATTGGCTAGAACACTTTATTTCCCTCGCAGAGGACATTGCAAACCACTCAATGCAAAAGCTATGGGCGAAGATTCTGGTGGGAGAAAGTATTACCCCAGGTACATTTTCTATCAAGAGCTTGCAAACCTTAAAAATGATGACCCAACGTGAAGCCACGGCCTTACAAAAGTGTGCTCCGCTTTGCGGTTACTTAGAAAAAGAAGACAGTTACCTTATCCTTCATGGTTACTACAAAAAGCCATCTATTTTTGACTTGTTGCGCAAAGGCAGCACAGAGTCGATAAACTTAAGTCAAGCCGGTCTCAACTTTCCAAATATTCTGACTTTAATGGATATTAATATTCTTTATCGCCAAGAGATTGAATCAGCATCGTTGCAAAAAGGACAGTCCATGCAACTGGTTTATTTGCGTAAAAAGCTCACATTAACGGCTAAGTCTAACGACCTTGTGCTGAGCTATTACAAGCTGACACAAACAGGTGACGAACTCAAAAAGTTGCTACAAAGCCCGATTCACAAGCAATATAAACAACTGGTGGAAAAAGCCTTTGAGAGTGACTTTTCATTACAGTGGGATGATAGGTAACGCTCTCAAAATAATATAAAAACGGCCTGGTAGATTACTCATACCAAGCCGACTTTGATCATATTGCGCTACAATATCTTAGAAGTGCAACTGAACTCCAGCGAATGGACCAGACACATCTAAGTCAGTATAAATATCGTCAATATCATCTAACTCAAGCACCATAGAGCGATAACCTACTTTTACCGCAACATCCACCGCCATATTATCAATGAACTCATATGCAAGACCAATTTGATAATCTTGAATCTTACTGTCGTCAATTGCGAGCATGCTGCCTTCGGCAAAAACGCTGAATCCAGTGAGTGGTAAACCTACTTCACCTCGTAAGTAACCGAGTGGAACGACACCAGAGAAATCAACTTCTTCGGTACGAACTTGGCCATCAGCAATACCCGTAACCATAATAGAACCATCAAACTGCTTTAAATTAACACCAAAATCTAGCGTTAATAAGTCATTGTCCAACACTTCATAATAGAGCGTATAGTCAATATGATTGAGATCTAGATTAGTAGCGGCATCTGTGCCAACTGTATAAACTTCACCGCCAAAGTCAAAGCTGTCTGTCAGAGTTGTTTGGCCATTTAACTCAACCTCTGTATAGCGTAGCTTGATGTTCGGCACTAACGGGACTGGGTGCTCAAGTGCAGCATAAAAGCTTGCGAACGTTTCATCGTTAAAATTAAAGGTTTGCATATTGCCTTTTTCAGCAAAACTACCTTCGGTTTCAGTGTCCCACCCTTCTGCACCGACATAAAGCCCGAGTACCGTATCTGCATGTGCAGCAGGTGCTAAACAAGCGAGAGATAATGCCGCCGCTAAAAAGTGTTTTTTCATGATGTTATCCTTGCGCTAAAAGTTCACTAAGTTCGATAAGAGCCGCATTGGCTCGCGAAATATAATTTGCCATCACCAGCGAGTGATTCGCAACCAAGCCAAAGCCGCTACCGTTTAGTACCATAGGACTCCATACGGTTTCCTGGGTCGCCTCTAACTCTCTGATAATTTGCTGCAGACTGACCAGTGCGTTTTTCTTTTCAAGCACAGGTTTAAAGTCATGCTCAATTGCCTTCATGTAATGTAGCAAAGCCCAAGTCGCGCCTCGGGCTTCGTAAAATACATCGTCGATCTTCCACCAAGAGGTTTTAACCATGTTGTGACTAGGTGCCATGGTTGCCTGATCTGCTGCGGTATCCCCCGCCAAATCTGTATTTAACCTGTCTTGGCCCACACTGGCACTGAGCCGTTGACTCAGGCTACCCATGCGCTTTTCCGCCTCTTTTAACCAAGAGCGTAAATTGTCGGCGCGAGCATAAAACTGACTGTCTCTATTACTGTTATCCGAGATCTGAGTTAAATACTGACGCAGTAAGTCATTGCCTTTTTGATATTCACCTTCAGCACTTGGCCACATCCACGCCGTTGAGCTGATATTAAACTGCGGTTGTGCCAATTTTAAACTTGGGTGCTCAGTTGACTGAGACTGAGAGCGGCTAAAATCTTTGCGCATTGATAGCGTTAGATCTCGCGTCATCTCGAGTACACCGTATTCCCAAGCAGGCATATTGTCCATCATGACACTCGGTGGCATCATGTCATTCGACAAATAACCACCCGGCTTATTGAGTAATGTGTCCGTCACTTTTATCAACGTGTGTGTAGTCACATAGCCAGTCACTAAGGTATTGCCGCTCTTTTGGGCGTCGGCTTTGGCCGCTGCTACAACGTCAAACTGGTCCGGCTCAACGCTCCAGTACACGGCTATAACATAACCGAGAAGTATTACAGCGATAATGCCAGAGATGATTTTTCCCGTATGATTTCCCATTTCGTACCTCACTGAGTTAGTGATGAGAGTGATGTCCTGATTTTGCTTTTTCTTTGCCACCAAACATATCTGCCAAAGCTACTACTTCTGCCATGGTGTATATTCTGTCGCCATCAGCAAAATATAGCGTAAGCTTGCGCTTCTCACCGACTTTTAGCGTTTCTACAGGCTCAAACACCATTAAATGATAGCCACCAGGCTGAAATGTCACCGCTTTACCCGCAGGGATGATGAGTTCGTCAACACGTTGCATTTTCATCATATCTTCTTTGTGCACGTGTTCATGGATCTCGACGCGTTTAACCCCTTCTAGTGCCGCTTTAACTAGCACTTTATTGTGCTCGGTTGGGTTCTTAATTACTAAGTAACCCGCCGTAGAGGGGGCTGCTGGTAGAAAGGCACGCACAGTGGCATTGTGAACAGAAAGTTGCTCAGCGCTATGATGGTGTTCGCCCTGCTCATGGCCTTGATGCGCAGATGTGTTAAAGCCGATAAATGTTGATAAAGCAAAAATTAAGGTTTTGATTACACTTGATTTCATGTTGGCTTTCCTTGGATTTATACTGCAAATAACTATATCACAGATCCCAATTTAGCGTGTTTTTTATCTCCCACGCCGACAAAAAATCAATGGCTCAAGCTTGCGCCTGAGCAGACTTGTCTACCACTAACCACACAATCGCAATAATACAAATGAGTGGGAATAGCGCAATCAGCGAATTAAATAACAGTGTCATTACTAGCCCAATGAACACAATTAGGAGCAAACCTAAAATACCTGCACTGAGCAATGCGGCTAACACCACCAGCGCCACTATTGCAAAAAGCAACGTGAGTATTTCAAAGCCTACCCAACCTAGATCAAATCCCATACCTAGTTGCAGATCGCTGATGTCCAACCACATCAGTGGTAGCGACACCCAAGAAAGCGCCAGTAAAAATACCAACGCAAACAGTATACCGGCTACGACTTTCATAGAGCCTACCTCGCCGCTTTTACTTAGTGTTGTATGTTAGCTTTTGGCATCGCAAACCACGCTACGCCATAAGCCAGCATCACAAACATTGGGAACTTAAAAAACAGTAATACGGTTAGTAAACGCGTTAGCCAAATTGGCATATCGAAGCGCTGAGCTAATCGCGCACAAACGCCACCGATTTTCTTTGAACTATTCATTTGAGACAGTGTTGATTGATATCTACTTTTCATCTTGATCCCCTTTTGCCTTGCGTGCTCAGTTGGTTTAGTGGGCGAGCTTAGCTCGCCATTTTTTGCTTCAACTGTGCTAATTCGTCGTCGATCTGCTGCTGCTTTTGCTCATCGTCAAAGCGCTGCCATACATCGGGCTGCCCCAAATCGTATGATTCAACCTCAGCTTCAAGACGTGACACTTTGCGCTCTAACTCATCAAACTTTCGTGTTGCTGACTGCATTTCATCGCTGCTCAACGTTTGTTTGATATGTAGCCTAGCGTTACCTGCTTCTAAGCGGCGTAGCATGGCTTTCTCTTTGGCTTTTAACTGCTGAATTTTGCTTTGCAACTTATCTGCATCTGCACTGAGCTTTTCAAGTGCTGGTGCTACGTCATCCACTTTTTGCTGTGCCGCTTGCGCCTTCTCGATTTCTCGCTGTTTTTGCTCAAGCGCTGAACGAGCTAGATCTTCACGACCTTTTTCAAGGGCATGCTCAGCTTTGCTTTGCCATGAAGCTGCCGATTTATTTGCTTGGTCAACTTGGCGCTGTGCTACTTTTTGCTGACAAATAAACTCTGCTGCGGTCGCACGACAATCAGATAGCGCTTCTTCTAAGTCACGAACTAACTGAGTTGCCATTTTTTGTGGATCTTCGGCTTTGTCTAACAATGCGTTTAGCTCTGCTTTGATAAGATCTTCAATTCTGTTGATGATGGTCATTGTTCGGCTCCTTTTATAATATAGTTAGACTATTCCAAGAGCCGTGCCAAAAATAAAAATAAAGTTAAATCATTAGGTTAGGATTTTTAAAAAGAAGAAAGGGGATCATTGGGATACATAAAATAGTGAAAAAGACGATAAAATCGTCTTTTTCACACATGGAATTGGGCTAATCCATTTTATACTTCGGGTACAAAAGACAGTGCCTTTTCCATCACCTCAATCCCGGCCTCTTTTTTGTGACCATTTTCTGATAAGTGACGACGGAAACCACGGGCACCTGGCTGATTTTGAAAAATCCCCAACATATGACGCGCAATATGCCAGAAGTTAGCGCCATTCGACATTTCGCTTTCGAAATAGTCATACATGCTTCTTACCACCTGGTGGCGAGTTTGCGTAAACGCAGCTTCACCATAGAGCAGCTCATCAACCCGCGACAACATAAACGGATTGCTGTAGGCTTCGCGGCCAACCATTACTCCATCTAAGTGGGCCAAATGATGCTGACATTCCTCAAGGGTTTTTACCCCACCGTTAATACTAATATGTAGATCGGGATAATCTTTTTTCAATTGATATACACGAGGATAATCAAGCGGTGGAACCTCACGGTTTTCCTTCGGGCTTAAACCTTGCAGCCACGCTTTACGAGCATGAATGATAAAGTCATCACACCCCACCGCTTTTGAGGCTTCAATCAACGCTGTAAGAAACTCATAAGAATCTTGCTCATCGATACCAATACGCGTTTTTACTGTTACCGGAATATTCACTTGCGCCTTCATCGCCGCCACACAATCAGCGACTAACTGCGGCTCAGCCATTAAACATGCACCAAAGCGACCATTTTGTACACGGTCTGACGGACAGCCCACATTCAGGTTTACTTCACTATAACCATATTCCTCAGCGCGCTTAGCACACTCAGCCAACGCTTTAGGATCAGAACCACCCAATTGCAACGCCACCGGCAACTCATGCGCACCAAACGCCAAATAATCCCCTTTGCCAAAAATAATCGCACCTGTGGTGATCATTTCAGTATAAAGCACCGCATGTTTAGTCAGCTTACGGTGAAAGGTCCTGCAATGACGATCCGTCCAATCCAGCATCGGTGCAACGCTAAAGCGGCGAAAGGCATCAACACAGTGATTCGGTGTTTGTGGCTCAAAGGGTGGAGTAGGTTGTTGGCTCATGGTATGACTTTCTCTATCAGGATTACTATCAATGACCTGTACTCGTTATGTCTATAGCAGTACATAGCTCAAATAGGTGATTGCGTAGTATACCGCAGCTTCTAATACTTCGTTAAGTATAGACAGCGATTTATTGCCATTAGTAAATAGCCAGAGCTTCGGACAATTAATGCTTTTCTAGCAGCTCATTTTAGCGCCAACTGTATTGAATCCACTTCCAATAGCCGGCTATTGGTGCGTAAATTCGCCTTGCCAACAAGGATGCAGGTACCAGGGAGGTGGCAGGACGCGAGGGCGGAGTTATCCCTAAAACTCTCTGGCTAGATAGGGAAGTAATTTAATGTGATTTTAAAAACAATAAATTAGCTCATTTCTTATCCAAACCTCAGATTAAACACTAAAAAGCCGCAAGCAATTGAACTTGCGGCTTTTAATTTACTTGCTCTGCTGGTCTCAGCGTAGTTTACAAATACTCTTTTACTTCTGCCACTTTGTTTTTTGCGAGTTGACTGTTTGGGTTTATTGCAAGTAGTTGCTGATAGTGCGCCAGAGCTTGCGCATATTGCTTGTTTAACTCATACGCTTCCGCGATGCTGTGATGGTAATAAGGCTGCTCGTTATTTTGCGTCAAAGCGAATTTAAACACTGCAATGCCCTCATTCACTTGACCGGTTTTAACTAACTTATTACCCCACTCCACTAAAATCTCTAGGTCGTACATTACACCGGTATCTTGCTGTGCTTGTGCAAACGTAGTGGCAAAGTTGCTAAAGCCTCGCTCATCGGTGAGCTGCGATAAGTATGCCATCGGCTGATAGGCCTTTTGCTTACTTGCCTCATTAAAACCTGGAATATAATACGCGGCAATGTCATCAACAAACTCAATGGGTAACCCGCCTAAAAGGTTGGTGAGTACAATCACAGAAAGCTTGTCTTCAGGGTAAGTGATCACTGTAGTCGCATTCCCACCACTTGCGCTAATTGCTGGGTGATATTTACGTTGGATCACTTGCCAGCCCATAGCATAGCCGTTTTCTTTGTTGTTAAAGGCTTCAGTACGGCCATTGTTAAGCTTTACTGGCGTCCATAGCATGTCCAGCTCTTTAACCAGTTCTCCTTGTTGTAGCGATATAAGGTAATTAGCTAGCTCCGTTGCCGTTGAACTCATGCCCGCTGCTGGTCTTAGAATATAAGGGAATTCACCGTAAAAGTTCTTATAGTTACCTTCGCCTAAATGAATATACTGACGAGCTTGATTTGGCACCATGCGTTCAAGATAGTCAAACCCTGCTTGCGCCGTTTGGGTCATATTGGCTCGAGTTAACTGCATCTTAGTGATAAAAGCAGGAAAACCTTCAGGCATGTATTTATCAATGATTTTACCCAAAATCACATAGCCCGTTTGGTTATAACTAAAGCGTGAGTTAGGTGTAAACTGGAGCGGTTGCTTTTGCACGGCTTGCCATGAGGCCTCCGCATCGTTTGGTACTATGGTTTCTAGGGCATAATTTGATGCGAGGATCGGCGGCAGTCCAGTGGTATGAGCCATTAATTGATTAATTTTGAGTTGCTGCCAAGCCTCTGGTAAATTAGGTAAGTGTTTGCCAATTTCATCGTCTATGTGCAGGTATCCTTGCTCAGCTAACTGCACAATAGCAACACCGGTGAATGCTTTTGTCATCGAATTAATCGGAAACAACGTCTGCTCGGTCACAGGCACTTGATGCTGTAAATCTGCAAAACCGTAACTTCCTTGCTTAACGATTTTATCGTCTTTAACTACAGCTAACTGTAATCCGGGAATGTGTCTTTCTTTCATTAACACTTTAATGAGCTTATCGACCGATTCTGCTTTAACTAATGAAGAGAATAAGGCCGACCACAGTAGCGTGCCAAACCATAAAATGGTTGATAATAAGACCTTGTTGTTCTTGTACATGATTGTTCCATCTTTCATTTACATTAAGAGATGGTTAGTTATTTTCAAGTCTTATGCCAAAAAAAAATACACTTTAACTTCAATAACTTAATTAAAAACCATTGCTTCCAGTTAAGCCTACATAAAAACAAAATAGTGAAAAAGATAAATAAATAGTGAATTTGACGAATACATCAGGGGATTTCGGTGAACAGCGGAATAATGAGGCACAGAGCACGATCATTCTCTTTCCACGGCAAGGTATTGTTGCTGTATTTGTTTAAATGCTGCTGTTTGTTTAAAAGAGAGCATCGCGGCATCAAACTCATTTGCTCGTTCGGCCAACCGCCCTAACTTAGGTAACGTGATATAGGCAGGAGTTACATTCAGCGGTGGTTGTAATAGCTTAACTTGGTCAAGCGCCCCTAGGGCTTTTAACTCCATAATTGCAGTTAAATCATTTTCAAATACAGCATCAACCCGCCCTAATAGCAACATTTGCAAACTACTTTGGGACGTATTGGTTAATTGAATATGCTTGGCTAAGTGTTGACGTGTACGCTGAAACTCGTCATCGATCGCTTTGTCTCGGTACATTGAGACTGTATGTTGACGCAAAAACATGGCTATGTTTCCGTCAAATGTGATGGTGCTGTCTTTTCTGACTATGATCACGTTTTTTTGATCTAGGATGGGCTGATTTGGAAAAACCATATAACTTGCGTAATCTCGCCGCATAAGTACCGTCAAGACAATATCACACAGCCCTTTTTGCGCCATGTGTGCCACTCTGGGCCACGGAAAATATTCAATCTTTATCGGCCAATCAAGTCGCTGAGCTAATGCTTGCAACACCTTTACCGCATAGCCATCCGGTTCGCCGTCAGTATTAAGCATTGTTTGAGGGGCCAGCGTTAGACTACACACCTGATAAGGTGCTAATGGCTTATCTGACGCGTGCGTTTTTACACTACCAAGAGTACAAGCTAACACACTGAATAAATATAATATAAAGCAAAGTTTCACGCTCAAAATCTCATTAGTTGGCACTACAATGACACATACTACTATTTGCTATCAGTTATTATTGTGTCGTTAGACCAATTAGCTTAATTAAGTGCTCTATTTTGAGGCGAGAGAATCTTGTCGATAACACCGCTACCGCACCCTGCTATCGCCAAGGTACCTACATCCGTGTAGGCAAGGCAAAAATTTTGCTATTTAGTTGCTCTAAATACGAAATTTTTAACGCAGTTAGCGTCAGATTTGCTCCTTCAAATTGAGCAAGTATTAAGACTAATTGGTATTATATAACTATTCTTAGCAGATAGCCGCTAAAACTCTATTGTTTCCCCCAATACGGGAATTTCAGCCTGAATGTTATGTTGCAGCTTAAGCGCTTCTGCTAGTCCTTCCAATGCGTCGGGTTCACCGTGAACAAGTATCACTTTAGGGCAACTTTTAAAATGACTAACCCATTCAATCAATGCCGCTTGCCCGGCATGTGCTGAGAAGCCGTTTAATGTTTCGATGTTTGCTTTCACTATAATATCATCGCCAAATAATTTGACGTGTTGGGCACCGTCAACCAATATCCTTCCTAAGGTGCCGTTGGCCTGATATCCAACAAAGATAATGGTATTGCGACTATCCCAAATGCGATGTTTAAAATGATGAGTGATCCGCCCACCGGTGCACATTCCACTACCCGCGATGATTAATGCCCCGCTGCTTATTTTGTTAATTGCCATTGAGTCTTCGGCATCGACCATCAAATGCAATGTAGATAAGAAATTTTTGAGTAAGCTTTGCTCTCCGGTATGAAGTTTTTTAACGCCTTCACAATCCAAAGTCGGGAGCCACTGGTCGTATACCTCAGTGACCTCAATAGCCATTGGACTATCGAGAAAAACTTGCCAATTATCAAGCTCACCGGCATGCTGTAACTTACCTAGGTAAAGCAATAGCTCCTGTGCTCTGCCCACTGCAAACGCGGGGATCATCACATTACCACCCCGTGCAAACGCATCGTCCAAAATGCCTTTTAGTTGGGTTTGTGTATCACCTAAAGACTTATGTTCACGGTCCCCATAGGTACCTTCCATTAATACAATATCAGCTTGTTCTAGCAACGCAGGATCATTCATCAACAGTGTATCTTTGTTACCAAGATCACCCGAAAAAACCACCTTTTTCTGTTTCCCTTGCTCATCAAAGGTTAGCTCTGTGATTGCCGAGCCAAGAATGTGCCCAGCATCGTGAAAGCGCACACTCGCGCCTTTTGCAATTTTTACTTCTTGCTGATAAGCAATAGGCTTGAGACAGTCCAATACATCCAGTACATCTTCTTTGGTGTACTGTGCGGGAATATCATCGAGCCCCTTACGTGCACGCTTTCTGTTTTCTCTACGCAAATCATTTTCGTATAAACTTAACGCATCAAATAGCATAATGGGCAACAATTGCGACGTCGCCTCTGTGCAATAGATTGGGCCTGTAAAGCCATCATGTAATAAGCAAGGCAGCCTACCCGAATGGTCCAAGTGCGCATGGGAGAGAATAACCATATCAATACTATTTGGATTAAATTCAAATTGCTCACGCGAGATAAGATGCTTTGCTCTCATCCCTTGATGCATACCGCAATCAAGTAGTACATCACCTAATGAAGGCGAGCTAATAAGGTGGCAAGACCCTGTAACTTCTTGCGCAGCCCCATGGAAGGTAATTGTTGCCATCGCTTTTACTCTATTTCTTTGCACGGGGTAATTCCCCTTGGGTTTATGTAAGTTTAGTTACAAAAATCCGAGTTGCTTATGTGCTGCATCAAAAGAGTTACAGATGTAAGCTTTGCTCCTTGAGCACATGTTCGTGTGACCAAAACTTTTTATATTTTATTTTCATTTATTCTAAAAAAGGCAATCTAGACTGAAGGTAGGGATCGTTTCGAATATCCGGTATCTCTTTAAATTATATGAAACAATCAAATTATTGACATAAAAGGAACCCAGTATATACTTTTAATTTACACAAAATTACAACATTTTGCAGTATTTACTAATAGCCAGTAGATAAGGTGTTGCTTGCATCAATGGATGGAGCAATGACAATCAACACAGCAACTAATTCCGCGTTCGAAACTACGAATAAAAAGCAAGCTGTTGTCGTGATTCATGGCATGGGTGAACAACGCCCAATGACAACAATAAGAGCTTTTGTAAACAATATTTGGAAAAAAGATCCCAAGATCAAGAGTCCACACTTTTGGAATAAACCAAGTAGTGTTTCTGAATCTTTAGAACAACGAAAGCTCACCACTAATAGTCCTGAGACCGAAGCTAATAATAAAGTTCAACGCACTGATTTCTATGAATACTATTGGGCCCATCATACAAATAATACCAAATGGGAACATTTTATAGGGTGGCTAAAAACACTACTATATTGCTGGCCTTGGCGCTATAAAGATCACCCCAATACCTTGCAACCGCTGTGGTTTATTCTTATTTCACTGCCTGTCGTTATTTGGTTACTGGGCGACTACTTAATTTACGGAATAAACTACGAAGTAGAGAACATTCCTATCGTTGTAACGTCATTGGCGGTGGTCGCAGAAGTAGGCTTTCTCATTTTGCTTTTTAACTTAAGCCGTTTTATGCTCAGATATTTTGGTGATGTTGCCAGATATGTTCGTGCAGAGCCTGCAAATATACAGATACGACAAGCAATTCGACAAGGAGGCATAGAGCTGCTAGAAAAGATCCATCAAAGTGGTGAATATGACCGCATTGTATTGGTGGGACACAGCCTCGGCTCTATCATCGCGTATGATATTCTTAATCACTTGTGGGCACGACATAATAAGTTTCCCCATACAGACGGCGAGCATACCCACACGACTCCCCTCTCACCTCATGCGCTAGAATTAATCCATCAACTGGAAAAGTTAGCAATAAATTGCGGCACTGAAGATTTCGATCAAAATGCCTATCACAGCTTACAATACGAATTATTTTGCGAACTACGCGAAAAAGATAAAAACCATAATTGGCTTATTTCAGACTTCATTACTCTGGGTAGCCCATTAACCTACACAGATATTTTATTGTATGAAGATAAGCTTGAATTTAATAAAAGAAAGCTAGACCGTGAATCTCCAACCTCGCCCCCAGTCCCAGAAAAAGAACATTGGTATTACTATATAAACGACAGTGCTTACCTCCATCATGGTGCGGTTTTTTCGAGTGTTCGCTGGACAAATATTTTCATGCCACATTACTACATGATTTATGGTGACTTTATTTCAGGGCCTGTTAGTAAAAACTTCAGCTATCAACACACAGACTTAACAAATCTAATTATTGACCCACCCCAAAACCTATTTAAATCTCCCATTAAAGAGGTCTGCTTAGATTATACACAAGTAAAGAATGGATTTACCCACTCGGAATATTGGCAACATTCTGAAATTAGCAATTTCCACCTAATAGAATTAAGAAAAGCATTAAGGCTTTATTAAAATGCAGAGCTGGCTATAGGCAAGACTATGAAACTTACAAGTGCAAATAATAAAAGGCATTTCGTCAATATTTTAAGTATCGTGTTGCTATCAAGTTGTGGTATCACATCTCAGCACCATGTTAGGACAGGGGAAGATCCGAGATACCAAGATAAAGACGTTGCATTTAGAACCACATATTATTTTAGGGTTTTTGACTATTGCTACAGCAAACACTTAGAGGAAAAAAGAACTTATCCTAAAACCAGCGGCTTGTACCGCTTTAAAATGACAGGAAAATCCAATACAACATTTAATGCCGTAAAGTTTGAATCTGGTATTCTCAAAAGTTGGGAGCTGGATCCGCTTGGTGCAACTGTAGCCTATGACAAAAATATTGGTAGACACAGATATGTTTCAGCAGAGGAGACACAAAACCAAGCTACAGCAGCCCAAGCCTGGTTGGAATACAATCAGCTCAAAGCCGAACTCTTAGCGCTCGAGAAAGAAAACACAAAGACAACCTACCACAACAAGGCCTTAACAGCTTCACTTACAGCCGTAATTTCTAACAATGGAGTGAGTAGCAACTTAGTCACAGATCTGAACCAAGCCTTTAGCAACTATCAAAATAACACACTCAATAGTATTAATACCGACGTACAACGTCATGTCGTCAACGCGCTAAAAAATAAACAGAATGAATTACTAAAAAGCAATCATAATAAACTAGCGCAGCAATTCAATGATAAAAGTAAAGAGTGGTTATTAGAAACCATTATCGAAGAACTAAAGAGCGGCATAGATAGAGAGTTATTAACCTTACCTAATGATGCGATAAGCAATGACAAAAGCAAATGGCAGACATTTACTACTAGATTAAATAACGTTATAGATTTCCCTGTTAAAGACAACAAAAAAGCACACTTTATTGCAAAGTTGAGTGAAAAATACAAAAGCATTAAAGATGTAAGTGAACTGGAGTCTTTACAAATCAATAAAAATGGCAGCTTATACCGTGCCATTGATTTGTTAGCAAAACATTACATAGGAGAACTCAATAATAAAAATATATCTATTAACTCTTTAAAAGATAAATTTGATAATGTTTATACTATTCAGAAAACTAGCCTAAAGCAAGATGATGGTACATTCAAGTCGCTGACCACAGAAGACAAGGCAATGCTAAGAAAGCAGCTTTTCTCGCAAGTACATAAGATTTTTTCTTTCACTACAGATTTAGAGAATAATTTAAAAAATGTGCCAAAATCGTTTGATTTTAGTGCTCAGATATCGCCCCTTAACATATTCACAGAATTAAATAAATCAAATCTAAACCAAGCGTTGTTAAATCAGTCCAACCTTCTAATTAATAGTGCTGTACAACAAGCTTACTACGACAACACCAGCAAGTTTGGCACAACTCTAGATACACTACAAAAAGCAATGAATGCGAAGTTGGCAATCGCGACTGGCACATCTACAACCTCGGCACAGGTGGCCCTTAATGATTCCGATAACGCGATAAACTGCTCTCAAGTCAATAAACGGACTGGATTCCAGATTTTAGGGCCGGAAGGCTGGCGAACATTTGATCAAGATGAGCGTCTTGTTATGGCTATGTATTCAGACAATTCTCCCATCACTGGTGTACTGAAAGAGCTTTCAAAGCAAGTATTAGATGCTCACCAAGCAAACAAGCCAAACTTACTCCCCTTGGTGCAGGCTGAACTGAGGTTAACCCAAGCACAGCAAGCACTCATTAATAACAAAAGTAGCGTTACGACAACGAGCTCAGATAAGAAAGGACAAGCCCTGTGTCAATTAATAAAACAAGTAAACAGCAAATTCGCCACGCACGAAACAGCCGCAGCAACTAATAATGATGATTGTTAAAGGAGTGAACTTATGAAAAATTGGATTATCGGTGCGCTCTCCTATTGCATATTCCTATCGACAGCACTTGCAGACGCTTCCATGCGCATTGAAGTCGAGGTTTATAATGGTCCACTGAGTAAGAGTATTGAAGTACAAAAGGCTGAACTCATTGGTACAGTCAATATTACTGCTCATGTCCTCGCCAACCTAACTCGGGCAATACATGTTAGCGAGTGCCGGCTTGGTTGCTTTGGCTCAAAGAAGAAAAAGTCACAAGATGAAGAAGAAGAAGGTTCACAAGGTGAAGCAGGAGAAGGTTCGCAAGGTGAAGCAGGAGAAGGTTCACAAGGTGAAGCAGGAGAAGGTTCACAAGGTGAAGTAGGAGAAGGTTCACAAGGTAAAACGGAAGAAGGTGGCTCATACCTCCTTTCTCAGTGCTCCTCTGAAGTAAATAGCAATCTTACTTTGCTAGATCAGTCACTCAGCGAAATTAAGGAACACTTAAATCATGTCGATATGAACATTGTATTTCCTAAACAAATTAAAAGGTTATATCCTGAAATATTTCCGATAAAGGACTACACAACTCTCTCTCTAGGGAAGAAATCTTGGCGCCAAGAGATGGTTTCAATCCCGACCAATAATGATGATGCACTCCATCACGTTTGCCCGCAACTTGCTGATGTTAAATTCAATGTACTGAATGTACTGAACTATATTGCTCAATCACGAGTAGCTGATTGTAGAGCTATACTACTTGACGATGAATCAGGAGATGGCAATTTAACACCCGATTCATTAACCTGCCTCTCACAAATTGCAAATGTAGGGAAACTAATGACAGAAGGCGCAGAGCATTGGGCTACAACTCAAGTCGCCATATTACCCAACAATAAACGTACTCGTATAGCGATTGCTCGAACAGCGGTTACTGTAGCTGAGCTAGGGAATGAGCTAATCGCCCGCGCCGATGCAATTATCAAACAAGAAAAAGGCGTAGATTTTGCCGAATTGCTTCCAACAAGCGTATTTTTGCGCGACTCCGAAGGCACGGACTATCTCAATATGTTTGAATGGCTAGATGCCACACCCAGAACGACAAAAACTTGGCCGATTCAAAGTAGAACAAGAATGATTGAGCGGCTTATTAATGACAACAACTGGTCAAAAATAAATACTGCATTTGCCCAAGGGGACGGAAAGACAAGTATGGTGTTTGTTAAAGACCGTATTGGCAACTGGAACTTAAAAAATTACGACAATAACCCGACTGAAATGCTACAAGCCTATAAAACCATCGGCACTAACCTGTTTACCAGTGCAGCAAAGCTTGCAACTAAAGTGACTACTGGCAGTGACGTAATTCAAAACCTTGCAAATGTTCAACAGGTGACACAACAAGGGGAAAACATGCTCTTTGCCGCTAACGATAGTCACAGCGATGATGTGGCTGAGAAAATGGAAAGTAGGACCAAAGCGCGGATCAACAATACTTATAACGCTTATGTTGAGCGAATGGCAATCGCCAAAAACAATATAATGCAAATCACTGAAGAATTAGAGTCTAAAGAACAAGCTCTACTCAGTTCTGCTAATAATATCAAAGACATTATTAGCAAACAAAAAGAGATGGAAAATGAAGTTAATCAAAACGAATTTACCTTACAGCTTGCTCAGCAAAAGTTAGATAAGTTCCTCTCGAAATATCCAGACGGAAATATTCCTTCCCATGATATAAAAAGAGCACATTCAGACCTAGAAGCAGAAGTAGACAGCCATGAAGGCAGATTAGCAAGGAGTAAAGATGCTCTTGAATCATATAACACCAAACATAAAGACCAACTTGCTAAACAAGATGCACTGGCAAACGAGGTATCGCGATTAAAAATCAAACTGGAAAATGAGAAAACGACTTTCGATGCTTTACCCAATGAAGCGCTTTTAGTGATTGAAGAAATTTTGGATAGCCATGGTGCTAACTTAAAAGCACTACAACATAGTATTGCAGAATCAGACAGTTAGCAGAAGCACTCAACATATTGCTTTGCAAAGGTCCTGTTAGACAGTAAAAATAGTACAATCGGCAATCACCCAGCACTTGCTCTTGGTGTAGTCGATGGTAATACAGAAGCTTGGTTTTAGTAACCACTTGAATTTATCAAGTGGTTACTAAGGAATGAGGTGAGTCAGCCTATAAGTTAACTGAACCGCCCTATCACACTACTGAGTTATTGAAAATCAGATGGATTCATGTCGTTTACAAGAACCTCTGCCAGAAACCCCATAAGCTTTAGGTTCTCAAGTGAATCTTTAAAGTAATACCAGCCATAATCAGTGGAATCCAAGGAAACTCATTTATATTCAAAAAAAATTGGATTAGAATCTACTGATTAAAAAAACAGTATATGCGGTAAATATAAATATGACGTCCTTGTTAGAGTTAGCGAATCAACAAAAATCTGTTCTAGCTTTAGGTGATGCAGATAACTACCTTGAAGACCTTTGTAAGTTGGACGTTAAGCCAAAGTTGGTGTTAATTGACCCTCCTTACAATAGAAAAACTAAGTTCCACCATTACAACGATCATACATGCAGCATAGAGTGGAGTGAAACATTAGAACGACACTGCCGCTCTCTTCACCAGAGCCTTGATGATTCGGGTAGCCTTTGGATGCATATTGATGACTCTGAAATGATTTCAGCAAGGCTCATGTTGGACAAACTTTTTGGCAAAAATAATTTCATCGCCAGTGTCATTTGGCAGAAAAGTGTAAGTCGAGACAATAGAACTACTATATCTACTACACACGAGTATATTCTGGTTTATGCAAAAAATAAAAGCATCTGGAAATCTGTTCGCTCCAAGTTACCTGCAACCGAAGAGCAAACATCAAGATATAAAAATAAGGATAACGACCCAAGAGGCCCATGGACTTCAGGCGATTTAACGGCTAAAGCCGGACCAGGCAGGCGTGCTGAGCAGTTTTACGAAATAACCCTCCCTTCGGGAAGGGTTGTCAGTCCGAGTAAAGGGACTGCGTGGCGTTTCACCCGAGAAAGATTTAACGAGCTAGTTGCAGACAATAGGATATACTTTGGTCAAGGCAATTCAATGCCTAGACTAAAGCGCTTCTTATCGGAAACCGATCCAGGTTTAGTACCCGACACTTGGTGGTCAGGAGCCGACGTTGGGACAGCTGACACTGCCAAAAAACATCTTAAATCTCTCTTCCCAGATTTGACTCCTTTTGAAACACCAAAACCAGAAGAATTAGCATCTAGGATAATTCACATCGCAACTAATGAGGGTGACTTAGTAGTCGATATTTATGGAGGCTCCGGTACTACAGCCGCAGTTAGTCACAAAATGGGCCGGAAGTGGATTTCAACTGAGAGGGAGCCTAGAACATTTTACGAGTTCACAAAACCGAGAATTGAAATGGTAATTAATGGGGCCGATAACGGAGGTATAACGAAATCTGTTGGTTGGCTAGGGGGAGGCTCTTTTTCAACTGTAGAAAAGAGCCTTTAGTTATTCCTAATTGGCTAGGCTCATATGAGTTTAATTGGGTGAACAGATCGCAACTAAGAGCTAGAAAGGATACTTTCAATCCAATGCTTCAGCTCTCTTTTTAAACTGAATAGAGAGCTTGAGGAACTAAATGCATTAATTCCAATTTTGACTGCATATACCCTACCGGGCTTTTGGTTGCTCGCAACAGTAAACTCATCAATCAAAAGCTCCCCACCGGATGCAGGGTAAATTAAAGCAGCACAATCCAGGCCAACTAGCGCAGCTCCAGCCATGATCTGATAGAAGTCTTCAGGTGAAGGTCTTCCTTTGTAATTCTTATATTTTGCATCTCCCAAGAATACAATTCTCTCACTATTCTTAAATAATAGGTCAGGTATTGTTATGAGTTTTTGCCCATTATCACCAGAAGCAAGAGTTAAGTGTTGTTTTACTACTCTTAGACCACAACTAAGCAAAGTTTCCTTAAATAATCTGAATATCGCTCGTTCAAACAATGCATCAGAGTCCCACAAAAAGCCTGGCACATTAGCAAAATCTTGAGAGAAGTTAACAGTTAGGTCATCAAGTAATAACTCTGAAATTTCTACCGCAGGCTTTAGGTGTGAGTAGTTGTTCAACCTCTGTGCTGCAACTTTTCTCAGAGGCTTAACATCTGAAACGTGACTTAGCTCCTCAGACCAATGCATTAACCTTTTTCTAAGTTCATTAGATTCAACATTGGCCTCAAGTTGTGCTCCAGCCCACTTCAAAAGCTGGTTAATATCATTGTCATTGGAAAGTTCATCTGTAATTAAGTGCAGCTCGCCAGTCACCGGCAGGAAAGTATCGTAGCGCTCGGGATTAAGATAACCAACCAAATTACCCCCTACCACTTCTACTTCCTTGTATGAAATCGCATAGCCTATTTCGTTGACTCCTTGAACTGAAGAGAGAAATAATTCAGCTAATAGATCTACAATGCCGTCCTGTCTACTTAACCCTATTCGGGTATGTTCGAATAAATTAAAACCCTTTCCATATGAAAGAAACCTCCACATAGATACTTTCCATGAATCAGAATCAGACTCGGCAATATATTTGGGAATAATTTCTAGATGAAGATCTCCAACACTTATGAAACCCGCAACCCCCCTAGCTGTAACTAAGTAAGAGTTATTACCATTGCCCGAGATAGAAAGTGGGCTATACTTGAGCCTGAGCTTTTTTCTCCAAGAAGATGATGCTAAACGAAGTGATTCAACCTCTTTCTCAGTAAGCTGAATTGAAATAGGAGCTCCATATTCGACAAGCGTCATACTTATATAGCCAACTCAAGTAAAACGCTCTTTGCTTCCTCTGACTTCAAACTAGCTAAAGGCTTACATACTATAGGTGCCGTATAGTCAGAGTGAATATTTGGGTTTAATGTAGTTCTGTAGTTAAAAGCTGCTTTGACTACTTCTGACTCTTCTATTTTCAGTATCGCAGAGAGGACGCTCTGCGCTCTGACCAACCTATTTTTAAGAAGCGGTAATAACTTATTATCCCAAGAATCAATTAAATCCAACCATCCTTGCTCTGACTCGCGAGATATATTCCAAAACACTGAGTGACCTATTTCAAAGTCACTACCTAGCTCATTTGCTATGAACCAGTTAACTTTATCAAGTATCAATATTGCAGCATGAGCAGCGGTCAATTCATCTAATGAACTTCGCCCGTTACGGATTTCGTCCATTAGCTTTACTAAATCATCTAGTTGAAAACCAAGCTGTTTAGCCAACAATTCTACGTCGGGCTTTATCTCTATTTGATGGAATCGCCTTAACATCGCAGCATCTAATGGCATAGCAGCCTTATCAACCGAGTTCATTGTTGCTATCAAATATACATTTTCTGGGAACTTCCAATCCTCAGAAACCGTAACGAACTGCCCGCTCTTCAATGATTTAATCGGCTCTGAAACTCCACCCGCATACTCGATACCAGCCAAATTGATACTAATAGCATCTTCATTTGGCTTGTCGTCCAATGTTTCCCTGTATTGGGAGTCTAAAAACGTAATAAACTCCCCAAACACTTTACTAACATTGGCTCTGTTTATTTCATCGATAATAATTACAGAGTCTTTAGCTGGGTCATGTTGTTTAGCAATTATAATGTTATCCATAAGCTTTCCAAAATAGGGTTCTAACACCATACCTTGGTCGGCTGGTTTTGGCCTTTTACCTAGAATAAAGTCCTGATAGCTGTAGTTTTGGTGGAATGTAACCCAATCCACTTCCGCGTTATTTATTTCTTGAACATCACTATCACTTGCAACAGAACCAAATAAACTTTCAGAGTCCCCTAATTCGAGAGTCGGGGATGTGGAAGAATCTTGCTTAAAGCTTTTAACAATTTGAGAAAGAATATGAGTTTTACCTGTGCCCGGAGGACCATAAAGCAAGATATTTTTGTGCTTCTTCAATAAACTGATTATTTCCTTAGCATCTATACTCATGAACCAGAGCTCCAATATCCACCTTTACTCTCACCCCACAATAAGTCAGAAAAAGGCTGAGAGGCATCAGACTTAGTCGGTGGCTGACCCTTTGTAAAACCAACAAATACCTTACTACTTTCCAATCTCGCTAGGAATAGGTGCACACACCCATATTCTTCTAACACTCTTTGAGCATCTTCAATACTTGCAAAAGGCTCAAGAGTCGGAAAACCTCTTTTCGGCAGCCATGCCGATAGGCGAGTATTTCTATGTCTATTCTGTTTAGACGTCCTCATCCTACCCATTGATTTAGACCTGAACTCCAATACTTCTGGTTCTGATTCGGGACTTTTAATATCATACACCTCTAGGCTATGTACCATACCATTTTCAGGATAGTCTTTTCTTATGAAGGTGAGTAAATCTGTTACTAACCCTTTTGGAATCTGAATATAGAGTTGTCCATTTCCACTTTTAGGGTTATCCCCTTCAACCCTCTCAATATTTCTAAAATCACTGGGATTAAGTCTAAGCGACCATAGTTCCCTTATCTTATTGCTCACCTATTTCTCCAATATGTAAAGCCTTTCTTCAACCATTCCAGATTTTACTTTACTGTTACTTCTGTATCGTTCTAAAGGCATGCTTTCTACAGAAACTTTACCAAAATCCCCTAAAATATCAATTAAGTCATCGTGTTGTATCTGTCCATCCTCACTATAACTAATGAATACATTCGGTGCAGCTATATTACTGATAACATCATAGAATGCTTTCTTTACATTTCGCTTATAACAAAAGTCAGATGCTTGCTTTTGCCAATCCCTCAACCCCCCTTCACCTTGAGGTACGGGCTCATCCTCTTGTGCTAGGGTTTCTGGTATATGATAATTTCCAGCGTATTGTCTCTTCGTATATGGTGGATCAAGGTAAACGGCATCAGCTTTAACTATTTTAGAAGTTTCCTCTACAGGGCCATGAATGACTTCATGTTCAACATCGTACTGATTTGATGAAGAGGGCTGTAAAGTAATATCGGCAAGACTAGATTTACAGTAGTTAGCTTTGTAGTAACCAAATGTTCCTGCAATATTGGCTACTTTATTTGACGCTAAAATTAGGTCATGCAGAAGAAGGTCACATATATCTTGATCTACGCCTTGGCTCCGCCAGTTTCTTAACTGCTCGCGAATCGCGTCGATCTTCATGGCGTTACCTGATGTAAAGTACTTCCGTGGCTTAGCTCCATTCTCTGGAACACCAGCATCACTATATTCTTTCCAGAAAAAACCTTGTACTGGCTTTAAGTCATTCAATATACGGATCGAATTAACATAAGAGCCCAACTCATTATTACTGGGTTTATCGAAAACATCATCATCTAAGCAACTAAGCCGTGCCTTAGCATGAAGAACAGGAAATAACAGTTGATCACCCGCAATAACTTTATATCCTGAAGTTGCAAATCTTTCAGACATGGTAGCTGTTCCACACATCAAGTCTGCGATGACATCCCCCGGCTTTAGGTTTTTAGAGACAATTTCAACTATCCAATCTGCTATACGGGACTTATTCCCCAAATACCTATACGACATCTACTTCCCAATAATCCAGCTAAAATTTCTACTTAACAAATTCTAAATTGGGTAATACTAACTCAGATTACCTTCTGGATAGAAGGATAATTTGCCTTAGTGATTTTCAACTGGCTACTGGCCTGCGATAGAGTAGCTTCTGGTATTCACTTAAATTCAGGGTGTTCGTTATGAGTACACTCGAAAATCACGGCTTCAGCTAATCCGCTAGCAGTCAGCGCATTATCATTTTCAGTTTTTAAAAATGGATAGTGAAATGCTACTGGTTAGCTCACCAGTGTTCATTTTAAGTGTACTCAAAATAGCCGTTCAGTTTCTCGCCTAAGACCGTCTGTTTTAAGCCCTGTTGGAATCTATAGCAGCCAGATAGTATTAACGTTATAGACTTAAAACAGACACTTCTACTATGACTAAACAAATCGGATACATTCGCGTTAGCTCAGTTGATCAGAACACAGCTCGACAATTAAGCGACGTTAAACTTCATAAGACCTTCGTTGATAAGTGCAGTGGTAAAGATACTAGCAGGCCAGCCCTAAAGCAGTTAATTGAATATGCTCGAGAGGGGGATGTTGTTCACTGCCATGACATAAGCCGCATGGCACGTAATACCGAAGACCTTCTTCGGCTAGTCCGCCTATTCACCGAGCAAGGTATTAGTTTGAAGTTCTATAAGGAACACCTTGATTTTGCAGGCACCAATAACCCAACCCAAGAATTGATGCTGACACTTCTTGGCGCAATCTACCAATTCGAGCGATCTATGATACTTGAGCGCCAGCGTGAAGGAATAGCTATTGCTAAAGCTAATGGTAAGTACAAAGGTAAGGGCATCAACAAGGAACTGCACGAGCGCATCAGACAGATGCACTCTGAAGGCATGAATAAAATGCAGATAGCAAAAACCCTAGGCTGTGCTAGGGCCACTGTTTATAAAGCCTTGTCTATCACGGAATAGTCAATTTAATTACTTTGCCTTGTTTTATATTTCAAGGTTAAGTAAAACTGTTAGTTATGAACCACTATTAAAGAAATGTACATGCTGATACAGCTTGAAAATGTCCTAGAAAAGAACAAGATTGACTTAACCCCTCTCATTCTCAGTCAAATCTCGGAAGAACCTCATTTTTACGTTTATCTTGACGACACCAATGGCACTTGGGTTAACGGTGACGAAATAATAGGCTCTGGCAAAGTGACTGGTTATTTAATGTTAACCTTATCAGATATAGTACTACTAGCTCATAAAAATAAAGAATTCAACCTCAGTGTCAGCTCGTTAGAATTTAACCTTTCATGTATAAAGGAGTCGCCTTATTGCCATTACTACTTTAGAGGGGGTGAGTTAGAGGAATCTCAACTTGCAAGCTTTACTAAATCACCAAGCCTTTCTAACAGTGAGTTTCACTTTACTAAAAGTGGATACCTTCGACCTTGTCTTGGTTTAATTGATGGTGAAGATAATACAACTCTAACAGTATTAAAGCCTGAATCTAAATCAACACAAGACGATTTGGACTTTATCGACCCCATAAGTGATTCAAATACTGGTGAAAGTGAAATTGATGATTTGGCTACACACTCTATTTCGAGTAAGCAAATAATCAAAGACATTAGGTTCTTTTCCGACTTAACATTTCAATTAAACACACCTGCATCGTTCAAAGTTTCAGATATTCTCGTGCCCGATAAAATTCATAGGATTCCACCCAAGCTTGACGGCACAAATAGAAGTGAGAAACAAATTTTCAAACTTAATAGGCTTGTTGTTAACCTAGTTTTTGTACTTCTGGAAATTGCTCGAACTGACTCAAGGTATACCACCAAAGCCTTTAAGCCTTCATTCTCAGACGATGGCAAGATCAATATGGATAAGCTTTCTTCTCTCATAATTGAAATCCAAGAAAGTGCAAATCGAGACACCTCAAAAATGCAAAAGGATACCACTAAAGATCTAATCAAAGCAGCCATAAACGCGATAGAAGATGACTATCCCCTGAATACATATCGATTGAAATAATCTCACCATTTTGGAAATCCATTTTCTCTTTTGGATTTCCAACCATTCAAAACCTAAGACTTATAGACTTTACCTTAAATCAAACGAGGTAAAGTAACATGACTTTAAAACAGCACAATCAACAAGCCAGTAAAACCAAACTAGCAGCTCGATTTGAACTAGTTAAGCATGCTAACAGTGACTCCTTATTAGCTTATACGGACATTAAGTGCTCTAACTGGAAAGAGCAACTTGGGTATAAAAGCTACGAGGAGTGCGTTAGAGATAACATGGGAGAAGATTTAGGTACATCGCAAATATATAAAAAAGCAAAAGCAGGAGCTACGCAGTATTGGCTTGAAGGGCGAAGCTTCGTTGGAAAGCTGAGCATCACAGCTACCGAAGAACTCAACAAGCTTAAAAGCGATAAACACAAGCTACTTGTATGGAAAAAAGCCAGTGAAATCAGCAACTCACCTTCATCCACTCTTATTAAAGAAATAGCATCCGAGCTTTTTCCCAACTTAAAGAAAAAACCCTGTTCAGACACTGCTAAATCAATGGAGCAAGCTAATGAAGAGCAAATAGCAGTAACTGTTCAGAAAATCAAAACTCTCTTCCTAAAACTAGAAGGAAGCATGCAGGAATTATTACTAGAAGACCTGTTTGAAAGCTATGAGCAGCAGCTTGAAGATGAGTCTAATAGTGATATTAATCAGATAGATACCTCCAATTCAGACAATTAAACTTTACATCAATAGGATATATACAATGTCAGTAAAAAAACTTAAATCAACCACACTAGAAGTCGTACAAGATACAACTAAGCCAGATTTAATAAAACAACACGGTTCAAACAGTGCCAATGATAGTGATAGCCCGCTACTACCCAAGTTTACTGATGCTAAGGCTATCACAGACAGGTTATGTATAAATCTACCTGTGAGTGATGAGCATCTTCAAAAGAATGTTATGCATAAGGCTAAATCCTTGAAAAAGTTAATTGAAGAATATTCAGAGTTGAACCCAGTCACAATGAGTGCGGCTGCTTTCAATGCCAACTACAGCATGGTCATGAAGCTTAGCCTATGTACAGTTCTAAGCAGTGGAAGCGAAGCCAAATCCACACTTGCTATTTCTTTAAACCCTATCAGCAATCGACCATTCATACGGTTTGACTTAAAAGGTCGTGTCACTGGCTACTCTCTGTGTGTTCTTCGCGTAATTGCAGAGTTTTTACTTGGTGCCGATAATTATTTAGATGAGGTGAAAAATGCCACTGTATCGACCGTAGATATGGCCGTTGACTTTGAAGGCGTCACTCCGGAACAGTGCGTATTTGATAATGTTCGCGCTCAAAAAGGTAAAATGTACTTTGGCCGAAGTGGTAACACAGAAACCATATATATTGGCGATAACAAGAAGTCCAGCCATACTGTTATTTATTCAAAAAATGCTAAGGCCACTCATTTCAAAAAGCCAAATACTGTAAATGAAGTCATGCGAGTTGAGTTTAGATACAAGTTGAAAGCACAGCCACTTAAGAAATTGCATAAAGTGAAAGATCGGCCAATTAAATTTAGTATTTACGATGTAAATGCGATGATTGAAAGCGAGTACTTCACAGATGATTTTATAGATGCCATTACTGGTATAGGTCTAGTGCCTGTTCTTCAGCGTAGAAAACAAGAAGAAAGTGACTCTATCAAAGAAATGATGCGCCCCTTTAAACTACATTGGTTTGCAACTGGTGAAATATTTAAAGGTTGGCGTAATAAACTAAAAGGCCATGTTAAGTTTCTCGTACACGAGAAAGTATGCGAATCCCCTCAGTATCCCCGAGCGACTGAGTTGTTAAATACTATATTGAAGCTGTCCAAATAGCCAATAATGTTATCAATTATAAACTTTTAAATACGATCTTAAGGGGCTAAGATCGGCTAGCCCCTTCTACATCACTCAGCGATCAACCTAACACCATGCGATGAGCCGCAGCTTTTAATATTCTGAGCTAAGCCAATGATTTTACTCATACCATCTTGATTAGCAGGATTATTAGGCTCTGCTGTATCTACGATTACATATTGTTGAGTACCGTAGGCGGTTACAAAGCTGAGCCTCAACACATACTGCGTATCTATGTTGAACAAACCTTTTTCACCAAACGATATATCGATAGCTTTACCATTTTTAGCGACTTCATGCCCACCAAAGTGGCTTGAAAGACAATGTACAACTGCATATGTGCTGTCTATCGGGTTGCCGTACTGCCCGAATGAGAACATAGCATCAGGATAACCAAGGTCTTGAAGGCTTTGGGCTGCTTCGCTTGATTGTGCCGCTATTGCATATTGCCTGACCTTTTCTTGCTCACGCTCTCGAGCCTGCATGATCTGGCGGTTATTTTCTTCTTCAGCTTGTTGAATCGATTCATGTGCAGCAAGGAACTTAGCTTTAGTCGATTGAGCCTCAGTCAAAACATCTTTAACTTGGCTGATGTTTTCTGCTGGCAGCCCTCTGTTCTCAAGCATCTCGCCACTTCTGATCAAGGCTTCAAGAATCGACTCTAGTTCAAACTCATTTGGGATCTGTGAACGCCATTCGGGCGATTGGAATAAGCGCTGGAGATCTAGTTGACCAGTGGCGTGCTGCTCAACGAAAGGCTTAATATTTTGATTTAGCCTTGCCGCATATTTGTTGAATATAGCTAAATAAGGTTCATAACGAGCATCCCGTAAGTAACTATCAAATTGCTGAGATACATTTGATACTTGAGTAAGCACCTCTTTATCACTGTAAGTAAGCAGTTCCTTCATATCGGCATTGCCAGACTGTGCTAACGAGGTTACGCCTTTTACCCACTCTGATAAGTTTGATATGTGGCCTTTAATGCCCTTGATAGCATTGTCATCTAACGCTTCAGGCAGTTTACCACCAAGGCCTGAAGCCGCTATAGAAGAGATCCGGTCACGCTCTATAGGTAACTTTTTATTACTAAAGCCGTCACCACTATATTCAATACCATGTGACTTTAAAGCTTGTTCTAGCTCGCTCATCAACTTGCCGCCCTTTCCTTTATACTTATCAGCAACTTGTCGGGCTTGAAGGTTGCCTTCAATCTCGGCTTTCACGGTCTCAAAATAAGCTTGTTGCTTAACTAGCTTTTGCGTTTTGAAACCATCTTGACCATGCTTTTTAGTATATTCAGATAAGCACTCTTGAAACCTTTTCTCAATTTCACCAACAAGTTCGGTCGACCAGCTACCAAATGGGCTTCTAAGCCTATCAGGCTGGTAAGCTTTTGGGTCAAGGTAAGAGCTTTTCTCTAGGTGGCTACAGCTAATTGTTGTGGCTTGGGCACTCAATGCAGTGGTGGATAAAGTAACTAGGGCAATGGCTTTCCATTTGGCGTTCATATTAGGTTCCCTCAATGGAATTAATAATCGGTTGTATTAACTAAGGAATACTTAGCTTCAGCAAATACTAAGTACTCCTTAGTAAAAAAGTCAATGGAAAAACTAAGAATCTCTTAGATGAATTATTGAAGTTCAAAGAGATACTACACATGTCTAAGAGCCCATTTGCCAAACGGCTTAAGGAAGCAAGAACGAAAGCAAAGTACACCCAAGAAAAGCTCGGTATCGAAGCGGGAATTGATGAAGGTTCAGCAAGCGCCCGAATGAACCAGTACGAAAAAGGCGTTCATGCCCCTGACTTTGGAATGGTAAAAAGCTTAGCAACCGTGCTTAAAGTACCCACCGCCTACTTTTTCTGTGAAGAAGACGACCTTGCCGAGATCATCTCGAATTACCAGCCCAACGACTAGTCGTTTCGGTGCCTAAGTTCGGCCAAGGCTCACCCTAAAACCGCTTAAGCCTTCCTGATACCTTGGATTAAAAGAAACAGGGTATCAACTATGTTAATCATACACTTACAGCAATATTGCCTTCAGCTGATGGAGGCAGTATGACTCGAACATACAACAAGCTACTGCCCTCAAATATGTATCAGTCGTACGCCACAGGCTATACATATCGGGCAATGACCTCAGGCTTTATCGATTCCACTGATTTAATGGCGGTCAAAGGTGCCACCATTAAAAGTATCTGTGGCACTTCCTTTAAGTTCACGGGGCAAAATGAAGACTTCGACAACCTAATCCACCACCTACACCAAAGGTTATCTGTGACCAAAGGCTGCGACCTAGGTCATAACTGCCGTGTATTTGAACATGGCTTACAGCTGCCCGCCAACAGCTGGAAAGTGATTAAACTCATGGTGGTGCTTAAGGTAAACGGTGGCCTTTATGAGTGGATACACTGCTGTCTGCCTTCGGACATTCATATCAACTCGATGTTTTCTCATATGGTCGGTATCACTGAAGAGGCGCTAATTAATATCAACCTCGCCTTGGTGGAAACTGGCCTTGTGCAGGGTTCACAATACCTTCAGCTAGACCAATCAGGTATCCCTAATGCCTTGGTGGAAAAGTTAGTGGGTGAAAAGGTTACCAGTTATACCGAGCTAATTGAACCATTAGTACAGATGCAACCACCATCCACCTTAAAGTTAAGTGACTTTAAGCACCTTGAATTGGAGGACTTATTTGCCTTCCTTGATGTGGCATTAAATCACTCCATCCAAGGCTGTAACGTGCTTTTGTGGGGCGAGCCTGGCACAGGCAAGACTCAACTAAGTCGCTTTTTGGCTGATACCTTAGGCGCTTCGCTTATTGCCATTAAAGCCTTTGGCTCTGATGTCCACCAGCAGGAGGTGGATTATGACCAAGAGAGATTAAGTTCAAACCTTAGGCTTCAACACCACCATTTGGTACAGCGAATAGTTAGCCATGACGAGAAGTCTTTGCTTATGTTGGACGAGGCCGAGGATATTTTAGTCCAACAGGTGTTTAACCACCGCGCCTCAGGTGGCAAAGATAACCTACATGCCACACTTGAAGCCAACACCGTACCGTGTATTTGGGTGGTTAATTCGGTAGAAGACATTCCAGCCAGCGTCCTAAGGCGGTTCAATTTCGTTAAACACATTTTCGTACCAGACAACCGTGTTATGGAAGGCATTATCGCCAATACCACCAAAGGTTTAAGATTGAGCAAACCATTTAAGGCGCAGCTCGCCACCAAGGATAATATTACCCCAGCCAATATCGCCAATGCCGCCTTCGTGTGCCATACCATAGGCCACCAAGGTAAACAGGCAGAAGCCTTAGTGGATAACCTAATTACCGAAGTCCACCAAGCCTGTGGCTTTAATACCAATACCGCCAGCTACAAACCACCAATGGCGTTTTCACTCGATAACCTAAACATCAAAGGTGGCAATAAAGCCTTGGTGGAAATTAAGCGAGCCATGAAAAAACATAGTGGTATACGCGCCCTATTCACGGGGCCAAGTGGCACGGGGAAATCTGCGCTAGCCAACCACCTAGCCCAAATATCCAACCAAGAGCTAATCACCGTCCGTTGCAGTGATGTACTTGATAAGTATGTGGGTGGCTCAGAAAAGAACATCGCTAGCATTTTTGCCAAGGCCACAGAGCAGCAGGCGGTACTTTTTATTGATGAGGTGGATAGCCTATTGGCTGATAGGTCTGGGGCTTCTCAAAACTTTGAAATACAGCAAGTTAACGAGCTACTGACTCAAATCGACTGTTTCGAGTTCCCTCTTTTTGCAGCTACTAACTTTGATAAACATCTTGATCGCGCTGTAATGCGTCGCTTTGACTTTAAATTAGCATTTGAACATCTTACATCAGAACAGCTAAAACGGCTCTTCAAAACAGCCTGTGGACGCTCTCAGATAACAGATTATCAGCTTCAGAAGCTAGAAAATCTTAAAAACATCACTGTGGGTGATTTTGCGATTATCAAACGCAGACAGCAATTTTCGACGACTAAGCTATCCGCCCAAGACTGCTTAAACATTCTCATTACTGAATCCAATCACAAGCAAACCACAAGGCCCATCGGCTTTGTAAAGTAACCACAAACCAAAAGGTAAATACCATGACTAAATCAATATTGAGTACGCTCAAGGCCGTTTCACGCCCAGAGAAAAGCACCACACCTGAGGCCAAGCGCCGTGAAAAGCTAATCAACCGCCTCCAAATCCAACTGGAAATGGCAACCGCTATGGTTAACGGTGAGTCCTACACCTGTTACAAAGAAAAGTGGCAGAAGAACGAAGAAACAGGCCAACAGGAGAAGGTTAAAGTCGCCAAGAAGGTAAGCCCTTGGTTTTACGCCAAAGGCGGCAAGTATTACTTGGAGGTCCGATACGCTAACAAACCATTGGAGCTGTCCAAAGGCAATCACGCCATTGAAGTTGGTGATAAGGAACACCTACCTACAATAATCCAAACCGTGATCAATGCCACCGCCAATGGTGAACTGGATAAGGCTATTGAAATAGTAACCAGCAGCCTGCCAATCAATAAATCCTAATCCTATTCGCCGTGCCAAGGTCGCTCAATGACCTTGGCAAATTTAGAATTACCTTACTTAGTCTTCTCTCAATCACTGGTGTCATTTAGTTCACTTACTAACCTTTCTTCAAGAGCTTTCAACATTTCCCCATTATTTGTTTTCCAGCTTTGAGGACCACTTCGACTATTACCTGCGACTAGGGATGCGGCATAAGAGGAAGAGCTTATAAGTTTATCTTTCATCAATATATAACAGTCCTCTCTCTCTTCAAGAGCACCATCTTCAATCATTTTTTCTTTAATTAACTTGCTTTTACCAGGCATACTAGTTGAGGATTTTTTAGAAATCTGAGAACCAGCTAACAATAAGAAACCATCATCTGTTAACTTCCCACTTGCCGTTAGCTTATGTACAGTAAAATAAAAAATATAATTCACTAACGTCTCTTGCTCTGTAGTTGGCAAGCTCGATGGTGATTTGATTGAAACTGGTTCTAGAATTTTATGACTTAAACTGCCCAATATCAGTCTTATATTATCTATAAACTCTTCCATAGCCGCAGTATCTGCCCTTGGGAGAATTGAACGTGTTGGCGTGTTGCTATTTTCTAACTGATATCGATCGGCACATTTAGAAACCTCAACCAGCCTTGATTCAAGGTATTTAATATGGCCTTTTGTTAAATTTTCGTCTTTGCTCGTGAAAATAATGACTTCATTCCAGAACTCTTTTTTCCTATCATGGTCAGCCAATCTTTTGAAAACATCCTCAGATTCACCAATATATGCCACATTACTATCAGAGTTGCTGCTCTCAAATAGAAAGTAAACACCGGGTCTTTTACTCTCATCCCATTTTGCCAACTCTGAAAACCTACTTCTTGGACAGGCTAAAGCTTGGCCAGTCCAGTTCGCAATTTCAACATGCCTTAAGCCTGTTGGGCTCCCATCAGCCAGAAAAATCCTAATGCTCCTTCCAAATTTCGACATTTTTTCTCCTATATCGACGTAAACCTTAAAAGCAAAAGTTTTAAGATCGTCTGATTGTCATTATGCGATAAACCAAATGAAAATAACTAAATTAAGATCTCTTTGCTAGAAGCCAATTAACCAACCCTGTACTTATTACCAAATCCGCTATTCTGGAGGTATCCCAAATGGATACTCTTGGATCCACTAGCTTCAACTTATTAATATCGCCGGAATATGTATGAAAGACGAAATACATTTCATGATACTGAGGGTGCGTCGTGAAGGTTTCAAAGTACTTTTGAATTTGATTAGCTGTCGTTATAGATTTTACTTGAACAAAAGCCCGCTTCTGAGTTACTGGTGAAAATAAGTCTAAATCTATATTTTTCTCGGCTTTACCTAATACTGAAATCCTCTGCCATCCAGATTGAGAAAAGATTAAGTCTATTAGTAGTTCAAAATCATGCCACCAAAGCCCTTTAATAAGTTCCTCAGTACTCGATTTCAATGCTGCCAATGCAGCCTGTGCCACTTGAATTTCAGGTTGAACTTCACCATTAATTTTTCTTAGCAGATAATCTGAAAGTTCAACTCCACAAATAGTTCCTCTATATCCCTGAACCTTTGTGACTCTTCCATCAATATTTTCGATAAATAGAGGGTTACCTCTCTTATCCTCACAACTCCATGCTCCTATAACCTCTCTGATTCGGCTACCATGGCGTTCAACTTCTTTGACTTCCTCATTAGCATGGCACCAATACATCTTACGCTTATAAAAAGTAATCCATATGTCTTTATCCGAAAGTTCATAAAAATCACGAATCTGATTTAAGTCTCTTTTAGCAGCCCCCGAATTACCGTTCCTGTGTGTTAGCCAATAGTTGTAAACGGAGTCCCAATCTCCACTCAATGAGTCATGATGGTGTGGGCTTTCGTACCCAAGTTTTAAAGTTTGATATTTTTCTATACACTCGGTTTCCCACTTGCCACCATCACCTAACTTTATATAACGTATTTTCATAAACGTCCTTGATCCATATTTAGCTCTAGGTCACTACATTTTTAACTTAGAGCCTCAACTTTGAAAGAATCCACCACCTCAACTAAGTTTTTAATACTCGTTGCCTTGTGGGTATAGTTGCTAGTGATACCAAACGAGCTAATCTCATGCCCTACCACCTGTTGAAGGTTGTTCACTGGCACGCCATCATTCATCAACTTGGTGATAAAGGTATGACGGAAGCTATGGAATGATCGCTTATGGCCTAATTCGTTAAAGGTCGGCACGCCAATGGATTCCATTAGCCTAGGCACCCAACCTGTTACACGTACTGACTTATCTAACTCTTCAAATAACCATTGGTCACATGTGGCCACATACTCAATAAAGCCGCTCGCTACCAAGGTCTTGTGTATTGGTATCTTGCGTTTGGCATTGTCCGTTTTTAACTTTTGATCCTTATGCTCGTCGGTGATGAGTATGTAATGCCGCTGGGTTTCCTCATCATATCGAATATCCGACTTCCTTAATTGAGACAGCTCACCAAGGCGTGCCCCTGTGTATATGCCAAGTTGAATAATCCACTTCTTCCAAGGCTTGTGTTGCTCCTTGGCGGCATTTAAGAACTGTTTTAGCTCTGTATCCGAGAAAGCACCTCGGGTATTGGTAGTAAAGTCGCGCTTGATAGAGCAAGGTGACACACTAATCAGGTCCACTGTGTCTTTCTTCGCATACGCGAATACCGACTGTGTCCATTTGTAATACCCTTGGACCGACTTAGGTGAAATCAAATCATCCTCGGGCACTTCACACTCCACCCGTTCTTGCCAGCTCATTTTGTTGTAAGGCGCGATATTCATACGGGGTAATTCAAAGCATTTGTCGATAAATCGCCCTATATCCTTAGGCTTATACTGCTCGATTGGTCGATCTTCCATTACAAGTCGCCATATCGTATAGACTCTTTCATAATCCTTCTGGATTTTCTCAGTCAGTTTTTCCTTTTTAATTTTGAATTCAAGGAATTCGGCATAAACCTCCGAAAACAGAGGACCTGTAGGCTCTTCTTTCCCCTCAGGAGCAGCTGCCTTAGGCTCAGGGGATTTGGCTAATAAGCCTTGGACTTCTCGCTCTCCTAGGAAGTCTTCGTTAAAGATGGACGCCAATAACTCCCCCCTAACAGCATTACTGGCCTTGAGCTTACTCAATAGGACTCGGTAAGGAAGGCTATTTGGCTCAATGGAAAAGCCGTGTTCGGCGAGCAGTTCATTGGCCTGTTGGGGTAGACCTTCTTCATCGGTAGTATCTTCCTCCATCCTTGAGAACACCTTCACCACCGAAGCCATTGACTCTAGGAAAGACCACCTCTCACCTTCAGGCAAACCTTTAATAATCTCAGCAAATCGATTTACCCGCTCTTCATTAGAATCAGTATCCGCCATGTGGATAAACAACTCTTTGAATCTGCTATCCAGCTCCAGTATCGATTTATCACCCAAGGCATTAACAGCATGGCCACCATCGCTAAAGCCCTGCTCTAGCTTGGCTATCAATGGATCTATATCGGCTATGGTTAACTGCTTTTGCATGGCATTTTTTATCTGGTTTAGCTGTTGGCTTATTAAGCTAGTGTCTAACGTCCTTGAATGAATGACAAGCCCCTTTAGCTTTGAAATTAGTGGCTTGAGTCGTTCCATCAATACCAAGGCCACCTCTAGTTTGTGTGTCCTAAGGCACAGCCTTACTTCCCTCACTCCAAGGCGCTTAGGTATTTTAATCCTAAGGTAGTACGTGGCCTTACGGCGATATAAATATTGGCAACCAACTACGGCTTGCATATTCACCTCACTAACCAATGCAGATCAAAGCACCGTGTACCAAAGCCATGTACCACAGAAATTGTGCTTTTGAACTTTAAAATCAAACTGTTAGTGAAAAGTGTATCAGGCGAAAAGAAGCTCCTAAATCAATACCTTAGGAATTTATAGCGAGTTGAATTTTGTTTTGTGAATTGAGTTTTAAAGCTGCGAGCCGTGTACCAAGCGGTACATGGAAATGTGATTTGAGGGTGGATAACTTTAGTGTACCGCTTGATCTACATAAGCAAATCAAGCGGTTACTAAAGCTTCTGAGACAGCCTATAAGCCGGGTTCTGTTCACTCCCGAAGGAGATCGATAATCATTCGTCTAGGCCTAGGATCGCTCCTAGGCTCGAGCAACCTACCCGGTTCCGATGCGGGCCACACCATAAGGAACCCTATTTGGTCTTGCTCCGGGTGGAGTTTACCTTGCAACCAACTGTTACCAGTGGCCCGGTGCGCTCTTACCGCACCCTTTCACCCTTACCGGTCCCGAAGGACTTAGGCGGTCTTCTCTCTGCTGCACTTGTCGTAGGCTTGCGCCCCCCAGCCGTTAGCTGGCACCCTGCCCATTGGAGCCCGGACTTTCCTCCCCCTGATCATTTTCGTCACAGGCAGCGATTATCCGGCTGACTCAGGCGGGCGATTATACGCACTTTACAACCAGAACGCACGCGATAAATTGCGTGTATTATGCTTCTCTCTCCGCAATAATAGCTTTGTACAAGGCATTTTTTTTCAGCCCTAGATATTCAGCTGCAACACCGCAGGCTTTCTTTAACGGCATTTCAGGCTCGAGTAAGGTGATGAGTGTTTTTGCTTCCGGTGTTAACGCTTGCTCATCCCGCTCTTCAGCAGGCAGCATCAATACCAGCTCTCCCTTTTGCTTTTCGGGTGCTGCAGTTAGGAATTCGATTAACTCAGTCACCGTGCCACTGAAAAACGTTTCGTAGGTTTTCGTTAGCTCTTTGGCAAATACCACTTTTTGTGCTTCACCTAATGCTGTTTTCATATCTTCAAGACTTGCCATAATACGGTGTGTGCTTTCATACATGATGCTGGTAATGCCAGAGGCAACCGCATCTTTAAAAAACTGCTGGCGTGCTTGGCTTTTCGCGGGTGAAAAGCCCACAAACTGAAACTTATCAGTAGGTAAACCAGAGCAACTTACCGCTGCAATCGCAGCACAAGCACCAGGTACAGGAGTAACGGTTGCGCCCGCCTCACGACATAGGTTAACCACAGCATAGCCGGGGTCGCTGATAAGTGGCGTGCCAGCATCAGATACCAAGGCAATGTCTTTACCTTCATTTAGCCAATCTAGGATTTGTTGTGCTTTTTGCTTTTCGTTGTGATCATGCAGTGCAAAAGTTTTTGCTTTAATGCTAAAGTGGCTCAATAATTTACCAGTGTGGCGCGTATCTTCAGCAGCGATTAAATCGACCTGACTTAACACTTTCAGTGCACGTTCACTGATGTCATCTAAATTACCTATTGGTGTCGCTACAATATGTAGGGTGCCAATTTTGTTTTCGTTGTGAAGATTAGCCATTGAGCTCTCCAATATCAGTCAGTAAGATATCCACTCAGTCGTGAAAAAGAAGGTTTGCCTGTGCAGTTTAAAAAGATAGCGCTTTTAGTTGCCATATTGTCGGGGTTATCCGCTTGTAGTACAAGCACAAATGTCACCAAATTACCTCAAGAAAACAAAACAACTAAAACCGTTAGCCAATCGGATGAGAGTGCCGCTGCGCTGTTTACAAAAGCGCAGAGTAAAGAAGGCATTGCCAAAATCCAGTTGCTATATGCGGCTAGAGACGCTGCTATCTCAGAAAAAAACTGGCAGCTACTCGAGCAGATCGGGCTGGCGATGGAAGCCAAGGCCAGTGTTGATCACATTCAAAATAAACTGTACGTCGCCTTTGCTCGAAAGGAACTGGCGCAGTACGAAAGTGCACTAACACTATTAAAGACACTAGCAGAACGACTAAATACCCCCGAGCACCAAGCATGGTATGAATATTTGCTTGGTAGCATTTACTCATCGCAGCAGTTACCCAAAAAGGCCCTCGTTGCGTTTTTCAAAGCCGCAGACATCGCAAACCAACATAACCTAGAAGTGGCAGGGCTTAATAATGAAATCTGGTTGGCTTTACAGGAGCTATCTAGTTATGCGCTAGAACGCTTTGATACGGGAACTGTGTTGCAACGGGGATGGGTGACTTTAGCAAAGTATCAACAGATTTATCTGGGCTCAAGCGTCCAACTCGATCAAGCAATGAACAATTGGCGCCGCCGCTTTAGCAACCACCCAGCGACTGCCCTCTTGCCAAAAGACCTGCAAGGTGCAGTAGCGTTAGAGCCATATCAAGTGAAGAAATTGGCGGTATTGCTGCCGCAATCTGGTCAAAGTGAGCGCTTGGGTACAGCACTTAAAAATGGCTTTTTAGCCGCCACAGATAACAATTCGGTTGAAGAAGTATTCTTTATCGACGAGATGGCTACAGAGCAAGAGATCTTAGCGCAGCTTGCTCAAGCAAATGTAGACTTCGTCATTGGCCCACTTCTCAAATCCAATGTCGAAAAACTAGTAAACAGTAGCGGTTTTGCAGCTTACCCAACCTTATTTCTCAATGCTCGAGAAGACATTACTCCAAGCGCCAGTGAACAATACTTTTTTGCGCTGAATCCAGAACATGAAGTTGAACAGGCGATGAAGCACTTCTTGGCAAAAGGTTACAAGAAACCAATGCTGCTTGCACCGGCAAGTGCGTCGGGTAAGCGCCTGATCGAGCATTTCAGTCAAGGTTGGCAACGCTATAGCGAGACAGAGCCTGAGGTTGGTTACTATACCAACAGCAAAAACATGGCGGATGTGATCACAGAGCTCCTAGAAGTAGATGCCTCAAAAGACCGCACTAAGGTAATAAAAAGCCTCTTTAGACAAGAAATTAAAAGTGAAACTCGCTCACGTCGCGACATTGATGCCATCTATATTTTGGGCGATGCCATGGAAACCCGTTTGCTTAAGCCCTACTTAGATGTCAATGTCAGTACCTTTGCAGACAGAATCCCGCTCTATGCCAGCTCTCGCAGTTACAGCAAACAGATTGATGTTACCGATAAAGGCGACTTAGAAGGGCTTTATTTTACCGAGCAACCTTGGATGTTGCCTGGCGCAGTCAATAAAGCATCTGTGCGAGAGACCTATCAAACACTATGGCCTGAACAGGCCGACTTAGAGCAACGCTTATTTGCTATGGCATACGATGCCGTTAACTTAGTACCAGAGTTACGTCAACTAGCGTGGCTATCTGGAAAAAGCTTTGACGGACTGACGGGCCAGCTTAGTATTCGAGGTGGCAGCGATATTGTTCGTAAACTAAGCTGGGCACAGTATCATAATAAACAAATTCGCTTGGTAAGCTTGGACGAACAGCCACCATTACCGTTATTTATGCAACAAGAGCAACCTGAGGGAGCCTCTTTGCTCAGATAGGACATCTGAAATGTTTAAAGGATTATTTAATAATACACGGAGCAAAGGTGAACATTATGAGGTACTTGCAGAGCAGTTTTTGGTAAAACAAGGACTCTCGCCGATCACCCGAAACTATCTTTGTAAATATGGCGAGATAGACCTTATTATGCAAGACTCACACACTTTAGTGTTCATTGAAGTAAAATATCGTGACAGTAAGCATTTTGGCGGTGCCATTAATGCGCTATCTAAAACTAAGCTTCAAAGATTAAAGCGTAGTATTTATAATTATTTGGCACAGCAAAATTTGCATAACACGCAACTTAGAGTCGACTTTGTTGCCATCCAAGGGGGAGACCCCCCTGACATAAACTGGATTAGAAATATTTTTTAGCATGCAAGAATCTATAAAATCTATATTTACAGAGTCAATTCAAGCCCAAATCGCTGCGGGTGAAGTGTTGCCAAAAGCCTTAGAGACTGCAGCCATGACCATGGCTCAAAGCTTGATTAATGGCAATAAAATTATCTGCTGTGGTGCGCCCAGTAACCATATGCTTGCGCACCATTTCGCCACGATTTTAAGTAACTTTTACGAGACCGAACGACCTTGTCTGCCAGCAATTGCTTTAACAAACGAGCAGTACAACCTCGCTTCCCCTGAAAATGGCAAAGCAAGGGAGCGTTTCGCGAAACAAATTCGCGCTTTCGCTCAGCAAGGTGATTTATTGGTGGCTTATGCCATTAATGGGCAAGAAAAAGCAGTGATCGGGGCGGTTGAAGCAGCACTAACCAGAGATATGAAAGTCATCGCACTTGTTGGTGATGATGGTGGCGAAATCACTGGCTTATTGGGCCCACAAGATGTTGAGATCCGGATCCCAAGCAAACGCCCAAGCAGGATCATTGAATCACAACTCTTCAACACTCACTGCCTAAGTGAGTTAATCGACGCAATTTTATTCCCTCAGGACGAAGTATAATGATGAGAATAGCCTCTTTACTTGCAGCCATCTTGTTACTACAAGGCTGTGCTGCTGCGGTGGTAGCAGGCACTGCTGGTGCGGTATCGGCCGCAAATGATAGACGTACTATCGGTGCGCAAATAGATGACAATAACATAGAAATTAAAGGTACATTGGCGATTAAAGGTATCAAACGTCTTGCCGATCATGCCAATATCACCCTCGTTAGCGTTAATGGTGTCGTATTAATGATTGGCCAGGTTGCCAATCAAGAAATGAAAACTGAAGCCGAGCGTGCACTACAGAACGTCGCAGGCATCAAACAAGTACACAACCAGCTAAGAATCAGCACGAATATCGGCATTACTACACAAACTCACGACACTTGGTTGACCTCTAAGGTCAAAACCAAATTGTTAGCAGCGGAAGAAGTAAACGGTGCCAATATAAAAGTCGTTACCGAAAACGCTGAAGTATTTTTAATGGGGCTGGTATCTAAAGACGAAGCTAACTCAGCGGTAGAAATTGTGAGAAATATCAATGGCGTTAAACGCGTGATCAAGGCCTTTGAATACATATAATACCAATTGAATTCATTCCCCAATCAATTGGAAGGGTGAAATAGCTCATTTGTTTTGTATACGACAATAAAAAACCTGCATTCGCAGGTTTTTTTATTTTATCACTCTAAGATGTGACCCTTTTTTCTTTTCGGGCTCAGACTTAGTCTCGGGCTCTTGTGAGACATCTGTCTCTTCCACCAAGTCTAACTCTTCATCTTCAAAGACTTCTTCTTCAGGTGTGAATACCGTACCTTCACCGTTCTCTCTTGCATAGATAGCCAACACAGCACCATTAGGTACATATACCTGCATAGGCTGCCCACCAAAACGTGCATTAAAGCTTAACGCGTGGTTATCCATAGAGAAATTAGTCACTGCCGATGGACTCACATTCAACACAATTTGCCCTTCCTGTACAAATTGTGTTGGAACCTGCACCGAGGGATAGTCAGCGTTTACCACTAAATGTGGCGTACACTCATTATCGACAATCCACTCGAAAAATGCGCGTAGTAAGTAAGGACGATTAGACGTCATTACGATCTGATCTCGCGCTCTGCATCCGTTAGAGATGCTTGGAATGAATCACGCTCAAATAAACGTAACATATATTCTTTCAGCTCTTTGCTACCTGCACCGTTCAACTCAATACCAAGTTGCGGTAAACGCCAAAGTAGAGGTGCTAAATAACAATCAACTAAGCTGAACTCTTCACTCATGAAATAAGGTGCTTCATTGAAGATAGGGGCTACAGCTAGTAGAGCTTCTGTTAACTCTTTACGAGCTTGCGCTGCTTCATCACCGCCTGCGGTGATCTTCTCAGCCAATGAATACCAGTCAGTTTCAATGCGGTGCATCATCAAACGGCTGCGACCACGCATTACTGGATATACTGGCATCAGAGGAGGATGCGGGAAGCGCTCATCTAGATATTCCATAATGATATTCGCTTGGTATAAGCCAAGCTCACGATCGATTAGTGTAGGCACAGTGCCATACGGGTTAATCTCGTGCAGAGCTTCTGGTAAGTTGTCCTTTTCAGCCTGGTGAATATCAACACTTACACCTTTCTCAGCAAGTACGATACGCACTTGGTGACTGTACATACAGTTTGACCCAGAAAAAAGTGTCATTACAGGGCGCTTATTGGCAGCAACGGCCATGCCTACCTCCATTAAAAAACTAAAAGTAATTAAATCACTTTAAACAGCAAAAGGGGCGAACGCCCCTATTGCATAAATTACCTTTGAACATTCAAATTAATGAACATCTCTCCAGTATTCTTTCTTCAAGAAGAATGCCAGGATGAAGAAGATAACTAAGAAACCAATAACCTTAATACCTAATGCTTCTGACTCTAGGCGAGAAGGCTCACCAACATAAGCTAAGAAGTTTGTAAGGTCACGTGCTGCTTGGTCATATTCATCAACACTCATCTCACCTGTACCATCTGTTTCAGTACCGACTACTTTAGTCACGGTTTTCATGACTTTTTCGCCATTTTCAACCACTTCAACTTCATGATCTTCAGTAATTGGTGTTGGCAAGCCTTGCAACTCTTGTAGTACGTGAGGCATACCCACTAATGGGAAAACAATGTTGTTTACACCAAATGGGCGAGACTCATCTTTATAAAACGACTTCAAGTAAGTATAGATGTAGTCCGGAGACTTAACACGTGCGATAAGTGTTAAGTCTGGTGGAGCCGCACCAAACCATTTTGCTGCGTCATCTTTTGCCATAGAGTTTTTAATATGGCTACCCACTTTAGAACCGTCGAAAATAAGCGTTTCTTGACCAATCTCAGTTGGAATACCGATATCACGGAAGGTACGCTCATAACGCTGATATTGCATCTGGTGACAGCCAAGGCAGTAGTTCATAAATAACTTAGCGCCACGCTGTAAAGATGCTTTATCAGTTAGGTCATTATTTGCTTCCATCAGGGGTACTGATGGGCCAGCTGCCATCGATAATGTTGGCAACAATGCGAATAAACCGATTACTAGCTTTTTCATCATTTCGTCAACCTCGTTGGTAGTGGCTTAGTCTTCTCGTTTTTACTGTAGAAGAATAGCAATACGAAGAACATAAAGTATGTCACTGTAGTGATTTGTGACAACAGCGTTTTAAAGTCAGTTTGTGGAGTTGCACCAATCCAACCAAGGATAACGAAAGTGACAACAAACTGAGCAATGTTCAACTTGTGTAAACCACAACGGTAGCGAATTGAACGAACAGAACCACGGTCAATCCAAGGCAATAGCGCCAATGCTACGATTGATGCACCCATCGCAAGTACACCGATTAGCTTATCAGGGATTGCGCGAAGGATCGCATAGAACGGTGTGAAGTACCATACTGGGAAAATATGCTCTGGTGTTTTAAGCGGGTTTGCTGCTTCAAAGTTTGGCGCTTCTAAGAAGAAACCATTCATCTCTGGTGCAAAGAAAACGATAGCACAGAAGAAAATTAAGAAACCAGCAACACCTAAGACATCTTTTACTGTGTAGTAAGGGTGGAATGGAATCGCATCCACAATGTCTTTTTTGTTTGTATAGTACTCATGGAATTTAAATTTAGGCTTATCTTCTTCAGCCACAGACCCTTTTTTACGTTTGATTTCAACGCCGTCAGGGTTGTTAGAACCCACTTCGTGCAATGCAACGATGTGTAGGAACACTAAGATAACCAGAACTAATGGTAATGCAATTACGTGTAGTGCGAAGAAGCGGTTAAGCGTTGCACCTGAAATTACATAGTCACCACGGATCCACAGTGTTAGGTCATCACCAATAACAGGGATAGCACCGAACAGAGAGATGATTACCTGAGCACCCCAGAATGACATTTGACCCCATGGTAATAAGTACCCCATGAAAGCTTCAGCCATTAGCGCTAGGAAGATAAACATACCGAACAACCACAGTAACTCACGTGGTTTTTGGTAAGAACCGTAAATCATACCGCGGAACATATGTAAGTAGACCACGATAAAGAATGCCGAAGCACCGGTTGAATGCAGGTATCGCAGAAGCCAGCCGTATTCCACATCACGCATGATGTATTCTACAGAAGCAAATGCACCTTCCGCTGAAGGAACAAAGTTCATGGTTAGCCAGATACCAGTTACGATCTGGTTAACCAGTACTAAGATGGCTAATGAACCAAATAAGTACCAGAAGTTAAAGTTCTTTGGCGCTGGGTATTGTGCAATATGCATATTCCAGACGCGAGTCATTGGAATACGAGCATCAATCCAATCAACAACTTTACCCACTACGCCCGTATTTGCTGCTTTATCTACTTGTTCAGACATTATGCAACCCCTTCTTCACCTACCAAGATGGTAGTTTCGTCAATAAAGGTATACGGAGGGATTTCTAAGTTTAGAGGTGCAGGTACGTTTTGGAATACGCGTCCCGCCATATCAAACTTCGAACCGTGACAAGGACAGAAGAAACCACTTTCAGTGCCTTCTACTTTTTCACCGAAGCTTCCATTTAGGAAAGACGGTGAACATCCCAAGTGAGTACAAATCCCAACCGCTACGAAGATTTCAGGTCGTTGAGAACGGTAATCGTTCTGGGCCGACGCCAACTGCTGTGGCTCTTCTGAGTTAGGATCACGAAGTTTGTCTTCGTGTTGCTTCATTTGTTCTAGCATTTTTGGTGTACGATTAACAATCCAAACTGGTTTGCCTCGCCACTCAACACGAATAAGTTGTCCAGACTCAAGCTTGCTGATATCTACTTCTACAGGCGCACCTGCAGATTTAGCTCGCTCACTTGGATTCCAGGACGCAATAAAAGGAACAGCAGCTCCAACCGCACCAACGCCACCTACAACAGAGGTAGCGATAGTTAAAAAGCGACGTCGGCTGTTGTCTACAGGCGCATTGCTCATCCACTTATCTCCACTTGATTCCCAACACTTGCTATATTGAGAACATCAGTTACAGCAGGTTAATTTAAGAAATTACAAAATAGACGCGATCATAAATAAATCCCTTGATTAAAACAAGGTTATTCCAGATCCATGCCCGAATAAACCGGCAGAAAATAATCTATGATTACTTCGAGCATGAAACCGAGCATTTATGATATCGCATCTGACACAACAATATACTGACTAAGATCAACCCCCGACTAAGGATACGCACCAAATCGCGTGACTGGATCTCAGGTCTTTCTACTTGCTCCGCCAATTGTAGCAAAAAAAACCGCCAAGTTACCGTTCGATTTGCACTAATTATTATATTTATTGAACTTTTTTAATGCGACGGGAGGTTTTTGAGCGAAATGAAGGGGAAATCTTATCAAAGGTAGTGGCTACATGATTTAAAACGCCTCTAACACAGAAAACAAAAAACCCAGCATAAGCTGGGTTTTTGAATTCTTGAAACGTAATAAATTAACGCTTAGAGAACTGTGTCTTCTTACGTGCTTTCTTAAGACCCACTTTCTTACGCTCAACTTTACGAGCATCGCGAGTAACAAAGCCAGCTTTACGTAGAGCTGGACGTAGAGACTCGTCAAACTCCATAAGTGCACGAGTGATACCGTGACGGATAGCACCAGCTTGACCAGTAGTACCACCACCTGCAACAGTGATGTATAAGTCAAACTTTTCTGTCATTTCAACTAGCTCTAGTGGCTGACGAACAACCATGCGAGAAGTTTCACGACCGAAGAACTCTTCTAAAGAGCGCTTATTGATTACGATGTTGCCAGTGCCTGGGCGTAGGAATACGCGAGCACTTGAACTTTTACGACGACCTGTACCGTAGTATTGATTTGCCATGATAGTGCTCCTTAAATGTCTAGAACCTGAGGCTGCTGTGCAGCGTGGTTGTGCTCGTTACCAGCGTAAACTTTAAGTTTACGGAACATTTCACGACCTAGAGGACCGCGAGGTAACATGCCTTTAACCGCTTTCTCGATGATCATTTCAGGCTTTTTAGCTTGAAGTTTCTCAAAGTTGATAGACTTAAGGCCACCTGGGTAACCAGAGTGAGCATAGTACATTTTGTCCTGAGTTTTGTTACCAGTTACAGTAACTTTCTCAGCGTTGATTACGATGATGTAGTCACCAGTGTCAACGTGTGGAGTGTACTCAGCTTTATGCTTACCGCGAAGGCGACGAGCGATTTCAGTAGCGATGCGACCTAAAGTTTTACCTTCAGCGTCAACTACGTACCAGTCACGTTTTACAGTTTCTGGTTTAGCAACAAACGTTTTCATTATAAAAATCCAAAGTTTTCAATTTTAAAACCACAGGCAGTCCTTGGACTACCGCTCTACTTGTATTTGCTTTAACCCCTTCGAGTTGAAGACTTTTATGCCGCTCAAGTCAGTGGCTAAGCCGACGAGGGCAATAGAACGCAACGTGGCAGGCCGCGGATTATAGCAAGCCTTCTGGGCGAAAACCAGCGCTTGGTGCTTTTTTCTACAAGAAAATCTCAAGAATTTTGAAAAAAACCAAAAAGACCAAAAATCCGGCGGGGCGACATAGCGAAGGTGTTGAAAAGCTGCATTGTCAGTACCTTTCAACCAGTACCCAACACAGCCCTACAGCACAATACAGTGCAAACGCTAAGCTAAATGCTCTCTTGCAAGGTATTCATGCGACTGCATCTCTTGTAATCGACTAACACAACGTTTGAACTCAAAAGTTAATGTTCCTTCCGTGTACAACTCTGTGATCGGTGCTGCGGCAGAGATGATCAACGTCACATTACGTTCATAAAACTCATCGACTAATGCAATAAAACGCCTAGCGGCATCATCATTCTGCTGCCCCATTTGCTTCACATTAGACAAGATCACGGTGTTATATAAACGACTGATCTCCATGTAGTCTATTTGTGAGCGCGCCGTTTCACATAAAGCTGGGAAGTCAAACATCACGATACAATCAGAGACCATTCGGGTTGCGATCATCCGCCCCTCAATCTCTATGGTTTGCCCCGCCTTGCCCGGCTCTGGGGAAAGTTTATTGAAGTAATCAAATAGATTTTCATCCGCTTGCTTATCCAAGGGACTATGAAAGATTTCTGCTTGCTCTAAGGTACGCAAGCGATAATCAATACCAGAGTCAACATTGACGACTTCTGTGTTTGCTTTTACCAACTCAATTGCCGGCAAGAATCGCGCGCGCTGCAGGCCATTTTTATATAAGTCGTCAGGAATAATATTCGATGTTGCGACCAGTACAATGCCACGCTCAAATAGCGCCTGCATTAAGCCGCCAAGCAACATGGCATCTGTAATGTCTTGAACGAAAAACTCATCAAAACAAATAATGTCGGTTTCTGACTTAAAAATATCAGCGATGTGCTCCAGAGGGTTTTTCACTTCGTTAAGCTTTTTTAGCTCTGCGTGAACACGGTGCATAAAACGGTGAAAGTGCACTCGCATCTTACGCTCTGTTGGTAAAGCATCGTAAAAAGTATCAACAAGATAAGTTTTACCACGCCCTACACCACCCCAAAAGTACAAACCTTTTACTTTTGGCTGCTCAACTTTACCAAATAGACGTGAAAAGAACCCCTGCTTAGCAACAGGCTGATTGGTGAGATTATCATATAGTCGCTGTAAATGCTTTACCGCATTTTCTTGTGCGCTGTCATACTGAAAATCATCACGTTGTAGATCTTGCTGATATTTTTCCCAAGGCGTCATCGACTTAAATATTTTTTTACGATTTGTTTGTGGGTTATATTAACACGACTGTATTCACAGCGTATATTTAACTCTATCAGAGTTTTTATTTTATTTGCCTTTGAGGCACACAGGGAGAAACCTATGACTACCGTTACTTGGCTTGGATTATTGATCGTTGTTGCCATTGCCGCATTCTTTTTAGGTGGCTTTGTAACGAAGAAGCAGTTCAAACACGACGAACTGGAAGTTCAAGCACAACAGGCTAAACACGACCTTGAGCAATACCGTCAAGACGTATCAGATCATCTTGCAAGCACTAAAAAGCTGGTGAATAAAATGCAGGATAACTACCAACAACTGCTTACCCATGTTGAAGAAACCAACCAATTACTCACGCAGGAGCGCCCTTCTCACCCATCGGATCCTTTCTTCTCAAAAGAAACCACAGAGCAGTTACAAGCATCTCTTCAAGCACGTCCAGAGAGAAGACGTAAGCAAGATCCTAGTTTTGAAACGCCTCCAAGCGACTATGCTGAGGGTGAAACTGGGTTATTTTCTGGTCAAAAAAAAGAAAGTGAACAAATTAAAGCCTCTTGATGAAACTTTTTGTTGACCCCATAGTCAGTAAAAGAAGTTATTAATTACTAATAAGAGGCTAGTTATCAGCCTCTTATGACCTATATTAACGCTAATAGCGGAGTACTTCACGACTATGAAATTTAAACTATCTTTGTTATCGGCCGCTTTACTTTCTTCTAGCTTATTGTTGTTCCCACAACAGAGCATGGCCAAACTTCCTGTTGCCGTAGATGGTCAACAGCTACCAACTTTAGCGCCAATGCTGGAAAAAGTAGCACCCGGTGTTGTTAGTATTCAAGTAAAAGGGGCCAAAGAGGTGCGCCGCCGCGTCGACCCGTTCGACTTTTTCTTCGGCCAACCACAACCGCGTAGCCAAAAGCGTCCTTTTAGCGGGTTAGGTTCTGGTGTCATTATTGATGCAAACAAAGGCTATGTTGTCACCAACAACCATGTGATTGACGACGCAGACGAAATGTTAGTGACCTTGAAAGATGGCCGAGAGTTTGAAGCTAAACTGATCGGAAGTGATGCTGAATCGGATATTGCCTTGTTACAAATTGACGGTGAAGACCTGACCGAAGTCAAACTAGCAAACTCAGATAAACTAAGAGTGGGCGATTTTTCTGTTGCAATTGGTAATCCATTTGGCCTTAGTCACACAGTGACCTCGGGCATTATTAGTGCACTCGGCCGTAGTGGATTAAATATCGAGGGCTATGAAGACTTCATTCAAACTGATGCGGCAATCAACCAAGGTAACTCTGGGGGCGCTTTGGTAAACCTAAATGGCGAGTTAATCGGTATTAATACAGCGATCCTTGGCGCGTCAGGTGGTAATGTCGGGATCGGTTTTGCCATTCCATCCAATATGATGAAAAGCCTTGTCGACCAAATCATTGAATATGGTGAAGTACGCCGTGGCTCGTTAGGTATTCACGGTCGTACACTCGATGCCGGCCTTGCCAAAGCACAAGGGTTTGATGTTAAACGCGGCGCGTATGTGATGCGTGTTGTAGAAGACTCAGCGGCTGACAGAGCGGGGCTTAAAGCGAACGATGTTATTGTGAGCTTAAACGGTGATGAAGTTGAAAGCATGGCTGAGCTTGCAAGCAAGGTAGCCACTTTAGGTGAAGGTCGCGAAGTAAGACTTGGCGTCTATCGAGATGGCAGAACCAAGTTTATTGACGTTGAGCTCGGTGGTAAACAAGAAGAGCAAGCAAATGCCGAAGATGTGCACCCTAACCTACGAGGTGCGGTACTTGAAAGTGGCGAACGTAATGGTAATGAAGGCGTGGTGATCACATCTGTAGAACCGCGCTCTCCGGCAGCACGTGTAGGTCTTGAAGAAGGCGACGTGATCATGCAAGTAAACCGCCAACGAGTTACTTCTGTAAAAGACATGTCTAAGCTGATTGACAATATTAAAGGCAACATTGTGTTGGGTATAAAACGCGGCCGTGAAACTGTGTTTTATCTCATTCAGTAACAATTCCAATAAATATTGAAATGAAACACAGCGAAACTTGTCGCTGTGTTTTTTTTTGTGTCATTATTAGCAGTATTAAACAACGATAAATATAAGCTCTTGTGTTCAAATTAATTAAATTTATTTTTCCACCACTGCTTGCAGGGTTAGGGATCGCGTTTATTATCATCTGGTTCAATCCGGAGCTAAGGGCGAACTTACCAAAGCTGGAAGCGCCTAACATCCAGTCCCAACATATGAGCTTTGCAAAAGCCGTTGAAAAAACGGCGCCTGCTGTGGTGACTATTTTTTCTGAGGGCTTTAGTAGCCAACCGAGATACCAGCGCCAAAATACGGTACGAGAGCTTGGCTCTGGCGTTATTATGAGTCGTGACGGTTATATATTAACCAACTATCATGTGGTCAATAATGCCGATCAAATTATCGTCTTACTTCCCGATGGGCGCCAGTACAGCGATACGCAATTAATAGGCTTTGATACCATTACCGATTTGGCGCTATTAAAGATCCCTGCAGAAAACCTCCCCGTTATTCCGATTGATAACGACTATCAACCACGCGTAGGAGATGTGGTGCTAGCTATAGGTAACCCTTTGAATATTGGGCAAACAATTACCCAAGGCATTATCAGTGCTACCGGTAAACAAACACTCACTGAGAGCCAATTCAACAACTTACTACAAATGGATGCCGCGATTAATGTTGGGAATTCGGGTGGTGCGGTTGTCAATTCTAATGGCGCACTTGTCGGGATCACCTCTGCACAATTTAGAACCCGTTTAAATATTGATATTCAAGGAATTTCTTTTGCAATCCCCTATGATCTTGCGATGGATGTGATGCATAAGCTGATCATGGATGGCAGAGTCATCCGAGGATATCTTGGTTTTAGAGGAACGCCAGTCGACAACACCGGTAAAAGTGTTACTGATCTATACACCCCGATTGTTGGCCTTGCGGTTAGTGAGTTAGACCCTTTAGGTCCCGCATGGCAGGCAGGAATGAAGGAAAATGATATAGTCGTTAAAGTTGGCGGGGAGCCCGTTACAAACCCACAGAGAACGCTTAAAAAGATAGGTAATACTACACCGGGAACTGAACTTGAGTTTGAAGTACTCAGAGGTGGGCAACGCCTGACTATTACAGTCGCTGTAGCTGAACTTGAAACTGGCCTGTATTAACGACTTGGCATAAAAAAACGTCCTAGGGACGTTTTTTTATGCTTGTTCAACTTATACCAAATGTATTAAGTAAATGAGCTATTGGTATTACGTTTTACGACGTTTTATATTGGCACCCAGACGGCTCAATTTATCTTCTATCTTCTGATACCCTCTATCAACGTGATAGATGCGGTCAACAATTGTCTCGCCTGAAGCAACGATGCCCGTCAAAATCAGGCTCGCTGACGCACGTAGATCCGTCGCCATTACCTGAGCACCAGATAGAGAGTCGGTTTCACCACAAATTGCTGTGTTACCTTCTAAGCGGATGTTAGCCCCCATTCGCTGCAATTCAGGAACGTGCATAAAGCGGTTTTCAAAAATAGTTTCTGTGATTGTGGCACTTCCCTCAGCAACTACATTCAATGCCGTAAACTGAGCTTGCATATCCGTTGGAAAACCTGGGTGTGGCATGGTTTTGATATTCACGGCTTTTAAAGCGCGCTGGCGCATATCAACATAGATGCTGTCTTCGTTAACTTCCACAATAGCATTGGCAGCCCTGAGCTTCTCAAGTACAGGTTCAAGGCTATGGTAGTCTGTGTTTTTACATAGCACCTCACCTTTAGCCATGGCAGCTGCCACTAAAAAAGTACCGGTTTCAATACGATCTGGTAGGATTTTATGTTCACACCCTGATAGGCGTTCTACACCCTCGACTTCAATTCGGCTTGAGCCTGCGCCAGAGATTTTGGCCCCCATTGCCACCAAGCACTCCGCCAAATTGATGATTTCAGGTTCTCTTGCGGCATTTTCTAACACCGTTTTGCCATCCGCCAACGCCGCAGCCATTAACAGATTTTCAGTTGCGCCAACACTAACCGTTTCCATAAAGATCTCAGCGCCACGTAAACGACCTTCAGTCGTTGCATGGATGTAACCATTTTCAACCTTGATGCTAGCGCCCATCTTTTCAAGGCCTGAAATATGGAGATCTACCGGACGCGCGCCGATGGCACAGCCCCCAGGCAAAGAAACCTGTGCATTACCAAATCTTGCCACTAGAGGCCCTAATGCTAGTACCGAAGCACGCATTTGCTTTACCAGCTCATAAGGAGCCACCACGCTATTCACTGTGGCACCATCGATTTCTAGGATGTCACCATCCCACTCAACCTGGGCCCCCAGCGTCTTTAATAATGCTTCTGTTGTGCCGATATCACGTAGGTGAGGAACATTAGAAAATCGGCTTTTCCCCTCGCCTAACAGCGCAGCGAATAGGATGGGAAGGGCTGCATTTTTCGCCCCAGAAATAGTGACTTCACCGGCTAAAGTGGTGCCACCTTGGATAACAAACTGATCCATTGCGGCACTCCGTTATTGTGGAAGGATAAATTTGCGCTCTTTTTGCCATTCATCAGGCGTGAAAGCACGGATACTCACGGCATGAATAGTGCCATCTTTAATAGTATCCATTAGTGGGCCATAGATCAGCTGTTCTCTTTTTAGCCTTCTTAATCCGTCAAAACACGTTCCAACAGCAATGACTTCGTAGTGACTACCGTTTGCTTTCACAATAATTTCGTCAAGCGATAGTGCATCTTTCAATAAAGTTTCGACTTGATTTGTTTCCATTAGACTCACTCAAATAGGGTTGTCACCTGACCCAACTCCATTAAATTTTGTAGTTGTTCAGGTGTGTTTTTCAGCTCGAGACGAATGTCGCGCTGTTTTAATTGACCTAAAGAGTGAATTAACCAAGCTAAGCCCGCGGTGTCAACCCTTGAGACCTCAGAAAGGTCAAAATAGACGGTTGATTGTGCATTTTTCAGCAATTGAACGATAGCCGACTGTTTCAGTGCGCTTGGTAAACTCGCTCTTGTTAGTTCACCAGTTAACACGATTTCACCTTTACTTTCGGTGAATGAAATTTTAGGCGTCACCATCGTCCCCTCTAAATTGCACTGGTAGCTGGCTCTTTTTATCCAGCAATTGGATCACATGCTCAATACCTTGCTGACGCAAAATACCGTGTAATTCACTTTGCTTTGCATCTAACAAACTGATCCCCTCAGCCATCATATCAAAAGCACGCCAATCACCGTCTTGACCGCGCCTGACTTTAAAGTCAATTTTGATATCAGGCTTACCAGGTTCCACAATTTTGCTCTTAACAACAACGACCGCCTCATTCTCAAATGGACGGTGCTCACCAAACTCTACTTCCTGATCATTATATTGGGTAAACACACCAGCATAAGTCGCTACAAGGTAGTTTTTAAAGACCTCGATAAATTCACGAATATGCTTTACTGCTGCGGCCTTTTCTTCTTTATTGGTAATATTGCGGACCTTTTGAATATAGGACCCCAGTACACGATAAGCCGCATATTTGTAATCGATATAAGGCAAAAGCTCTTCTTCCACGATAACGCGTAAGTGTTCTTTGTCCTGCTCAATAATGCTCTGATCTTTCGTAACACGCTGGAAAGTTTGTGCCGCGACTTGCTCAACCATTTTGTAAGGATTGCTTGAATCCACTTCTTTTGCTTGTACTGATACTGCTGCCATCAAGGCCATCAGCAAAGTTAGACATTTGGCATAGACGTTCTTTAACATTTTTACTCGCTCCCTTGATTAAATAGGAACTGACCAATTAACTCTTCTAGCACAAGTGCAGACTTTGTATCAGTGATCATATCGCCGTCTTTTAGCGCTTTGGTTTCGACACCAAAAAGAGACTCCAGATCAACACTGTCTTCACTCGTAACTTCCTGACCTAAACATTTTTGCTTCGCTGACTCAGCTGCGATAACAGGAGAAATACCTAAATATTGCTCACCTAAAATACCTGAAGTCAAAATAGAGACCGACGAGGTATCAGAAAACTGACATTCGTAGTTTTTGTCTATGCTCATTGATACAACAGGCACAAACTCTTGTGGATGGATTTGGATACCATCTACTCGGCCAATTACAACGCCCCCCACTTTTATCGGTGCGCGTGTTTTTAATGAACCGATGTTTTCAAATTTAGCTTGTAACGTATAAGTTTCACCATTGCCGCTCAAGCCTGAGTTTGCCACTTTAAGCGCTAACATAACAAAAGCTGCAACGCCCAGTGCCACGAATAACCCAACTAAAATTTCTATTTTCCGTGTATTCATTTTTTAAAACCTTTTAACTTGAAAACATAACCGCTGTTAATACAAAGTCGAAGCCCAGTACAGCCAGAGAAGAGTGAACTACCGTCTCCGTCGTCGCTTTACTGATCCCCTCAGAAGTTGGGATACAGTCATACCCTTTGTATAACGCGATCCAAGTTACTAATAGTGCAAATACGAAACTCTTAATAAGACCGTTTAAAATGTCTTTTTGAAACGACACTTGCGATTGCATAATTGACCAGAAACTACCTGAATCTACGCCTAACCAATCAACACCAACCAAGTGTGCTCCTAAAATAGCGATTGCTGAAAAAATTAACGCCAGCAAAGGCATACTAATGAAGCCTGCCCAAAAACGCGGTGAAATCACCCGCTTTAGCGGATCTATTGCCATCATTTCTAAACTAGATAACTGCTCAGTTGCTTTCATTAAACCTATTTCTGCGGTTAACGCACTGCCCGCACGTCCAGCAAATAGTAATGCTGTTACCACTGGGCCTAACTCTCTTAATAGACTTAAAGCAACCAAAGGTCCAAGACTGTCTTCAGCACCATAGCCCACTAAAACCGTATAACCCTGTAGCGCCAGCACCATACCAATAAACAGGCCAGAGACCATGATGATCAACAAAGACTGGTGACCTATCATGTAAAGCTGTTTAATTAGCAGTGGCGTTCCCTTACGAAAATTTGGCAGGCTAAACAAAGCACCAAATAACATATTCGTTGCACGGCCAAGAGCGGCAAACCGACTCAGTGTTTTATGACCTATTTTTTGCAGAAAATCGACCATACCTACTCTCCTTGCAACAGTGCTTGCTGATAATCAGGCGCGTCAAAATGGAACGGCACCGGTCCATCTGCAAGGCCTTGTAAAAACTGTTGAACTAAGGGGGATTCATGCTCAAGCATTTGCTCTGGCGTACCGGAACCGATAACACCCTGTTCAGCGATAATCACCACATGATCAGCAATACTGAGTACTTCAGTGACATCGTGCGTTACTATCAAAGACGATAACCCCAATACTTCGTTGAGTGATTTAATTAAACGAACCAACACACCCATTGAGATCGGATCTTGTCCTGCAAAAGGTTCATCGTACATAATGAGTTCGGGATCGAGCGCAATCGCACGGGCAAGCGCCGCACGTCGCGCCATACCACCGGACAACTCTGCGGGCATTAAATCTTTCGCACCGCGAAGCCCAACCGCCTGCAACTTCATCAACACCACCAAACGAATTAACTCTTCAGAGAGTTCAGTATGTTCTCTTAGCGGAAAAGCGATATTGTCAAACACGCTCATGTCGGTGAATAGCGCACCACTTTGGAATAGCATGCTCATGCGGGTTCTGGCTTGATACAATGCGGCACGAGACATTTTAGGAATACTGTTTCCAGCAAAAAGAATATCACCACTATCAGGTTTTAGTTGGCCACCAATCAAACGTAGCATGGTCGTTTTACCTATGCCACTGGGCCCCATTATTGCGGTAATTTTGCCTTTTGGTACGGAAAAGCTCATGTTTTTGTAGATGACCCTTTCACCCCGGGTAAAGGTTACATCCTTGATTTCTACAATTGACTGCGACAAGTCGCTCTCCAGATCAAGACTATATTCATCCAAGTATGATACTTTTTTTTCAAACAAGATGGAAAATCGTTTTGGTAAAATTTTGTAAGTAGTGAAATGTCACGGTTTGCTTATACTTTCCAAAGCGCATTTGGTAGTATCTAACGAAATTTTAATCCTATTGGCTAGAGGTTCATGGTTTTATCGTTTGTTATTCTCATTCTTGGCTTTATTGCACTGGTTTGGAGTGCTGACCGCTTTGTTTTTGGTGCGGCCGCTTTAGCACGAAATTTTGGTGTACCAACATTAATTGTTGGTTTAACGATTGTCGCCATGGGCTCTTCAGCGCCAGAGATGATGGTAGCTGCACAAGCCGCACTTGCAGATAAAACAGACACAGCTGTTGGTAATGCCGTCGGTTCTAATATAGCTAATATTCTACTCGTCCTGGGGATCACCGCGTTATTGAGACCACTCTCCGTTGGCTCTGGGATATTACGCCGCGAGATGCCTCTTCTCGTGATTGTTTCACTGGCCGCGTGGTATATCGTTAGCGATAACCAGTTTAGTTTTGTTGAAGGCATCGCCTTGCTCATCGGCTTTGTTGCATTTTTACTGGCGCTAATTATTGTCACCAAGCGCGGGGGTAATGACAGCGAAGACCCATTTGTTAGTGAGGCTTGTGAAGAAGTGCCAGATAATATCCCAACCCAAAAAGCCATTTTTTGGCTCGTGGTTGGCATGATCCTCCTACCTGTGAGTGCAGATTACTTAGTTGGCGCAGCAGTTGATATTGCCAAATACTTCGGCATGAGCGACCTTTTGATTGGCCTGACCATCATCGCCGTAGGAACTAGCCTCCCTGAATTAGCAGCTTGTGTTGCCGGCGTATTGAAAAACGAAGACGATTTAGCACTTGGCAATATTATCGGTTCGAATATTTTTAATATTCTCGCAGTGCTTTCGATAGCTGGCATCATTAACCCGTCAACACTGGATGCCAATATTGCTTCACGTGATATTTTCATCATGCTCGGTGCCACTTTATTACTGCTGTTAATGAGCCTTAGCTTGACCGGTAAGCGTCGTATTAATCGTTTAGAAGGTGGCGTGTTAGTCGCAAGCTTCGTCGGATATATTTACTACATCATTTAAGGAACCCATGTGACAACGAACCCATTTATTGATTCTGCAAACCAAGTTTTTGCAACTGAGCTTGCAGCAATAGAAGAAGTACAACAGTTTGTTGATCAACAGTTTGCCAAAGCCTGTGAGATTATGTTCAGCTGCCAAGGGCGGATCATTGTTATTGGCATGGGAAAGTCAGGTCATATTGGTAATAAAATTGCTGCCACCTTAGCCAGTACTGGCACCCCAGCATTTTTTGTCCATCCTGGTGAGGCCAGTCACGGTGATTTAGGCATGATCACCAAAGATGATGTAGTACTAATGATTTCCAACTCAGGTGAAACCCAAGAAGTCATCTCTATTTTACCTGTGATCAAACGACTCGGCGCACCGGTTATTTCAATGACAGGCAACCCAAACTCAACAATGGCCCGTAATGCGACAGTTCATCTGTGTGTCAAGGTCTCAAAAGAGGCATGTCCTTTAGGGTTAGCGCCAACAGCGAGTACAACTGCCACGCTAGTCATGGGTGATGCGCTTGCCGTTGCTTTACTCGAAGCCAGAGGCTTTACTGCTGACGACTTTGCACTTTCTCATCCCGGCGGCAGCCTAGGTAAACGATTGCTGCTAACGGTTGCTGATATCATGCATCAAGGCAAGGCCATCCCAATGGTGAGCAGCAAATGTACTGTCAAAGAAGCGCTATTTGAAATGTCAGCCAAAAGCTTAGGTATGACAGCCATCGTCAATGAACAAAGCCAACTGCAAGGTATTTTTACTGACGGTGACTTGCGCCGCATTATTGAGCAAAAAGTTGATATTCATACAACGCCGATCACACAGGTAATGACCGCCAAAAGTACCACAGCTCGCGCAACTATGCTCGCTGCCGAAGTACTTAATATTATGGAAAACAAGCGTATTAATGGGCTAATTGTTGTTGATGACAATAACGTCCCCGTTGGTGCATTGAATACACAAGACTTACTCAGAGCGGGAGTGCTGTAATGCAGTTTAACGATCTTTATCAAGACATTTCAGTAGATGCATGGCAAAGAGCCAAGCAGATAAAGCTATTAATTTGTGATATTGACGGTGTATTCTCTGACGGCCGTATTTACCTTGGTAACAATGGTGAAGAACTTAAGGCATTTAACACCAAAGACGGCTTTGGTATCAAAGCGTTGGTAAACTCTGGTATTGAAGTGGCCGTGATCACTGGTCGACATTCACAAATAGTTCAGCAACGAATGACTAGTTTAAATGTAACTCATATTTACCAAGGGCAAGAAAACAAGCTTGTGGCATATGACGAACTCAAAGCTAAGTTAAACCTTAGCGATAATGACATCGCCTACATTGGTGATGATGGCCCTGACTTACCAGTAATGGAACAAGTTGGATTTGCGGTTGCTGTAAACGATGCTCATCCGCTCATCAAGCGAATTGCACACTATACGACATTGATGCCCGGTGGCTTTGGCGCAGTAAGAGAGCTCACTGATTTACTGATGCTCAGTCAAGATCATTTACTCACCTCTAAAGGATCAAGTACATGACCGTAATGCGTGTCGTCTTACTCATTGTTTTTGCTTCATTAATGGTATGGATGTGGTCTCCTATGTTCAACCCAGCCGAAGTAGACACAAAAAGCGAAGATGAACCGTTAGCAAAGCCTGATTATGTTGCCAGAGCACTAGAACAGACTACCTATAGTGAAAATGGCTTATTAAATTATCAGGTAACGGCTGATAAGATGGAGCTATATCAAGACCTTGGCTTTAGTCATTTTGAAAAGCCCATTTTCACCTTATATAACGGCGAACAAAATTGGCAAATAAGTGCATCTGAAGCAACACTATACGAGAATAATACCTTAATATTAGAAGGCAATGTCTTGGCAAAGAACTTAACGCCAGACGCGATGATTAGCGATATCAATGCCGATAATGTAAGAGTTGAGATTAAGCAGAAATTGATGAAGTCGGAACATCCGGTTGTTATCACAGGTCCAAGCCTAAAGATCACAGGTAAAGGCTTGCATGCGGACTTGCAAAAGCAGGTGATCGAACTCATCAACCATACAAAGACAATTTATTATGACCAGTAAAATAATTAACAAACTAGTTTTCATCGGCTTGCTTACCAGTTCTACTTTTGCAATGGCTGCAGAACAAAACGAAGTCATTATCGATGCTGGCCGCCAGCAAGCTCAGCTGCAAAGTAATATCGGTATTTTTGAGCAAAATGTTGTCATCATCCATGGCAACAGAAAAATCAATGCAGACCGTTTAGAGGTGCATCGCCGCGCTGAGCTAGGTACTAATAAGCAGCTGTTAGTTGCAACTGGCAGCCCGGCAATTTTCAGCGAGCGTCAACCAGACGGAAACTTGCTAGAAGCCAAAGCAAATGAGATTCGTTATGACGTTGCTAAGGGCACTTTGGTTATTTCTGGTGATGCTGAGATCAATCAAACAGGCCAAAAAATAAATGCCCAAGTGATCACCTATGATATCGAAAAGCAACTGATCAGTGCTGAGCGCTCCGACCAAGAAGATTCCCGAGTACGGACGATTCTTGTTCCTGTTGATGACAAAAAAAGCAAAAAAGACGAAAAAGCCCAGGAAGAAGGTAACAATTCATGAGCGAGCTCAAAGCAACGGGTTTGGCAAAGAGCTATAAAGGTCGTCAGGTCGTCAAAAATGTTGGACTGAGTGTTAAAGCCGGCAGCATTGTTGGCTTACTAGGACCAAATGGTGCCGGAAAAACCACGACTTTCTATATGATTGTAGGCCTTGTACCGAGTGATAAAGGCTTTATCCAAATTGATGATGAAGACATCACCCTGTTACCAATGCACAGCCGAGCTAGGCTAGGGATCGGCTATTTGCCACAGGAATCATCGATTTTTAGAAAGCTAACGGTCTATCAAAACCTGATGGCTATTTTGGAAACTCGTAAAGATTTATCTAAAGTAGAAAGAGAAGCCGAATTAAATGAGCTGCTCGATGAGTTTAACATTCAACATATTCGCGATTCTCAAGGAATGGCTTTGTCTGGTGGTGAACGTAGGCGGGTTGAAATTGCTCGCGCGTTAGCCGCAAACCCTAAGTTTATTTTGTTAGATGAACCTTTTGCTGGCGTTGATCCTATTTCGGTGTTAGATATAAAGACAATCATTGAGCATCTCAAAAATCGTGGTATTGGTGTGCTGATCACCGATCACAATGTAAGGGAAACGCTTGATGTATGTGAGAAAGCCTACATAGTTTCACACGGCGAGTTAATCGCTGCTGGCACGCCAGAAGATGTTTTGGCGGATCAAACTGTAAGAGATGTCTACCTAGGCGAACAATTCAAGCTATAGTTAAGACGTAGTATTAATAACTGTTAAAAAGGATTGTTAGAGATACATGAGGCAATCATTACAGCTGCGCATGGGGCAGCAACTTACAATGACTCCACAACTGCAACAGGCTATCCGTCTGCTGCAGCTTAGTACATTGGATCTGCAACAAGAAATTCAAGAAGCTTTGGATAGCAATCCTTTGTTAGAAGTGGAAGAAGGTGACGGTACTGACGTCGAGAGTACAGACCAAAACTCGCAAGAAAAAACCAACTCAGACGACAACCAAAACACCAACGATGAAGCTCAAGTTAGTGACTATGAGATGGACTCTGACACCGCCATGACTAAGGACACTGTGAGTGATGACTTGGCCATGGATGTCACTTGGGATGAATATATGAGTGCAGCCCCCGCTGCAAGCTCCGGCCCATTGCCCGATGATGATAATGTTTATCAAGGCGAAACCTCTGAGTCACTTCATGACTATCTAATGTGGCAACTCGAACTAACACCATTTAGCCCCACAGACCGAGCCATCGCAATCGCAATAATCGAAGCAGTTGACCAATCTGGGATTTTAACCCTGTCTTGTGAAGACATCTTGGAAAGTATTAACGATGAAGACAGCGAGGAACCGATTGAGTTAGATGAGATTGAAGCCGTACTTAAACGCATTCAACTATTTGACCCTGTTGGCATTGCCGCTCGCAGTCTACAAGAGTGTCTGTGTATTCAGTTAAATCAGTTTGCTCCTGACACCCCTTGGATTGCCGAAACCAAGATGATCTTGACGGAGCATATCGATTTACTTGCTAGTCGCGATTATCGCACCTTAGCGAAAAAGACACGTCTCAAAGAGGCTGAGCTTAAAGAGGTCATGACCTTGATCCATAGCCTCAATCCAAAGCCTGCCGCGAGTATTATTCACGAAGAACCAGAATACGTGATCCCTGATGTGTCGGTTAAAAAGGTCAAAGGCCGCTGGGTTGTCGAGCTAAATCCCGATGCCATGCCAAAAATAAGAGTAAACGATCACTATGCAGCGATGTCGAGAACGGCTAAATCCAGCACCGACAGTCAGTTCATTCGTTCGCATTTACAAGAAGCAAAATGGTTCATTAAAAGTTTAGAAAGCCGCAATGATACTTTATTGAAAGTTACTAATTGCATTGTGCAACAACAACAGGCATTCTTTGAACATGGCCCTGAAGCAATGCGCCCTATGGTGTTAAATGATGTCGCTGAAATGGTCGATATGCATGAGTCCACAATATCCCGTGTGACGACACAAAAGTATATGCATACCCCTAGGGGCATCTTTGAACTGAAGTATTTCTTCTCCAGCCATGTAAGTACAGAAAACGGAGGTGAGTGCTCTTCTACTGCAATTAGAGCACTGATCAAAAAGCTGATAGCTGCAGAGAATACTGCTAAACCACTGAGTGATAGCAAAATTGCAGATATTTTAGCTGAGCAAGGAATTAAGGTAGCGAGACGCACGATAGCAAAATATCGTGAATCACTAGCCATTCCACCGTCAAATCAGCGTAAGAGCTTGATATAAGACGTAAAACTTAAGAAGGAAAAATGCTTATGCAACTAAATTTAACTGGTCGCCATGTAGAAATTACAGACTCTTTAAGAGACTATGTCACCAACAAGTTTGCGAAGCTAGAAAGGCACTTTGATCATATCAACAACGTGCATGTGATCCTTGATGTCGAGAAGCTAGTACAAAAAGCAGAGGCAACACTGCATGTTAACGGCGGCGAGCTATTTGCATCAACAGAGCATCAAGACATGTATGCTGCAATTGATGGACTTATCGATAAGCTAGACCGTCAAGTTATTAAATACAAAGAGAAGCTCACTCGACACTAAAATGAAATTAAGTGAATTAGTGAACAAGGACTGCAGTAAGGCTGCGGTCCTTTTTAATAGCAAAAAACGTATTTTAGAATACATCAGTGAACTAGCGCATAGCCAAATCCCTGATACCAGTCAGCATGCTATCTTGGATGCCTTAATGGCAAGAGAAAAGCTGGGTAGTACAGGCATAGGTAAGGGTATTGCCATTCCCCATGGTCGCCTAGAAGGACTAGATAAAATACTTGCTATGGTCCTTGTTAGTGAGCAAGGGATACCATTCGAAGCTATTGATAAGCAGCCTGTCGACATTTTTGTCGCATTCATCGTACCCGAAGGGGATAATCAACAACACCTGAAGACCTTAGCAGCGATTGCTGATACACTCAAAGACAAGGCTTTTTGTAAACAGCTGAGGCAAGCAAAAAGTGACGATGAGTTATACACAGTGATCCAAGGTGAATCTGATGAGTGATGAAGAAAAAGGACTCGAGCTTATCATTATTAGCGGCCGCTCAGGCTCTGGTAAGTCCGTAGCGCTTCGAGTACTGGAAGACTTAGGCTACTATTGTGTTGATAATATTCCAGTCAATCTACTCCCCTCTCTAGTCCGTAGTGTTTCTGATAACTACAACAAGATTGCGGTGAGTATTGATGTGAGAAACTTGCCCAAAGAGCAAGATGAATTCAATGACATACTTGAATATTTACCTGGGTTTGCCAAACCGGTTCTCTTCTATCTAGACAGTGATGATCAAACACTGATTAAACGGTTTTCTGAAACTCGTCGTTTGCATCCACTTTCGCTACACAACCTTCCTTTAGATGTTGCAATAAAGAAAGAGCGTGAGTTACTGGATGTGTTGATCACCCGCGCCGACTTTCTCATCGACACAACAAGCCTTAGTGTGCACCAACTTGCTGAAGATATTCGAGAAAAGATCTTAGGAAAAAAAGACAAACAACTGATTATTACCTTTGAGTCTTTCGGCTTTAAACACGGGATCCCAAAACAGGCAGATTACGTATTCGATGCACGTTTTTTGCCAAACCCACACTGGGAGCCGGAGCTAAAACCGTTAACAGGCCTCGACCAACCGGTAAAAGACTATTTATCAAGTCATAGTATTGTGCAAAAGTTCACTTGGCAAATTCAAACCTTTGTACAGACTTGGTTGCCACATTTAGAACGCAACAACCGCAGCTATTTAACTATTGCAATCGGCTGTACTGGCGGCCAACACCGCTCAGTATATCTAGCACAAACGATTGGAGAGCGGTTTGCCAAAACCCATCCTAACGTAAAAATTCGCCATCGCGAGCAAGAAGATTAATGCTAGAAAATACGTTTTTAATTCAAAATAAACTCGGTTTACATGCGCGAGCAGCAACCGAGCTTGCACAACTGGCCACGCAATTTGATGCCGAGGTGACTTTGTATCAAGGTGAAAAAAGTGCTGCGGCAGACAGCGTGCTAGCACTGCTCTTACTAGAGAGTAGCCAGGGAAAAGAAGTCCGTGTTGTATGTGAAGGCCCCGATGCCCAGCCTGCCCTCAATGCCATTGGCCGTTTAATTGCAAATAAGTTTAACGAATCTGAGTAAAACCTCTTTGCTTTATTCAGCAACATTAAGCTCAATTCGCTGTAATTACTGACACTCAGGGTTGATTCAGCTCTTAATTGCTACCCTCCTCCCCCTACACTTGTGAGTGAATAAGTCACTCATTATCAAGCGTAACCCTTGGTAGTTCAAAGTAAACTGAGTTACACTGTAATTCCGATTAGTAACCCGATATGCGCTGCTTTAGCAAATTGATAGTTTCTAAAGCGCATAGCACTGCATGTGCTAACAACCCACCAGCAGAAACACACTGAATAAACCTAAAGATTTCTGCGCTACAATAACAATATCAGGGTAACTTATTAACAACACTTTCTGTCACGATAATCAAAAAGGATGCCTATGCCTGAAGTATTTGAACAAGACTACACACTGGAACAACTCCAAAAGGTAACTAAAGCCTTAAACAGTGGTCAGTTTGTTCAAGTTAGGCGCATGCTTGCAGAAACAGCACCTTGTGACACCGCACTTTTACTCGAATCATCCCCGCATAAAGTTCGCTCAATGCTTTGGCAGCTTGTTGACCCTGATATTCAAGGCGACGTACTCGAAGAGCTATCTGAAGATGTAAGGCTTGGGATCATCGCCCAGATGGAGCCTGAACTGATTGCTGCCGCAACCGAGGACATGGACGATGATGACCTTGGTGACGTACTTCGTAGCCTGCCTGATACCGTTTATCAAGACGTTATTGGTGCCATGGATAGCCAAGACCGAGAGCGTGCCACGCAAGCGCTCTCTTATAAGGAGCATTCAGCGGGTGCTTTAATGAGCACCGATACGGTAACTATTCGCCCAGATGTGACATTAGAGGTCGTATTTCGCTATCTGCGCCTTAAAGGTGAATTACCAGATGGTACGGATGAACTATATGTCGTAGATAAAGACAACTGCTTTTTAGGGGCGCTTTCCGTCAACACCTTATTGACCAAGTCTCCAGATAGCATAGTCCGAGAACTGATGGACGAAGATAAGGAAACTATCCCTATCTCTATGGACGAGTCTGAAGTGGCGCAGCTGTTTGAACGTCATAATTGGATTTCAGCCCCTGTAGTTGACGATAACGCCCACTTACTCGGCCGTGTAACCATCGATGACGTGGTCGACGTCATTCGCGAAGACGCTGAGCACAGCTTATTGAGCATGGCAGGTCTTGAAGATGAAGAAGATACCTTTGCTCCAGTACTAAAGAGTAGCCAACGCCGTTCTATCTGGCTAGGCATTAACTTGCTCACGGCGTTAATGGCTGCATTTGTTGCCAGCTTTTTCGAAGGTACATTAGATATTTTACCTATTCTTGCTGTGTTAAACGGCATCGTACCGAGCATGGGTGGTGTGGCAGGTAGTCAAACCCTAACACTTGTGATCCGTGGTATTGCACTTGGTCATATCAACCAAACAAACCAAAAGTTTTTAATGGGTAAAGAGCTGGCGATTGGTGCCCTTAATGGGGTGCTCTGGTCGGTATTAATTGCGGGTGTGATTGCGATATGGCAGTGGGATTTCACGCTCGGTGCAGTTATTGCCTTCGCTATGTTTATGAACTTAGTCGCGGCAGGTATCGCAGGCGCAAGTATTCCAATTATGTTGAAGAAAATGAATATCGATCCAGCGTTGGCGGGCAGTGTAGTATTAACAACAGTAACCGATATCGTTGGTATCTTTGCGTTCCTTGGAACAGCAACTTGGTTACTCGTTTAACAAGAAAAGACAATGCTGGCAACTGGCCAGCATTACTCAATATATTCTGAATTATTCGCCTGCGATCTGCATGCTATTAAGTAGTACAGAGCCCGTCTGAACTGCACCTCGACGCTCTATATCGCCACCTAAGCCTACAATACCTGAAAACATATCTTTTAAGTTTCCAGCAATGGTGATTTCACTAACTGGGTACTGAATTGTTCCGTTTTCAACCCAAAAGCCTGCCGCCCCTCTTGAATAGTCACCTGTTACTGTATTTACACCTTGTCCCATCAGTTCTGTGACTAACAAGCCAGTTCCCATGGTTGCCAACAAGCTATTTAAGTCATCGTGGGTTGGTTTTACTAACCAGTTATGGATGCCACCTGCATGGCCTGTCGCTTGCATATTCATTCTGCGCGCCGCATAACTTGCCAATAGGTAGGTATTTAACACTCCGTCGGTAATAATTTCGCGGTCTATCGTTTTTACCCCTTCACTATCAAATGGGCTAGATGCAAGCCCTCTTGGTAAATGTGGCTTCTCCTCGATGTTGACACAGGCATTAAAAATTTGTGTATCCAAGGAATCAAGCAAAAAGCTTGATTTACGATAGAGAGCCCCACCACCAATACCAGAGACCAAATGTCCAAACAAACTGTTAGCAATGTCAGCTCTAAATACAACAGGTACCTTTCGTGTAGAGAGCTTGCGGCTGCCAAGTTTCGCTAACGTAGACTGGGCGGCCTCTAAGCCAACATCTTCAGGTGATTTTAACTGCGTATGTACTCGAGATAGCGCATATGCTGAATCCCGTTGCATTTGCTCCCCTTCCTTACCGATCACCATAGTGCTTAAGCTATGTCTGGTGCGGGGGAAGCCTGCAATCAGTCCATGACTATTACCATAAACTCGGATCCCCTGGTGACTTGATAAGCTCGCGCCATCAGAGTTTACGATTCTTGGATCGTATTCCAGCGCAGCCTTTTCTGCTGCAATACACTGATCGATAGCTTCATCGGGAGAGACTTCCCAAGGGTGGAAGAGATCGAGATCGGGCGGTGACATTTCCAGTAACGCTTTATCAGCCACACCATTACAGGGGTCATCCGAGGTAAATTTAGCGATGTCTATCGCTTTTTCGACCACTGAGCGTAACGCTTCTGGACTCAAGTCCGCTGTTGAAGCTGAGCCTTTATGGTTGCCGACATAGACACTAATGCCAAGCCCGCCATCTTGGTTAAACTCGATGGTTTCAACCTCTCCCATACGTGTACTTACGGACAGACCTGATGTGCTCGACATCGCGGCTTCTGCCGACGTCGCACCTAATTTTTTCGCCTGCGCGAGTACATCGGCAACAGCGTTTTTCACATCATCAATTTGATTATATATAGGGTGTTGTTGAGGTTGAGTCATAGATACCTTATCCGCTCGCTCTTGTGACTAAAGCTTATAACTTAATATGCTAACACAGCTACTACCTATTGTAGTGATCAATTGTGGTATACTCTAGCGTTAGAGACCTTAATTATTCATAGTATAGACAAGACCAATGGCTAAACACGAGCAAACGACTGAAGAAGAGATTATTTACGTTTCCAAGAGCGAATTGAAACGTGAGGCGCAAGAGCTACACGAGCTGGGCTGTGACATAGCAGGGCTTGGCAAGAAACAGCGTGAAAAGCTTCCTCTCACCGACGAACTCAAAGAAGCCATGGCTGTTGCAGATAAAATTCGTGCAAAAACCGATGCTTATCGTCGTCACATGAATTACATCGCAAAAACGTTACGTAGTACGGCAAATGTAGAAGAGATCCAAGCGGCAATGGATCTGATGCTGAATAAAAATAATCAAGCCGATGTACTGATGAATAAAATAGAGCTGATCCGAGACGAAGTGATTGCCAAAGGGGATAGTAAAATCAATGAACTCTTAAATGAGTACCCTGAACTTGAGCGCCAAAAAATGCGTCAAATGGCTCGTCAAGCCAGCAAAGAAGTAAAAGCTGAAAAGCCAGGTAAAGCCTACAAAGAGCTGTTTCAATACCTCAAAGAAGCCATCATGCCTTAAGATTTGTTGTTATACCAATTGAGCTAGTTCTCTAATTTGAAGGATGAAATAGCTCATTTACTTAATACATTTGGTATTACTTTGGCAGAATACAAAAAGGCGCTACAGCGCCTTTTTGTTATTAAATCAAATGCAAATTTGAATTAAGCTGTGCCACCTACCGTGATTTCGTCAATCTTTAAGCTAGGTTGACCAACTCCAACAGGGACGCTTTGACCATCTTTGCCACAAACCCCAACACCGTTATCCAGTGCCAGATCATTCCCTACCATAGAGACTTTTTTCATGACATCTGGACCATTACCTATCAGTGTCGCGCCTTTTATCGGTTGGGTTATTTTACCATTTTCGATTAAATAGGCTTCTGAGGCTGAGAACACAAACTTGCCAGAGGTAATATCAACTTGCCCTCCACCAAAGTTGCTTGCAAAGATCCCTTTGTCGACACTACGAATGATCTCTTCTTGCGTGTGCGCTCCCGCTAACATGTAGGTATTAGTCATTCTCGGCATTGGTAAATGGGCATATGACTCGCGGCGAGCATTGCCTGTAGGTGCAACCCCCATCAAGCTCGCATTCTGTTTATCTTGCATATAACCTTTTAAAATACCGTTTTCAATCAGTACATTGTAAGCCGCTGGTGTACCTTCATCATCGACATTTAATGAGCCTCTGCGGTCCGCAATCGTGCCATCGTCAACAATCGTACATAAACTAGAGGCTACTTGCTCGCCGATCCTACCACTGAATGCTGAGGCGCCTTTACGGTTAAAGTCCCCTTCAAGACCATGCCCTACAGCTTCGTGTAACAGTACACCCGGCCAACCTGCACCGAGTACCACCGGCATAGCTCCTGCTGGCGCATCAATGGCTTCAAGGTTGACTCGCGCTTGTCTTACCGCTTCTTTCGCAAATTGCATCCATCTAGGTTTACCGTCTACTAATTCTTTGAAATAGCCGTAGTCTAAACGTGCACCACCTCCAGCACTGCCTCGCTCACGACGGCCATTTTTTTCCAATAGCACAGAGCAATTTAAACGAATTAGCGGACGGATATCCGTAGCAAACGTCCCATCACTCGCAGCGATTAACACTTCCTCGTATACCGCCGACAATGAACTAACCACCTGTTGGGCTTCAGGCGCTAAATCGCGAATACATTGCTCTATCTCTTTCAATAACGATACTTTGTCTGCGTCGGTCATGCTAGTGATTGGCTGGGCCGGTTGAAAGTGTAGTGTAGTCGCCACATCACTGAATACTTGGACTTTGCCGTTCTCGCCCGCTTGAGCAATACTGCGCGCAGCCTCTGCGGCTTTATTGAGAGCTTCGATATTAATAGCATCGGAATAACTAAAACCCGTTTTTTCGCCGCTCACAGCACGTACACCAACACCCCGTTCAATGTTATAGCTGCCATCTTTGACTATGCCATCTTCTAACACCCAAGTTTCATGGTGGCTCGATTGAAAGTACAGATCGGCATAATTTACTTTGTGCTGATGAATATACTCGAGTGTTTGTGCTAATTGCTCTCGTGTCAGCTGACTGTTGGTCAGTAAATTCTGCTCTACATTACTCATAAAAACTCACTTTTAAATCGGTTATGATCCGCTACCGGCATTTTTTTTCGGATCGAATCAAGGAATGCTGTATCTATCGACTGTGATATCGGCGTTAAACTCGTGCCTGAGTCAGCTAGTACCTCGCCCCAAGGTGAGACAATTAAGCTATGCCCGTATGTTTCTCGGCCATTCTCATGACTGCCTGTCTGAGCGGCTGCAACCACATAACATTGATTTTCAATCGCTCTAGCTTGTAGCAAAGGTTGCCAGTGTGCGGCTCCCGTTGTACAGGTAAATGCACTCGGAACCAAAAACAATTCAGCCCCCTGTGCCCTCATCACCTGAAATAGACCAGCAAAGCGTAAGTCATAACAAACACTCAGACCAATTTTACCAAACGGGCTGTCTACCACTACAACATCTTGGCCTGACTCAGTACGTTCTGACTCTCGATACCGTTTGGTGTTATCACTCACCTCGGCGTCAAACAGATGGATTTTATTATAGCGTGCGACGACTTCTCCACGAGCATTAAATAAAAAACTCGCAGCGTGGTATTTTTCGTCTGAACTTGGTATTGCTATGGTGCCCGCCGCTAACCAAACACCATATTGCTGGCACAGTCTGCCAAGCTCTTGTAAATAACCTTCACTGTGTAGCGCCTCCTGCCAAGTTTGCTGGGCGTTATCGCAAAACGCTAACCACGTTTCAGGCAAGCAAACTAAAGTGGGGCCATTAATCACCAACTTAGCGAGCTGATTACGCAAGTAATCCAAATTCACTTGTGGCGTTTTTGCCGAGCACATTGGTAATGCGATCACTTTAGCCATTATTACCTTCCTTACTCTGCGGCTCACTAGGCTGCTTACTCTGCTTAAGTGTAGCACTGTGCTTTGGTTCTGAGTGCAAAGGTAGCTCGTCCTGATTATTTTTCTTAGGCGTTGTGGGTGCCGATGTAGGTGCCGGCTCTTCTTCTGGCACTATTGGCTTGGGTAATTCCACTTCTTTACTCTTACGATCAACTTCTGTAACCACAGGTTCCTGCATCGTCCCAGTGATTTTGAAATTAATTTCCGAGATAACACGGGCAGAGTGGATCACTTTATCTAATGCCAGAGCTGCTAATCCGGTAACAGGGTTGACGGCCCAAGCCATGATCACGGGTAGACTAGAAGTGACTTGAGGTGCAACCGCGAGATCATAGTTAATTTCATGGGTATTCAGATCGGCATAACCACGTATTGATAAATCAGCGGGAACACCGTCCAGCTTGGTGTCTTCAGTCACCGCGACCCCGTTACTTAACTGTACTGAGCCGCTCATGCTGTTGTAGAAAAAGCCTTTAGAAAACACATCTCTAAAATCAAGACGCAGCTTTCGGATCAGCGAATCCAAGCTTAATAAGGAGAATACCCGCGCGCCATTATCGCTAATTTCAGCTAAGTGTCCCTCACCCAAACGCCATGTTATTGTTCCACCAAGGCTAGGAAGATCCATGTCATAAGGAGCCCCTTGCCACGCTAAATCAAATTCAATATTCGCCCGCGAGTCTTTAATGGTTGAAGTGATATCAAACTCGTCGGTTAACTCGCCAAAATCATCACTGACTAGCGCGCCAGATAAACTGGTTTTACCTTGCTCAAAGCGGCCACTGGCATTGAGTTTATGGTCTTTTTTATCGACCACAAGTTCAGAAATATTGAGTCGATTACCATCACCAAATAAAGACAAACTGACTTTATCTAGCTGATATTCATCGACCTTACAGTCAGCGCAAACAAACTCGGTTGCAGGCAAACTAAGCAACCAGTCTAGAGGATCCTCCTCTTTCTCAGGGCTTGGCTCTGGTGATTGTTCTGACTTAGGGAGATTGAGGCGTAAATAATCGCTATTGATGTGAATTGGACGGCTTGAATTCGAGGCTGGAATTGCCACTTGTGAGCGCATTTCTTTACTGTTTATCTTAAGCTGCATCGCTCCATTTAATGGTGCCATGGCAATATCGACATCGTGAAATGGAATATCCGCCACAGTGACTTTTGAAAACGAGCCACTCACTTGATTAAGTGCAGGTATAAAGGCGGCTCCAGACTCCGATCTAGGTGCTTTAACAATACGATTAATCAGGGGTAACCAAGGAAGCAGCTCCACTTCTTGCTGCTTTATTGTAATATCAAATCCCGTCGCGTTTAGCCCCTCGTCTTTACTCCCTATGATGAGGTGGGCATTACGCATAGCACCCGAATCGTTATCAATGATGCCATTGAAATACAACTGGTTATCGACACTCGCCGTAATTAAATTAGAGATATCATCGCCCAATACTGTGCCACTCAGTAGCCGAGCTTGCTTTGCCGGTTTAGCGAATTGGTCAGGTAAGTAACTTGCAATCCCACGTAAGTCGCTATCAAACTTTGCTTTGTAATTGAACCCAGTTGCTGCAAAGTTTAATACCAGCTCGGTGTTCAATATACTGCTGCCATCAAAATAACCGTCAATGATCCCATTGGCGTGTGGTTGCAATTGTTCGATTGCAGCTTGCAAGCCTATTTTAGTGTTCACTTGGTAATTTTGCTTATCACCGTGACCGGATAAATCCAACGATAATGGCATATCGAGCCAGGTTGCAGCTAAATTGTTAACTTCTATGGTGTCATCATCGAATTTTACAACACCAGTTACCTTTTGCAGCTGCATCCCAGGTTTCGCTAAGAAAACTGGATTATCCTTTAAATACACCTCACCTTTGGCATTCACGGCCCCACTGTGTAAGTCTACCGCTAGGTGCACATCTCCTTTTGCCGTGCCTGAGGCTTGAACAATGTCGAGAATATTAGCAAGCGGGTCTACCAGCGGGGTCTTGGCAAAAAACGGCTGTAACGTGCTGGCATCTGTTTCATGGAGAATATCAACGGTCAGCACATCAGCATGGTTTAGATCCTCAATGCTGACGACAACCCCTTCATCAATTGTTTGATTCACCAACTTGCCATGATGCGCATAGATATCCATTCTTTCATTTTCAAAGTGCAGTGTAACATCCCCAGAAGTCACGCTAGGCCAATTTGGCGCAAAACCAAAGGTGACATCGTTTAGGCGAGACTTCACCTCAAACTGACCTTGTTTATCGGCAAAGGGAAAGTGCGAGAGCGGACCGTTAAGTAGTACTTGGGTTTGCTGATGCTGGCCGCCCTGTATACCTGCTTCAAGATAGTCAACTAAGCTTTTACGCATGATGCTAACGGGAAAATATCGAGACGCAATTTCACCACGTCCACCCGATAGCTCAGCATACAAGTCAAGTGTTGGGTCGTCAGATAAATGTAGCGAAAATTCCGTAGCCAAGGCTACGTCTTGATTGCTAAGCCAAAGGTTAGGGCTTGAAACTAGCCAACCATGCTGGGGCTTCTCTTGAATAAAGATATCGCCACTTAATTGCTCAATCTCAAGGTTACTCTTGAATGTTTCTTTTGATAGTAGCTCGCTTTGCTCTGCACTTAAGTTAAGCCTGAACTGACCGTCTGCTGCGCTCAACTCTAGTCGTGTGCCATAAATCCCTGGGATCCCCTGATAAGGCTCAAAGGCAATATCTTCAATAACCCCCCATGCAGAGAATGCGGAATTGCTATCTATACTAAACTTGGCAGCAGTTAGCTGGCCATTTGGGTTCATGCCATAAAGTAAGTCTCTACCTGGAAACTGCGCCAACTGAGCCAATTCTGCTAATAAACTGGCATTGATGTTTTCTAGCCAAAAGGTTTTGTTATCCTTATGCCATAAAGCTTCCATTAAAATTGGCGGCAACGCTATTTGGTTGCGGCTAAACTGAATACCACTACTTTGGATCCAAAACCCGTGCAGATCGGGGGTGAGTAGAAATTGGGCGTCGTCCAACGCTAGCGTACGTAGCGTGTCGTCTTCGTGCCAAGTTAACACACTTGGTTTGATATCCACCGTAATATCTTGCAATGTGCCTTGCTCAAAACCAAGCCATAATTGCGCATTGATATCTGCAGTTAGATCTGGATATTCTAGGGTGATCAACTCTTCCAACCAGTCGACGGGGTTGACTTTATCCGCAGATACATAAATATTTCCTGCCAGCTCTCGCAACCTGCGACCAGATAGCGATAATCTGGCATTAAATTGGCCTTGAGAAAACCCAGGCAGTGCAATCTCACCCGCCCCTTCATGTAACGAGCTGGAGTTTTGCCACACTAGGTCTTTCAGTAATAAACTGTGTGTTTTACCACTAGAAAAGGTGATATTCAGGCGACTGTTTTGCACTGCAAAATGGCCAACATCACCCAAAAATAAGCTTTCAATGAGTGATTGCTGCTCGAATGCACCTTGCTCCTCATTGGCGCGGAGCTTACGAAGATCAATATCAGCCTCAAAGCCTTCTAATACAAAGTAGTTAGATGCTATTTGCATCTGTCTTACTGACTCTAAGACATTAAGCTGCAAAGAGGTTTTGGCGATATTAATCGAAATCGGGGAGTTTTGATTATCGGTAAATGAGAGCGACTCCAGCACTAGCGCAGGGCCATTTCCTTCCCAGCTGGCACTGATCTGGCCGATACTAATATCAACATTAAGCTGTTTTTGGATCAGCGCTTCTATATTACTTTTGTAATCATTGGCATAAGGTAAGGCATACTTAAGCGCAGACACCAACACCGCGAGTGTCACCAAAGTGATCGCAAAAATTTGCCACGCTTTACGCAGGCAGAAAAAACAGACGGCCTTAGCCTGCATGTACAGCTACCTTTTTACATCATTACCACATCAAACTGCTCTTGACTGTACAAGCTCTCAGTTTGAATACTAACTTGTTTACCAATAAATAACTCAAGCTCAGCCAAATTGTGATATTCGTCATTAATCAGCGCTTCACTCACCGCTGGCGCTGCATAGACCATAAACTTGTCTGCATCATAGGCACGGTTAACTCTAACAATCTCTCTCAAGATCTCATAGCACACAGTTTCAACGGTTTTTAGGGAACCACGACCAGAACATGAAGGGCAAACATCACAAAGGATATGTTCCAAGCTTTCACGCGTGCGCTTGCGGGTCATTTCTACCAGACCAAGTGCAGACAAGCCATTTATATTGGCTTTTGCCCGGTCTTTAGACAACGCCGTTTCCAAAGAGTGCAATACTCTGCGCTTATGCTCATCAGAAACCATATCGATAAAGTCGATGATAATAATACCACCCAGGTTTCTTAACCTTAACTGCCTCGCAATGGCTGAAGTTGCTTCAACATTAGTATTGAAAATTGTTTCTTCAAGGTTACGATGTCCTACGAATGCACCGGTGTTAACGTCAACGGTAGTCATCGCCTCAGTTTGATCAATGATCAAATAGCCACCCGATTTAAGCTCAACCTTGCGATGCAGCGCTTTTTGGATTTCAGATTCGACATCAAATAAGTCAAATATAGGTCGCTCACCGGGATAGTATTCAAGTGCATTGGCAAGCTGAGGAACAAACTCCTCGGTAAATTGCTTTAATTCTTGATAGGTGAGTTTAGAGTCAACCCGAATACGCTCCATATCTTCGCCGACATAATCTCGTAATGTACGAAATGCGAGCGTCAAATCTTCATGCAAAATTCTCGCTTTACTGGTTTTACGACGACGGCTTACTATTTTTTGCCACAGCTTCTTCAAAAACTCGGCATCATGCTTTAGCTCAGCTTCCGAAGCACCTTCAGCGGCGGTACGAACAATAAAACCACCGTTTTCGTCATTATAATGCGCGACAATCTCTTTTAGTCGGTCGCGCTCTTGTTCGGTCTCAATACGCTGACTGACTCCAACATGCGTTGCATCAGGCATAAACACCAGGTAACGAGACGGTATGGTAATATCTGTGGTCAGTCGAGCTCCTTTGGTGCCAAGGGGATCTTTAACCACTTGTACCATAATGAACTGGCCTTGTTTAACCAACTCACGAATATCCTGCACCTTTTTCACTGGCGATTCAGCAACGCCTTCTTCGATTGAGGCACTATTGACGATATCAGAAGCATGTAAGAACGCTGCTTTTTCCAAACCGATATCTACAAAAGCAGCCTGCATACCAGGTAGTACGCGGCTTACTTTACCCAGATAGATATTGCCCACAATACCTAAATTACCGATCCGCTCAACCTGAACTTCTTGCAGTACACCGTTTTCAATTAAGGCGACGCGACTTTCACTTGGGGTGACATTAATTAATAGTTCAGTGCTCATAATTATTTAAAAACCGTTGAATTAGTTCATCTGTCTCATACAAAGGTAAGCCGACTACGGCAAAATAGCTACCTTGGATCTCGGTTACAAAGCGTCCACCAATCCCCTGTATGCCATAGCCGCCGGCTTTATCTTGAGGCTCGTTGGTTTCCCAGTACCTATCTATCTCTGAGTCGCTCAGGGCTTTAAAGGTAACATGAGTTACTATCACGTCACTCAGTACTTTGTCTGGATCAGCAAGTGCTATCGCTGTCATAACCTGATGCGTATTACCAGAAAGGCGTTGCATCATGGCCGTAAAATCCGCTTTATTGCGTGGCTTTCCGAGCGCTTCTCCATCAATAACGACAACAGTATCGCTACCGAGCACAGGCCTGTCGGTGTAACCAAGTGCGACACCAGACTGCGCTTTAAGTCGTGCTAAACGCTCAACAAGCTGTTTTGCAGATTCGTGTTCAAGCGGGCTTTCATCCGCATCGACACTGAATTGTTCAAACGCATAACCTAACTGTGCAAGCAGCGCTTTTCGGCGCGGAGAGGCCGAAGCTAAGTATAAAGAGATAGACATTATCGGATCCTAAACTGTCTACGGTATTTTCTCAGTAGTGGGAATATCCACAACCAACACACCATCCCCGTGACCGCAGGCCACAAATAATGCGGGTTAAAGTAGATATCAAGCAAGAAATGATTAAGCCAAAATTGTAACAAATGATAGAGCGCCAAAAATAACCCGATCAATACTGCTTGTTGCCAAATGGAGAAATTACGAATTTTTTGAAAATTGCTGGCAGTGATATAGATACATATAGAATAAGTCAGTGAGTTCACTCCCAGCGGTGACCCCATAGCCAAATCAATGACTAGCCCTGTCATCCAGGCCCAGCCAATATTGACCCGATGTGGTACAGCTAAGGACCAATACATCAGCACCAACAACACCCAATCAGGGCGAAATGGCTCAAGTGAAAAAGGCAGTGGCATTAGTGCCATGATCAGCGCAACAAAGACACTTAGAGCAATCAATAAATTACTGTGTCTACTCATTATTAATCGCCTCTTGGCTACGTTTACCCAAAACCACGAGTAACCGAATGCGGTCTAATTGGGCAATAGGTTCAGCCTGTACTTGCGCAAATGGCAGCCCTTCATCACGATCAATCTGAGTGACGACCGCTACCGGGTAACCTTCAGGGAAGGTTCCACCCAGTCCCGAAGTGACCAACACATCACCAATACGAATATCCATGCTATGCGGAACATGGGCTAGTCGTACACTATTGATTTTTCCTGTGCCTTCAACAACCGTTCGTACATCATTGCGTAATATACGCACTGGTGTTGCATGCGTTGTGTCTGTCATCAGTAATACACGAGACGTTGTCGTTCCCACCTGCGTAAGTTGCCCGACGATACCCATTTCGTCAATCACGGCTTGCCCTTCACTGATCCCATCAATGGTGCCACGATTAATAACAACCTGATGACTATACGGATTTGAGTGTACAGAAAGTACCTGTGAGATGAGCCTTTGGTTTGTTTCTCTTGCTGAAGCACCTAACAGCGCGCGTAACTCTTGGTTTTCTTTTTGCAAGAATTGTAACTGCTGTAGTTGCTCACTCTGTATCAGCTGCCTTTCTCTAAGAACCTGATTTTCTTGTTGTAGTTTTTCTCGAGTATTAAGGCTTTTTAAACCAAGATTGAAGGCTTCATATGGAAGGTTCGCGACATACAGCAGGGGACTAACAAGTGTGTTTAAACTGGTTCGCACCATAGTACCGCCAGCCGTGTAGCGGTCACCAATGATCAGAATAATACTAAGCACAACTGCGACAGTAAGTCGCAGTTGTAAAGGAACGGTTCGGCCAAATAATAAATTCATCAGTCGTAACTAAAAACGTCACCACCGTGCATGTCTATCATTTCTAACGCCTTACCGCCGCCTCGGGCCACACAAGTGAGGGGGTCATCAGCTACTACCACCGGAATACCCGTTTCTTCCATTAATAAGCGATCTAGGTCTTTTAGTAATGCGCCACCTCCAGTTAACACCATACCATGTGCTGAAATATCTGATGCCAGCTCTGGCGGCGATTGTTCAAGGGCAACCATAACCGCACTTACAATGCCCATTAGCGGCTCTTGTAGTGCTTCTAAAATCTCATGTGAGTTAAGCGTAAATGAACGTGGTACACCTTCAGCAAGGTTGCGGCCGCGCACTTCAATTTCAACGGGTGTTTCACTCTTAAAGGCAGAACCAATCTCGTGCTTGATATGCTCCGCTGTTGCTTCACCAATCAAACTACCAAAATTACGGCGTACATAATTGATGATAGCTTCATCAAACTTATCACCGCCAATACGTACAGATGATGAGTAAACAACACCATTAAGAGAAATAATAGCAACTTCAGTTGTACCACCACCGATATCAACTACCATTGAGCCAGTTGCCTCTGACACAGGCAAACCTGCACCAATAGCTGCAGCCATAGGCTCTTCTATTAAGTACACCTCACGGGCACCGGCTCCCATTGCTGACTCACGGATAGCACGCTTCTCTACTTGCGTTGCTCCACAAGGTACACAGATCAGTACTCGAGGGCTGGGGCGCATAAAGTTGTTGTTGTGCACTTGCTTAATGAAGTGTTGTAGCATTTTTTCAGTGACATAGAAGTCAGCGATAACACCATCTTTCATTGGTCGAATGGCTTTGATGTTTCCAGGCGTCCTACCCAGCATCTGCTTTGCAGCCGTACCTACCGAGGCGACACTTTTCGGGCCGCCTGCTCGCTCTTGACGAATCGCCACCACCGATGGCTCATTCAGTACGATGCCTTCTTCTTTCACATAAATAAGTGTATTTGCCGTCCCTAAGTCGATAGAGAGATCGTTAGAAAATAATCCGCGTAATTTTTTAAACATGAGGCTGGGTGACCTTTCAGAATTCTGTCAAACAAAGCAGCATCACCTGCTGCTCTAAATTTACTACTTATCGCTCTCGAACCAATCGAAAGCCAATATAATTCGCTCTAAAATCTGGCGCTAACGCAAGACGAGTCGACACTCGTGCCAAACTCGGGGCGAAGTTCCATGCACCACCACGCACTGTAACATCGCTCTGAGATGCACGTTTTTGCGTCCATTCCCACACGTTTCCTACAGTGTCATATAAGCCATAGCTATTCGGTGAAAACTGGCCGACTGGCGAGGGACTTTTATTAGACCACTCACTACCGCACCAACCACAGTTAGCTAAGTTTCTTCCGATTTCGTTACCCCAAGGGTACTCTGATGCCGTACCTGCTCGAGCAGCATATTCCCACTCGACTTCATTGGGTAATCTATACTGTTGACCCTTTTCGCCTGATAGCCAGTTAGCATACGCTTTTGCATCATCATAAGCGACACAGACCACAGGAAAGTTATCCGATTGCTCATACCCTGGACTTTCCCAGTTGTACTCAAGCTCCCAAACGGGCTCACCATTTTTGTAATAAGCACAACCTTTGCCTTGTTCTGCTAACGTTTTATAGCCCGTACTTTGTACGAATCGACGAAAAGCCGCAACAGTCACTTCCGTGCTTTGCATCGCGTAGGAATGGCTTAGCACTTTTTCCACAACGGGGCGCTCGTTTGGTAAACCATTACCTGTGAGGTCGCCCATTTTAAAAGTACCAGCAGGAATTATGGTCAGCTCATTCTCAGCTGCTGGCTTTACAGCAACTTGCACTTGTGGCGCTGCTGGTTCCTCTTTTTTTGTTACGACAGCGGTAACAGCCTGGCGCTTTTTAACCAGTTTTGCATTGATTGTGCGTGCAGCTCGTAAGTTAATACGAGCTTTATACGGCTCATAGCCAATTTTGCGAATTTCAACGTCATGAAACCCCATTGGGATCGCAACGGTTGTTTTGGTTGCGCCATAACTTACGCCATTGATGAACACTTCATCATCGTAAACATTAGACCGTAAAGTTAACTCGACTGTTTTATCAGCCGTTTGAGACTTTTTTACAAGAGGGGTCTCCACTATCGGCTGTTTGGCAATAGTGGCAACTTCTACAGCTTCGGTTTGCTGATCTGAAAAAGTGAGTTGGCTATCACTATAAACCGTTGTGTAATTTGACTGATAATTTCCAGCAAGTGGCGTTCCATACTCAGCACAGTAACGATTGTCTAGGCTAAGTAAGTTACATAATCGACTGCTATTAACATCACCTCGCATTGTCACGCTAAGATTGACGCTATAATTGCCCTGACCGCTAAACCCACTGTTTACCACATGACTGCTGACTACATGCACTTGCGCGCCAGCCATATTGCGCTTTGGCTCTACCACTCGGCTTTCAGTTAAGTTAGCGAAGATTTGATCAATAAAGCGCTTAGTGGCTTTTTGCAGGCCCATTTGTTGACCACGTTGTTCACATGCTGCCAAGGTTTCTGTGCGTTTACAGTTGATTGTATGCTCAACCTCCAACGTCCCTTCACGAGTAAACTCGTTACGCAACCTTTCGACTCGTGCTGTACCAAGTTGGTCTTTTAAATTTTCTAGGGTATTCACTAAGGTGTGCTTGGTGACACGAACTTGCTCAATGTCTTTTCGTTGTGATGCAATCGCCGCTATTTGCATCGCAATATCTTCTTTATTCTGCTTATGCTCAGCTACAGCCTGCTGGTAGCGTGATTGTGCTGCCGAGATATCGATAGAAGGATCGTCAATCAGCCTCCGATACAGCTCATTCATTGCATCTAAGGCTTGGTTTTTTTCTTTATCTAGTTCACCAGAGCGTTTTCTCAATAATTCCAACTGAGATTGCAGACGCGTTTCCTCTGCTAGGTGTTTTTCCAGAACGACCGAATATCTATCTAATTCACTCTGTTTATTAGATAATTCAGACTCAATGGCGGTGACTGTTGCAGTATCTTGCGCCATGGCGCTTGAGGCAACAGTACCCATGGCCAGAATCGAGGCCGAGATAATAAAAGTTAAAGGAGCAATTCGCATATGTTCCATTCCCAACAGCGGCAATTGTTTGGTCTTGTTATTTCTTATAGTTAGGGCTCTATGCTATGTACTTACAAAGTAAAACACAAGCTTTGCACAATTAATATCTGAGTTTACAACTATTAACCAGCGTCTTGCCAGTTTTTAGAACAGATTTTGTCGATTTTTCTCCAACATTACGATGTGTTACGAGTTTTCAACTACAATAACGGATTTACTTGGCAAAAGCTGGATTGAAACACCTAAGCTGTTTACTATAATAAAGACTTCCTGCTTGACCGATATCACCATGCTAGCACTCTCAGACATTCATGAATCTCCTATACAAACCATTCGTCACCCAGTGCTGGAGAAACACGCTCTCACACTGCACGTAAAGCGCGATGATCTGCTTCACCCAGTTATTCAAGGGAACAAGTGGCGTAAACTGAAATATAATTTACAACACCTGCAACAATCCGGATTGAAAGAGCTCGTTACCTTCGGTGGTGCATTTTCCAATCATTTGTATGCAACGAGCATGGCATGCAAAATTTTCGCGATAAAAGGCCACCTGATTGTCAGGGGACCTGAGCTGGATCCTCACAACCCCACATTAAAAATGGCCAGTGCATGTGGACTGACCTTGCACCCTGTCAGTCGGTTAGAGTACAAAAAAAGGCATCAAGCTGATTATTTACAAGCGCTTCAAACTCGATTTAAACATGCATTCATCATTCCCGAAGGGGGAACAAACATACTCGCTTTGAAAGGAGTAGAAGAGCTAGCAAGTACATTACCCGCTAGCGATTATGTGATGACTGCTGTCGGTAGTGGCGGAACACTCGCAGGCCTTGTGGCAGGCACACCTGAACATACTCAAGTATTGGGCATTGCAGTGCTCAAAGGAGCTCAATATTTAGAGCAAGAGGTAGGCAATCTTCTCCCCGATAACACGACTAAACCTTGGCAGATATTGCATAATTTTCATCATGGCGGTTATGCAAAAACAACACCTGAGCTACTTTCTTTTTGTACTCAAATGAAAAAAAGATATGCTCTGCCACTAGAGCCGGTTTATACAGGAAAGCTGTTTTTCGCTATTTTTGCGCTAGCGGAACAAGGCTATTTTGAAAACGGCAGCGTGATCACTGCAATCCATACAGGCGGGCTGCAAGGCCTTGATGGCTTGAGGTATATGCAAAAAAACATAGCTTAAGAACCGTGCCTGAAACAAAATAACTCAGTGGTTGATTAACTAACTTCTTATCCCGAGTTCAGGTTAATGAATATCCGCGAGTTGCTCTAGTGGGGCAGAAAAATAATGACCTTGGGCCCCTTTTACTCCTAAGCTTTTTATACAACTTAACTCGTCAATGGTTTCAATGCCCACGGCATAGACAGGAATTCCCAAACTTCTAGACTGCATGACGATTTGCTTGACCGTACGTTTTCGATAAGCTGACTTTTCAATGCCATGTACTAACTCATAACTGAGCTTAACCGCTTTCACCACTTTTATCAGTGGAGAAGCGCTCAAGGTAATGGCCTGTGAAACGTTATCTAAGTAGATATCACATCCTAAACGGTTGAGTGTTAAAAATGCGGGCTCTAGCACATCGCTGTGTTGGTGAACTTCTTCAATACTGAGTTCAAATCCAATTGCAGCACCACAGTGAGAGGCAATGAGTTGGGCTTCCAGCCAGTGAATAAAACGCTCATCTAGCCAGCTATTAATATGCAAGTTAATACTGACCTTACCAAAGTTTCTCTCTTGCTCGTATACAGACAAAACCTGCTTGACGATAGCTCTGTCAAGAAATTGAAATTGTTCAGGAGTATACAAGTGTTGAATAACTTGCCTCGCCGAGATCCGTCCCATTTCTTTGTGTGAGATCCGTAACAGCGCTTCACTCACAATCACATCTTCGGCCAAAAAATCAAACAGTGGTTGAAAAAACAATGAGAACTGTCCGCTTTTAAGGTACTCCAATAAAGCCTCGCCATCCTCATTCAATCGTTTGGCGAGTAACTCTGTTAAGTGGACTAAGTGGATGTGTTGCCAAACTTGATTTTGCGCTATCGACAGTGCCGACTTAGCGCTTTGATAAACTTGGGTTTGCTGCTTATTGTGCTGATAAAAACACGCCCCTAGTTTTACTTTGCTGCGCGACAGATCTCCCCGAAACTCAAGTAATACTTTAAATACAATCTCATGCATTTGTTTTGCTAGCGCCATCCCTTCACTTGCGCCGACCTGCTTAACCGTTACCGCAAGTGCACCAGATGCAAGATATTTAACCGCCACTGTGCCGAATTCTCCCACCCCTTTAACTAAAGCAAGTTGGAAATGCAGCTGTAAATCTATTTCTTTCGGAGTACTGCACTGCCAATGAACTAATGCAAATAAGGAGTAATGCCCTTCCGCGGCTGGGGCGGTTAGCATGGCCTGTGTATCCATCACTGGCGTCGAGGCTACTTTACCGTACAAAAACCACCAGCGATGAACAAATAGGACTAGGCCTAGTGACAATAAATTGAAGAAAATTAAGATGTAACCATGGCTCAACCATACCGACTCGTGGTACAGCGTAACGACCTCTCCGTTACGTGTAAATCTATGCACCTCTGTATTGTAGGCAGGCGTTAATGAAAAACCATATTTGGTAGCAATTTCGCTTGCTTCTTCTAGCCTTGTCTCAGCAGACAGAAGCACTATTTCTGCAGCCGCCTCCTCACCTTGAGTATGTACCTGAAGGTGTAATAAATGATTAAGTAAGAAATTTAGACATAACAAAACCGCTAAACAGACCATGACTAGCTTCTTTTTGTACTGACGACTAAATCCATCTAACAGCTGTATTGGCATAACAATTTTGTTGGGTAAGAAGATAACTGAAGTGTTGTTCAAAATAGTGCAAAACTCAAGCTGGGTACGGCTTTTAATTGCATAGAAAAGTTAAGCACCTGAGCATAAACTAGAAATGACTAAGATTTTTATTCCCATAGAGTTGTCGGTTAACTGTTATGCCAGTGGCACAAATCAAATAGAGTACTAAAAGCAACAACTCCAGCACATGACTAAAGCTTTTAACTATATGATTATAAATTTAAAATTTCATTTGTTGAGCCAGCTTGCTCAAACAATTCGATGCTAGATGACGTAGAATTAATTGGCTTGGCGAAAAGAATTAATTATTTTTGATTCACTAAAGGTATTGCAGCCATATCCATGCCGCTGTACTAGCCTTAGATAGTAACCTTCAACTTATTAAAGATAAACGTCCCCATACAAGCCAAAACCTTGGTTTTATTGTCTCTGCGATTTTATCCGGTTGTGAAGGCTGAAAAATATCGAAGTATTCGGGCCACTTTTGACGAAGCATTAAAGGCCGAGCTTATATTTGGTTAACAAAGTGGGCTTTCACTCTGACCTAGCTTTGTTTGAAAAAATAAAAGTGAAGTGTAAAAAATAAAAACCCAGCCTGTTCACTGGGTTTAGTTTAATACTTTGATTAAAAGCGATTTATATTTACGCTTTTAGATATACCAGAAATTAGAACGGAATATCATCATCAAAATCAATTGGTGGCTCCATTGGGTTTGAGCTACCACCTGATTGTGACTGGTTTTGATTCTGTTGTGGTGCAAACCCACCTTGCGATTGACCGCCAAACCCAGAAGACTGCTGTGTATTCTGCTGCGATTGCTGAGGCTGCTGCGGTGCGAATCCACCTTGCTGCTGGTTTGATTGGCTTTGCTGTGGCTGTGCATATTGCTGCTGCGGCGCTTGATTATAGTTTTGCTGACCATAATTATTTTGCTGCTGTTGACCGCCTTGGTACTGGCCACCGCCTTGACCTTGCTGCTCACCACGACCGCCCAACATTTGCATTTGGCCGCCCATGTCTACAACGATTTCCGTTGTGTACTTTTCTTGGCCACTTTGATCTGTCCACTTACGTGTTTGCAAACGACCTTCGATGTAAACCTGTGACCCTTTTCTTAGATACTCACCAGCCACTTCCGCCAACTTGCCAAATAACACCACGCGGTGCCACTCAGTACGCTCTTGTAGTTGGCCTGTATTCTTATCTTTCCAGCTATCTGTTGTCGCAATGCTGATGTTAGCCACGCCGTTACCGTTTGGCATATAGCGAACTTCAGGATCTTGGCCCAGATTACCTACCAAAATTACTTTATTAACACCACGTGCCATGGCATTGTCTCCTCACACTATGACAAGCCAAGTACTTGCTTGGCTTGCTTTAAATCAAAAACTTTATCGTCTACTTTCAGGTAGCTACGATTTTCATCGCTTGCTACAGTGGCTTCAAGTACACCCGGTAATGAAACCAATCGGTCCGCCAATTCCGTCGCTTGTTGCTCATTTTCTACAGCAGAAACCAAGCTGATCGCCTTGCTTTTCGGTGGCACTTGCATGCCCCATGCGATAACAAACCATATTACCCCAATAATAGCCGTTGCGGCAAATATCGTATCGACAGCAAAATTTTGCGCCAACATACCGCCTAATGCACCACCAATAAACGCCCCCAAAAACTGGCCCGATGAGAATACCCCCATCGCAGATCCCTTTTGGCTTGCAGGCGCAATCCGAGAAACCAATGCAGGCATGGTTGCTTCAAGGAAGTTAAAGGCAATAAAGTATAATAGCATTGCTCCCGCTATCACCCATAAAGAATCTACAAAACAATATAAAGTGATTGAGCTTATTACCAACATGGCTATGGATAACAAAAAGGTTTGCTTCTCTTTTTGTTTGCGAATTGCCATGATCATCATCGGTGCCATCAGTATAAAGGCAAGCAAAAACACGGGAATATACAGTTGCCAATGTTTATCAGCAGCGAGCCCATCTCGGATCAGTTGACCCGGTAAAGCAACAAAAATTGTGGTTAGAGTTAAGTGTAATAGGAGTACACCAACATCAAGCCTTAATAACTGTGGGTTTTGGATCAAGCGCCGAATGTCAGCTAAGCTCGCTATCGTCTCACCTTTAGGCGCTTTGTTCACTGCATTAGGCACCATAAAAGTAATAATACCAATACCAACCAGTGCAAGCACAGCCGTTAACCAGAAAATACCAGCAATACCAAATGAGGCTGCAATCATAGGCCCTAATAGCATGGCAACCGCAAAGCTCATGCCAATGCACATGCCAATCACCGCCATCACTTTAGGGCGCTGTTCATCACGGCTTAGATCTGCGGCTAACGCCAACAAAGCACTGGCAATTGCCCCCATGCCTTGTAGTGCACGACCAAAGGTAACCCAATAGATGGAATCGGCTAACGCAGCAATCACTGAGCCTAGCGCAAATACAAGTAGGCCACCCACAATGATAGGCTTGCGACCAAACTTATCAGACAGCCACCCCATTGGAATTTGCAACAGTGCTTGCGTTAAGCCATAAGCACCTATCGCCAAGCCAATCCATAGTGGTGAGACATCTTGTAAAGATTGACCATAAACAGCCAAAACAGGCATCAACATGAACAAGCCGAGCATACGAAAAGCGAATACGCCAGCAAGAGAAATCGCGGCGCGCTTTTCTGTCGGATTTAGAGAGTCATTAGACATAAGGCGGTATTCATCACTATCGAAAATCACGCGCAAGTTTAACAAACTCTTTTCGTAACTTATACCAATTTGCTTAATTTAAGTCGCTGATAAGTTGATAAACTCAGGTTCAGTTAACTCCGTACTTGGCGCTGATTTGACTAAGCTTACCGCTACGTTTTAAACGCTCAAATGCTTGGTTTAAACGTTGCAGCCTTTCATTAGAGGTGCGCTTTTTACTGAAGGCATAATACACTGGCATTTCATTGATAATAAAGGGGTTGATCGTAAGCTTCTCAAAGTCTGGGTTGCTTTTGCTTTGATACAATACATTGAACTTTTCTTCTAAAAAACCTGCAATTCGCCCTTTTTTAAGTAGTGTTAGTTTCACCTGGTTATCTGGCACGTAAATAAACTGTGTTTCACGCTCGGTGCGTTGAGCTAAGCGCTCCATAAATGCTTCGCCATAAAAAGCATCTCTATGGATTGCTATGGGTTTGGGTAAGTTAAACAATGATTCCAATGTGTCTAGTTGATAAGGCTGTTCCGTATTCATTGCAAATACGATGGTTTCCATGCGCTGTGGCCCAACGAAATAAGCATATTGCTCTCTAGCAGGCGTTTTGGAGACACTTAAGATCAAATCTATTTCGCCTTCTTGCAACAGCTTTAATGCTCTTCCCCATGGAATGCTCACAAAGCGATAACCACACCCAGCTTCATCTAATAGTGCTTTAGCAAAATCAACATCCATTCCGTGCCAAACGAGCTTTTCATCTAACGTCGACTGCGCGGCATAGTTTTCAAATCGAACTATCAGCTCACAACTAAAAGCGCTGTGACAAAGCAACGCAAATAACCACAATAATCGAGACAAAATCAAGATTCCAAGTTGATCTGTTTAATAAGTTTAGTTCGTTTAGCAGAGATAACTTAATTTTGTATTCGGGATGCGGTAATCTGTTCACCTCACATCATGATATGACTGGTTCATGTTTCAAATTGATGGATTAGTATCGCTTACTCATTACAGTGCACGAGAACACACAAGGGTCGTATGGATAAAATAGAAGTCAGGGGTGCCCGCACCCACAATTTAAAAGATATCTCTCTCACCATCCCACGAGATAAATTGATAGTGATCACAGGTCTCTCTGGTTCGGGGAAATCATCTTTAGCATTTGATACCTTGTATGCAGAAGGCCAGCGTCGCTATGTCGAATCCTTGTCAGCATATGCAAGGCAATTCTTATCGCTGATGGAAAAGCCAGATGTCGATCATATCGAAGGTCTTTCCCCTGCTATTTCCATCGAGCAAAAGTCGACTTCCCATAACCCACGTTCAACGGTAGGGACCATCACCGAGATATACGACTACTTAAGATTGCTATTTGCCCGAGTCGGTGAACCAAGGTGCCCTACCCATGACTTGCCGCTAGCGGCACAAACTATCAGTCAAATGGTCGATACGGTGCTGGCGCTACCTGAAGGTAGCAAACTAATGCTGTTGGCACCTGTGGTAAAAAACCGTAAAGGTGAGCACGTAAAATTACTTGAGGAACTTGCAAGCCAAGGGTTTATCCGTGCTCGTATTGACGGTGAAGTGTGTGATTTATCTGATCCGCCGACGCTTGAACTTCAGAAAAAACATACAATTGAGGTTGTTGTTGATCGCTTCAAAGTAAAAGAAGGACTAGAGCAACGCTTAGCAGAATCGTTTGAAACGGCACTTGAGCTTGCAGATGGCATCGCGCAAATAGCGTATATGGACGAAAGCGACGCCGATGAACTGGTGTTCTCTGCAAACTTTGCTTGTCCTAGCTGTGGTTATGCCATGAGCGAACTAGAGCCTCGACTGTTTTCTTTTAATAACCCAGCCGGTGCTTGCCAAAGCTGCGACGGCTTAGGTGTTAAACAATATTTTGATCCAAAACGTGTGGTGCAAAACCCTGAGCTGAGCTTGTCGGGTGGCGCGATTAAAGGCTGGGATAAGCGCAGTTTTTACTATTTTCAAATGCTTAGCTCGGTCGCTGAACAATATGGGTTTGACTTAGAAACACCGTTTCAAGACTTGCCAAGTAAATTCCAAAACGTCGTACTTGAAGGCTCAGGCACAACTAAAATTGCCTTTAAATACCGTAATGACCGAGGCGATTTAATCACTCGAAACCACGAGTTTGAAGGCGTACTTAATAATATGAACCGCCGCTATCGTGAAACCGAGTCAAGCTCAGTGCGAGAAGAGCTCGCTAAGTATCAAACCAGCCAGGCTTGTCCAAGTTGCCACGGCTCTCGTTTACGCGAAGAAGCTCGCCATGTCTTTATTGGTGCAACCAACCTACCTAGCGTAACAACCATGAGTATTGGCGAAGCCAGTCAGTTTTTTATCGACCTTGAGCTAAGCGGACAAAAAGCGCAGATCGCTGATAAAGTACTGAAAGAAATTCGCGATCGTTTATCGTTTTTAATCAATGTTGGACTAAACTACCTTTCGTTAGAACGCAGTGCAGATACTCTATCAGGCGGTGAAGCACAGCGTATTCGTCTGGCAAGCCAGATTGGCGCAGGGCTCGTTGGCGTAATGTACGTGTTAGATGAGCCTTCAATAGGCTTGCACCAGCGCGACAACGATAGGCTGCTCAAAACACTCACGCACCTAAGAGATCTTGGCAATACCGTCATCGTGGTTGAACATGATGAAGACGCGATCCGCGCAGCGGATCACATCATCGACATCGGCCCAGGCGCAGGTGTGCATGGTGGCTATGTTGTCGCAGAAGGTACTCGTGATGAGATAATGCAAAGTAAAGACTCGTTGACGGGTCAATATCTCAGCGGTGAAAAACAGATTGCAGTGCCAGCCCAGCGTCATCAATGTGATGACAAATGGCTAGAGCTTAAAGGTGCCACTGGTAACAATTTAAAGCATGTCGATCTAAAAGTACCAGTTGGTTTGATGACCTGTGTCACTGGCGTGTCTGGTTCTGGTAAATCGACACTGATCAACGACACTTTATTTAAACTCGCTCACCAAGAGCTAAATGGTGCGACGACACAAGAGGCCGCGCCTTATGACTCCGTCCACGGACTCGATCACTTCGACAAGGTTATCGATATAGATCAAAGCCCTATCGGGCGCACACCACGCTCTAACCCAGCTACTTACACAGGGATTTTTACTGCAATCCGTGAGCTATTCGCAGGCACACAAGAAGCGCGTTCACGCGGCTATAAAGTGGGTCGCTTTAGTTTTAATGTAAAAGGTGGCCGCTGTGAAGCTTGTCAGGGGGACGGGGTAATCAAGGTTGAAATGCATTTCCTTCCCGATGTTTACGTTCCATGTGACGTTTGTACAGGTAAACGCTATAACCGTGAAACACTTGAAGTACTTTATAAGGGTAAGAATATCCATGAAGTACTAGAAATGACGGTGGAAGATGCACGAGAGTTTTTTGATAAAATCCCAGCGATTAACCGCAAATTACAGACACTAATGGATGTTGGTCTTTCGTACATTCGCCTAGGGCAGGCAGCAACAACCTTATCGGGCGGTGAAGCGCAGCGGGTTAAACTCGCCAGAGAGCTATCCAAACGAGATACGGGTAAAACACTGTATATCCTTGATGAGCCAACAACCGGCCTACATTTCCACGATATTCAACAACTGCTGGCTGTGCTTCATCGTCTTCGCGACCATGGTAATACCGTCTTGGTGATCGAGCACAACCTCGATGTAATCAAAACAGCGGACTGGATAGTGGATTTAGGACCAGAAGGTGGTTCAGGTGGCGGCCAGATACTGGTTTCGGGAACGCCTGAAACCGTCGCTAACTTTGCAGGCTCTCACACAGGTAAGTACCTAAAACCTTTATTGTCATAATTTCTAAAAGTATCTATTATTGGTGCATAATAATTATAAGTTAGCTTATTATGCACCAACTTCTCGCGCCAAAAAATTTGACTGCCTACTTCGCTAAGGTACGTTTTGGTATCGGCCAGTTTTGGCAGAGCCTCACTCAAGCTCAGCGTTACTACCTAATTAGCTTCATTATTTTTTTATTCAGCTTGACGGAAAACGAAGACGATCACTTCACGGCATTTTTGATTTTAATTACCACCGTTATCGCATTATGTTATGAGTTTTGGCCGCGAATCATGCGGTTTTGGGAAAGTGTTCCTGGCAAGACATTAATTCTATTATTCTACGCATTTATTGCAAACTTTGTACTGGTTCAAGCCGATGGCCGCATCAATGATTTAACTGGCGTGAGTACAGATAACTTCCCCTACACCCACAACTTAAGTGTTCTGCTGTCATTGCCTACTTGGTTCTTTATTACCAGTACCTTCTTATTGGTATTGACGCAGATCTGCATGACTTTTTATGTCATTATTCTGTTTTTATTGAAGCCGTTTCGGATCAAACCCTTTTGGCATGAAACCCATTATCGCTTTCCAGCTACAACCGCAATAATCAGGCTTATTATGTGTTTTGTGCTACTGGCGTTTTTAATCATTGGTATCGCAAAGTCAGGCGCGTCTTCAACATTTACCGAGCTCTCATCAGATTTTAAAATCGATAAAAATGGCATTTCATTCAAGGCCAGTGGCAACATACCTGACTCCATGCATGCTGAAGTAGTACAAACTGAAGCGGTCACCGAGCAAATCCAACAAGCGCAAGTTGAGGCCCATGGAGCAACAACTCAATCAGCAACAGATACATCTGAAGCGTCTGAATCATTAGAAGTATCGATTAAAAACGAACCAGATCCAGACTTACATGAACAAGGTAAACTCTATAACGAACTGCTTAACCAAATCCTAGCCTATTTTATTTTTCGATTTGAATCCGATGGCAGTTCGCGCTGTGAACAAAGTGAAGGCAGTAATGTCGTTGAGCTAAATGATTATGAAATCTTAGAGATCATGCCCAGCGATACCGCTGAATATGGTTACACCTATACCGTAAAGCCTTGTATTTCAGCGGCCATTGGCCATCAATTTAAACCTCAGCAACCATAAAGTTTGCCAGTGCCTCACGCTCTTGCTGGCTAAGCGACTGTGATTGCTTGCTCGCAAAGTCATAACGCACCATAGTGGTTTTCCCTTCTGCGCAGCACTCTCCGTGCTGCCACGCTTGTTGCAAAATAACAAACGAGCTATTTCCGATGCGCTCTATAGCCGTTTTGACTTCGACTTCCTGACCGTAAAATAGCTCACCCATAAAGGTCACCTCTACCTTAGCTACAATTAACTTCCACGCCGTTGGATTTAAATCTGGTGTAAATATTTTGAAAATAGGTGTGCGTGCAGCTTCAAACCATACTGGGAGTACGGTATTGTTGATATGTCCAAGCACATCGGTGTCGCTAAATCGCGGCATAAGCTTTTCAGACAGCATAATAACTCCAATAAAAACTAGGGAAAAACATGAGTGATTTTATTCGCGTTTACGATAACGCACTCAGTTCAGACTTTTGCGATGAATTCGTAACAACCTTCGATCAAAGCCCATATTTAAAACAGGGGACTACATCTGGTGGTGTCGACTTGAGTAAAAAAGTCAGTCACGACCTGTATCTAAATTCTTATCCAGACTATGCCAAACAGTTACAGCACATTCAACAGGTTACGGCAAAGCACTTATTTGAGTACCTAGAAGAGCATTTCTTTATTATTATTGGTGCGTTTGGGTTAAAAGTATACCACCCCAAAACCGGTGAACCCGTTGACTTAACGGTTGATAACTTTGAAGAAGTTGGCAGACCACAATTGCCTGTACTCGCGCAACAACTATTCCGACTAGGGGCAATCCAAGCTCAGCGTTATCAGGTAAATAAAGGGGGGTATCCGTATTGGCACAGCGAAGTTTACCCACAGCACGATCACAATGAGGCATTGCACCGCGTGTTACTGTTTATGTTTTACCTTAATGATGTCGAGGAGGGTGGCGAGACTGAGTTTTACTACCAACAGCGCAAAATTGCACCGGTGAAAGGCTCCATGGTAATAGCGCCGGGCTACTTTACCCATACCCATAGAGGTAATATTCCAATTTCCAATGACAAGTACATACTGACATCTTGGGTGTTATTTAATCGAGCAGAGCAACTCTACGGCACGCCCAAATAACCTAACCTCATGTGAATTCGAGAGTGTACTCGCTAATTTAAGCAAGCGAACGTCAAAAATATACTAGTTTGCTCACTCCTGAGCTCTCATATTTATGCTGTCGCGCTCTTTTTAGAGCGCTTATTTTGCCTTGGTAAAATCAGCCCATTCACTCAATATTGGCATAAAATCTTCGTACCCACACACAGCCATCAAACCAGAGTCATCTAAAGCCAGTGCATCATCTTGGTATTGCGCTAAGTCCTCTCCTTCGTGGAATAAAGCATGGCTTTCAAATAATGCTTCTTGTGCTGAAAAAGTCACTCTGATCTCTTTACCTACTAAGGTGAGTTCAGCCTTTTGATTAGGGAGAGCCATTAGTTGAGAGAGCAACTCAATGATATCGCTGTGCTCAAGTTCTTCACTTAACCAGCGGCCAATTAAGGCATGCTCATCATTAAAACGTGCACGGAATCCAGAAAGCGGATCGCGAATAAATTGGTATTCCATTTCTACTACTTACTAAAAAACACAGATACTATTATACCTAAGTAGCGCTAGGCACGCATTCATTGATAGAATTATGCTCTAGCTCAGTACGATTTGGTCAGTGCATGTCACCTTTTGAGATCTTATTTCCTCTCATTTTTATCGTGTTATCAGGTTTTTTTAGCGCAAAGAGTGGGTTTATTCCAGTAAAACAACTTGATGGCTTGCGTACGTTTATTTTTAACTTGTGTATTCCGTTGCTGTTGTTTAGTAGCATGCTAAAGGCCGATTTAAGTAACCTTGCAGCTGGGCCTTTGTTGTTATCGTTTTACTTGCCCGTCGCGCTAACCTACTTGTTGTTATATACATTTCTCTTGAATTTGCTTAAGTGTCCGAAAGCCGATGGCGCTTCCCTTGCATTGGGAGGTACTTACTCCAATACAGTACTAGTGGGACTTCCGATAATTTTAATGGCACTCGGTGAACAGGCTGGGGCGATGGTGTTTATGATCATCACCTTTCATAGTCTCATGTTATTTTTTATGACATTTTCGCTAGCAGCTAACAATCAAAATAAAATAGACACACTTAAGCCCCTGCTACTCAATCCAATTGTAGTTAGTATTACGTGTGGATTGGTGTTTAACTTAGCTCAAGTTGAGCTGCCTAATTTGTTGATGGAGAGTATGAGTTGGCTAGCTCAGCCAGCTATTCCTGGGGCATTGTTTATGCTCGGCGCGAGCCTACTACAATATGGGGTGAAAGGGCAGTTAAAAGGAGCACTGTGGTTAAGCATGGTTAAATTAGTATTGCTCCCGGCACTGGTATACTATTTTGCTACTTTTTTAGGGCTCACAACCCAACAAGTACAAGTAGTCACGCTTATGAGCGCCTCACCACTGGGAGTAAATGCTTACCTTGTTGCTCGACAGCTTGACAGCCAACAAGCGACATTGGCTGCCACCGTTGTACTGTCTACTCTGTTGAGCACCGTTAGCCTGACAGTTTGGTTATACTTTTTGGTATAACCCACTAGTATCTTGGTGGTGAATATTTCGCGGCATCGATAATAGACCATAAATGAAATACAGCAGCAATCACAGGGGGAACAATCAAGAACCACAACGCATAACCACCGACTACAATAATCGCAAAAATTAACGCTGCTAAAATACGACCTTGCACCAACTGACCAAGGCCAGGGAAAAAGACGTTACAAATCGCCGCAATTACATTACCGCCAGAACCTTGTCCAGACATAGTTACCTCTCTTAGTTACTTAAAGTCTTTATTTTTAATGTATCAGATTCCATGCCAACCTTAACTTATTGATTTAAAATACAATCAAAGAATCTAATTATCGTCCATTCACCATTAGTTGGCCTAAACCACTAACTTTTAGCTTAAAGTTTAGCTATATTATTAAACGCAATTCAATCTTTTTGATTTGCCAAAAACAATAATGAAAACAGGATGTCCTATGCTCAGCAAGTTTACCACCCCACTGACTAAATTAGTCGATAAGTACCTTCCAGATCCATTCGTCATTGTACTGTTACTGACATTTTTGGTGATGATACTTGCCGTTATGTTTACGCCAAGCACCCCAATTGTAGTTATCGAAGCTTGGGGCAGTGGCTTTTGGAAGTTACTCACATTTGCCATGCAAATGCTGTTGGTCTTACTCTGCGGGCATATGCTAGCTGTCACACCGCCGGTTGCAAAAGCATTGGGTAAATTAGCTAAACTGGCCAATACCCCTTCTCAAGCAATTATATTAACCACACTCGTTGCAATGAGTGCTAGTTGGCTTAATTGGGGGTTTGGTTTAGTTGTGGGCGCTTTATTTGCTAAGGCAATAGCCAAACAAGTTAAGGTAGATTACCGTCTGTTAGTTGCTAGTGCTTATTCTGGATTTATTGTGTGGCATGCAGGTTTAGCAGGCTCAGTTCCGCTCACTATCGCCACACCTGGTCACTTTAGTGAAAACAGTATCGGGGTTATTCCCACTTCAGATACTATCTTTGCACCATTTAACCTATTGATGGTATTAAGTATATTTATTGTCTTACCGCTTTTGAATAAGCTGATGCTACCTAAAGATAATGAAGCTATTATCATAGATAAAGAAAAGCTCATCGACACTCCGGTGCAAACAAATTCAAAAGATACGCCCGCCTCTAAATTGGAAAACGCGCCTTGGCTAGGTATGCTTGGTGGTGTCGTTGGCCTTTGCTATTTAAGCTATTATTTTTTCGTCACAGGAGCAACGCTCACCCTAAATACAGTGATCGCACTTTTTTTATTTTTAGCCATGTTGTTACACAAAACGCCCGCAAACATTCTCAATAGTTTGCAGCAAGCCATTTTGGGTGGTGCTGGGATTGTGATTCAATTTCCGTTTTATGCTGGGATCATGGCTATCATGGTAGAAACAGGTCTCGCACAGCAAATATCACAGGGCTTTGTATCAATCAGTACACAGTGGACATTGCCGGTTTGGAGCTTTTTAAGTGCAGGCCTAGTTAATATCTTTGTCCCCTCCGGTGGTGGTCAGTGGGCGGTTCAGGCACCTATTATTATTCCGGCAGTAGAAGCACTCAATGCCGATATAGCCAGAGTGGCAATGGCTGTAGCCTGGGGAGATGCTTGGACTAATCTGATCCAGCCTTTCTGGGCATTGCCAGTTCTTGCCATTGCCGGTCTCAAAGCCAAGGATATTATGGGATTTTGCTTAGTTCAGCTGATCGTCACTGGCGCCATTATTACCTTGTTGCTGCTATTACCATTTTAATAAGGCGCTTTACGCGCCCTACTGTTCATATCAGCTTGATAAGATTTTCATCGGTAGGCTTAAAATGGGGCTCTGCGAGTCTGCGAAATGCATCATCACCGCGACATGTCCACAAACAACCAGTACATACATGATTGCGCTAACGACCTGTCCATATCTATCGAGTGGAATTAAATGGCTGTGATTGCGGCCTCGCCACTCGATTAAAATCTCAAAGCTACCTATCAAAATGAAGATGACCAACAATATCAACCCGAATAGGTAACTGATCCACAGCCCAAAAAGCACCCCTGCCATACACGCTAGCAAACCAACCCAAGAGCGCATCGAAAAGCTGATACTTTTGAGTACATGCCCTCCATCGAGAGGCAAAATAGGTAACAGGTTAAATAGGTTCAGTAATGCACTTAGTACGGCGACACCTGCAAATATCTCCATCTCTGTCGCATAATACAGTACGACGCCCAGCACCGAGGTGATGAGTCCAAAGGCGGGGCCCATTAAAGAAATCACCACATCCTGCCATCGCGTTACTATCTTGTCGTCACTAACGGCCAGACCACCAACAAAGGGAATAAGGTAAATTCCCTTTGTTTTAATACCGAAATAGCGCATCGCCCTTACATGACCATACTCATGCACTACCAAGCACGCGACTAGCATCAATGCAAATTGCCATGAAAACAACCATGCGTAACCAGCCACAGACGCCCCAGCTAAAGCTGCTTTAACTACTTTTGCACTTTTAAATAGTTTTAGGCCCAGTGCAGCCAAACCAATCAGACTGCGCTTTTCTTTTGGCGTTTCAGCGTTTACTTCTAGCCATTGAGGTTCAGAGCCATTGACAGCAATGCCCAACACCCCTTGCGGCAGTTGCTCGGTATGCACCGCTAAAACCTGACCTGCAATAGCCGCTTTCACACAATTACCATGCTCTTCGAAAGCAATAGCCTGTTGTTCAACAAATAACTGTACAACTTGTTGTTGATTAAAAAAGACAGACACGGCTTTGTCGGCCAGAGACAGCTCGATTCTATTCATACCCAAATCCAAATATCGTTTTCAACATTATCCCCAAAAGCGCGCCTAGCTTAAAGCGTTAGTGCGATTAGAATGAGCAAAATGATAGGAAAATGTCATGGTGAAACTACAAATTGAGTAAAAGTCACCTAGTTAACTGCATTGCGATTTGAGCACTTTGAAATATTTGTACTAGACTTTAGGAAGGTTAGGTATACGAAGGAATTGTTAATGTCATTAGCAAAATATCGGATAATGGTAGTAGATGACTCCCCCGCTATCCTCGTTGTTATGCAGGCAATAATGACGGAGTTAGGGATCGAGCATGTCACTACCTGCTCAAGTGCGGTAAGCGCGGTAGAAAGGGTGCGGCAAACGCCTCATCAATTTGATGCTATTTTTACCGATCTCAATATGCCAGAAATGGATGGCATGGAGTTTATTCACAAGCTAGGAGAACTTAGGTTTTCGGGTGGCATAATCATTATTTCGGAAATGGATGAAAAGATTATCGACCTTGCAACCAACCTAGCAAGACAATCTAACGCACACCTTATTGGAAATATTTCCAAGCCAATACAGCTGATTGATGTCGAGCGCATGCTCAAGAAAATGGACACCTATACCACCGTCAAACGTAGCCGCATCGAGAAGGTCACGGAAAGTGACCTGCTGCATGCCATCAGCCATAATGAGATCACTCCTTACTATCAGCCTAAGGTTCATCGGGGCGACAAGAAAATAAAAAGTGTTGAAGTACTTGCTCGTATCGTATCGAAAAACACAGAAAAAGTGATATTGCCGGATCACTTTATTGGCGTTGCTGAAGATACAGATCTGATTAATATCATTACCTTTCAGCTGTTTGAAAAGGCAACCGATGAATTTAAAACAATCAAGTCAGAGCTCAACTATCCAATAAAACTGGCGTTTAACCTATCACCAGTACAGCTCAATGATCTAAGTTGCCCAGACAAACTTGCCTTAATATTAGAAATCAATCGCTTGAAGCCAAGCGACATCATTCTAGAAATCACAGAAAACCAACCGATGAACCAGTCTATTCAATTGGAAACAATGAATAGGTTGCGGATCCGTGGTTTCGACATTTCATTAGACGATTTTGGGACCGGCTTTACCAATATTCAGCAGCTTAAATCGCTGCCTTTTACTGAAATAAAAATAGACCGTTCATTAATCACACACGTTGAGTCAGATAGATTTTCTCAGGTACTCATCGATAGCCTAATCGACATAGCGCAAAACCAGCAGCTTGATATTGTTGCAGAAGGTATAGAGCGCATCGAAGAGCTCCAATACCTTGACCGCTATAAACATAGCCTACTGATGCAAGGCTTTTTGATCAGTAAGCCCAAGCCACTCTCTGACTTAGTTGGCTGGATACACTCTTGGCAACGGATGATTAATTCGAATCCTTAACCTCAGGGGGCAATGCGCCCTCTTTGTGGTTTTCATTACATCCATCCTCTTCGCTTTCTTCATCGTCTTTATCTTCAATCAGGTTGTCGTGATTGTCTACACGCTCTCGCCACTTTTGCTTAGCTGCGGCTTGCATATTTGTTGTTTGCTCTCGCTCATCGACAATATCCATCCCCATCAAAGATTCCAGTAAATCCTCTAGTGTCACGATACCTTGCACATCGCCATACTCATCGATCACTAACGCTATATGTAAACGTTTGGCCAACAAGGCTTTAAAAAGCTCAGGTGCAGCAAGTGTTTCGGGCACTGTGTATAAAGGACGGGAAAGCTTACCGATTTTGTACTCTTCACCTAAGCGGTGGTAAGCAAGCATGATGTCATTTTTATGGACGAAACCGATAATATCGTCCGTATTTTTATCGAAAATTAAAACTCGAGAAAAAGCGACCGAACCGTGCTCTGACAAGTACTCATGTACAGTCATATCTTTGTGGACTTTAAACAAAACAGTCCTCGGCGTCATAATGCTTTCTAAGCGCGCGTGACGAAAACGTAATAAGCTACGGATCGTTTCAGTTTCATCTTGATGCAGGGCACCTGCTTCAGAGCCTATTTCTGCCATAGCTTCAATTTCTTGGCGAATATAATGTGCTTCGTCTTCTTTACGGCCTATCACTTTGGTGAGTTGATCAGACATCCATACAAAAGGTTTTAGCACCCGTACAAGCCATACCAATATGCTCGAAACAACAGGCGTCAAACCACGCCAATAAGTTGCGCCTAATGTTTTTGGTATAATCTCAGATAATACCAGTACTAATAGCGTCATTACCGCTGAAGCAATGCCCACTGCAGCATCAGAGAAGACAACGGCCGCCTGTGCACCAACCCCTGCCGCGCCCGCGGTATGCGCCACGGTATTGAGCGTTAAGATAGCTGAAAGCGGCTGATCAATATTGTCTTTTAAACCTTGAACTCGGTCTGCTAACCCCGCATTCTCCTGTCTTAGAATCCCAATATGGCTTGGCGTAATGCTTAACAATACGGCTTCCATCACCGAACAGATAAACGAAATTGCGATCGCCAAAAACATGTAGGTCAAAAGTAAGGCCAAGTAAATACTCCTCTTAATTCAAAGCATAAATATGGGTTGCGCCGTATCTATGTTCAAGTAAAACGCTTAAGTTAACCAACACAGAATCTTAAATTTAGGACGTCTATCGCAGCAATACAACCGAGTTAAAATACTATGATATAGTTTTATCATCTAATTACCTACATTAGGCGCAAACATATGAAATTACGTACAGCCGTCACTCTACTATTTACGGCAGTCTCAACACAACTATCCGCAAGCCCCCTGGACGAATCAAAAATACAATTTTTGGGCCCAATCGCAACAAATTCAACAATAAAACCGGCAGATACAGCGCATCGTGATGCCATCATAGATAATTTACTCCCTTCTCTATTGAAAGACGCAGGTCAAATAACACTCTTTAATAAACAAAGTAAATGGCAGCCTCTCAGCAAAGTGTCGCAATTAACTATACCAGGCTTGCAAGCGCTAAAATTTAACTTTACAACAGAGCGTTTTGTGTCTGGCAAGCTAAAGCTTGAAGGTATTGAAAAAGCAAAAGTCTTTTTAAATGGTGAAGCGGTAACAGGCGTTAGTGAGATTCAGCTGGATGTAGCTAAAGGCGATCATCAAATTCTTGTTATTGCCGAGCAAGTTAACGACTGGAACAAAGTAGACATCAACTTTGATGGCGAAGCAGATCATGACATCATCACCCTAACCGACAAGCAAACGAAAGCACTTTCAGCAAAGCAGCTTTTTGATGCCCCTACCGTCAGTGCAATTTCGTTATCTCCTAATGGAGAGTATTACATCACAACGGTACGCCATTATAATGATGAAAAGGGTAATACCGCGATCACAGAAACTACTTTATACAATGAAGATGGTGAGGCACTGCACCATTTTGATGGTATGAATGCAGGTAGCTTCGCTTGGCGTGACGACAGTGAAAAACTTACTTACCTCTCTGATAATAAAGCATATATCTTTGACTTAAAAACAGCTAAACGCACTCAGGTTGCCAGTCAACTCAATGGTGCGAGTAGCATTACCTTCTTTGACGAAGACACACTAATTTTTGAGTGGACGAATAGCGGCAAAGAAGAAGGTAAGTTGACTAAACACTACCAAGGTTTAGAAGACAGATGGTCTTATGCCCGCACGCAATCACAGATCTTCTTGCTTGACATCAGCAGCGGCCTACTTAACCCAGTTACAGTTGGCAATCAAAGTCATCGGCTAGCTGATTTTGATGCGAAATCAAAAACGATTTTAGCAACACGTAATCAGCAGGATTATTCACAACCGCCACATATGCTCACAGAACTGGTAGAGATTAATTTATCAGACAATCAACAAAAAGTTATTGGTCAATATCGTACATTCAATAATGCACAATACACTAAAGACGGGATTTACGTAACGGCAGGGCCTGATTTTGCAGATGGCGCGGGGCGTAATTTACCTGAGGGTATGCTAGCAAACAATTACGATGGTCAACTCTACCTAATGGACCGAAATGGGCAAAATGTTAAAGCGCTAAGCAAAAATTTCGACCCAGCTATCGGTAGCTTTACAGTACTAAATAATGGCGATGTGGTACTAAAGGCCACTGATGAAGATCGCCAACAACTGTTCTTCTTCGACCAAAGTAAAAGTAGATTTAAGAAGTTAAACACTGAGCTTGATGTCGTAGAAAGTTACTCAGTATCAGAAGAACGCAGCGCTGAAATACTATTCACAGGTACAACTGCATCTACACCACAGCAACTCAAGAGCATGTCAACGTCAGATAGTCGCGCTGACACGCTGTGGCGTTCACAGGATATTGCTTATCAAAACGCTGAAATAGCTGACTTGGAAGAATTTAACTTTACTAACCAAGAGGGCGTCGAGATCAAAGGCCGTGTCTACCTACCTCATGGTTTAGATAAATCTAAAAAATACCCAGCGCTAGTTTACTACTATGGCGGCACTTCTCCAGTGACTAGAGGCTTTACTGGACGCTACCCATTTAATTTATGGGCAGCAAAGGGTTATGTTGTCTACGTACTGCAACCTACAGGTGCAACAGGCTTTGGACAAAAGTTTTCAGCAGAGCATGTCAATGCATGGGGTGAACATACGGCAAACGATATCATCATGGGAACAAAAGAGTTTGTAAAAGCCTATCCTTTTGTTGATGATAAACGCTTGGGTAACCTAGGCGCCTCGTATGGTGGTTTTATGACTATGCTGTTAACCACTAAAACCGATCTATTTTCAGCTTCTATCTCACATGCAGGCATTTCTAATATTACCTCATACTGGGGACAAGGTTGGTGGGGTTATTTATATTCAGGCGAAGCGTCAAAAGGGAGTTTCCCTTGGAACAACCCAACTCTATACTCACAACATAGCCCTGTCTTTAATGCCGATAAAGTCTCAACTCCCCTACTGTTGATCCATGGTGATGCGGATACTAACGTACCTCCAGGTGAGAGCCACAATATGTACACTGCGCTGAAGATTTTAGGTCAAGATGTTGAGTTAGTAGAGTATAAAGGTGCTGACCACCAGATCTTCGCTCGCGATAAGCGTTTCCACTGGTGGAATACCATGTTGGCTTACTTTGACAAACACTTAAAGCAAGAACCACAATGGTGGGAACACCTTTACGGCAAGTGATCCTTATACAGCGGTGCCAGGTGCACCGCTTTTTTGATTATGTAAGCAGCAAATAGCCCATTCATTGTATATAATTTCACAACACGGTGGATATCCCTCTTGATTCAATAAGAGAGTCGGGGTAACGTGCCTAATATAGAGTTGTAAGAATTCGTTTCGTCTACTTCCAAGCAGCGATTCCTCAGTGTTATATTAACGACAATTAAACAACAATTAACAGTGAAAACATGAGCATAAAGGTTTTATTAGTTGAAGATGATGAGCTCTTAGCAAAACGACTGTGCAGTCATTTTGAAGATACAGAGTTTGATATCACTGTAGACAATACTGGTGCTACAGCACTTGAGCTTATTCAAGCACAAACGCAAAACCCTTTCGCTCTTGCCATTGTTGATGTCGTCCTCCCTGCGACCGATGGGCTGCAATTAGCTAAAGAAATTAATACGCTTTCTGATCTTGGAGTCATTATGCTATCGAGCCGAGATTCTCAAGCTGACAGAATTGCAGGACTTGCCCAAGGCGCTGACGATTACGTCTGTAAACCCGTAGATGCTTTAGAGCTAGAGCTTCGTATGCGAGCGCTTTACAAACGCCTTGTCGGCAATAAAGATGACGAATCAGAAGAATTCATCGAATATGCCGACTTTAAACTCCATCCAGACAATCGCACTTTGATTAATCAACATGGTGCGGAATCTCGTTTAACAGAAGCAGAACACAAGGTGCTAATCTGCCTTATTTCAAATGCTGGGCGTGCGACCTCTAGAGAGCGCATATCCGAAGACATAGGTCAACCCGATTGGAGCCCAAGTGATAGAACTGTAGACGTACTCGTTGGCCGTTTACGTAAAAAGCTCGGGGACGAAAAAGAGCAAAAACGTATTGTTACTGTCCGTGGCAAAGGGTACATGCTCTCCACTTAATACTTGGTGAGTTGGCCGAGTAATCGCTCTAAGGCTCGATAACTCAACGCTTCTTTTAGATGGTACAAATTGATATTTGTCATTAGGTTTAGATCAGCAATCGTTCTGGCAACTTTAATGACCCGATGATAAGAGCGAGGAGACAACTGTAATTTTTCAGCCGCCTTTGCCAAAAACACCCGCTCAGCCTCTGCGAGATAGCACACTTGCGCTAATTCTTTAACGCCTAACTGATCATTTCATTTTCCTTGTCTCGTGAGCGCTGTTTGATAGGCTTGCTCAACCCGACTTCTAATAGTTGCGCTCGACTCACCCTCTTGTTGAGACTGTAACTCTTGCGTTTTTACCCGAGGTAATTCAATTTGTAGATCAATTCTATCCAAGAATGGCCCAGAGATTTTAGATAAATATCGTAAGACCTGATCAGGTGACGTACGTTTATCAGTGTAACACCCTGTAGGGCTTGGATTTAATGCGGCTATCAGCTGAAAGTTCGCGGGGTAATCCACTTGCCGAGCGGCCCGTGAAATTGTCACCATACCCGTCTCCATTGGTTCTCTTAGCGAATCTAAGACTTTGCGGTCGAATTCAGGGAGTTCATCAAGGAAAAGAACACCATTGTTTGAAAGGGAAATTTCTCCTGGTTTTGGATTCGATGACCCACCCACCAGTGCCACCGCTGAACAGGTATGATGTGGCGCTCGAAACGGCCTAAGCTTCCAATTCGATTGGCTGATCGATTTACCCAATATAGAATAAATCGACGCGGTTTCCAGCGCCTGCGTGTCTGTCATTAAAGGCATAATGCTTGGCAGACGCTGGGCAAGCATCGACTTTCCTGTTCCTGGAGGGCCTAAAAATAATACATTATGTCCGCCTGCTGCTGCAATTTCTAGCACCCGTTTAGCGCCTTCTTGGCCTTTTACTTCTGCCATATCCAAACTGTTATAAGTGGACGTTTGTGCACAATCATTGGCGCCATAGGTTTGGTTGAGCTTCAATGGCTGCTGACCCCCAAGCCCCAACCAAGCGCTTTTTAAACTATCCAGCGCAACTCGGTTTACCTCAGAGGCTAAACTTGCAACGGCATCGTTGGCACAGGGGAGATAACACGTTCTTCCGGCTTTTGCAGCAGCAATCACTGATGGTAAAATTGCCGTGATAGGCCTTAACTCACCATTTAAGGCAAGTTCACCATAAAACTCTTTATTTAGGATCGTATGGCTGTCCAGTTGCCCAGACGCCACCAATACGCCTAACGCAATCGCAAGGTCAAATCGACCGCCTTCTTTAGGCAAGTCGGCAGGAGCTAAATTCACGGTAATACGCTGCTCTGGAAATAAAAACCCTGCATTAACCAGTGCGCTACGTACTCGTTCTTTTGCTTCTTTGACTGAAGTCTCGGGTAAACCAACAATACTAAAGGCCGGTAAACCATTACTAAGGTGAACCTCTACAATCACCTCAGGTGCGGTGATCCCAACTTGTGCTCGTGTGAACACTCTTGCTAAAGACATCCTTGTCTCCTGCTTAGTTAATCTTGATATTTAAACACGTGTAATACTAGGTTGTAACGCATAGCAGCTAACCTAAGTAACAAAGTGGACGCCATCGACAGTAACATTACCAATTCGGTAGCTAACCCCAACTTAATTGCTTGAGTATAGACTACCCCGCCAAAAATGCAGGTGATTGCATATAATTCACCTTTTAATAGAAGTGGGATTTCCCTAGCCAACACATCTCGGATTAATCCGCCAAAACAACCCGTTAGTACTCCCATGATCACTGCCGTGGTATCCGGCATTCCTATGCTAAGCGCTTTTTGCACACCCATAACAGCAAAGAATGCGAGCCCCAAAGCATCAGCAACTTGTAAAAAAGTGCGAGGAATATTCTGGTGTCGATTCAACCATAATATACTCAGTAATACAGCGCTTAGGATGGCGTAAATATAACTTGTATCGTGTAACCAAAATACCGGCTGATCCAAAATCATATCTCGTAAGGTGCCTCCACCAATTCCGGTCACCGCGGCAAGCACTATTACTCCAAAGCCATCCATGTGTTTACTGTGCGCGATCAAGGTCCCAGATATAGCAAATACCATTACACCAAGAAGATCAAACCAATGATAGAGTTCAGACATGTCGTAATTAGCTGTGAAACAAAAGCGAAATAATAACTAAGATTATAAATAAAAGGTAGTGGCTCTCCCCAATTTTTATACCCCAAACCGGCGGGTAAACCACCTCCTCCCCTGCTGAGGGTGTGGTAGGAGCGAGTTTATCTCGCGAGATGTTTGTTTAGCCTTTAGCGTCTTCGACTCGAATGTGTATGCACACAAATCGGCGGGTGAACCACCTCCTACCATGTTG
>NZ_NKHF01000028.1 GCF_002744175.1 Pseudoalteromonas piscicida
GGCATGTAGATGGGGCGACTGATGGGACTTGAACCCACGACAACCGGAATCACAATCCAGGGCTCTACCAACTGAGCTACAGCCGCCACTACATGTGGATTAAAATAAGATGGCGCACCCTGAAGGATTCGAACCTTCGACCGACGCCTTAGAAGGGCGTTGCTCTATCCAGCTGAGCTAAGGGCGCAAACTCGAGTAAACATCTTCATGCTACTTTCTTATTTTAAAAATGGTCGGCGATGCAGGATTTGAACCTGCGACCCCTTGGACCCAAACCAAGTGCGCTACCAAGCTGCGCTAATCGCCGACTGTGACCTTGGAGAACTTAGAACCTTTTTATCGGTGAGTCCTCGTTGGCAACGGGGTGCATAATAGTGATTTGCCCCGAGCAGGTCAAATATTTTTTTTAGTTTTTGTTTCAACTGCCTATTTTTGCCACAAATTGTTGATAAAACAGCTGACTTAATCAAATTTTATACGCATCTGCCGAGCTAATTCGTGAAAACCTCTGCTTTTACGCAATGCTTGCTTGGCGGGCTGCCTGTTTTTTGAGAAAATAGCGGGCAAATGTCCTCCCTAGTATAAAGTAGGAAGGCATAAAAAGTAGAGCAACCCCATTTTTTTCATCTTTACCAGCGCTTTTACACTTACTAAATGAAAATGCTTGTATAGAAGAATTCAAAGGCTCTATTATCGTTCAAGTTTTTTAACCCTTAATATAGGTCAATCATGACGGCAAACATCATTGATGGCAAAGCTATCGCGAAACAAGTTCGTTCTACTGTTGCACAACGAGTTCAAGACAGGCTGGCGCAAGGTCTAAGAACACCAGGTTTGGCAGTTGTACTAGTAGGTCAGGATCCTGCGAGCCAAGTTTATGTAGGTTCAAAGCGTAAAGCCTGTGAAGAAGTTGGATTCGTTTCAAAATCTTTCGACTTACCAGGAGACACCAGCGAAGAGCAGTTACTTACACTAGTTGATGAGCTCAATGCAGATCCTGAAGTTGATGGAATTTTAGTTCAGCTGCCGCTACCTGAAGGCCTAGACGCAGAGAAAATATTAGAGCGTATTGACCCGCATAAAGATGTAGACGGCTTCCACCCTTATAATGTTGGCCGATTAGCACAAAGAATGCCTGCGCTAAGACCTTGCACACCGAAAGGGATTATCACCCTACTCGATTCAACCGGCGTTCGCTATAAGGGCATGCACGCGGTTGTGGTTGGTGCATCAAATATTGTCGGCCGTCCGATGTCATTAGAGTTGCTACTTGCAGGGTGTACCACAACGGTTTGTCATAAATTTACTCAAGACCTAGAAGCACACGTACGCCGCGCTGACCTTTTAGTGGTCGCAGTAGGTAAACCTGAGTTTATTCCTGGTAGCTGGGTAAAAGAAGGCGCTATTGTTATTGATGTAGGTATTAACCGCTTAGAATCTGGCAAACTGGTAGGTGACGTGCAATATGATGTTGCAGAGCAAAACGCAAGTTTTATCACCCCAGTTCCTGGTGGGGTTGGCCCAATGACGGTGGCAAGCTTGATTGAAAACACCCTTGAAGCGTGTGAAAAGTATCATAGCTAAAATCAGATAGAAAAAGCCTCGAACGAGGCTTTTTTTTGGGCTCTGGTAAAAGATAACTAACTTGAGCTTCGGATAACTATTTGCTCACTTGCTAGCCGATGACTGTGTCCTGACTTGCTTTATTTTCTTCTTGAGTTATCGCTTCTTCCATTGCCTTTTCAAGTGCCGCCATTCGCGCCTCTAGCTCTTTCGGAGAGATTTTACCTTGCTCCGCTAGCTTTTCTAATTCTGCCATCTTTTCTTTCAGTTCATCTATCTGCTCTTTGTTTGCCCCCAAACGGCTAAACATTACCGCCTCTCTCATTTTTTCTAAAAAGGTTTGATTGCGCTCGACCACCTGATATTTGTATGGCTCATCAACTTTATTCTCGAGCACTGGCGTATCCGATTGCGCAATACTGGCAGCGGCGACGTAGTCTTGCTCGCTGGATGAGGTAGTTGTTTGATTAGCAGAGGTGCCACTATACTGCTCCGTAGCAGTAGAGGTTGGTTTTACAGCCGAGTGTGATTGATAAGTGATCATGATGCTCTCCTTGATTTAGTCAAAGAGAGCAAGTGTTATGCCAACGTACCTAGGCTAAATGTGACCAGGAATTGGTTGGTGTACCAGAGATACATCTTGGTTTTGACCGCGATGGCGTAACAAGTGATCCATAAGTGTAATGGCCAACATTGCTTCCGCAATTGGAATGGCACGAATGCCCACACATGGGTCATGACGACCTTTTGTCACAACTTCTTGCGGCTGGTTGTGAGTATCGATGCTCTGCCCTGGCACCGAGATACTTGAAGTCGGTTTGAGCGCAATGGAGGCGATAATATCTTGCCCTGTAGAAATCCCCGCTAAAACGCCGCCTGCATGATTGGATGTAAAGCCCTGTGGCGTTAGCTCGTCTCTATGCTCAGAGCCCTTTTGCTCAACCACGTCAAAGCCATCACCAATCTCTACGCCTTTTACGGCATTAATGCTCATCAAGGAGTGAGCTATCTCAGCATCTAGGCGATCAAATACAGGCTCACCTAACCCAACAGGTACATTTTTCGCCACGACTTTTACCTTCGCACCGACTGAATCACCTTCTTTTTTCAGCATTCGCATATATTCATCGAGCGCTTCTAGTTTAGACTCATCGGGAAAGAAAAACGGATTGGTTTCAACAGTTGACCAATCATAGCTCTCAGCCTTAATAGGGCCCAACTGAGATAGACAAGCGTTAATTTCAATGCCATGGACTTGTTTCAGGTATTTTTTTGCAATGGCGCCTGCTGCAACTCGAATGGCAGTTTCACGCGCAGAAGACCGACCACCACCACGATAATCACGATGACCATATTTATGCCAATAAGTGTAATCACCGTGGCCAGGGCGGAACAAGTCTTTGATATTTGAGTAATCTTTTGAACGTTGATCGGTATTTTCAATCAACAATCCAATACTCGTGCCTGTGGTCTTGCCTTCAAACACACCCGAGAGAATTTTTATCTCATCACCTTCACGGCGCTGCGTCGTATATCGACTTTGACCCGGTTTACGCCTGTCTAAATCGACTTGTAAATCTGCTTCACAGATCTCGAGCCCCGGTGGTACACCATCCACCACGCCACCAAGCGCAGCGCCATGGCTTTCCCCAAAGGTCGACACCTTAAATAATTGGCCAATGCTATTGCCTGCCATCGTTTTTCCTCATTCCAAAATAGACGATAGAGAGCATTGGCTCCCTATCAGTTTTTAAAGTATTCCAACAATTGCTGTTTGGATACCACAAAGACCCCTAAACCACCATGTTCAAACTCTAGCCAAGTGAAAGGTGCTTCAGGAAATTGCTGTTCCATATGTACCATAGAATTGCCAACTTCGACAAATAACAAACCGTCATCGGTGAGGTGATCAGCCGCCTCAGCTAGCAAGGTGCGTGTTACGTCAAGACCATCTTCACCTGATGCCAAACCAAGTTCAGGCTCATGATGAAACTCATCAGGCAAATCCGACATATCTTCGGCATCCACGTACGGCGGATTGGCAACGATTAAATCGTATTTTTGCCCCGGCACCCCGCTAAACACATCCGACTGGATTGCAAACACCCTGTCTTGCATCATGTGCTGATTGATATTGTGATCTGCCACCTCAAGTGCTTCAAAAGAGATGTCTACGGCATCAACTTGAGCGCGTTCAAAGGCCTTTGCTAGTGCAATAGCGATACACCCTGAACCCGTACACATGTCTAAGATACGTGCCACCTTGTTTGGTGATGCAACCCAAGGAGCAAAATGTTTTGCGATTAACTCAGCAAACGGAGAGCGAGGCACAAGCACACGTTCATCAACGTAAAAAGGCATACCGGCAAACCAAGCTTGATTTGTTAAATAGGCCACAGGAATGCGCTGTTCAATGCGAGCTCTAATATATTCCATCAAGTGAACTTTTTCACTTTGAGTCATCCGAGCATGCATAATTTCTTTAGGCGCATCAATTGGCATATGGAGCACTGGTAGTACTAAACTTACCGCTTCATCCCATGGGTTATCTGTACCGTGACCAAAAAAGACCTCGTTACTGACGAACTGACTAGCAGTCCATCGTACCCAGTCTTGAATGGTATGGAGATCTTGAAACGCTTCATTTGCCATTTCGTCAGTAATTAGTGGTTGCGACATTTCCGTCATGGAGATTCTCTAAGCTCAAACTATATAGCGACATTGTAGCGGTTTTTAAGCTAGGTTTTTATGCTTTTTTTATTTAAAATGAGGCTATGAACAGAGAATCTAACAGCAATGCTGACCTTAACGATGATTTTGCGATGTTTCGCGAGTCGCTTAATGGTGTAAAGCCCATCAAGCAAGATCAAGTGCAGCTTAAACAAATCAAAAAAACTCAGAGCGTTGAGCTGAAACAGCAAGTGAAGCAACAACAGTCAGAGTTTTACTTTTCAGACGAATATATTCCTGATATTGATACGTCTGGGACGATTAATTACGTTAAGCCAGGTGCAGACCGCTACTTAGCCAAACAACTTAGACGCGGTGATTATGCGCCAGAACTGATCCTGGATTTGCATGGCTTAAATAAAGAAACAGTAAAGCAAGAGCTTGCTGCCTTAATTCATGCTTGTAAAAAACAGCATATCGCCTGTGCTTGTATTGTGCATGGTATCGGTGAGCGAGTACTTAAACATAAGGTGCCGCAGTACCTAGTTCAACACCCAGATGTATTAGCAATGCATCAAGCTCCACTGGAGTATGGCGGAAAGGGGGCAGTATTAATCCTTGTCGATTTGCCCGATGACCCAAGCTTTGGCCGTTAATTCGGCCCAACCACCGCTTTTTATCCTTTCTTACTTCGCTTAACCCAGCCTTAATATATTTCACTAAATTTTAGCTTTATTACCTATCTAGCACTGGTCAAATTCACCACCCTATTAATTCCCAGATACCTATCAATAATTAAAGTATTTAAAAATCAACAAGATAAAAATTAAATTTATTTTGGCACAACCTTTGTAATAGTTATTACGACTAACACATTACAAGGAAACTCATTATGACTACTTTAGCGAAATTAACCATGACTACACTATTGTTAACAGCAAGCATGACAACAACTGCAGCAGAGATCGATGCCTCTATATTGCAAGACGTAAAGGCTAAAGTGACGCAAGCTATCTCCGAATCCATTAAAGCAAACTTAGAAGCATTAAAGATGGAAACCAAGCAATCTTTACAAGCTGCATTTCAAGACAATAACAACAACGAGGAAGAAAAAAAGGACAAGCCTAATGATTAATGAACTCACTTTTTTGAGTCTGCTCGCCACCCCAGTGATCAGCTTATTTGCAGCTTACCTAAGCATTCAACTTATTAAGTCACTGGGCCAGTTTATTAACTTTAACTAGCATGGCACTTGCTAAAGTAGGCAAGGTAGCCGCGTAGTCAAAGTATTACCCTGAGAAAGCTATTGAGGTATCAGTAGCCATTAAAAAACCCGCCAAACTGGCGGGTTTCTTTTTAATATCTAATAAGATATCAACAAAGTAGGCACTAAATTATAGTGCGCCTTCGTTTTCAGATAGGAACTTAGCAACACCTTCAGGGCTTGCGTCCATACCTGCTTTACCTTCAGTCCAACCAGCTGGACATACTTCACCGTGCTCTTCGTGGAATGCTAGTGCATCAACCATGCGAAGCATTTCGTCGATGTTACGGCCTAGTGGTAGGTCGTTCACTACTTGGTGACGTACATTACCTTCAGCATCGATTAGGAAAGAACCACGGAAAGCAACACCAGCTTCTGGGTGCTCAACGTCGTATGCTTGACAGATTTCGTGTTTAACGTCAGCAACTAGATCGTACTTAACTGGACCAATACCACCTTCGTTTACTGGAGTGTTACGCCATGCGTTGTGTGAGAACTGAGAATCGATAGAAACACCGATCACTTCAACACCACGCTTTTGGAACTCTTCGTAACGCTTGTCAAAAGCAATTAGCTCTGAAGGACAAACAAAAGTGAAGTCTAGTGGGTAAAAGAAAACAACCGCTTTTTTACCTTTAATACGCTCGTGCAGGTTGTAGCTATCTACGATCTCACCGTTACCTAGTACTGCTGCTGCTGTAAAGTCTGGTGCCTTGCGGCCTACTAATACACCCATTTTTATCTCCAATAGTTAGGTTTATTTCCAATCTTGTTTTGCGTCTTAACTGACCCAAAACATGTTGTACTTAATATTGTGGCGCGGTTATGAAAAAACAAGTCTCGCGAGACGGATAACGAAAACGAGCTAGTTTTGTCAGCCTGCCAAAAACTGTGACTAGTTTATTTGGCAAGTGCCATAATTAACAATCGAATTAACCGATAGCACTAATCTATAAATTCGATGAAGCCCTTATGGCGGTGTAATAATAGCACCAAGATCAAAAAAGGCTTCACTAGGAAGCCTTTTTCTAATGTCACTAACCTAAGTTAGTCCATGATATTTTCTGGCATGTCGCCACGGATCTGCTGCCAAATTTCACCCGACTGATGACCGTATTTACGCATTAGCGAAATTGCGCCATCATGTTCTTGGTTTTCAGCCAGCTTCGTAAGATCTGCATAGAATTGTCTTGCCAGTGCTCGTGTTCTTGAATCTGAGAAGTAATGACACCCTATTTTTGAATACAACCCTCTAAAGCCATTTAAGATCAGAACATAGATTTTGTTTTGTCCAGCTCCCGCCAGTTCATGGTGAACTTGGTAGTCATAATCGGCGAATGCTTCTGCGGTGTCGGCTAATTCTTCATGCTTAGAGAGAATATCAATCACTCGCTGTGGATTAAACTTTATTGCTGCACGAGTATAGATAGCACTGATATTGGTGCGCGCAGACAATAATTGATCGGTGAGCTCAGGCATTTTGTCTTCATCAAGGCGTGCCAGCGTCTCTAAGATATTAAGACCCGACGTTTCCCAGAAGTTATTTACTCTTGTAGGCTTACCATGTTGAATTGTTAACCAACCATCACGGGCCAGTCGCTGCAATACTTCTCGTAGCGTTGTTCTAGTTACACCAATAAGTTCAGAAAGCTCGCGCTCAGCAGGTAGGATTGATCCCGGAGGAAATTCGCCGTTCCAAATTGACTCAACAATATATTCTTCAGCAAATCCAGCTGGGCTCTTGGCTTTGAAAATTCGCATCTCACACCACTTTGTTATTACATCAATGCCTTTATTGGCAGGTTGTGCTTGTTAATCCACTGATTGTACCAGATGAAGCTCAACTAACAAGCTACAAATCACCCAAGCTGAAAATAGCCATGTTTAATGCGGATAATATTGTAATACGGTGTGAGATCTAGGGGTCACTAAAGGCGATATAGACTTAGCCATAACGGGCTCATCTTCGCTAAACACTGAGCTGTTAATGTAAATAAACAGCTCCTCATCTGACCATCCTGCCTCTGCCTTCATTTTGTATAACTCAAATGCTTCGTAGTACGGATCAGTATCGTATTCGTTTTCTACCATTGCCCATGCTATCCAATGCGAAACGGTATAATCGCAACCAGCCAATTGGTATAGCGGCTCACTTAAAAAAAGAAGTGCTTCGTAACCTTCTCCACCACAGTGTTTCTTGATAATTTCAGACAGTGCACCATCTAAATGTATGGTGGGTGGATCAGCATTTTTAAACACTTCACGCCTTAGCGTTTCACTGCCCCGATAAACACGACATTTCTTGGTGGAAGACTTTTCTCTATTTAACTCAATAAGTGCTTGATCGCCGAATGCTTGAAGCACAATCTCTATATTTTCATTGAGTTGATTTAGCTTGTTTAAGAGTGTTTCATCATCATTACCTGTAGGTTGCGGACACATTTTTCTGACTTCATTCACTCTTTTAAGTATTCGCTTGCCATTTGGAAATATTGAAAAGCAGGCTTCGAGCTTCTCATCATCCAGTTTCCATATGTCGAAATGAAGAGCATAATCCTCCCTGATATCAGGAATTGAGTCAGTCGACTCCCCTAATACTTCTCTCCACTTCCTTTGCCAATGTTGTTGATTGCTCATATTGTTTTATGTTTATATCTCAAAGTTTTACTTTCCCAAAAAAGCAGTTTCAACTTGGGGGTGCGCCGAATAATTCTGAGTGTCATTGCCAGCCATTGGGTTAAAAAAGCAACGAAGGAGAAAAACCACCCTATTTTGCCCTTGTGCAATAGTTTATTCGGCGAATTTATATAGTTTGTTCAAACAAAACTTCTGATAAACCGCTGGTAGGAGACCAAAGGCCTGATTTAGACTTAACGTATTGTGTACATAAAGTAACGATTTTTTTCTGATCACCAAACTTTAAATGTTTTCTGTCAATCTCAGTCAACATTTCAAACGCATTCTCACAATAACCGTACGAAGAAAGAAATAACCCTCCATTCACTTCTTCATTAATAATCACTTTCAGGAAGTCTCTAGCTGCTTGTCCACCTACTTTTTGTTGGGATCTCCAGTGCTTAAGCTCTATGTAATAGGTGTGGTCTTGACCAGAAACCCTACAGGTAAGCACTAAATCTTTACCGCCATCTTTACTTCCTGGGGTAAGTTCAGCGCTGAACCCTAACTCTTCAAACACCGTTTGAATAACATACTCAAGCTCTCTCCATTCAATATCCATCAAGTATCGAGGATTTTTAGCTATTAGCATCGCTAACCGCTCGCTAATATTGGAACGAATAATATTTACTAGCTCGAAGTTGTAGTCTTCAGTTTTTTCGGCCCTCTGAACCCATGCTCTCAGCGCATCTAAGTCAATTAGCTCAAGCTTGACTGGTAAAACTGAATTAGCAAGCTCAAGGGCTGATTTGGTAAAACGAGATTTGGTAACCAAAATCAAACGATCAAAGTTATGAGTAAATGTCGTTCCCAGTAACCGACGAACAACATCGACACCTACGGCAGATTTATAGTGCTTATATTCGATTCCTACTTGCTCTTGGTTATTGAAAAGTTGTTTCTCAGCAATAAAATCCACACCAACATCACCGCGAAAAGGAGCTAAGGCTATGTTATACCCATCTTTATTTAGCAATGGGACTAAAATTTCGTTGAATTGCTTCTCAGCATCTTGAGGAGATAAATTTCCATTTTCTAATAAGTTAATCCTACTATCTAATTCCATCATTTTCTCTATACATTACTCATTTGCATAACAACTTTATAGTAACCGTTCGGGTTATTTTAATACCCGTAATCACCTCATTCTTTGACTTTCATGTTAATACCAAATTAATCAATCTCCTACCAGCTTTGAACGTTAATCAAGCGAACGGGCGTGGCCGTAGGTGACAAGTGCCTCTACGGAAATTGAAGAAAGCAAAGAGCGTCGCGAATTTTATGTATGCGTAACCTAACGTTTTAGAGCTCGTTCTGTCTGCTTTCAAGCTTATTCAGCCATGCTTGTTTAAATTCGTGGTCTGATGTCAAAGCGAGATAAAGATCCGTAGCAAAAAAACTATCATTGTAGTCGGGTAACCAGCCAGTATTGAGCAGCTGCGTCAGCGCTTGTTGTGTTTCTGCTGTTTCATTGTTAAGTGCGAACCAGTAAGAAGATAAAGCTGCATCTAGCTGATTTCCTTGATTAAGGTATTGTGCCAACAACTGTGTTACTCGCTTAAGCTTGCTTTGTTGACCTGTACGTTTCAGTATCAGGGCATAAGTAAGGTATTGCCCTACATTGCCTGCCTCCGGTGATTTAAGTGCCGCGATATCAGAAAAATGCTGTTCAAAAAGTATTATCGCGGGTTGTACTTTCTGCCGTGCAAGCAAAGCAAGAATATAAGGCATCACATAATGATTACCCTTTGAGTCTAGCTCGTAACGCTGTTTTAAGAGGTCTTCAGCCTTTTCGACATCACCTTGTTGCCAAGCTAGCCCGGCTTCAACATACAATCTAAATGATGTAGAAATTGAACCTAAGTTTGCGGCTTGCTGAAATTTCTCCGCAGCTTCCTCGGTACGACCTAAGCTCAGTAACACTAAAATATGGCTCAACTGCTGCGCCGGATACAATTTATTGTGATCGATATGATTGGCTTTGTACCATCTTAAATATCGAGTCGCACGCTGCTGGTTAAGTGGATAAAAGTCCAGCGCATAGAGTGGATTGTTTTTAGTGTGAGGCGCTACGGCCACACTACGGTCAAAGTATTTTCGAGCTAGGTCTAGTTGCCTCGCGTTCAGATGAGCATAGGCCAGACCGCGAATAATAACTGCATCGTTTGGTGCTAACTGATACGCTTGTTTATGCGCAGCAACCGCATCAGGTATTTTATGTTGTCCGCGAAGAAAGCGACCATACCAATGCCATAGACGAGCATGTTTGGTTGAGATCTCAAATCCGCGCTTAAAATAATCCTGTGCTTGCTCAATTTCATTTTCCATCACCGCAAAGCGTGCAAGTGAGGTTATTACTTCAATGTTTGTATCATCTAAAATGCGTGCCTGCTCTAGCAGTGGGCGACACAATGCAAGCGATTCATACTCTGACACTCCACCATATATACTAAGCCCCATAAAAGCATTACATAAACCACTGAGTGCCTCTACATTGTCACTTTGTTTAGATAACACTTGTTGGTAAATCGTTTTCGCTCGCGCTAACTCTTCCACCGTTGTACTTTGAGACAGATGTGTAGCAAGAGTAATTTCATCGAAGTATGGGCTGTTTTGTGCATTGCGCTTTTGAGCAGTTTGAATATAAAAAGCACAAAGAGCGACCAGTGTTAGCAGCATAATGGCGACACCAAACAGCCCTATTCGCTTTTTACTTATGGGCATCACAATAGCTTTATGCTCACCGTGCACAATGTTTGGGTGAATGCGGTAGCCTTGAGCAGATATTCTTTCTATATACTCTTGGTGCTGAGGGTCTGTGTTTAAAATCTTCCTTAATTGTGCGACGGCTTGATAGACCGAGTTGTCAGACACCACTTTAGGCTTCCAGACCAGTTCTACGAGACTTTCTATACTCAGCGGATCACCGTTAGCCTCTGCCAATACTACTAATAATTTCATAACTTTGGGGGGAACTGTGTATTCACACCCGCTAGGGTGCCCCACAATTTGGTTCAGTTTAGGCTCAATTCGCCAATTCCCCAATAGAAAACCTTTCAACTCAGAACACCTTATCCTACTGATTATTATAGTTTTAATTAAATTAAGAAAAATTTCAGAGTTAATTTACATGAAAATTAAAACACAAAGTAACTCACCAATTATGCTCGAAGCTATCTAATCCGACACTAACAGGTTTCCATCATGAAAAAGCAAACATTAATAGCAACTTATTGCGCACTGTCATCCCATGCATTATTTGCAGCTGTCGATCTTCGTATCGACAATGCTACCATTTTAAACCCTATTGATAAGCACCAAGTTGAAGTTATCTCCAATCATTGGCTAGCAATAGACAATGGTAAAATCATCCAAATTTCCAATATAGGTGCAAAGCCTGAAGCATCTCAAGTTGTTGATGCTAGTGGACAATACCTCATTCCGGGATTAACTGACAGTCATGTTCACTTAAAAACCATGCCAGGGCTCTTAGCTTCCGACCCGAATGCAGAGAAAATGCAAACGGCATTTTTGCAAAGACAAGGCGCGAATTATCTTTATTATGGCGTCACCCAAGTTATTGACCCTTCAAACACTGCTGCTGGAATGAGCAAATTTGCAGCGAATGGGCCGGCACCCGACGCCTATTTTTGTGGTGCCATGCCTGTTTATCAGGGTTATAATGCACAAGGCCTTAGTTACGCTAAGCTCCATCAACATAAACCCTATTTTGCAGCACAACATAACGACCCTGTTAATGAACTCACACCATCTCAAGTACAGGCCCACCAAGACGCACAGCCATTAACGCGAATGAAGTCCGACGGTGCAACTTGTGCCAAGCTTTATTTTGAAGATGGGTTTGGTGAAAATAGCCAACTACCGCTTATACGCCAAGCAGATGCTAAACGGTTAGTCGATTCCGCAGCATCACTGCATTTACCTGTCATGGCCCATGCAAATGCCGTTGATATGCAACAACTTGCAGTGGAGGCTAATATCAACATTATGGCGCACGGGCTATGGAATTGGTTGACCCCAAATACAAACAAAGTAGCAAACGCGCTACCACCAAAGGTAAAAGCTGTACTTGATAGCATCGTCGAGCAAGATATCGCGTATCAAGCAACGTTAAATGTGATGCATTCACTAGCAAAAGTAACCGACAATACGTTTGAGTTTTCACCTGAATATCATAACGTATTACCGCTATCACAGATTGATTGGTATAAGAGTGAAGCAGGCCGTTGGTTTTCTAGAGAAATGAACCAAGGCTGGGGAACGCTGAGTAACCAACAAAAAGTCGCTAGATTAGAGCATGTGTTTCATCAGGGGCAACAAGCGCTAAGGTACTTACATAAACATGGTGCAACTCTTCTGCTCGGTTCAGATACGCCGCCGGCACCAACTTACGCGTCACAACCCGGTTTATCAACTTACCTAGAATTAACGATGATGCATCAAGCAGGCGTTGATCTTGTTAGCTTGTTATCGGCTGCAACGATTAACAATGCCAACGCGTTTGCATTAGAACACCGGTATGGAAGTGTAGCTGAAGGGAAAGTGGCAAACTTACTTCTTTTAAACAGTAACCCATTAGAGTCAGTAAGTGCTTACAACAATATTGATAGCATTATCTTAACAGGCTCGCATATTGAACGAAGTGCACTTCATATTAATGCCCTAAACCACAAATAGAAAGCGTCACTATAGAAGCAAAACAGGCAAAGCTCGGTCTGGTACTCAACAAACTCGCAATTTTCGAACTTCTTCAATAAGCAAGTGTCGAAAATTGCTCGCAAAGGTAGTGTACACTATTGATGTAAGGTTGCTCTAACCGGACCAGATCAAGCATAATAAAACAAAAAGGGTTTCTCGATAATGACGATTTCATCTTTTCATCTTTCTAGGCAGTCTTGGGGGCTGCTTGCGCTTTCAGCTGCTATTTTCGAAGCTGTGGCACTTTACTTTCAGTACGGTATGGGCCTAGAGCCTTGTATCATGTGTATTTATCAGCGCTTTGCGATGCTCGGGTTATTAGCCGCAGGCTTAATTGGTATGTTAGCGCCACGCTCTTTTGTGATCCGCAGCCTAGCCTTTGCCTCCTGGGGTGTTGGTAGTATTTGGGGTTACCTGATTGCACGTGAACATATTGAAATGCAAACGACCACCGATCCTTTCGCCTTTACCTGTGATTTTGTCCCGAACTTTCCCGCGTTCGTGCCGCTCCACGAGTGGATCCCAAGCTTTTTCGCTGCAACAGGTGACTGCGGCAACATAGATTGGTCTTTCGCAGGACTTTCTATGCCAGGCTGGATGGAAATTATTTTCGCATTTTATAGCGTTGTGTTTGTCCTCTTTGTGTTTTTTCATTTTACTAAAAGAAGCTGAGATCCTACGTTTATGCATTTTAGGTTAAGCCAGATAGAGCAACTTCATGGATTTAAACTCCGTGATAAGCAGATGATTTTACGTATTGCACTCAGCCGCCTTGACGCAAAAACCAGAGTGCTGTTACGCATCGCAAAGCTGTTGTTACTTACTCCTTTTTTTGCTTCATTGGCAGTCTTTGAAGGCTGGCTATTATTACCCATTCTCTTGGTGGCTGGGTTAGTTTATCCCCTGTTCACCACACCGCTAGAAATATACTTTGGCAAGCCCGAACTAGCTAAGGCCATCTCTGAGTTTGAGACAACTAATAAGTCCAGCTGATCAGTAGGCTCAATGTGCGGGCTTCGCTAGCCCGCATATTACTTGCTCATCACACTTTTATTTTTCCCTCCAGTTTTGCCAAAATCCCTTTGCCTATCCCTTTCACCTCCAACAATTCTTGAGTACTTTTAAAACGGCCCAGCTTTTTGCGGTACTCAATAATGGCTTCTGCTTTACGAATACCAATCCCTGGTAAACTTGAAAGTGCAGTTGCATCAGCTGAGTTAATGTTTAATACACTCTGTTGTTGTGATTGCGTGGTAACAGGACGCTCTAATGGCTTAGCAAATACCACAGAACTGCTTAAGCCAAGAATCAATAAAATGGAAAGTATGGTAGTTTTGATCAACATAAATAACACTCCTTGTGTATGACAATATCCAAACCTTTGCGACTTCAACACGCTTGTTGATGACCAGCAAAGCCTCTTAACTAAAGCCTGTGTTTTTTACTTTGTCAAAAAACGTTCATTCTTTACCAAACAAAAACAATGGATAACCACATGTTTTAATTGACTTTATTTATAACGTCTTGGTTTTCTTCGACTTGAAAATTTTTCAAAATAACTTGCGTAATGACGCGTTTCGGATTACTGTATAAAAAAACAGTGACAAGGGGAATAACCATGGCCGTTATCATCAAATATGTTGTTGAAAGAAATGGAGTCGAGCGTATGACTTTTACGTCTAAAAAAGAAGCCGATGCTTACGATAAAATGCTAGACGTTGCAGAAGCATTAGAAGACATGCTTACCAAGGTAGACGTGCCGCTCAGTGAACAACAAGTTGAATCCCTTGCGCTTGAAATTGCAAAACAAAAAGACGATTTTGTGTCTGTGTTAAAAGGTGGAAAAGTAACACCAAAGGCCAGCGCCAAAAACAAAACCGAAGATGAAAAAGCTTCAGATAAAGTAACTAAAATTAAGCAAGCCTAAATAATCTGAGCTTGAGATAATTAATGCTTGTCTAACAACCAGTTTTAGCGCTAACTACGTTGAATTTATCTCCAATAGCCAGATAAGAAATCATTTCAGGTATTAATGCTGATTGGTATAACTCGTAAAAAACCGCAATATGTTGCGGTTTTTTTATTGCTAGCGTATTCGTATTATTTAATCACGCTTGCCACTGCGTCAGCAAAGTAATCAATATTGTCTTTGCTTACGCCAGCCACATTTACGCGGCTAGAGCCGACAATGTAGATTGCATACTCATCACGTAGCTTATCGATTTGCTCTTTATTAATACCTAAGAATGAGAACATACCGTGCTGACGGTCGATAAACGAGAAATCTTGTGCAACCCCTTTTGCTGCCAAGCTTTCTTTGATCAAAGTACGTAGACCATTAATGCGGCCACGCATTTCATCTAACTCGTCGTGCCACATTTGCGTTAGTTCTGTGCTGCTTAATATCGTGTTGACGATATCTGCACCATGCGCTGGCGGCATTGAGTAAATACTACGTACTACGCTTAACATAACAGAGTTAGAAACGTCGGCAGTAGCACTGTCTTTTGCAATGATAGAACAGGCACCAATACGCTCGCGGTACAGACCAAAGTTTTTAGAGCACGAAGAACAAATAATCATTTCGTCCACGGTATCTGCAATCGTTCTAAGACCTTGTGCATCCGCTTCTAAGCTTGTACCAAAACCTTGGTAAGCAATATCAATAAGTGGTGTGAAGCCTTGTTCTTTCGCAAGTTCAGCAACAATTTGCCACTGCTCTTGGTTTAGATCCATACCACTTGGGTTATGACAACATGCGTGAAGTAATACAATATCACCTTTAGGTACTTGCTTAAGTGTATTGATCATTTCATCAAACAGCAGACCTTTATTTTCGTAGTCATAGTATGGATACTCTTTAACTGTTAGGCCTGCAGCTTCAAACAAACTAATATGGTTTGCCCAAGTTGGAGTAGTAACCCACACAGTCGCGTTGGTATTACAACGCTTAATAAACTCAGCGGCTACACGCAGTGCCCCTGTACCGCCTGGTGCTTGTGCCGTACGTACACGGTTAGCTAGTAGCGCACTATGCTCTCCAAGTAATAGACTTTCCATCTTGTGACAGAAGTCTAGATTACCAGCCAAACCAATATAAGATTTTGTTGTCTCGTTTTCTAAACGAAACGCTTCCGCTTTCTTTACCGCCCTAAGTACGGGTGTATTTCCTTGCTCGTCTTTATAAACACCTACACCTAGGTCGATTTTATTTGGGTTAGTGTCCTGCTTATAAGCGGCCATCAGGCCTAAAATAGGATCTGTTGGAAGTGGTTTTAGCTCTGAGAACATGGCTTATCTCTTTTATTTTAATTAATGCAAATTCGAACGACAGACGTCCGATTCCAATAGACTCGATGGTAACATAGAGACTTGCTTGTCGGTTACCATATTTATCTAGAATTTTATTCATTATTGTAAACTTGTCAGCACCGCAAAAGGTCTAGGTTTACACTTCACCCCAAGCTTAACGAGTTAACCTAAACTCAGCTAACAACTTGTTCTTTAGCAGCTGTTATCCCTTACTACTGGCTAGATAAGGAAATAATTTAATGTGATTTTAAAAGCAATGAGTTAGCTCGTTTCTTATCCAAACCTCAGGTTAGTTAGGCAAATAGTCTGGAATTCTAATGCATGCGGCCGCCAATAAAGCGAGCACATTGTCGTCAAAGAATGACTCTTGAAATGCCTCCGCATCAATGATCCCGATACACTGCTCTGCCTCGTTAAACAATGGCAAACAGGTTTCTGCTTTAACCTTTGGATCACAGGTATAATACTCACCGCCCTCTGCAACATACTTAGGGATATCATTAATAACCCGAGCCTTGGCATTCAGTACCGTTTGGATATTGTTTGAAGTAGCAGCAAAAGCTTGAGTTATTGGAAATAAAGGTCGACTTGGAGCGCCTGCGTAGGCAAGTTTTAATAACTGCTCACCGTTTTCTATTGTTCTAGTTTGATAGATACCAAACCAGTCAACGCCAGTGCACTCAACAACAAAAGCAACAATAGTTTGCAATTTACCCAAAGCTTGCTGGTTGCTTTCGCTTTGCTCAAGGTAGTCGGTCAATAAAAATGGCGCTTCCTGTAAGTGACCAAATAGGCTACACGCTCCGCCCTCACCCAGTTCTGGGATCTGATATGACCATACCGCTGATTCTGAATGTTGCTCAAGATAAGCATCTATTTTCGCTAACTGTTGCTGTACAAGTTCGTTAGAAACAGATAATCCGCTTAAAGAAATATATTTTGACATTTTAGCCATCTAAACATCTAAAGTTGAAGCAAGATTAACATGGCTATCTCACCTTGCCAATACAAAAAATGAGGTACAGTTGCAACATGCGTTTCTAGGTCGCTCGTTGAAGATTATTTCTGATTGCCACGTCGCCTAATGACGCCCTTAGCTAATGAACTTGAACTCGGGATAATTAAGGAGGTAGGAGCAATGTACGAGAAAAGCGTGTGCAGCTGAGGATGTTTTATGTAGCGAACTTTGTTCCCATGCTTTTTATTTACGCTCAGGCTACACTGACTTAGAGGTGAGCGAGTAGATCATTTCTAATTCATTACCAGCCTTGTTGTAGCTCACACTTTGCGCGATTTCGCTCAGCAAGCTTACACCACGGCCATGGCTATAATCTTTTTGCGACTCGTTGCGCTCATCTGCTTGAAAACCATTTCCTGAATCGCAAATATTAAAATAGAGTTTAAGTTCTTCTGGGCTATACCGCACTGAAATGATAATTAACGCCTCTTTTAACTCTTTAAGTACCCGCTCTCTGAGACTGTAATATTCAAAAAAACCATCTTCTTTGTTCTTGATTTCAGAATCCAGACCCAACACACCATGATCTAGTGAATTGTTATACGCCTCAGAAAGCAGCAAAAAGATATTTGAACGGTGAGCAGAAATACCATCCACCTTACTGAGTAAGTCCACTAGCTCAAGTACTGGATCGGTTGTTTTCATTTGCTTTGCGTCTAACGATAAAGAAATATTAAACGGAAGGCTGGAATAATGATTTGGTGCCGACATCGCCAATTCGCTAGCAACACAGTTCACAATGGCAATACTCAAATCATCTTGCTGCTCACTACTGCCGGAAAAGCTCCGTACCTCTGCAATAATTTGGTCTGTTGAAATGCGCCCTCGACTCGATAATAACCGTTTCAGGCGGCGCTCACCGTACATTTCTCCCCGCTCAGACTCAGACTCAATAATACCGTCGGTTGCCATCACTAAGCGTTGGTCTGGGCTCACCTCAAAATGCAGTAAGTTACGCTCAAACTCGTCAGTTTCCAATATCCCCAATGCCATATGTTGGCTTTCGATGGTTTTAATAAGCTGGCCGTCTTGGTCAATGAGATAAAGGTCTGGTAACCCGCCCAACCAAGCTGAAACACTTTTTCCTGAACTGCTTATCTCTACGATTGCGGCCGCGCAAAACATGTGCCCAGGTAGCAGCTCATTTAGTGCCGTATTGAGTTCAACCGCGATGTCACTAACCGCCATCCCTTTTTGTACCATAGTATAAAAGATTCGAGATGCGGGGAGTGCTCCAACAGCGGCCGCGAGCCCGTGTCCGGTAAAATCACCAAGCAAGCAATAAAACCCGCCCATTGGACTTTTGGCCATTAAAAACATATCACCATTAAACATAGAGGCGGGTGATAAATGGTAGTCACAGATCTCTGGATATTCAGACTGTTGCGCCAGTGCATTACTAAAAATGTGCTCTACAATCTCGTGCTCACGTTCAATTTGGTTGTAGTGATACTCTAACTGCCGCCGCTGCTCATTGCTTTGCTGGCTTAACCTTCGGGTTCGAGCGTGTGCCTTGATTTTGGCAGATAAGATCACTTTATCAAAAGGCTTGTGAATAAAGTCATCCCCACCCACAGCAAGACACTTTTCAAAGCTGCTTTGATCTTCTAATGCGGTGATAAAAATAATAGGAAGATAAACGTCACCGGCGTGCTGCTTTATTTTTGGCGCTGTTTCAAAGCCATCCATTACAGGCATCAGCACATCTAGGAGCACGATATCTATATCATGAAGCTCAAGAAGCTTAAGAGCTTCACGACCATCATTGGCGCAAAACACGGTATAAAACTGCTGCTCAAGCATGGCTTTCAGCAAGCGACAGTTTAATATCTGGTCGTCAACCACCAAAATATTCATGAGGGGGTCTGCTGGCGATTAGTCAATATCGAACTTTTTATCAAAACGAGAAATCTGGAGGATTTTTTTTAGCTGTGGACGGCAGTTGCTAATTTGTATACTCGACACTGAGCTACCCAGTGTTTTTTTCATGTTTAACAGCATACCCAAGGCGGAGCTGTCCATATAATCCGTTTCACGTAGGTCAACGACAACTTTTTCCGTTTGCTCGTTTACTTCAGCATAGGCCTGTCGAAAGGATTGCACCAAATTGAAGTCAAATTTGCCTCTAATTTGGATTGTTAAAGTCTTACCGTCAGCTGAAGCATTTTTACTTAAGCTCATCTTTAAGCTCCTAAATTATTTTGATTTGTTTCCCCTCACCACTTTAAATATAACGCTTAAAAAGTATTTAGCAAAAAATAAAAAACATCTAATCCTGTTTTTGTTATGATCGCTCTAAATAACCCGCTATAGGACCAGATTTAATGTCAGAATCCAGACTCGTGTACTCGACTGATATAGGTCGTATTGACACTAAAGAGACAAAACCTGCCGCGCAAGGTAAAGTTTTTAAAGACGGCGCTATTCGTATCGAAAGACAAACCAAAGGCCGTAAAGGCAAAGGTGTAATGTTGGTTGTTGGCATTGACGGCGAACAGCATGACTTGAAAAAGCTAGCGAAAACACTGAAGTCAAAAATGGGCCAAGGTGGCGCTGTAAAAGAGGGCGTTATCGAAATTCAAGGTGATGACAGAGAAAAGCTAAAACAGCTCTTAGAGGGCCAAGGCTTTAAGGTCAAAATCGCTGGCGGTTAATACTCACCTAGTCAAAGACTTGCTCAATATATAAGGAGCAAGTCTCACTCTTATCCCATTTTTTCTTAACTAGTTGCTCAATTTGATGCGCGCATTGTGTTAATAGTTTCTATAACAAACAACTAGACCGCAGGCGCGAATCTAAATATCCCCGACTCGTTGAGCGGAGCACTGTAGTAATACCCTTGCACAATAAAGCAGTTATTCTTTGCTAAGAATGTCATTTGTGCTTCGGTTTCCACCCCTTCGGCAATCACCTGTAAATTAAGTTTCTGTGCCATCGCGATAATCGCTGCTGTTATTTCCATATCGTTTGGATCTTCAGGAATATCTTTAACAAAAGAGCGATCGATTTTAAGTACATCGACGGGGAAACGCTTAATGTAGCTCAGTGATGAGTACCCCGTCCCAAAATCATCAATAGACAAAGACACGCCTAGCGCTTTAATGTCTTTAAGCTGCGCTATAGCTGCCTCTACATCACCCATTAGCATACTTTCAGTCAGCTCAAGGTGCAGATGTGTTGGCTCAATTTTGGTTCGTGCAATAATATCCGACAACGTCTTTATCAATTGGGCATCTTTAAACTGTCGTGCCGACAAGTTAATAGACACATTGGGGGTTTTGCCCGCAACTTTTAAGCGATGAGAGAATCCGCACGCTTCTTCTAAAACCCAAGCACCTAACTCTACAATTAAGCCTGTGGCTTCTGCAATTGGAATAAATTTACTTGGTGGGATAGCCCCTTCAGTCGGGTGAAACCAGCGGATCAGTGCTTCATAGCCCACCACCTCGCCACTTTGACTATTTACTTGAGGCTGATAGTGAAGCGTAAACTGTTGTGCTTTTATTGCCGTGCGCAACTCATTTTCAATATACAAACGTTCGTTTGCTGCCGCGTCTAAGTCTTGGCTGTAGAAGTGGTATGTATTGCGGCCCTTCGCTTTTGCCTGATACATTGCCAAGTCAGCATGTTTGAGTAGTTGTTCTTCTTCTTTACTATCAAACGGTGCCATTGTGATACCAATACTGGCACTAACGATGACTTCGTTATTACCCAGTTTTATCGGTTCTGACAACGTTTTCTGAATAATATTCGCCACTTCCATGGCATTTTCTCTCTCATTGATACCACTGAGTAGCACCGCAAATTCATCACCACCTAACCTGGCAATGGTATCCTCAGCACGAAGGCGTTTTTTCAGACGCGTAGCCACTTCAAGGAGTAAACGGTCACCCGCATCGTGGCCGAGCGTATCGTTGATACGTTTAAACTCATCCAAATCAAAGTAGAATAAAGCAAATGCGTAATGACCACGCTCAGCCAAGGCCATTGATTTTCGCAGCTGCATTCTAAAGAAAGTACGATTAGCAAGACCTGTTAAGGTATCAAAATAGGCAAGCTCTTCCATCTTGCGCTGACTTTCTTTAACAAAAGAAATATCTTGAGCTGAGGCAACATAACTAGAAATTGCCCCTCCCTCTTCGCGAATCGGTGACACACTTAAGCTCACCCAAATTGGTGCGTCTCTTTCCCCTGCCAACATAGTATCGCCACGCCAGTAATTACGGCTACGCAGGTCAATGTCGATATCATCTATCAAAATTGCCATGTCTTTGGAGATAATACTGAGTAGCGGCGAACCAATAAAATGCTGTTCGTCATATCCAGTCATTTCTTGCATTTTTGGGTTAACGTACTCAATTTGAAAGTGTTCATTAGTAAGCACCACACCAGTGCCAGAAAACGCAACTGCCTTAGAGAGCCGATTGGCTGCTTTTTCGGCAATTTCTTTTTCGGTAATACGCTGGTTTAAGCCATCAACGAGCTGCTTAATTTCTAAGCTCATATCATTAAAAGAGGCGTTGAGTTGGCCTATTTCGTCATCGGTATGTGGGAGTGTAGGCATATCCCACTGACCACGACCAAACCCTTTCACGGCCTTAACCAAAGTATTGATACGCTTAAGTACCAGCTGATAGAGTACCTGATGCAATAATATCGCGACGAAAATAGCATAGAGGATAAACAACCCAAAAAACTTTACCTTGAGCTCTTCAATTGCAGAAATCGCCGACGCCCGCTTTTTATAAATACCGATATACCAGTCTAAATTAGCGATATGAGTCACATGCATAATGTGCCACTGATCTTTATACTTAAACTCATCTTGTATATTAGGCAGCTTAGTACGGAGCGCCCCTTGTACTATTTTGCTTAGGTCTTCTGGCAGTTTGGTGTAATCAACTAACTTGCTAGTAGCCGCTGTTGTTTTGAATAAACCGGGAGCGGCCAGCAGCCTGCCCTGCTTATCAAAAACAATAAAGCCTTGTTGTTGATCTGCCCTTGGGAGTTTTTCCAGCAAGGTTGCTAACTCAATGTCACTACCAGTTAAGCCAATATAATCATCATGAAAATAGAGCGGCACTAAAATGCTGATCACCCACTTATTCCATACCCGATCAAAATATACTCCCGACCATACGGCTTCGCGAGTTGGATTTTGTTCCGCCTGTAATATGGGGAGATTGTGTAGCTGGTTGTTTACTAACCTTGGATCTTTTGCCAGCAGCGCATTGGGCGGAGCCACTCGAACAAAACCATCTTGAGTGGACAAATAAAAGTTAAAAAAGTCTTGGAGTAAAGGGGGAGCCAATATATTCCACAGCAGCTCAGATTCAGAAAACAGTTTTTGCATAGACTGCAAGTTGGCATCGCCAGTATACATGGCAGCAGAGAGCCCATTTTTCGCTGTGCTCGCGAGGCTATCGCCACGTTTATCAACGTTTGCATGTGCCCCAGAAAGGTCATGAACACCATGGAGTAGGTGTTTAGATACCACCGAGTTTGCCTGCTCGGCCAAGCTCGACTTTAGGTCCAGATAACTTGAAAACTGGTTATTCACCTGCGCGCTAAAGCGCTTGAGCTCATCATACTCTTCGTAGATTAATTGTTTTTCTTCAGATTTTAGCATCAATGCCGCAGCAACGACGCCTGATATCAAACAAACAGCCGATATCAACATTGACAATTTTACGCTTAAAGAGCTTGCACCATATCTTGATGGCGGGCGACGATTACCCACAAGTCAGCCTATTCTATTATTTACTGTGGTGTGTTGCTTGAATATACCAGAATATATTTCGACGTGCCAATAAGTTACGTTTGATTAACGTATAACCCCGACGTTTGTCCTGTACCATCTTTAAAACACCAAGAGATTTTTCTCTATTCGCCCAAAGTAGTACTTGTTTTATCGATAAGTTCTATGCTAATAATGTAATCACTTTCAAAGTAAGGTTTGAATCAATGAATTTAATCACACGCAACATGTATTTCTTTTTTGGCTTCTTTAGGTGAAGAGGCTTGACTGTTCGCGAGTGAAAAAGAATAGCTAAGCCTCCCAACATCGGGAGGCTTTTTTTTGGCTAAATGGGAGTGAGGACCTATGACACAAGACACATTAAATGCCCTTCGGCATGACATTAACGAAATAGACTCAGAATTATTGATTCTATTAGCAAAGCGACGACGGATCAGCCACAGTGTGCTGGAATATAAAATTGCCAACAATAAGCCTATCCGTGATGAAGCTCGAGAAGAAGCATTACTAGAAAAGCTGATCCGCTATGGCAAGTCACTCGGACTAGATGCCTTCTACATTAACAGCGTGTTCCAAACTATTTTGGAAGACTCAGTGTTAAATCAACAAGCGATGCTGCAAAAGAGTCTAAACCCAGACACTGTGGGCGATACTCACAGAGTGGCTTATTTGGGCGGACAAGGCTCGTATAGCCAGCTGGCGTGCCACAAATATTTTAGTCGTCGACCGGGTAAATTGGTTGAAATGGGCTGTCAAAGCTTTGATCAAATCACCGAGCACGTAGAAAAAGGTCAGGCAGACTTTGGTATTCTGCCGATAGAAAACACCAGCTCCGGTAGTATCAACGAAGTATTTGACTTGTTGCAGCATGCTCAAGTGTCCATCGTTGGTGAAGTCACTCATACTGTTGAACATTGCTTGTTGGCCTTGCCTGATACCGAGCTACATGCCATTGATAAAATTTATGCTCACCCGCAACCTTTTGCTCAATGTAGCCGCTTTATTCAAGGCCTTGGTGATATTCAGCACGAAACCTGTGACTCTACCTCCAGTGCACTAAAACATGCTGCCGAGCACCCTAATAGTGCCGCTATAGGATCAGCACAAGCGGGTAAAAACATGGGATTAGAAGTCGTAAAATCTGGATTGGCCAACCAAACTGAAAACCACAGTCGCTTTATTGTTGTGGCTCGTAAATCATTACAGGTATCCACTCAGATCCCAACAAAAACCAGCTTAATCATGGCGACTAAACAGCAAGTAGGCTCGCTTGCGGACGCCCTAATGGTCTTTAAACAGCATAATATCAATATGGTTAAACTAGAATCGCGTCCAGTTCCGGGTAACCCTTGGGAAGAAGTATTCTACGTGGACTTACTTGCAAATATCGCTGACTCGCGAGTACAGGTTGCTCTTGAAGAGTTAAAAGATCATACCCAGTTTGTACGCGTGTTAGGTTGCTATCAAAGTGAGTCGTTACAAGCGGTAGAAGTATTGTAATACCAATTAAATCACTCTCATAGAGAACAAAAAGCCAGAACGCACACTCGCATTCTGGCTTTTTTGGTTGAGTTGGATACTAATCCGTTTACTTAATACATTTGGTATTAAATCAACATAAAGTCACCTAGCAGTGCTACTGCGCACTTAGACCAAGGAGCTCAATTTCTGAGATCTGTACTAAACCATCATTATTAGCATTCTTACTAATACTTAGACGATAGCTGGAGTAAGCGAACGCATTGGAAAAAGCAAAGGTTTTTCGAGATAACCTATCATCCCAGCTTTCCCCTACCCAACTGGCCACTTCAGTCCATGTTTCACCACCATCATTTGAACCCAGTAATTGGAAGTTTTCAGGATCGCGTTCAGGTGCATCATTCGCACTGGTGATTGCCAAACCACTCACAATCTGTGGTGCAGTAAAATCAGCTTGGATCCAAGATGGTGATTCCTCTGTTGGCGGGCCTTGCCACTCATTGTGATCTAGCCATTTTGTCTCGATATCGTTATCAAACGCTTTTTGTTCACTTTCTGCATCTCCAATACGATTCCGGGCGGTAAAGCTAGTTCCAGCCAAATCAGACAAATCTTCAAGAGCGTACTGCGGTCCAGCCAACTCAATTTCCGCGATTTGCACTAGGCCATCGTTATTGGCGTTTTTACTGATAGCTAAGCGATAATATGAATAAGCAAGACCGTTAGAAAATGTAAAGGCTCGACGCTCAAAGCGAGACTCAAACGACTCTCCCACCCAAGTGTTTAACACTTGCCAGGTTTCACCATCATGAGAGGCCAACAATTGGAAGTTTTCAGGATCACGTTCAGGTGCATCATTAGCGCTAGTGATATACAAAGTATTCACTGCCTGCGCCTGTGGTAAGTTGACTTGGATCCATGCTGGGTTTTCAGGCGTTGGAGGCCCTTGCCAGTCATTATGATCTAACCATTTAGTGTCGAGGTTTTTATCGAATGCTTGAGCCGCGCCCTCAGCGTCGCTAATACTAAAGCGTGCTGAATAACTTGCACCTTGAACTTGAGCATGATCTAAGCCCGACACCTCAGGTCCAATTAGCTCTACTTCAGCGAGCTGCATCAAACCATCATTGTTTTTATTTTTGGTAACTTCAAGACGGTAGCTTTGGTATGGCAGTTGGTTTGCAACCATAAAGCTTTGTCGCTCACCTCGCGCTTCGAAGGACTCACCAACCCATTGACCCAACGATAGCCAAGTTAAGCCATCGTCGTTAGAGCCATATAGAGCAAAGTTCTCAGGGTCACGCTCAGGCGCATCATTGGCACTGGTAATAGCCAGCTGATTAACGGCTACAGCTTCATTAAAGTTAACCTGTAGCCAAGACGGTGCTTCTACCGTTGGTGGCCCCTGCCAATCATTGTGATCAAGCCATTTGGTTGTAGGGTCGTTATCAAATGCTTTATCTTGATTTTCCGCTTCGCCAATACTATTACTTGCCGTCACCGCAAACGTTACTGTATCGGTGTGATCAACACTTGGATAAACAGGCCCCACAAACTGGATTTCACCAATTTGCAATAACCCATCATTGTTTTTATTTTTAGTAACTTCAAGACGATAGCTGGTGTACTTCTGAGCGTTGCTAAATACAAAGCCTTGGCGCTCAAAACGCGCTTCAAAGGAAGCACCGACCACATCCCCTAATTTCACCCAAGTCGCCCCCGCATCATTCGATGCTAACAATGCAAAGTTTTCGGGATCACGTTCAGGCGCATCATTGGCACTGGTAATATACACACCACTTATCGCTTTAGCCGTTGCAAAGTCCACTTGGATCCAAGAGGGGGATGCTTCGGTCGGTGGACCTTGCCAGTCATTATGGTCTAGCCATTTCGTTTGCGGGTCGCCATCAAATGCTTTATCTGCACTTTCAGCATCACTAATTGCATTTCTTGCTGTCGCCGTTGCCCCCGCCGTCATGACTTGTTGCATCGGCCCACTAGAAATAGGTTCATCGAATAAAGGTAAGGATAAATCCATGATGCTGTCCGCGCTGAGATCTAGCTGTGCGGTCACAGGGTGTGCCTCAAGTGCACTATAAATAGGCAGGCGAAGTGCTTCTAATGCAGCTTCATCGTCGCCAAGTGCAGCGTTAAGGTTATTCATCGCAGTTGTCAAAACAGTCTGAAGCGAACCTTGTTCATCAAACTGTGCAAATGCGGCATTGAGTAAAGACAACTTTTGAATACTAGGTGACACATAAGTCATTTCACAGCTTTGCTCACCAGCCTCGGACGTAGTGCATTGCTCACCCAGTTCAAAATTTGATAGCTGCTCGGCACTAACAACAGGCAGTTCAAACACATTGGTATTGCTCGTTTGCCAGCCCAGCGCGCGCAGCAATAATGCAGACATCTCTGCTTTTGCCAAAGCCATAAGCTCTGCTGTCGCAACGTTGCGACCAGCTGAAATTTGTTGCTCCACCAGCATAGTTGCAAGCGTCGTCAAAGCGTTTATTTGCAAAGTGGTGTCGGCATGGCCATCGGCACTGGTACCATAAGGCACTGCCACTTGGCTTAACGTTGTTAACGTCACCCCAGATAAATAATCACCACTGACCATTTCGCCAAGCCCCGCCGCGCCACACTGAATGGCATCACAACGCATCTGCGACTGCTCACTTGTTGTAGCTGACACTTTAATCGTGGAGTTAATACCAAACCCAGCTTCACCGGTAAGTTCAATAAACAGTTCACCGGCTTGATCTGAACTCGTATTGCCACCCATGGTCATGGTTGTACCATTCAGTGCGGTTACTGCTATATCCGCTTGGCTCAGGACACCTTTTACCACAGAGCCAGATACTTCGGCGGTAGTCACGGCAGGTGTCACAGGAATGTCTTCGACTTTAGGGTCGTCGCTCCCCCCGCCACATGCAGCTAGCACGCTGGTAGCTACAATCAGCGGCACTGCATTTCTAATTTTATTATACATTTTCATCTCGTTACCTTTTTAGATATCAAGCCACGCTGGTATGCGACTTGCTCTAACAGCCACAAGCAAGTGTTGACGCTTATCGTTTTACTATTGTTGTTTCAGCGTAACGCTTACTTGCCTCTTTTTTGATTGTGTTCACCCAACATCAAAAGCGATAGGTGATCCCTGCGTAATAACGCTGTCCGGTATAACTACTGCTCCTTAACCTCGCCTTTGAATCTTTGCCATAAAAAGTGCGTGGTTCTTCTTTGGTAAGATTGATCACAGATGCCGTCAACACTAGATTTTCCATCAAGTTGTAGGAAGCATTAACGTCTATCTGTTGGTAAGGTTCCTGATACACCGTAAGTCCATCAGCTAGCCCTAATGCGGTTTCACCTCGACGGTTATAGGATGCGCGAACACTAAAGGTGTCATTTTCGTAATACCCGGAGAAATTGAATTGGTTATCGGCACTGCCCACCAAAGCAGATTCCCCAACCTTTTCACCATCAACGCTAATATCTGCCTGATTGGTGTCATTCAGGGTATAGTTGACGTTAATCCCAAAGCCATTATCAAAAGCGTGCTGAGCAAACAGCTCAATGCCTCGTGACGTGCATTGGTGCCATTGGCTGTGGTGGTAAATGGCGTAACGGTAATGTCTCCAGGTGGCACAATTTCTGCGCCCGTAAATGGATTGGTAAATCCTTCAAATGGTCTGACTGATGTAATAATCAAAGGCACAATAAAGTTATCAACTTCTTTGTTAAATAGCGCAACCCCAACTGCCGAGCCTTCGCCATAGTAATACTCCGCGGATAAGTCCATTTGCACTGACTCAAACGGCTTCAGGGCCTTATTGCCACCTGAACCGCGCCACCCGGGTTCAACTGGGTTGCCTCTAAATTCAAGTCGGTCATCTGCCCATTCTTGTGAGATAAAGGTCAATTGCTCTGGCGCCCCCATGTCGTTGAATGGCGCGCGAGACATGGTTTTTGCAATTGCACCACGCACCACTAAGTTGTCGCTGGCATCCCAGACAATATTAAAACTAGGTAAAAACTGAGAATCCGTGACGGTTCGAGCCGTAGTGGTTTCTACATCAATAAGACGCTCGTCACCCAAGATATCCTCCTCGGTAACATCATCAATATCATCGAGGAAGTAATTGATTTTATCTGAGGACATGATCTGCGTTTCAGTCTCCACATAACGCACACCAATGTTGCCTCTAAAGTCACCAAAGGAAAAGTCTGCCTGAAGATAAGCGGCCATGATCTCTTCTTCAATATCAAACACAAAATCGGGTTCTCTACGAGTGTGCTTAACATATTCACTGGTGACGATTTCGCGATACCGGTCCCAATTAATGGTTGGCATGGTATTGACTTCAAAGCCTCCAGGGATATTTTGTTCTGATGTCGCGTTCAAAATATCTTCCAGTTTTGGCATGCCGCCAATCCACTGATAAGACACTTCATCAATGGCCCCTTGGCTGAACGGATCTAGCTCACCACTGGCTATCTTATCGGCCCCTGCTTGAGTGATGAAGAAGGTATTATTGGTCTCTCTGTGTAGGGTAGCCTTTCGGTATTTAGCCCCCACTCGCAGTGTATCTACAATGCCATACCCCACCCGATAATCTAAATCGAGTTGCGCATAATCTTCTTCTAAGTCACTCACCACAAAGCTGGAGCCGGTAGAACCTGGGTCTGGATCACCTGCAACTCCTGCTTGCAGATTGGAAAGTAACGCGGGGTCTGCATACAAGGATACTCTATCGCCTAATCGCCACCCTGCAAACGAGGCTGCATTTTCAACCATCCCAGAATCACTGCGACTTGCAGGTTGTCCGCTCTTGTACGCCGCACTCCAAGATTCAGAAGGACCGCCGCTGGCACGAGTGTGACCAAACTTGCCGCGCAGATCATACAAGTCTCCGGCATATTCAAACGCAAAATCATAGGTGTCTGAGGTGTCTTTTTCTTTTGTGTAGCTACCAATTATCCATGGGAATTCAAGGTTTCCTTCCGTACCTCCAGCACCGGTGGTGAAATCCATGCCGGTAACAACCATGCCCGAGTCATCCACAGTGATACCGGTGAGAAAGTCGGGATTATATTTCCACTCAGGGATCCACATTTGCGACGTGGTGCGGTTTTGCCCGAGCTCAAAATGGAAATGATTGAAAGTCAATGATAAGTCATCATTTGGACGCCACTGAAGCGTCGCCTGTAACCCTTGGCGCTCACGCTTTTCTTTAGTTACTCCAACGCCCGCAACCTGTGGAGCCCAAACCCCATCGTATACATTGCCATAAGCATCTTCTAACGCCGCAAAACGTCTTGAGCTGTCGGCAATCACATTACCATTAACATCAGTGGCAGGCAGTTCAGAACTCGTTGCCCAGCGCCAACCGCCGCCACCTGACATATCACCGCCTAACGAGCGGTTAGTTCTGTCTTGTTTGGTGTAGCCAACCAGAAGACCAAAGGTTTCATCGTCGTTTTTCCACGAATACACACCGCTAAAATTAGGCTCATATTCTTCTGTCACATCGGCGTAAGTATACTCAAGATTGAACGCTCCAGAATTGGCATCCATATCGAGTGGTTTGCGGCTGTGTAAAATAACTGTACCGCCCACCCCACCTTCATCTAATCTCGCTTCGGATGATTTAAATACTTCAACCGATTGCACCATAGTTGCAGGTAACAACGAATAACTAAACGAGCGTGACGGCGAGCCTGGTGAAGACGCAATAAAGTTGCCATTGAGCTGAGTAAAGGTAAGGTCCGATGACAGACCGCGAATGCTAACATTCTCCCCTTCCCCGCCACTTCGAGAAATGACAACACCGGGAACCCGTTGCAGTGAATCAGCAACGTTTTTATCAGGAAACTTTCCGATATCTTCAGCGGTAATCGCATCAACAATGGCGTTTGATAGTCGCTTTATTGCCAAGTTTTCTGCCATGGACGCACGGATCCCGCGCACCTCAATGGTCTCAATCTCCTGCGCTTCCTCTTTATTGGTTTCTTCAGCCATTGCCCAGTTAGTAGCTGATAACATAGCGAGGACCAGTGCAGACTTACTAAATTGCCGCGACCTTCCTGTCGCATAGCGTCTGTTATTATTATTGGCCATTCCTATCTCCAAGATTTTTATAATTTATAAAGTAATGACGTCCCTTGCTGCTCCATGACGCATTACTTTGTGACGACCCTTTTTTGTTTCCCTATCGGGGTAAATGGTTTGTGAAGCACTCGTTCAGAATAGGAGTGCTCTACAAAAAGTGATAATAGAATTTCGGTTTGCACTAAGACAAAATCGGCGTTTAGGTCAAAAAAAGATCCAATTTAAATTCCCTTGGTTTATAGTCTAGTTAACATAAAAACTCATTATTAGTTTCTATTTTCGGCAATTTAAAAGCGTTCAAAACATGTGTAACCAAATGTTTTTATTGAACTAATTAAATATTCAAAACCGGAGATTTTAAACTTTAAAAATATTCAACTTCAAGAGAAAAATATGAATTTGGCGAACAATTCAGGTAAAAACTTGGAAATATGCCTCAACAGCCTCCCTTCAGATTTGTTGCAACAAAATGTACAAACTGCTTTTGCATCTGGCGCAACAAGGGTAGAACTTTGCAGTAACTTGCGCTGCGGCGGGCTAACTCCAGCAACCCATGCAATCACCGCAGTTTCGCAACTGCTACCTTGTACTGGAGAATGTATTGTTATGCTGCGAAACGAAGCACATTTTTTTATCGATGCGACCATACTCAAACAATTACAGCGAGCGCTCGAATTAATCGCAGCAGCTGGCGCCACCGGTGTTGCCCTAGGTTTTATTGATCACCGCAAGGAGATTGCCAAAGCGTATTGCCAGTCGCTGATTGCGAGCGCCAAATCACTCGGGCTAAGCGTGACTTTTCATCGTGCTTTTGACGCTGCACAGCATTGGCAACATGCAGCCGATACGCTACTAGAGCTCGGCGTTGACCGGGTGCTTAGCGCTGGCAGTCCATGGCTCAGCCAGCAAAGTGCAATACAAAATATAACACGCCTTGAGAACTTGCTTTATGCCTTAAAGGGTCAAATTGAGCTGGTTATTGGCGGTGGAGTAGACAGTAAAAGTGCCGCCACATTGTGGACCCTTAGCGAGCTTGGGCCCTTGTCTCTGCATGCTCATTCAGATGCGCATAACACCAACGGTGAAGTCTGTTCGCAACGTGTTAAAGCGCTCATTACGGCAAAGCAACGGGAAGCACAATGACAGCAACTAAACTTTTTCTTGGCATTGATGGCGGTGGTACTAAGTGCAAAGTACGCCTAGAAGATGATAATAAACAGCTGCTTGCAGAGGCGACCAGCGGGCCTGCTAATATCGCCACCTCGGCTTCTCAAGCACAAGAAGCAATATTGAGTGCCACAATGACAGCGCTGACAAAGGCAAAGTTGCCCGCAAGTGCAGTCAACCACATTCACGCTTTTGCGGGTCTAGCCGGTGCAAATGTGAGTCATGCCTGTATGGCAATGCGAGAATGGCAGGCTCCATTTGCTCATTTTGACTTCACCACCGATGCCCATATTGCCTGTCTTGGTGCGCATCAATACCATGATGGCGGCATTATTATTTTAGGCACTGGGTTTTGCGCAGGACTCGTCAAGCAGGGCTCGTTTAGTGAAATAGGTGGCCATGGACTATGGTTAAGTGATGGTGCCAGCGGCGCTTGGATTGGACTAAGCCTAGTCAAATACGCACTGGAAGTACTCGATACGATTTCTCCTAGTAGCTTGCTTATCGAAACGCTCCTAGCACAACTCAACTGTCACTGTACTGAGGACTTAGTGGCGTTGACATTACATGCTTCTCCGCACTACTTTGCCCAGTTCGCTCCTTTGGTGTTTAGCAACTCACAAGACCCATATGCGCTGCGCATATTACAATCAGCTGCGCACTTTATTGAACGCTACTTGTACCACTTACAGCACAAGGGTGCAGATAAAGTGGCGTTGGTTGGCGGTATTGCACAGCCTATTCGCCCTTGGCTACATGATGAATTTGCTGCGCTGTTGGTGCCACCTGCATTGCCGCCAGAGCATGCCGCTTTATCGCTCGCTCGACGCCAGTTCCTTACGTAGCTGGGAAGGAATTTCACCGAATAGTCTTCGAAACTGCTTACTAAAATAGCTCGGTTCCGCAAACCCGCATTGATAAGCCACTTGTGAAACGGGTAAACGCGTCTCTACGAGGAGCTTTCGGGCATTTTCGAGCCTCACTTCGTTAATAAATTGATTTGGGGTTTTGGCAAGGTGCTTCTTGAATCGGCGCTCCAATGCACTGACGGACAGGTGAGCAAGTTCAGCCAACTCTTCGATACAAATATGACGATGATAATGCGCTCGAATAAACTCAACCGGTGCCTCAATGGCTCTCACATGAGAGAGCGCCTTTGAGGTTTTTGCTAAATGCCGAGTGACTCCGTAGGTGCCCATAATGGCATTATCCTCATCCAATAAAATTTTCTTTGAGGTGGAAAACCACGCCAACTCTCCTCCTGTGGTTTGGTTTAATTCTAGCCTGTCGGTTACCACAAACCCTTCCATTACCCGTTTGTCATCATTGACGTATTGAAAGGCCAAATGTTGAGGTGAGAAGTCAAAATCTGTTTTTAACAGGATTTGATCCAGTGTTTTGTACCCTTGATGCTCAACAAATTGCTGGTTTGCATGCACAATTCTACTTTTTGTATCTTTTACCCAAAAGAGAATATCTGGGATCAAATCAAACGCCGCAATGAGTTGATTTACGCCTGCTTTATTTAAAAGGGTTTGCTCTTCCATTACGCCCATCCTGCGCTAAAACGTGAATTTCATATTTTATTTTAAACGCCGATTTTGTTGCATTGTCAACCGAATTTTTATTATCACCTTGATGCATCTGTTACCTATTATCAATAACATCAGATTAACTTACCTCGATAACTCGATGGAGCTAAACGATGGATAATTACAAAATCCGCATGGCCATGGTAGGCGGTGGCGAAGGCGCGTTTATAGGCGCAGTACACCGTATGGCTGCGCGCCTAGATGGTCAGATTGAGCTGGTTGCGGGTGCATTTAGCGCCGATCCGCACAAAAGTACGGCAATGGGCAAGCAGTTAGGATTAGCGCCACACCGTTGCTATGACAATTACGAGACGTTACTCCGTCAAGAAGCCGCGCTTCCAGAATCGGAGCGTATTCACTTTGTTGCCATCGTGACCCCAAACCATTTGCACTTTCCTATTGCTGTTGCCGCAATTAAGCATGGCTTTCACGTATTAAGCGATAAACCAGCAACGCTGAATTTGTCTGAAGCGTTACAACTACAATCCTTGCTACAAGGCACACACAGCTTATACGGCTTAACCCATACGTATACGGGCTATCCTATGGTGAAAGAAGCACGTCACCGTATTGCCACAGGCGAACTTGGCACTATCCGTAAAGTGGTGGTTGAGTATAGCCAAGGGTGGTTGGCAAGCGCTGATGATGAAAATAGTAAGCAAGCAAGTTGGCGTTTGGATGCCAGTAAATCTGGGATTAGCTGCTGTATGGGAGACATAGGTGTACACGCGGCCAATTTAGCGGAATACGTCAGTGGCTTGGAGATTGAGTCTCTTTGTGCTGACTTGAATACAGTCGTGCCTGGGCGACAACTTGATGACGATGGTACGGTTTTATTGCGCTTCGACAATGGTGCAAAAGGCCTGCTCATGGCAAGTCAAATAGCACTTGGGGAAGAAAACAATCTGACTCTCAAAATAGTTGGCGACAAAGCTAGCATAGAGTGGTCACAAATGGAGCCCAATAGTTTATGGCTGAAGTTTGCCAATGCTCCTGCACAGTTGATCCGTACCGGAGTTGGCATGCTAAGCCAAGCGGCCAGTAATGCCACCCGTATTCCAGCAGGACATCCCGAAGGTTACTTAGAAGCGTTTGCAAATATCTATCTTAACTTCGCCAATTTGATCCGTGCCCATCAACAGCAGCCAACGGTGCAACCTGATGAGTTTGACGTGCCTAGCATCAAAGCCGCAATTCGCGGCATGGCTTTTATCGAAAACGCGGTAGCCGCAAGTGCAAAAGACACTAAATGGCACCCCTTTACCATTGGATAAAAAATAATGAAGCAAATTAAAGGACCCGCTATTTTTCTCGCACAGTTTGTCTCTGATCAAGCACCATTTAATGACTTTAATTCAATTTGTCAGTGGGCTGCTGGTCTTGGCTATAAAGGTATTCAGCTGCCGAGTTGGGAGTCGCGATTGTTCGACTTACAAAAAGCCGCTGAAAGCCAAGATTATTGCGATGAGATCACTGGTATTGCAGCCGAACATGGGCTTACTATTTCAGAGCTGTCGACGCACCTTCAGGGCCAACTTGTCGCTGTGCATCCAGCATATGACCAAATGTTTGATGGCTTTGCACCTAGATCGGTGCATGGATCGCCACAGGCTAAAATGGAATGGGCCAAAGCTCAACTGATGCTGGCCGCCAGCGCCAGTGCCAAACTTGGCTTAACCAGCCATGCTAGTTTTTCTGGCGCCTTGTTATGGCACACGTTTTATCCTTGGCCGCAACGCCCTAGTGGTTTAGTTGAACAAGGTTTTGAGGAACTAGCAAAACGTTGGTTACCAATTTTAAATCGCTTTGACGAAGTTGGCGTGGATCTCTGCTACGAGCTCCACCCGGGCGAAGATCTTCACGATGGGGTGACTTTTGAACGCTTTTTAGCGGTCACTAATAATCATCCTCGTGCCAATATCCTCTACGACCCCAGTCACTTTGTATTGCAACAATTGGACTACTTAGCGTTTATCGACATCTACCATGAACGTATTAAAGCGTTTCATGTGAAAGATGCGGAATTTATCCCCAATGGCCGCTGCGGTGTGTACGGCGGATACCAAGGATGGCAACAACGGCCAGGACGATTTCGTTCATTAGGCGATGGGCAGGTCGACTTTAAGAAAATATTCAGTAAGTTAACACAGTATGGCTTTGACGGTTGGGCAGTGTTGGAATGGGAGTGCTGTATTAAGCATCCAGAAGATGGGGCCAAAGAAGGCGCTGAATTTATCAACCAACATCTGATCAGACCAACTGAAAAAGCCTTTGATGATTTTGCTGGAAGTTGCACAGACACCGAACGCAATAATCAGATACTCGGCATAAAATAACAGGACAACGACCATGAATAATAATAATCATAATCGCACCGTCTTTCAGCTCTGCTGCCTTGCACTGGTCGTCACGTCAATGACGTTTGCGATCCGCGCAGGGATCTTAGGGCAATTAGGCGAGCAGTTTGGTCTTACCGATACCGAACTTGGCTGGGTCAATGCTATGGCATTTCTCGGCTTTCCCGTCGCCACTATGCTAGGTGGCGCAATTTATAATGCCATCGGGGCGAAAAAACTAGTCGCCCTCGCCTTTATCTGTCACTTCGCGGGGCTGGTTTTAACCATTACCGCAGACGGCTTTTGGCTGTTGTTGATCTCAACATTTTTAATCGGTTTTGCTAACGGCTCTGTAGAAGCTGGCTGTAACCCATTAATTGCAGAAATGTATCCGAAAAACACAACGACCATGCTTAACCGCTTCCACGTTTGGTTTCCGGGCGGCATCGTGATTGGTGCGCTGGCTTCCAACGCGATGACCGCATCGGGCTTTAACTGGCAATGGCAGGTCGCGTTAATTTTAATTCCAACCATAGTGTATGGTGCCATGATGGTTAAGTCGCAATTCCCTGAATTTGACCGTACTGAGCACTCTACCACCAGCAATCTTAAGCACTTATTTTCACCCTTATACCTATTTTTGATTTGCTGTATGACGCTAACCGCAACGACCGAACTTGGCACACAGCAGTGGATTGAACGCATATTGGGGGCTTCGGGCGCCTCACCTATGATGATCCTTGCGCTGATCACCGGTTTAATGGCGCTAGGTCGCTTCTTTGCCGGGCCTATTGTGCACCGTTTTAATCCAACGGGGGTGCTGTTGGGGTCAGCGGTGTTAGCAACAGCAGGGATTTTCATGATGAGTCAAGCGCAAGGGTCAGCGATCTATTTGGCGGCCGTGCTATTTGCCTTGGGTGTCACTTATTTTTGGCCAACCATGCTGGGGTGTGTTGCAGAGTACACACCAAAAACAGGGGCGCTTGGTATGTCATTAATGGGCGGCGCTGGCATGTTTGCTGTCAGTATGTGGAACCCTGTGATTGGCAGCTGGATAGATTCAGCAAGACTCGAGGCGCAAGCAGCTAACTTAGGTTCTCAGCAAGCCGACCTGGTTGCAGGTCAAGCTGTGCTTGAAAACATCCTACTGTTTCCAGCAATTTTAATTGCCGCCTTTATCGGCCTTTACCTCTATATCAATAAAAATAAACGCGTTGAGAAATACGCGTAATACCCTTTGTATTAAGTAGCAACAAGTAAAAAGTGAACAGACGAGGTTCCATTATGCTCAACTCTATAAAAATGCTAACGCTGGCGTTGGCGGTTAGTTGTACGGCCTGCGCCAGTACCACTGACAACCAATTAAGCCCGCAAGAACAACAAGCCGGATGGCAACTGCTATTCGACGGCAAGGATATGTCGCAATGGCGCAACTTCAAAAGCGATACACTCAGTAGCAAATGGCAAGCAATTGATGGTGCCATGACGCTCACACAAGGGGGCGGCGGCGATATTCTTACCAAAAAAATGTATCAAAACTTTGAGCTTCAGCTAGAGTGGAAAATTGCCCGAAAAGGTAACAGTGGGATCTTTGTACTGGCTGATGAAAAAGGCGGTGCTATTTACTCTCACGCACCAGAAGTTCAAATTTTAGATAACAAAGAGCACCCAGACAACAAAATAGACTCTCACTTGGCAGGTTCCATTTATGACTTGTTCGCAGCGCCAAGTGCCGCTCATAAGCCCGCAGAAACTTGGAATCAGGTTCGCATTAAGATGCAAGATAACCACTTACAGGTTTGGCAAAATGGTATCAGCACAACCAGCATAGTTATAGGCAGCACAACTTGGAACACCTTAGTTAACAACAGTAAGTTTGCTACTTGGTCTGGCTTTGCTGAGGGTAAACAAGGCCATATTGGCCTGCAAGACCATGGTGACCAAGTGTGGTTTAAAAACATCAAAATCCGGGAGCTGTAATCATGGCAACATTTGATCATAAAGTATTGGTGGTTGGCTCTGGTGCAGGCGGTGCGATGGCAGCCTATACCCTCACTCAACTTGGCCACAAGGTTTTATTGCTTGAAGCAGGAAGAGACTACGACCCGAAAACAGAAAGCCCGATGTTCCGCCGTAACAGTGAGGCGCCGCTCATGGGGGCGGGCAACAAAGATAAGAACTTTGGTTTTTATGACGCCACAGTAGATGGCGGCTGGCAAGTACCAGATGAGCCTTACACACGCGCTGAAAATACGGACTTTTATTGGTGGCGTGCACGTATGCTCGGAGGCCGAACAAACCACTGGGGACGCTATTCGCTGCGCTTTAGTGAACACGACTTTAAGGGCAAAAGCCGCGATGGTCATGGCGCCGATTGGCCATTTGAGTACCAAGATATTGCCCCATGGTATGATAAAACGGAAGACATTGTAGGGATCTGTGGCACCAATACCGGCCTAGACGACATGCCGCCTTCAGCCCCTGGTGTGTTGCAACCACCGCCAACACCGCGCGTGCCTGAGTTATTGGTGGCAGCAGCTGCGAAAAAAATGGGGATCCCGGCCGTGCCAATGCACCGAGCGGTACTGACCCAAAATAAAGATGACCGCTTGGCATGTTTTTACGCCACGCCTTGTGGCCATGGCTGCTCGATTGGCGCAGCATTTCAAACTACAACCTCGCTAATTCCAATGGCAAAAGCCACCGGAAACCTTAAAGTGATCACCGACGCTATGGTGAAATCGGTCGCCGTAAATGAGGATGGCAAAGTCACGGGGGTGACTTACGTTGATAAAAAGTCTGCGCAAGAACATGCTCTCAACGCAGATGTAGTGATCTTAGCGGCTAGCGCCTGTGAATCTGCTCGTATTTTGCTTAACTCAAAGCACGCAAAACATCCCAAGGGATTAGCTAACTCAAGTGGTCAAGTTGGCCGCAATTTAATGGACTCTACAGGCGCATGGCTTGGCGCACAAATACCAGCGTTGAAAGGCAGGCCTCGTTATAACGAAGACGGTCATACTGGCAATCACCTCTTTATTCCATGGTGGGGACACAAAGCCCATGAAAAAGGTGAGCTAAACTTCCCACGTGGCTATCACTTTGAAATTAGCAGCGGGTTTAATCAGCCAGGCTCTGGCGTATCGGGTAACAAACAAGGTTATGGCCCTGAGTTAAAACAACAAATACGAGATGCTTACGGCTCTTATGTGGGCTTTGCACTGCGCGGAGAAATGTTACCGAATAAAGACTCCTACATGGAAATTGATGAGCAGGTTAAAGACAAATGGGGGATCCTAGTTGCTAAGTTCCACTTCAAGTGGTCAGACAGAGAGCTCAAGCAAATTGAACATGGTCTTAAAACCGCGAAGCAGATCCTAGAAAACATGGGCGCTAAAGTCGGTGAATTACCGCCTGCCGAGAAAGCCATTTCTAAAGGTGGTGAGATCATTCATGAAGTAGGCACAACCAGAATGGGCAACTCACCAAAAGACTCTGTAACCAACCAGTGGGGACAAACGTGGGACTGTGACAACCTATTTGTGATGGACGCTGGTGTCTTTGCTTCTAACCCTCATAAAAACTGTACGTTAACTATTATGACGTTAGCAATGCGCAACTCGACTTGGTTGGCTGAACAGATTGATAAAGGAGTACTATAATGAATACACCTGATCGCGTTGATTCTTATAAATATATCTCCGGTATGACGCGCCGCGAGTCGCTAAAATGGTTAGGCTTACTGGCGGCAGGCTCTGCGGTTAGCTTAACCGCAGGTTGCAGTAAAGTCATAGAGGGGAAAAACCCGTCTTCAGGCCACTGGCCAGATCTTGAAATCAAGCCCGTTACAGCAACAGGTTATGGTACAGATCCAAATATGATTATGCCACCAGAGTCCCCATGGCCACTTACCCTCAGCGAAGCCCAACTCACGTTAGTTGCCGTGCTTGCAGACTTTATTGTGCCAAAAGAAGGAAATCATCCATCGGCTTCAGAAGTACAAGTACCAAGTGTGATCGACGAATGGGTCAGCGCACCGTATCATGGTCAGCAAAAAGACAGAGTGACAATACTCCACGCGCTCGCTTGGATTGACGATGAGTCGACACTGCGCTTCAACAAGCCATTTTTGCAACTCAGTACTCCAAAACAGCGCGAGATAATGGATGATATTGCCTATTTTAATGCGCAAACACCTGAGCAATTTCAGCGTATTGGTAAAGCATTCTCACGTTTTAAGGACCTAGTATTAGGCGCATACTTTTGCACCCCTGAAGGGTGTAAAGACATTGGCTATTTGGGCAATGTGCCCATTGCTGGTGAGTACCCAGGCCCAACTCAAGAGGCTAAAGCACACCTTGATGGCGTGCTGGCTGAGCTTGGTTTGAGCGAGTATGCATACCGTGACTAACCCTTGAGTCATTTTATGATGGCTAATCCCAAGCGAAGCAGAGTTAGACTCTGCTTTTTTAGTTTTAGGAAGAAATGATGTTTAGAAAAATCATATTGTTTAAACAAATAATGCTGTTACTTGCTTTTATTATGGCGCTGCCGCTGTACGCGCAAGCATCGTATCAGTCGTTACCTATAAGCGTGCAGCTATGGTCGGTAAAAGATGAACTCGCTGCGGATTTCGACGGCACACTTCAAGCGCTTGCGAAAATGGGATTTGATGGTGTGGAATTTGCTGGTAACTTTGGCAACTATGCCGATAACCCAAGTAAACTAAAACAAAGGTTAGCCGAACTCGGCCTAATTGCGAGCAGCGCCCACATCGGCTTTGACGCATTAGCCGAAGACAAACTAGCAAACACCCTCCTCTTTTACAAAACCTTAGGTGTGTCGACGCTCTTTATTCCTTGGGATGAAAGAGCATGGGACAAAAACCAAGTACAAGCATTTGTAAAGCAGCTCAACCACGTGCACCAAATTGCCAAACGTTACGATATGAAGATCGGATTTCATAATCATGAAAAAGAATTTAACGCGTACGCCAAGAGCACATTTTGGGATTATATCGCCACCAACACCCCTAACGATTTTCCGCTACAGCTCGATGTCGGCTGGGTGAATTACGCCGGTAAATCACCCAGCGATTATGTTAAGCGATATGCTGGCAGAACCGTGTCGACACATATTAAAATACGCACTCATCAAGGAGATGACAAAAGCCCAATCATTGGCGAAAACCACTACCCGTGGAAAGCGCTCATCCAAACCATGCAGCAACACGGTGGCACGCAGTGGCTGGTCATCGAACAAGAAGAATACCCAAGCGGCCTAACACCGCTAGAAAGCGTCGCCCGCTCAAAAGCGAATTTAGATAAGATACTGAGTGAGTAATGCCCAACTAAGGGGTAAATAATTAGCTTGGCTAGAACATGAAACGCAGTGACAAAAGCCAAGCTTACTTTGTCCTGCTTTAGTTACTTGTAAGTTGAAAGCAGCCGACTGAAAATTTTCCCGCTTGATTGGCTGGTTAAGGCGAATCTACATAATCCCCTTGCAATTGACTGCTAAACTGATTTTTTACTTCTGATAAAGCCACAAAGATGGAAATAGCGAGGGCGTCAATATTTTACCATTTAATAGCGCTACCAGGCCAGCCGGTGGTCGAACGCGCTAAACGCCCGACTACAAGCGTAGAGGATGTCTCGCACTACTTATAAGCGCAGCGCGAGGGGTTAATATTCAGAGGTTTATCCTTACGTCTGTCCAGCTGCGATTCAAACTTGCTGGCCAACTGGTGTCGCCAGTACGGTGAGAATTATTTTATAGGTAAATCATAAGAACATCGCCGCGATGAACCAGCGAACACAGCTGAAATAAAGTGCTCGGCATTATCTACCCCGACGAATATATTTTTAACATTCCCCACAGGTTCAATCAGTTCAATTTCAACATTTGGAAAGCCTGAGTAGTTATAGCGCTTGATAGACTTAGCACGCTTTACAAACTCCATGTTCTTCTGAATTTTTGCTATGTTGCTTAACGGTATAACCAATGGCTGATAAAGGCCATAGCGAATAAACAAATGATTTCCCACCAAAGAAATAGGCCGTTTTGCAACAGCGCGGTACTCCGCAAAGAAAAACACTAAACTAAATGCCGTCAGCAGAGTGGTGATATTTGCTGCGAATGGAGACCAGATAAAATGCAAAAGTAGATGCATAATTGGCATTTCAAACGCTATTAATAAAATAAAGCCAAGCAGATTGCTTTGTGCACCATCTTTATTATGGTAAGTAAAGTGCTGCTCGCCACTAAAACTTTCTTGCTGCACTCGCTTAGAGAAAAGCGCATAGGTCCACATACGCGTTTCAAAACTCAGTAGCTTTGCAACAGGGCCATCACCCACATATTCTTTAATTGGCTTCTCAATGGCATGGTCGGGATCTTCACTCTTGCCAATGGCGGCTTTGATCGCAAGATACACGGTTGAAATTGCGACCAGTTCAAAAGATAGAATAACAACCAAGACCACATAACGTCCGCTCTCAAGATAATGCCAAACCAGTTTGCTTTGCTCGGGAATAATGTAACTACCAATGAGCACCGCAAGGCACACTAAAACAATCGACTTCAACAAGGCTTCTTTTCTATCTTCAACACAGAAAAAGCAGACTATTGGCAAGACTATTAACGCATCTAACAGAAACAGCCATTCAAAATTTGCACTGCCGTAATCATTAAGCTTACCGTTTGATTGGTAATAGAACCCCCACCATAACGAAATACAAACAAGAAATGTTAGGGGAAGTTTTGACTTAATGGAACGATTCACTGATACCTCCTTATCTTATAAGCGTGTTACTTAGCGACTCTATTTAACTGCAGTAAATCCCACTTGTTACCATAGAGGTCTTGAAACACCACCACTGTACCATATTCTTCAGCTCGTGGTTCTTCGTTAAATACAACTCCCTTTGCCCTCATTGATTCGTAGTCACGCCATAAAGATCGCGGCGTAAAGCCGCTCCTACACTCAAGCCTAAGCCGAGAGCTAATCGCTGACACCCAACTCAAATTTGGCACTGCATTACTAGCATTATGCGGACAATAACAGGAAGTCTCGATAGCTGTTCGATACTACGCTTCGTTAGGCTAGCGCTTGAAGTAAAATGCGCTCGTACCTGTAACTAAAGCCTATTTTTCGCCATAAAGATCGCGGCGTAAAGCCGCTCCCACTCAAGCCCAAGCCCAAGCCCAAGCCCAAGCCGCGCCAGATTGACATTTACAAAACCAAAAGCCAGAAAAACAGATACTTGGGGCTAATTTATATCTGGCTTCAAAATGTAAATTACGTTCCCAAATATTGGCCGAAAAACTTAACTTCTCGGCGGGCAAACCATTTCCCACAGCACTATTTACCCTGTGGTTTAGAAGGCATATCTAGGCGCTAAATACTTTCCTCATAATCCAACACTTTCGCGTCATTGGCTTTGTTAAGCAGGCCTCGGCTTTGTGATAGGAAGTGCTTCGCGCTTTCTGAGAAATAATGTTTGGCTTGTGAGAAAGATTGCATTAGACCTTCTTTATCGCCTTGTTGTAGCTTGGTCAATGTCTGCTCAAAGGTATCTTGATAGCTTGCCAATAACCCTTCTACATCATTAAATTGCGCGAGCATAATGTCTGAGTAAAGCTCTGGCGATTGTGCAAATAGCCGCCCAACCATCATTAACTCTAATTGGTAGATAGGCGATGAGCAGCTTCTTAGCTCTTTTAATGAATGGCATTGCTTAGATAAAAACTGGCCGTATACAAAGGTGGTTAAGTGGCGCATTACTTGAATGATCTGCATGGATTGGTCGTGTTTTTTGGCATCCATTGGCACCAATTGGCTGCCCCAAATCTTAAGTTGTTTAATTAACCCCTCACACTGTTTTGGCATCCGCCCTTCACATACCACTATGGTCTGCTTTACCCAGTGCGAAATATCAGGGCCAAACATAGGGTGCAAGCCAATCACAGGACCTTGATGCTTGTTCATCAGCACTTTAAGGGGAGCTTGTTTCACCGAGGTGATATCTGCAAGAATACAGTCATCAGGTAGCGCAGGTAGCTCATTGACGACTTGCTCTAGTGCGTTAATTGGCACGCTTACCAGCACGAGTTTTGCGTCAACCATTAGCTCTGCAGCTTCTGCTTGATTGTCTTTGTCTAGTATTCGTACCTCATATCCAGAGCGCCGGAATTGTTTAGCGAATAGCTTCCCCATTGCACCTTGGCCTCCAACGATAACGATAGGTGACATTTTGGGTGCTGCACAAGCCAGTTCGCTTTGCTGGTTTTCGTAGGCTTCTCGCATCATTCTGCGCAGAATATCTTCAACAAGATCCGGATTCACCCCATTTGCTTCGGCTTCCACACGGCGCGCTTTAATAAGCTCGGCTTCACGCTTAGGCACATGCAGTGGTGCTCCCTTCTGTTGTTTTATTTTACCGACTTGCTCAGTCAGTGCCTTTCGCTTTGCAAGCAATGCGACAAGCTCGCTATCGCAGTCATCTATTGCAACGCGTATCGCTGCTAAATCGTTGGCCCCATTCATGATGTAAACTTATATATACAGTAGTAAATTAAATAGTACACCGAGTCTAACAAGAAGTACGCCGCATTAAAAGTAAGCAACCATGAAAATATCATGACAAAAGGCTTGATATGAAAGTGAGTATTCACAGAATGTGAAATAATGAGGGGATAAAACCAAAACAGGCCGCATAAAGCGGCCTGTTTTATCTGCATTTGATAAATGCGACGTATTAGTTAAGTTTCTCTTTAATACGTGCAGATTTACCAGAACGCTCACGTAGGTAGTAAAGCTTAGCGCGACGAACCGCACCACGACGCTTAACTGCTACGCTGCTGATAAGAGGGCTGTGCGTTTGGAATACACGCTCAACACCTTCACCGCTTGAAATCTTACGAACAGTGAAAGATGAGTGTAGACCACGGTTACGCTTAGCGATTACAACACCTTCAAAGGCCTGTAGACGCTCTTTGTTACCTTCTTTTACGCGTACCTGTACAACAACTGTGTCACCAGCGCCGAACGCAGGTACGTCTTGCTTAAGCTGTTCAGCTTCAAGCTCTTTAATAATATTTTGGTTTACTTTTGCCATTTTATTTCTCACATTCCTAGGTGTAACTGTCTTCTAGCCACAAGCTTGGTCATTCTCTTGCTGAAACTCAGCAAGTAATGCCGCCTGCTCCTCAGTCAGAGCTAGGTTACGCAACAAGTCAGGACGACGCTGCCAAGTTCTACCCAAAGACTGCTTTAAGCGCCATTTGGCTATCTCTTGGTGGTTTCCGCTGAGTAATACAGCAGGCACCTGTTTATCATCCAATGTTTCCGGCCGAGTATAATGAGGACAATCCAACAAGCCATCCGAAAATGAATCTTGTTCAGCTGATTGATTGTGACCTAACACACCAGGCACTAATCGCGCGACTGCATCGATTAATGTCATGGCAGGTAACTCACCACCACTCAGTATAAAATCGCCAATGGACCATTCTTCGTCTACATAAGACTCGATGATCCGCTCATCAATACCTTCATAACGACCCGCAACTAATATCAACTTTTCAGAGTGCGCCAATTCCGCCGCACCTTGTTGATCTAGTTTTCGCCCTTGAGGGGACATATAAATTACTTTAGCACCATCACCTGCTGCCGCTTTGGCATCAAGAATGGCTTTTTTGAGAGGCTCAACCATCATCAGCATTCCGGGACCTCCGCCGTAAGGACGGTCATCCACGGTTCTATGCTTATCGGTTGCATAGTCTCTCGGGTTCCAGCAATTAAACTCAATCAAGCCGTTTTTCACAGCTCGACCCGTTACGCCTTGCTGAGTTATCGCATCAAACATCTCAGGAAAGAGCGAAACCACTCCTACCCATAGCTTTTGCTGATCACTCATTAAAACGCTGGATCCCAATCTACCGTAACTTTTCTCTCTTCATGGTTAACGTCCAAAATAACAGAATCTGTTAAAAATGGGATTAACCTTTCAGATTGTCCAAATGCATCTTTTTTGTTTGCTTTCACAACCAAAACATCATTTGAACCTGTCTCCATCAAGTCATCGACTACGCCTAAGTCATAACCTTTATCAGTTACAACCGACATGCCGATAAGATCTCGCCAATAAAACTCCCCTTCAGGTAATTCAGGAAGCTGCTCAGCATAAACAGCGATTTCTGCATTGGTATACGCCATTGCTTCGTCTCTGTCGTTTACTTGCGCAAATTTAGCGATATATCCCTTGTTGTGACGACGCCAGTCGCTCACTTCAAGGTTTTGCCATTTACCTTGTTGCCCTATCAACCATGGGCTGAAATCGAAGATCCCTTGGGGATCGTCAGTAAATGAATGCACCTTAAGCCAACCCTTGATGCCATAAGGAGCACCAAGCTTACCAACAACGATTGTCGAGGTTTTACTTTGACTCATGGTTACACTTACGCCTATTAAGCCGCTTTACGAGCGTCTTTAACTAGCTTCGCAACGCGATCTGAAAGAGATGCGCCTTGACCTACCCAGTGATCAACACGAGATAAATCTAAACGTACTTTTTCTTCCTGACCTGCTGCGATCGGGTTAAAGAAACCTACTTTCTCGATGAAACGACCGTCACGCGAGAAACGGCTATCCGCAACCACGATTTGATAGAATGGACGCTTTTTAGCGCCGCCACGTTGCAAACGAATAGTTACCATACCGTCCTCTACATAGATTGACTGTTTTCATTAATAAGTTTGTACTTCCCACTACGGGAAGCTCGGGCATTTTACGCATTTTCACGCGCAATGCAAGTAAATTCCAAAGTCAGCAGTTTATTTGCTCTTACTGCAAAACCAAAAGTAAAGTTTTCCCCCGCCAAAACGTCCCAATAAAGGTACAAATGAACGTTTTTTAGTTGTACGTAAAAATCAAAAATGTTTGTTCTTTCATTTAATAAGGAAAGCCCCAATGGCCAAACGGCTCGCAACAACACAATTCATTAAGCCTTTACTTCTTGGTATACCGTTGCTTGGTATTAGCTTATTTACAACCTCAACATTTGCAGCAAGCGATGAAGAAATAACGGCTTGTAAATTATTGCGCTTTGGTGATTACTCGCAGCTTGAACAAGGCAATGCCGCAACAAGTATAACCAATGCCGAGTACGTACCGAGTCAAACGCTAGATGCAGACACCGAACTTTGGACATATAAGTATAGTCGCTTATTAGGTGCACCTATACCCAAAGGCACAAACACCCTACCTGCACATTGTTTAGTAGAAGGTTACGCTGCCCCAACAATTCGTTTTCAGCTTAGACTGCCGTTAGATAAAAATTGGAATCAACGCTTTTTACTCAATGCCTGTATGGGGTTTTGTGGTGAAGTGTCTAATTATCCGACCATGGCAGGGATCGTCCGCAATTATGCCACGCTGTCTCATGATGGTGGCCATACTGCTGCTGGGTTTGACGGACTATGGGCAAAAAACAATATACCATTGAGAGAGGATTTTGCCTACAGAGCCAATCATGTTGTCGCTGTGGCGGCAAAAGCCATCATTGAGCGTTTCTATCGCAAACAGCCAGCCTATTCGTTTATTTCTGGCTGCTCCAAAGGAGGTCATGCTGGAATTATGGCAGCCAAACGTTATCCAAATGATTTTGATGGCGTCATCGCCAGAGGACCGACGATTAACTACACCAAAGTTAATCTGGTCAACTGTATGGACAACGCTAAAGCCATTATGGATGAAAATAACAATGCATTACTAGATTCAAGCTACACTCACTTTATTGCGCAAGCTGTGATGTCAGCATGCGATCATAAGGATGGGCTTGTTGATGGATTAATTAGCGATCCAAGACGTTGTGATTTTGACCCTAACTCACTGGTCTGTGACGCAAATACCACAGACAAATGTTTAACACCGCGCCAAGCTGAAGCCATTCAGAAAATATATGCGCCCTCATATGATCAACAAGGTAATATTCTGTCTGGTGGTTTACCTTATGGTTCAGAACCTGAGTGGACGGGCTGGTTATTCCCTGAAGCACCCTTTATTAAGCCATACCACTACTATGCAGCGACTGAGTACTTGAAGTACCTTGCTTTTCCTCAGGAAAGATACAACCAAGGAAATTGGAGAGACTTTTCTTACGCCAACGAAATAGGTGAACTATCGACGGTTTCTAGCTTTATGGATGCTGACCACCCAGACCTGACCGCATTCAGAAATAGCGGGGGTAAAATGATAGTACTGCACGGCTGGTCGGATGCTGCAGTTCCAGCCTATTCAACAATTGATTGGTATGAGTCCGTTATCAACTATATGGGGAAAAACAATACTTATGACTTTGCCCGTCTATTTTTACCTCCTGGGCTTGTACACTGCGGAATTGAAGGGCCTGGTGCAGAAACGTTTGACGCCATCGCTGCATTGGAACAGTGGCTAGACAAAGGAGTCGCGCCTGATGCACTAATGACGCAAAAAGAAGATAAGCAAGGTAATGTTGTGTTTACCCGCCCAGTGTATCCATACCCGCAGGAAGCGCGGTATATTGGTAGTGGCGACCCTAAAAAAGCAGAAAACTTTGGGCCAATAGTCCCCAATTTCGAAAGCAATTAAGTTAACAAAAAGGCAAGCTGTATAGCTTGCCTTTTTGCAATATAAAGCGGTGTTAGAACTTAGGTCCGCCACCACCAAACATACCTGGAGGCATCATCCCTTTCATGTTCTTCATCATTTTCATCATGCCGCCTTTGCCTTTCATCTTTTTCATCATTTTTTGCATTTGGGTAAATTGCTTCAGCAATTTATTGATATCTTGTACTTGCGTACCAGAACCCGCAGCAATTCGCTTCTTACGCGAACCTTTGATGATATCAGGACGAGCTCGCTCTTTTGGCGTCATCGAGCTGATAATGGCTTCCATTTGGTTAAAGGTTTTGTCGTTTACCTGACCTTTAACGGCATCAGGTAGGTTTGACATACCTGGCAGTTTTTCCATCATCGACATCATGCCGCCCATGTTTTTCATTTGGCGGAGCTGCTCGGCAAAGTCCTCAAGGGTGAAACCATCGCCTTTAAAGACTTTTTCAGCCACCTTTTGGGCTTTGTCTTTATCGACTTTCATTTCAACTTCTTCGATAAGCGACAATACGTCACCCATTCCCAGAATTCGAGATGCCACACGGTCTGGGTGGAAAGGCTCTAAAGCGTCCGTTCGTTCACCCACACCGATAAACTTAATCGGTTTACCGGTAATATGTCGAATAGAAAGTGCAGCACCACCGCGCGCGTCACCGTCTGTTTTCGTTAAGATAACACCACTTAGCGGCAGCGCTTCATCAAACGCTTTTGCGGTGTTTGCAGCATCTTGACCTGTCATTGAATCAACGACAAACAGAGTCTCAATAGGATTAATCGCTGCGTGTAAATCTTTGATTTCGTCCATCATGTCTGCATCTACGTGCAAACGACCTGCGGTATCAACCAGAACGACATCAATGAACTTTTTCTTCGCGTGAGAAATCGCGCCTGTTGCGATATCTACCGGCTTTTGTGAAATATCACTTGGGAAAAACTCGACATCCACTTCTGTAGCTAATGTTTCTAGCTGTTTGATCGCGGCTGGACGATAAACGTCGGCACTCACCACCAATACCGACTTCTTTTTGCGTTCTTTTAGGAATTTCGCCAGCTTACCCACACTGGTGGTTTTACCCGCACCTTGAAGACCCGCCATCATAACTACCGCTGGAGGCTGAGCATTTAGGTTTAGCTCTTCGTTGGCTTCACCCATAGACTTTTCAAGTTCTTCACGAACAATCTTGATGAAAACCTGGCCTGGACTCAGACTCTTTGTGACTTCTACACCAACCGCGCGTTCTTTTACTTGTTTTACAAAGTCGCGTACAACAGGTAAGGCAACATCAGCCTCGAGCAGCGCCATACGGACTTCACGGAGTGTTTCTTTAATATTGTCTTCAGTTAGTCGGCCACGGCCACTAATGTTTTTAAGCGTTTTTCCTAAACGCTCTTGGAGGTTTTCAAACATGTATCGGTTCCAAAATCTCGAAATTATCCGGCATTATACTGATATGCGAGCCACTAATACAGTATTCAAGCCGATTGTTCTGCTTTTTACGCTTTCATTGAGCAAAAATAAGAATAAGTTAATGGATTGAGATAAAACCCTATGCAAGTGAAGAGGCTTTAAATACAATAGCAACAAAGGAAAACAAAAAAATTGAGCATGTATCTTTATGTTGATTGTTAGCTTGTCATTAATCGCTTGTCTATTTTATACCATGGCCACGAGCCATGTGTTGTCGCGCTTATTTGACAAACAAGGACCAAATCAAAAGAAAACCTTAATATTGAGCACCGTCGCTATTTTGACCCACATGCTGGTGTTAGTGAATTCGGTGTTTACTCATGAAGGACAAGACCTTAGCACGGTCAACGTCGCGCTACTTACCTGTTGGGTTATCGTTGTTTCTGTGACTACGGTTTCTTTGCGTTTTCCGGCCACTTTATTGCTCCCCGTCGTTTATGGATTTGCCGCAATTTTGCTGTTAGCGAGCCTGTTTATCCCACATCATATTGTGATGCATACGATAAACGTTGATGTTGGCTTGGTATTACATATTTCACTGTCGTTACTGGCCTATTGCGTGCTTATTATCGCCACACTCTATGCTATCCAGTTTATGTTTATTGATAAGCGTCTTAAACAAAGAGACTTGGCTATTATGACCAGCCATCTCCCTCCTTTAATGCAAGTGGAAAGACAATTATATCAACTGCTCTTTGTCGGCACGGGTTTATTAACGCTGGCACTTGCCTCTGGCTTTTACTTTTTAGATGGCATGTTTGCAAAAGAAACGATCCATAAAACCATTTTATCTATCATTGCATGGCTTATTTATGTAGTCATCGCTTTTGGTCACAAACAGTTCGGTTGGCGTGGTAAACCTGTGGTTATTTCAATTATCGCGGCCTCTGGTATTGTAACTCTAGGCTACTTTGGTAGTCGTTTTATACAAGAAGTGATTTTAGGCAGGTTTTAAACTTTAACTTGACTATCGTAACTCACTAACGCTTAATACTCTTTCGTAAGTAAAAAAGGGATCCACTGTTGGAAGACATATCGACCAGCGCCTTGTTTATCATACTAGGCGTGCTCATTTTGATGTCGGCTTATTTTTCTAGTTCAGAAACCGGTATCATGTCAATCAACCGTATTCGTCTACGACATCTTGAAAAAGAGAATCACCGTGGCGCGAAACGTGTAAGTAACCTCCTCAACCGTCCTGACAGGCTGATTGGTCTGATCCTGATCGGTAATAACCTGGTCAATATTGCCGCCGCACAGGTTGCAACTATCATTGGATTACGTCTTTACGGCGACATGGGTATTGCAGTCGCTACCTTTGGTCTTACCCTAGTGGTACTCATTTTTGCTGAAGTTACACCAAAAACACTAGCAGCACTTTATCCAGAAAAAGTGGCATTTCCAAGCTCTGTGATCTTAAAAGTACTATTAAAAGTCTTGTTTCCTTTGGTTGTTGCAACCAACTGGATCACCAATGGCATGTTGCGCTTAGTTGGGATTACACCACAGGAAATCGAAGAGCACAGTTTGAGCAAAGAAGAATTAAAAACGGTGGTCAACGAATCCAGCGCTATGCTGCCTTCTAATCACCAAAATATGCTGACTTCTATTCTCGATTTAGATCATGTCACCGTTGAAGACATCATGATCCCACGAAACGAAATCAACGCCATTGACATCAATGATGAGTGGAAAGATATTGCCCGTCAGTTGACCAATGCTCAACACACTCGCGTGCTGCTTTACCGTGACCAAATAGATGATGCTGTTGGTTTTATTCATGCCCGTGACGCATTGCGCTTACTAACTAAAGAACAATTTGATAAGCCATCGCTGCTGCGTGCAGTAAGAGAAATTTACTATGTGCCAGAAAACACATCTTTAAATACTCAGCTTATTAAATTCCAAGAAGCAAAAGAGCGTATTGGTCTGGTAGTTGATGAGTATGGTGACATTCAAGGCTTAGTCACGCTTGAAGACATCCTTGAAGAAGTGGTAGGTGACTTTACGACGACGCAAACCCGTGCTCCGAGTGAAGACGTCAACATGCAACGTGATGGCTCGGTGATGGTCGACGGTAGCGTCAACGTTCGTGACCTCAATAAAGAAATGAATTGGGAGCTACCCACAGAAGGCCCTAAAACGCTTAGCGGTCTGATTGTTGAGTACTTGGAAGATATTCCCGAAGCACCACTTGGGTTGATCATTTCCGGTTACCAAATGGAAGTCGTCGAGATTAAAGAAAATATGATTAAGATGGTAAAAATTTCGGCGTCGGCTGACAACAGCTAGCGCTGAAACATACCAAATGCTTAATTAACTTAAAAGTGGTATTGCGGTGCACAAAGCACCGCAAGCTTCTTATGAAAATAGCCTTTCGAACCAATTCTTATCTAAATCATCTTCGCAGCGTTTCAGCTGGACAGCATATCTAGCCGCTCGGTGCTTGACCTTATTAGCGACCTGCATCAACCACTTTTTCCTTTTGTAAGTGCCTCTGCGATACCCGCCCCAACCTTCATGGTAATTTAAATATTGGGCGTAAGCGTCCCATTTCGACACCCCATTGACTTTATGCGTTTTATAAACAAACCAAGCCATAAAATCGATGGCGTCATCAAAATCGTCACGATCCGCGCCCGAGTTTCCAGTTTCACGAATATAATCAGACCAAGTTGGTGTTTTGGCTTGGGAGTACCCGTAAGCTGAACTGGCTCGACCTACAGGAATAAACCAGAGGAAATATTCCATCGGCGGAGCAGCATCATGACGAAAAGAACTTTCTTGGTACATCATGCTCATTAGCACATGTTTTGGTGATCCCCATTTTTCTTGTGCATCGCGGGCATCATAGTACCAATCTTCTTTTTCCTCAAAAATCTTACAAATATCATGAGGTTGCTTTGGTGGTGCTGTCGCGCATCCAGATAAAGCGGCGACCAGACTCAGTAAAATTAATTTTTTTTGCATTTTTTTCGAAACCTAATGAACTTTTAGAATTTGCATTGGTCTGAACTTATGAATGCAGCAGTTTAGCATTGTTTCATCCCTGAAATTTATTTGCGCAGCCTTATGGCTGCGCTTTTTTATGCTCGAGAAAAATAATCGTCAAGGAAGCTTGTGAAGTCGACCGTATCACTAGCCCTTACCGCAGCTTCATCCTCAAATGACTGACGCGCAAATGTTGCAAGTGTCGTTTCATCATAATAGCGATAGTTGATATTTTGATGAAGTTGCTTATATGTATTTGCCAGCTCAAGACCCATTGAACCCTGTTCTAAGGTACGGCTTTTTAGCTGCGACAACAACTGCCCAGAAAAAGTTAACGCTGGATTCTCTATTGCTTGTGCTAGCTTTTCAATCGTTTCTACATAAACAGATTTACCGCAGCTTGCATCAAGCATCTTTGCAACACCACGTAAATCCGCAAAGATCTCCGTGCCCCACTGTTTCACCGTAACCGCAGCTTCGCCTTTGATAAGCTCCAGCGCAGTGCAACGACCTTGATTAACCACTTTGTGTAGATTCTCACCTGCCAGTTTTTGCGCTGCAAAAGTCAGCTCAGGACTAGGCTTTAGCAAACAATATGCTAAGAACACATCTAGGAAATAAATCTGCTCAAGGCTAATACCCGTATGTTCAAATGGGTTAACATCCAACGCTCGGATCTCGATATATTCAATACCACCGCGCTCAAGTGCCTGAGTTGGCGTTTCCCCTGAGTTGGCATTACGCTTTGGTCGAATGGGTGAGTAAAATTCATTTTCAATCTGTAATATATTGCGGTTTAACTGCTTTGGCTCAGCCGCGCGATAATCCGGGATTTCATGATATAGATCCGAACGACAACGAATAGCCTGTCTCAGTCCAGCAATGTATTCATCTAAATCGTTATACATGACTTTTAGCGAGCTTTGCGCACTGTTAGTGTAGCCAAGATCACCAAGTCGTAATGCAGTTCCGTACTCAAGATAGATAGAACCATTTTCTAACTTGCTAAACGGCAAGTCACTTTTCTTACCTTGTAAGAACGAGGGACAGAGTGCTGGCGATGCGCCGAACAAGTAGCTGATCAGCCACATTTCTCGTTTAAAGTTACGAATAAGGCCTAAATACTGCTGAGAAATAAACGTCTGCTGCGGTTGCTCATCTTCTACCATTGCTTGCAGGCTTTGCCATACTTGCTCAGGAAAAGAGATATTAAAGTGCACTCCAGCTATCGCCTGCATCATACTGCCATAGCGATTTTTGAGTCCTTCTCGATACAAGGTTTTCATTTTACCAATGTTAGAAGTACCAAACTGTGCCAGCACGATGTCTTCTTCATCCTCAATGAAGCATGGCATAGACAAAGGCCATAATAATTCATCGCCCATATTGGCTAGCGTAAACTTCTGTAGATCAGAAAGTTGCGCCAACGTCTCTTCAGGGTCCTCACTAACTGGTGTAATAAACTCTAATAAAGACTCAGAAAAATCCGTTGTAATATGGCCATTGGTCAGTGCGTGGCCCGTTTTTTCTGGATGTGGAGTTTTAGCAATTTTTCCCGACCCTTGGATCCGTAATGCCTCTCGTTCGATACCTCTTTTGATACCTTTGAAAACGCCGCGATATGCGTCGTCAGACAACAAGTCTAACTTAGTGTTTAAGTCTAATTGTTTCAAAAATTCTTCCTCGAACCTACAGGCCAATTTCAAGTTTATGGGGTCGAAACCAAATTATACCAAGTGTATTTATAAAATGAGTGACTTTAACCATAAAACCACGTCAGATAACCTACTTAGGCCTTAATAATAACCTTGCCAACATGCTCAGCATTTTCCATACAGCTATGAGCCAGTGCGATATCAGCCATGGCAAAATAATGACTTACATTGATGCTGATTTTGCCAGCTTGATACGCCTGATACAAATATTTAAGATCGTCCAAATTGGCAGCAACTAACATCCCCTCAGCCGTTACTCCCCCCGCCATCGCTTGCTCACAGACCTTTTCCTTGGTTACCGTGGGGATCGTAACTAGGTGAGAACCGGGGCTGAGCGCCGTTAAACACTGTAGTGCAATATCGCCACCAATTAAGTCTAGTAGGTCACATTGTTGCTGGCGCTGATAAAAATCATCATAACTGATGGCTGTCACCTTGAGTTCGGCTAACAACGAATGCTCTGGGCGTGTAGACACCGCAACAACCTTTCGGCCTTGAAGCTGAGCAAGTTGAATAGCCAAATGCCCAACCCCACCCGTTGGCGCGAGTATATACAGAGGACGTTCTGTGTCTGTAAACTTATCAAGCGCCTGTTTGGCGGTCAGGCCCGCTAAACATAGACCCGAGACGGCGTCATTTTCTTGCACTGAAACTGCCAATAATTCGGCTTCATTTGCGGTGATATAATCACTATAGGTGCCAGGGTTACTTGCGAACCCAACCATACCGATAACATGTTGTCCCACTTGAAATTGCGAGTGTGAAGCAAACACTTCCACCACCTCGCCATACAAGTCGTATCCTAGCGGGAGAAAGGCATCAGCATCTTTTTGTGCCGCAACATAACCTAACCCTTGTCTTGTTTTGATTTCAATAGGATTGACGCTCGTGCTCAATACTTTTACCCGTACTTGAGCGGCGCTGAGAGGTGGGCAAGCCCGTGTGACACAACAAAGCTGGGTATTATCACCGAATTCGTAAACGCCGTAAGTGGTTGCTTCATTTATCATCAGTTTTTCTAAAAGGCAAAGTGATTATCTTGTTAGAATACGCGAAAAGGTAAACACTTTGAAGCGTTTACGATAATGAAAAGGCGCGCTTGCCAAAGCTCTGCAAGCGCGCCTTATTTAGCCTATGCTCAGGCATCTATCAATGATTGAAAACGATTTGGTCGTCAACAACATCGACTTTGATGGTATCTCCCGTGACAAATTTACCTTGTAGTAAGTCTTGTGCCAGTGGATTTTCAATATACTGTTGCACCGCACGTTTCAAAGGACGCGCGCCATACACTGGGTCAAACCCACTTGCAGCTATTTTATCAAGCGCAGCATCTGTGAGCTCAAGTGCGAAACCTTTTTCTGTTAGGCGTTTACTCAAGCGCTCTAACTGAATACTCGCGATCTCTTTAATATGCTCATTGATCAGCGGGTGGAACACCACAGTTTCATCGATCCGGTTAATAAACTCAGGCCTAAACTGGTTTGCCAATACCGCCATAACTCGCTCTTTAAGCGTCGCGTAATCATTACTCCCTGCCTGCTCTTGGATCACATCCGATCCTAAGTTTGAGGTCATGATGACCACCGCATTTTTAAAGTCAACGGTACGCCCTTGTCCGTCGGTCAAGCGGCCATCGTCCAACACCTGAAGTAAAATATTAAACACATCTGGATGTGCTTTTTCGACTTCATCCAGCAAGATCACAGAATAAGGGCGGCGGCGAACCGCTTCTGTTAAATAGCCCCCTTCTTCATAACCGACATAGCCTGGAGGTGCACCAACCAAACGTGCAACAGAGTGCTTTTCCATAAATTCTGACATATCAATCCGCACCATGGCGTCTTCCGTGTCAAACATAAAGTTGGCTAACGCTTTGGTCAGCTCCGTTTTACCTACACCGGTTGGACCTAAGAATAAAAACGACCCAATTGGACGGTTAGGATCCGCAAGCCCAGCTCGAGAGCGGCGAATAGCATTGGCAACCGCATTCACGGCTTCATCTTGGCCAATGACCTTTTTATGGAGCTCATCTTCCATTTGCAGTAATTTTTCACGCTCACCTTGAAGCATTTTAGCCACAGGGATCCCAGTCCAGCGCGATAGTATTTCTGCAATTTCATCTTCCCCCACTTGATTCTTAAGCAAGCTCATTTCTTGCATTTCCGCTTGCGATGCAAGGTCAAGTTTGCGTTCAAGCTCTGGGATCCGACCGTATTGTAGCTCTGACATCCGTTGCAGATCGCTTGCACGACGTGCCACTTCTAAGTCTAAACGTGCCTGCTCTAACTCCGCTTTAATTACCTGCGTGCCTTGAAGTGAGGCTTTTTCAGCATTCCACACTTCATCGAGCTCTCGATACTCAACTTCTAATTCGTTGATCAGCGTCTGCATTTCTGTGCGGCGTTTTTGGCTCGCTTCGTCTTTCTCTTTCGCCAACGCATTATCTTCTAACTTCAGTTGAATAATACGGCGCTCTAGTCTGTCTAATTGCTCTGGTTTTGAGTCAATTTGTAGTCGAATTGAGGAGCCGGCTTCATCAATTAAGTCGATGGCTTTGTCGGGAAGTTGCCTGTCTGAAATATAACGATGCGACAAATTAGCCGCGGCAACGATAGCGGGGTCGGTTATATCAACCGAGTGATGGAGCTCGTAGCGTTCTTTTAACCCCCGCAGTATCGCAATGGTGTCTTCTACTGTTGGCTCAGCCACAAATACTTTTTGGAAACGACGCTCAAGTGCGGCATCTTTTTCAATGTATTGACGATACTCATCGAGCGTTGTAGCCCCGACACAGTGAAGCTCACCACGGGCAAGTGCAGGTTTTAGCATGTTACCCGCATCCATTGCCCCGTCTGTTTTGCCAGCACCCACCATAGTGTGAATTTCGTCGATAAAGAGAATAACTTGCCCTTCTTCTTTGGCAAGCTCATTTAATACTGACTTTAAACGTTCTTCAAATTCACCACGGTATTTAGCACCTGCAACTAAAGCGCCCATATCTAGCGATAGTACGCGCTTACTCTTCAACCCTTCTGGGACCTCGCCGTTAATGATCCGCTGTGCTAATCCCTCTACAATCGCTGTTTTACCAACACCTGGTTCACCGATAAGCACAGGGTTGTTTTTAGTGCGTCGTTGTAGCACTTGAATCGTACGACGGATCTCATCATCGCGACCAATTACAGGGTCTAACTTGCCCTGCTCCGCTCGTTCAGTAAGGTCAATGGTGAATTTCTCTAGCGCTTGACGCGTATCTTCCGCATTTGGGTCGTCCACTTTTTGCCCACCTCGAATAGCCTTAATGGCTTGCTCGATTTTAGGCTGGGTGATGTTCAGTGCCTTAAAAATTTCCCCTAAAGGACCTTTATCTTCGCAAGCTGCAAATACAAACAGCTCGCTAGAAATATATTTGTCTTTACGCTTTTGGGCGTACTTATCACATAGATTGATCAGTGAAATAAGATTATTGGAAAGTTGCACATCGCCACCAACACCTTCTACTTTGAAAAGCTTTTCAATGGCTTGTGATAGCTTAGTGTTCAGTTCGTCGGCACTGACGCCTGCTTGTGCCAACAGTGCTCGCACACTTGAGCCACTTTGCTGAAGCAAAGCGTACATTAAGTGAACAGGTTCAATAAATTGATGATCGCGCCCAAGCGCTAATGACTGCGCGTCGGAAAGCGCAGCTTGAAACTTGCTTGTAAATCTATCTAAACGCATGATTTATTTACCCATATAAAATATCGAATTACTTTATTTATGGGTATTAACTGAACGAAGATCAAGCGTTAAAGTAATAATTTAACCTGATTATTTGCGCCAAATCAAAGTCGCCATGCGACCCGTTGTTTTATCTCTGCGATACGAAAAGTAGTGCTCAGGCATACTGACCGTACAGTGTTTTTCACCATAACAGTCTGTTACTCCCTGCTCTGCCAACAGCGCCTCTGCCAGTGCAAAAATATTACCAAGATACTTGCCTGCTTTTGTGGCCGTAAACGCCGTACTTCTTTGTGCCCCAAAGGCCTGTACTACGTCTTCACCCACTTCAAAAGCATCCGGCCCTATCGCAGGGCCAAACCATGCACAGATTTCTTCAGGGGCACACTGAAACTTAGCCAGCGTTTTAGCAATAATTCCAGCAGCGAGCGGCTTCCAGCCACCATGAATAGCCGCCACTTCCTCACCATTTTTTGATGCAAGCAAAATAGGCAGACAATCGGCTGTCATAATAGCCAAGGGAGCTTGACGCTGACGTGTGTAAAGCGCATCGGCTTGATGAACCTGAGCCACTTCAAACTGCTCGTCAACCACAACCACCTCAGCGCCGTGGACTTGCTCAAGCCATACGATGGGGTTGGCAACGTAGCCATGCAAAATTCGACGGTTCTCTGCAACATGCTCGGCGTTATCACCCACATGAAAGGCAAGATTCAAGCTGTCGAAAGGCGGTAAAGAAACACCGCCTTCGCGCGTTGTCGATAATGTCCCAACGAGTTGGGAAAGTGGCCACTGAGCAAGCTGCATCTTATAACGTCAAATCCGGGTTTTCTTTGGTGTCTTCTCTTAGCGCTGCCACCAGCTTAACCATATCCTCTGGCACTGGCGCTTCCCATGTCATCATTTCACCACTGATCGGGTGAGCGATACTTAATTTTATAGCATGTAATGCCTGACGTTTAAACTCACGCAGCTGTTCTGTTAACCCAGCCGTTGCATTTCTCGGTGGGCGAGGACGTCCGCCATATAACTGATCGCCAATTAATGGATGATTTAAATACGCCATATGCACACGAATTTGGTGCGTTCTACCGGTTTCTAACCGTAAACGAAGGCGGGTGTGCGCTCGGAATTTCTCCGCTACACGATAGTGAGTGATTGCAGGCTTGCCCATCTCGTGTACTGCCATATGTGTACGCTTAGTCGCATGGCGGCCGATTGGTTTTTCAATCATACCACCGGCTGTCATGGTGCCATTACAAATCGCTTCATACTCACGAGTGAAGTTTTCGCGGGCCTGTAGGTTTTTCACCAAATGTGTTTGTGCTTGAATTGTTTTTGCAACGACCATCAAACCGGTTGTGTCTTTGTCGAGACGGTGAACGATACCCGCTCGCGGCACATTAATGATCTCAGGGTGATGGTGTAGTAATGCATTTAGCACCGTGCCATCTGGGTTACCAGCACCTGGATGAACCACAAGCCCCATTGGCTTGTTTATCACTAGAATATCATCATCTTCATAGACGATATCTAAGTCTATATCTTGTGCTTCGTATTCGCGTTGTGCCTCGATTACTGTTTCGATGGCGACGCTTTCACCCCCTAGCAGCTTTTCGCGAGGCGTGTTTAAAACTTCACCATCAACGGTGACTTTATCTTCAAGGATCCAAGTTTTTATTCTGGAACGTGAAAAATCCGGGAACAATTGCGCCAATATTTGGTCTAGACGTTTACCACCGAGTTCGACTGGAACCTCCGCTTGGAGGGAAATTTGCTCTGACATCTGAAACTTTACCTAATTTACCAGTGCAAGCCGTGCTCGACTGGGTTAGAATCGTATAAATGCATAGTTTACTCGGTTTTGCCGAGTTGGCCTAGCCGAAGAAAACAAAGGTAGTAAAATAAAATGATTAAAAATTTAAGGACACACGCCTTTAGGCTGGCGTTAGCCGCGTCTGTTTTAGGTTTGGCAGCCTGTTCATCCGCACCAGAACAAGAAGATATTGAACGCGTCCCGAACAAATCCGCCCAAGCACTTTATGAAGATGCAAAGCAAACTTTAGACTCTGGCCTATACGCACGTGCCATTGAATTACTTGGCGCAATTAACGCCAGATACCCTTTTGGGCCATATGCAAGACAAGTTCAAATGGACTTAGTGTATGCTTATTATCAGACAGGTAATACAGACCAAGCACTCGCCACGATTGACCGCTTTATTCGTTTGAATCCTAACCATAAAGACCTTGATTATATGTACTATATGCGTGGTCTAGTGAGTATTAAAGCTGATGAAAACGCGTTTCAAGAATATTTTGGCGTAGACCGAGCTGACAGAGATGCGAACCGCACTCGTGTTGCGTTTCAGGATTTGACCACGCTGGTTAAGAACTACCCGAATAGTCCTTATGCACCAGAGGCAAAAAAACGTATTGTATGGCTATTAAATAAAATGGCCCGTTACGAACTTAAAGTAGCTGAATACTATTTTGAGCGTGAAGCCTATCTCGCTGCAGCAAACCGAGGTAAATATGTTGTTGAACACTACTCACAAAGCAGTTATTTGACACAAGCTTTTGATATCATGGAAAAGAGCTATCGTAAGCTGGGGTTACAGGATCTTGCAGATAACGTGAAAAAAGCTAAATCAGCTAACCCACGTAATAAATAAACCTCTTATCAAGTCGCGACAGCACTGTGGTCGCGACTAATACTCTCTACAACTAGCTGCTTTAAATTGCTTCTTCGTCCTCTTCACCGGTACGGATACGTACAACGCGCTCTACGTCAGTCACAAAGATTTTACCATCACCAATTTTGCCCGTTTGTGCCGTTTTTAAGATAACTTCGATTGCTCTGTCGACGTCTTCGTCAGCAGTCACAATATCTAATTTTACCTTTGGTAAGAAATCTACCATGTATTCTGCACCGCGATATAACTCAGTATGACCTTTTTGGCGGCCAAACCCTTTCACTTCACATACCGTCATACCCGTGATCCCCACATCCGAAAGTGCTTCGCGGACATCATCAAGTTTGAACGGTTTAATTATTGCTTCTATTTTCTTCATGACTATCTCGATTCCTTTGGTATAGCGTCGATTTTAGACAATCCCCTTGCCCAAGGCAAACAAAGACATTGAAAGTTGAGGCGAATTCACGCAATAATACTAATATTAAATTATTAATTCTTTTTTGGTTGTGGGGCGGTAATGAAACAATCAGCGGGTTTCAATCTGTTGGAGCTTATGATCACAATTGCAATTTTAGCGATTGTGCTCGCCATTTCGTTTAGCTTTGACGGCAACCTGCTGCAACGCAATCGAGCTGAGTCTTTTTTACAAGAGTTACAACGCAACATTGCCTTTGCTCGGGTCAAAGCCACCGCTTCTGACGAAATCGTAATTTTATGTCCCGCTCCACCTGCCAATATTCAAGCAAGAACGCCATTCGCCTGCCAAGATGACTGGGCTAATAATCGCATTTCGGTGTTTGTAGACCGAAACAATGATGGCGCGTTTGACGCTGGTGACACCATCCACAGAACGATGGAGGTGGTAGACGATAATGACACTATGGTGTTTTCTGGTGATAATCGTCTTAGATTCGATTCTAGTGGATTACTCAGTGGCTCAGCCACTGGTAATTTCACCTACTGTCCAGGTAGTGAGGATAACAATCAACAACTCAGCGTATCTCAAGCAGGCACCGCATTATACCGAGGTGATACAGAAGACACCTGTGAGTAGTGCTTGAAAGCTTTTCACCTTCCTTGCTTTTCATATAAAGCGCATTAAGCTTTGAGGTAAAGGTTAACGATCGAGGCAAAGGATATGCGTCGTCAACAAGGGTTTTCTTTGTTAGAAAGCATGGTGTGCATCACTATCGCAATAATTGTCAGTTATTTATCGCTGCCAAATCTTTCTTCTATATTCCAATTCAATCGGCCACAAATAAAACTTGAAGCATTGCGCCGTGCCATTAATTTTGCTCGAATAAAAGCCGTGGCAAATGACGCAACAGTCACCTTGTGTCCACTTAAACAAAACCGCTGCAATAGACACGAATGGCACCAACCGCTTACCGTGTTTGTTGATTATCGCCCAACTGGCGAGTTTTCTGGTGATGACTTTAAACTGGCCGTGTTTGAAGCAACAGAGCGAGGAGATAAGTTAACGTATCCAAGACAGGCGATTATATTTCGTCGTTATGGTCATTTAGCCGGATTGTACAATGGTACATTTATTTATTGTAATAATGCCAACCCATCTGGATTGGCATTATCTGTAAGTTACACAGGCCGCACTACATTAAAAGATACCGATAAATGTAAGATGTAGACCTTTAAAAAAACACGCTCGAACAAGTATATTAAAACCTCAAAGGCCGAATAGGCCTCTTTCTCTTGCAAATACTAACGCTCCCAGCAGCGGTCTATCTGGTCTTGATTTGTCTCTCCCGCGATACCACGTACACCTAGCTCATCAATGGTGAACGCAGGGCAATCTTGGTCACCTTGAACGGGCCCTGCTGTGGCCGTTGCCACCACCCTAAATGTATCTGCCGTCACATTCTGTAAGGTAATCGTGAAATACCCATTCTCGGTCGTCGTAGGTACGCCTATCGCCTCCAAGTCATCGGAGTAGGCACGGTTATCTACAAAAAATTGCTCTTGCTTATTCGCAGCATCTAATAATAGGGTCATTGCATCTGCCCTTGCCCCTCTTCTTACATATTCAGTGTAATTTGGGTAAGCGATAGCCGATAGAATACCTATAATAACAACAACGATCATTACCTCAATTAACGTAAACCCTTTCGTCGCAGAAACGTTAGACCTACTTTTTCTCATCGCTTTCTTCCCTCTTATATATATAAAGCTGTTTTGTTTTGATACTCGTTGTTTTATTTTTGAATATTTCAATCAAGCCATCTTTCCCTACCACTGGAACAGGTTCACTAGGTATACCTGGAGGAGCAAATGGCGTACTAGTTTCAGGATCAGCCTCAATGCCAGGCCCCGGTATATAAACAATATTGTCTCTTACAATAATGGTTGGGGTATCCGGCAAGTCCTGTGCCGTTACATAGGTTTTCCCTGTCCCATAATGCAGATGAAACATATAAAGCTGACCTCTACCGCCTGTGAGTGTACATTGTTGGGTTGTCTGATCAGCCGGTGTAAATGAAGTAAAGTAAGCAACCCCGCCTATCACAGTGGAAGCGGCCAGCGACTTTTCGCCATTAGATAGTTGATACTTCCAACCGTTAAACTGGGCAAGATCTATTTCTAAATCAACAAAGTCATCTAGGCTGTCCACCGCATTACCAAATGGGTCGCTTTTCATCTCCATCAAATCATTGATTAAAATAGGTTCCGGGATATCTTCCACAAATGACTTTGTTTTGGTGTTTAAGTCCCTAATCATAAATAAGTAATCCGTGACGCTTGAGTCTGTTGGCTTAGCACGGTTACCAGTGCCTATAACAATAGCATCAAAAGGTGTATCCCGACGCTCTTTGATTAGGCTACCGTTATAGCGTGTTTCTGTAACTTTACTGTAGAAGGTTCGTGCCACCGTCGGTTTATAAAAGAACCGTCTATCTTGATTTGCAGCAGCACTACCTAAACGAGCCAACTCAAAGTGAGTCCATGGCTCTTCGCTGTCATTGGGGTTTGGTCCAGGAATATCAATGCGCCAGATACTACCACCAGTATCGGCTAGATATATTCTATCTACGAAACCATCATAGTCTGAATCCGTTAACGTGGGTTCGGCAACAATACTATGCTTTCCTTTAAACGCATCCCCGGTGAGCGACCAGACAATATCAGCATTATTGGACATGATATCCACCATGTATAAACCAACACCTTTATTATCGCTATCCTCTGAGCGCAATACGTTATCTTTATTGATATTATATCCAGCGGCAAATAATAGAACAGGACGTTCCTTTTGCTTTTCAACAAATGTCACTACTGGCTTAGACCATGTTTGTCCAAGGTGGGCGAATTTAGCGGAGTCACCAGAGATAGGTCCACCCCATAAGAGTTTTGGTGCATCTGGGTTGGTAATATCAAAACCATAGTATTCATTCCCACCACGACGTAAACCCACAAATGCCCACACTTTATCACCAGAATCTACCTTGCGGTTTTTATTGATATCATGGAAATAGGTTGTGATAGGGCCATCCACTCCATATATTTTGGTCTCTGGTAACTTGCTCTTAACTGGGTTCAAAATTGACAGTAACGTACCGGGTATAAACGCCCAACTCTCTGTTACTGAGTTACCATTGTCTTTGAACATATGTAGCATACCGGCATTCGTGCCTACTAAAATGCGTACATCTCCATTACCATAGTCGACAGTGGCTGGTTTGGAGTGAAGTGGGTCGGCAAAAATATCAGACCTTCTTTCAGAGCGATTACTATTGCCATTATCATCATCAACATCTTGGCCGATTGCCCAGTTAAATACTTCCCGTAACTCGCTTTCACTGGCTCCATCAAGCCCCATAGCACCAGCTAACTCTTCTCGACTACCATAAGCGCTTTTTGCGTTATTGTAAGTAAAGTCAGTGAGTGCGCTGCCGTTAAAGTCAGACAAGACCTTTCTGGTAATCTGGTTTTGCAGAGCATAATTCACCCCGCCTTTTTCAATGTTATTGCCGTCCTTTGAACCAGGAGCAGACCAAAAAGTTGTCACGCTATTTGAAATAGCGCCTTTATTATCAATAGCTGGGGTTTTTTCTTGGCCAATAATCTTTTTATTTTCAAACTTGAGTTTCTTGAGATTACCGCGCCAACGAGTATGCGTTTCGGGTTTGAATTGCGTGTAGTAAAGCGCTTCCCCGGTTTGGGTTTGATCTTCAGCATTGGCTGAAACTGTAGGAGAACTAAAACTTGCACTGATGTTTCTGATATTGGTTATCGTAGTTTTCAGTACATCGGAAAGCTCACTTGCGGTATTTGCATGGAGATACTGTCCGCCTCCTTGCTGTGCAGTCTCATCCAATAGTTGCTTCCCTAACTCTGACATCCCATTACCAAATCCAATGGTAAACACACGGGCAAAATCATGCTCATCTGGAGTGGTTGGATATAAATCTACTTTTACCTGTGAAGTACCGCGCATCGTTTTAGCTAATGCTGGCAAGTAGTTTTGGGTGACACCAGACCCCCCATTCACATCAAAGTAGTTAGGATAGGCGCCAAACACTGAGTAGTACTCATTAACAATATTGCTGTTAGAACCCGTATCACTGGTAGGGTCACCATCGGTCATTAAAATTAAGTTGACCGAGGTATCGCAGCGCTCTTCAGCGCCAGTAGCACGTTTAAATGCTGAAATATAGTCTCCGCCACTTTCTATCGTTTTATCCCTGTCATCTCCGCCGTTTTCCCCCCAGTAAACGTCCCCACCTTTTAAGTAGTTGTATAATTCCCAAAGCGTTTCAGACAAGGGGGTAGAGCCTGATGCAGGCAATGCGTCGATTTTACTGACAATATCAGTTCGGCTACTTCCTATCCCATTTAAAATATAGCCTCCATAAGAGGAATATAAGCGAGACAAACCAAACTGAATGTCTGCGTTATCATTGACTAGGCTGCGCATGGCATTTTTCGCTACGGTTAACCGGCTGTCTGCACAGCCTTGAACGGCTCGACCATAGCCGTCAGCCTGATAGCAATTATTGCCGTTAAAACACTCATGCTCCCTATAATCATAGTACCAACGTCCACGATACTTATAAGAGTAACGTTCATAGCATTGTTTGCCATTTTGCGAATCCCACGCCATACTGCCCGACGTATCAAATAACATTAATACTCTGGGCTGCTCACGGGTAGAGACATTGTGTTTAACGTAAAGCTCAATATCTTCAGCTTGCGCGGTTTGTATCAGCGCCATCAAGGCGACTATGATATATAGAAACTTATTCATAATGCTTTCTCGAGAAGTCAACTAGTTGGAAACACTGACGATTTCCTGCCCAATACCCATCACAACTGTTACGCTGTGACGACCCCTATCTCCATACTCCACGGTCGCTTCAACTTCCGTCATGTTACAAACGAAGCCATCCGTATAATCGAATTGTCTAGGACAAAACAGCTCAAGCTCACCATTATTTAAATTTGTCACGGTCGCTTGTAAGCCATTAGGTGTCTGGACTGTGGCACCATCATTAGCAAGTTGCTGGCGTGATCGTAAAAACACATTATTAGGAGCTCGCTGTTCCTGACGTATTAACCTCTGCATTTCACCAAACAGCATGCTCTCTGCTTCTTCACGCTCCATCACAGCATGCGTCATTTTGATATCAAGCGTACTGGTACTCATTAAAGTTACGGCAACAGCCATCACAGCAACCACCATCACCATAGCCATAATCAACACAACCCCGCGTTGTTTTACATTTCCCATGCTGAACCTCCCATGTTGTACATTGAAATAGTGGTTGAAAATACCGTTCTTCGAATTGCATCTGTGTAGGTTAGCTCTCGCCTGTCTGGGTCATTCCCCAAAGTGTAGGTTCGTGTTTGTACACCAAAGTCAGGATCTGGTTGCAGCACTCTTACTAACACAAACAATTGCATCGTCAGAATGCCACGAGTACCTCCCCAGTCGGCATTGGACATGTTTGCGGTATGCCTGTACCTATCAACACGCCCGTCATAGTCACTATCTAGACCAAATACCAAGCGCATCTGCTCTATGCCTTCTATAACAAGCTCATCGTTCATGCCACCGTTAACCAGTAAACGCTGCCTTCTCAATACCGGGATAGTAATGGTGCGATTATTAATGATCTGCTGCTCTTCGCTAATGTAGTAAACATGGTGGCTGTATGGCCATAATGTGGCATTGACGCTCGGCATATCGCCAATATTATTTCCAGCGATAAACTCTGCCTGTTCCTGCTGTGCAATAAAGTAGTACCTTGATGCTTGAATAGCCGCGGCATCAGGAATGAGTCCAACGGTTTCCACTGGGTTGCCTTCTAGAAACTTAACTTGCAGAACCTCTGATTGCGCGGTTGCTCTGGTAATACAACCTAACGCATTTGAATTGGTCGTAAAGGTAGCCCAAATTGGTCTGAAGTTCGCAGGTTCGTTATTTGGAAAGCTGCCGTTATTGATGCCGCCAGAGCAGTCATTGCCAGGGTTTGCAGGTGCACGTTGATTGGTGTCACTAAACCCTTTGTCGTAGAAAGTTCCCCAGAAACCAACTTGCTCAATATCACGACGCATAATCGACAGCGCCAAACGGCCTTTTTCCTGTAGCTCACCTATTTGCATCGTGTCGTTGGTTGTGGCTTTCATGCCAATATAGGTTGCAATAACACCACCTAAGAGCATTACACCTATGAACATGGCAATCATGATTTCCAGCAAGGTAAATCCAGAGGCCTGTTTCATAATTAGCTCCTAATTAATATAAAGGTTTCCATAACTACCGCCCGACGTCTATCATCGTTGACACCGCAGTCTCCAGCTGGATTGTTTTCTAGCGCCGTCATTGCCTGACGGCCGCGCCAAGTCACAATCACTTGTACATTGACCCCTGCCGCATCAGCGCCCGACGTGGGGTTAATGCAAACTATCGCATTATCTAGTGCCCCTGTATTTTCTCTGGCTCTTATAGCGCGGCGCCAATTCGCTATATCTGTTTGAGCTATTGCCGCGGCACTACAAAAGCCGGTATAGCAGGCCGTGGTTGCTTGGACGGCTTCTGTGCTATTAAAATCGATATCATAAAGTGTGGTGATATTGGTGGCATCGTTACTGCGAATACGGTGCATAATATCGCTGGCAAGCTCTACTGCAGCTGCCCGTTGCATTGAGTCAAAACTCGCTTGTTTTGCTTTTGCTTGCAACGCTACCGCGCCTAATAGCCCGAAACTTAAAATCATAAAAGCAATGAGTACTTCTAATAATGTAAAGCCTTGCTGCTTGTGCTGATGACACATAGTCAACCTAACATTCAATTATCCTAGTATCAGTGTATGCAAGCCATATGGAAACTCAATGTGAGATGGCGTGAACGGTTTATCGAGCCGATAGACGGTTAATTAGAGTGAGGATTTTAACTGTGAGTATGCTCGCCGGCTCACTTCATAACGCTCAGGGAGGGACTTGAGACAAACAAAGTGCTGCTGTGCTTGCGACTCCACACTTTTTATTTCATCACGTTTAACCAGTGTACTTCGATGAATTTGAATAAAGTGGCTAGGAAACTTATCTAATAGCGATTTAAGCGATATATCAATCAAGGCGTGGGAGCCAGATGTCAATGTAATTCGAGTATATTTATCGTCCGCCTGTGCAACAACGACATCCGCCAATTGGACATGACGTAACTCACCGGCAACATGATAGCTCAATGTCTCTGTTGCCGGAAAAATAGTCGTTAACAGGTTACGTAATTTATCTTCGCTCAGTGGTTTTACAAGGTAGCCATTAGCATGTAAATCAAACGCTTCAAGTGCATATTCAGGATGTGCCGTTAAGAAAACGATTTTCATGCGCGGGAAACGTTGCCTAAGTTGAGTGGCAAATGCAACACCACAAAGGCCAGGCATAGAAATATCTAAAAAAATTAGCGTCACGATTTCGTTTTCAAGCAATGCCTCCGCCGCTTCTGCACTTTGCGCTTCACCAATACAAACAAAGCCTGCTTGATTATCCATCAAACGTTTAATTCGAGCTCTGGCAAGAGGCTCATCATCGACGATAAGATAAGGTATTGGTTTAATCATAACGGTAAGCGAATGTATACAGTAAAGCTATCTTCTCTAGCTTCTGCTTTAAAATCAATAGGCTGGTCGTAGTAAAGTGCAAGGCGACGCTGAATATTACTCAGCCCTATTCCATGTCCCTGGTGCGTGGATTGTAGTTCGGGGTCGTAGCTATTGGTAATAACAATCGTTAATTGCGACTGATGACCACTGATATTAATTTCGATATCAGCACCTGTTGGACTCGGCTCAACGCCATGACTAACAGCATTTTCAAGCAGTGGCTGCAAAATTAATGTCGGGATCATCTCATCTCCCTTCACATTTACTATGTTCCACTTAACCCGAAGGCGAGTTGCAAAACGCCACTGCTCTAGCGCAAGGTAGGACTTACACAGCTCAATTTCACTGTGCAATGACACAATATTTTTTACCGACATCGCTGCACGCGATAAATCGGCGAGTGCTAGCGCTGACTTTTCCGCAGCACTAGGGTCGACATGCACTAACTCTGCCACCGTATTCAGGGTATTATACAAAAAGTGTGGTCTTATTCTCGCATGTAAGGCCTCAAGTTCAGCTTTGGATAAAGCATGTACTTTACGGATATTATCCGTATAAATGGCCAAAAAGTGAGCGAATATAGTCATGATACACAGACATATTGCAATGTTACGCCATAGATCTAACTCGACTTTTGCCTCGTCAATCCAACCAAGTAAAGTAAAAGCGTACGGAAACGCCATACTAGTGCAGCAAGTACCAAGCACAAATATAAGGATTAATAGTCCTGCCTCAGCGAGATCTGATTGGTTTTCTACAAAATGGCGAATAATGGCTAACATAGCCAATGAAAAAAAAGCGGTAAAGTGAATAAATAAGCTGGCAAGACCCAATGATTGCCAAAAAAATACGGGAGAAATCAATGCATAAAGAAAGGCAAGTAGTTGCGAGGCAACCAGCAAAGCCAGTATACCTCGCTCGCTAAGTAGTGCAGACAACAACCTAATACGTGGTGTCATCGCCCTACTCCGTCTATCTAAGCTCTACTGGTACAGCGAAGACAACGTTCTCTTCTTGTCCTGGGTTTTCAACTACAGTTTTCCCGCCCAGCTCTTTGAGTCTTGAAATAACCTGTTGAACTAGAACCTCTGGTGCAGATGCCCCTGCGGTAACTCCTACTTTAGTTGCCTCAGAAAACCAGCTTTCCTCAATGGAAGACGCATCATCAATCAAAAATGCTTTAGTGCCCATTTTATCTGCAAGTTCTCGCAAACGATTTGAGTTCGAGCTATTTTTTGCACCTACAACGAGAAGTAAGTCTACCTTGTCAGCCAAATCTCGAACTGCATCCTGACGATTTTGCGTCGCATAACAGATATCGTCTTTACGGGGACCACTGATGTTCGGAAACTTCTTACGAAGCGCGTCTATTACATCAGCTGTATCATCTACCGATAGTGTGGTCTGACTACAGTAAAATACATTATCTGCGTCTTTGACTTCCAAGGTTTCAACGTCTTCAGGCTTCTCAACAAGGTAGATACCACCGTTTGGGTTATCATATTGACCCATAGTGCCTTCGACTTCAGGGTGGCCATGGTGACCAATCAGCACGCACTCAGTTCCTTTTCGGCTAGCACGGGTGACTTCCATATGTACCTTAGTCACTAAAGGGCAAGTGGCATCGAATACTTTCAGCTCTCGACGCTTAGCTTCATTGCGAACTTGTTGAGAAACGCCATGGGCACTGAAAATTACGATGCTATCGTCTGGCACTTCATTTAACTCTTCAACAAAAACTGCGCCACGAGCTTTTAGCCCATCAACGACATATTTGTTATGAACGACCTCGTGACGAACATAGATAGGCGCTGCAAAAATGTCGAGAGCTCGCTCAACAATGCTGATTGCTCTATCTACGCCAGCACAAAATCCTCTCGGGTTTGCCAGCAAGATTTCCATTAGTTACTTACCTCTAGAATTTCAACTTCAAAGGTCACTTTTTGCCCAGCCAACGGATGATTAAAGTCAACCGTCACTGAGTCACCAGCAACTTCTCGGATCAAACCAGGTAGGTCTGTGCCGTCAGGCTGAGTAAACGCAATAATACTGCCGACTTGAGCTGGTGTATCTGCACCAAACTTGCTTCTATCAACATAATAAATATTGTCAGGATTCGGCTGCCCAAAAGCGTCTTCAGGTTCTAACTCAAAGGACTTTTGCTCGCCCGCTTTTAGTCCAAGTAAGCACTTTTCAAAGTTTTCAGTCAGGCTGCCATCGCCCATAAAAAGCTTAGCAGGTTTATTATGGACTTTGGTTGAGTCTGCTGCTGAGCCGTCTTCCAACTTAATTGAGAAATGGAACAATACTTCAGACTTTGCTCCAATTACTTGTTCACTCACGAATTTTTCTCCTGTGGTTTATCGCCACTGGTAAAGGCATCGAAAATTAGCAATGCAGCCCCACCCACAATTGCCATGTCAGCAACATTAAATGCAGGGTAGTGCCAATTTTGATAATAGAAGTGTAGAAAATCGATCACATAGCCGTGGATAATGCGATCATACAGATTGCCTACCGCACCACCTAATACTAGTGCATACGCCAATCCTAACTTCCAATTTGATGCTGGAAGTTTGCGCAGCCAAAAAATCAGCAGCGTACTGATTGCCACCGCTATACCACTTAAGAAATAGCGCTGCCAGCCACCCGCTTCACTTAAAAAGCTGAATGCGGCACCGTAGTTGTGCATATAGGTTAGATTGAATATAGGTAAGATATCAATGGATTCGTACAGTTCCATTTCAGCCATAACCAGTGCTTTGGTGAAGTAGTCTACTGCAAAAAGCAGTAGACTAAGCCACAACCACACCAGACCACTTTTCTGTGTAGTTTGTGTCACGTTTGACTCCTAGGCAAATTGACGCTGCTCGCCATCACCTTCAACGTTACTAATACAACGACCACAAATATCTGCGTGTTGCGCATCCGCACCTACATCATCGGTATAGTGCCAGCAACGGTCACATTTTTTAGCCGCGGTTGCCGCTACGCTGATAAACAAGCCGTCTATCTCAGTCGCAATAGCATTTTCTGGCTGACTATTTACCACCTCAACCGTAGCTTTAGAGGTTAATAGTACGAAGCGTAACTCATCACCGATCGCAGTTAATTGCTCAGCTAACTCACCGCCAGTGTAAAGTGTTACTTCAGCCTGTAAAGTCGCCCCAATCACTTCTTCTTTACGTGCGTTTTCTAGTACGCGGTTTACTTCATCACGCACGGCCAATAGGTTTTGCCAGTATTCGTTATTTAACGACCCTTCGGTAGCACCTTCGATTGCATCATACCAAGTATCGGTAAATACAAACTGACCACGTTCACCTGGCAGTACTTCCCAGATCTCTTGAGCGGTGAAGCTCATGATTGGCGCCATCCAACGGGTCATTGCTTCTGCGATATGGTAAAGCGCAGACTGACAAGAACGACGCGCATGGCTATCGCTTTTCGCCGTGTATTGACGGTCTTTAATCACGTCAAGATAGAACGACCCTAGCTCACCGGTACAGAAGTTCATTAGTTTCTGTGTTACTTGCAACATTTGATACTTGTCGTAAGCCGTTTTGATCTCAGTTTGTAGTTGTGCTGCACGTGCTACAATCCAGCGATCCAACTCAACCATGTCTTCAATCGCAACAAGATCTGTCTTAGGGTCGAATCCGCTTAAATTTGCCAACAAGTAACGGCTCGTATTACGAATACGACGATAACGGTCTGCTGAACGCTTAAAAATTTCATCAGATACTGTCATCTCAGCAGTGTAATCTGTCGATGCTACCCATAGACGTAGAATATCTGCACCCAGCTTGTTCATGATGTCTTGCGGTGAGATCACGTTGCCTAAAGACTTAGACATTTTGTGACCTTTTTCGTCTACCGTAAAGCCGTGAGTTAACACTTGCTTATATGGCGCGTGGCCATTGATAGCAACCGACGTCATCATAGATGACATAAACCAACCGCGGTGTTGATCCGACCCTTCTAGGTACAGGTCCGCTGGACCCGTTAGCTCATCACGAGCATCCACAACACACGCGTGTGTTACCCCAGAGTCAAACCACACATCGAGCGTATCTTGTACTTTTACATATTGTTGTGCGTCGGCTTCGCTTAGTAGTGTCGTCGGCTCTAGGTCATACCATGCCTGAATGCCTTTTTCTTCTACTAGTTTAGCAACTGATTCAATTAAGTTTTCTGTGTCTGGGTGCAAGCTCCCAGTATCTTTATCAACGAATAGTGCAATTGGCACGCCCCACGTGCGTTGACGCGAAATACACCAATCCGGACGACCTTCAACCATGTTGGCAATACGGCTTTCGCCCCACTCTGGCAACCATTCAGTCTGCTTAATTTCGTTTAGTGAATCAGCACGTAGGTTTGCTTGATCCATGCTCACAAACCACTGCGGTGTCGCACGGAAGATAATTGGTGTCTTATGACGCCAGCAATGCGGATAGCTGTGTGTTAGCGCTTTGTGGCGGAATAGCACGCCCTTTTCAGTCAATAGCTCAATAATGCTGTCATTGGCTTTAAATACGTGCTGTCCTGCAAAAATAGGCGTATCTGGTAGGTAAACACCATTTGCACCAACAGGGTTAGCAACTTCAAGGCCATAAGCTTGACCAGCTGCAAAGTCTTCTTGACCATGACCCGGTGCAGTATGAACAATACCAGTACCTGAGTCTGTGGTGACGTGTTCGCCTAAGATCACTGGCACGTCAAAGTCTAAGAACGGGTGTGCCACTTGCAGGTTTTCTAGTGCTGCACCTTTCACATAACCTAGTACATGGAAGTGTTTAAAGCCAAAGCGGTCTACAGCATCTTTTACCAATTCAGAACCAAGCACAATACGCTGTTCTTGGCCTTCATCTTCAATCTGTACTAACGCATACTCTAGTGCACCATGTACTGCTACAGCACGGTTTGCAGGCAGTGTCCAAGGTGTAGTCGTCCAGATAGCGGTGCTCACTTCACCCTTGCCTTCATGCCCTTCGGCCAAGCCAAATGCTTTAACAATTGCTGCTTGATCAGCAAATACAAACTTAACATCGATGGCTGGAGACTGTTTGTCTTGGTATTCAACCTCAGCTTCCGCTAATGCTGAACCACAGTCAGTACACCAATGAACCGGCTTTGCTCCTTTGTGCAAGTGGCCATTTTTAATAATACGACCAAGCACACGAAGTGCGTTTGCTTCAAAGTCAAAGTTCATTGTTAGATATGGCTTATCCCAATCCCCCAGAACACCTAAGCGTTTGAAGTCTACCTTTTGACCTTCAACTTGCTTTTTAGCATAGTCGCGGCACTTTTCACGGAATTCTGCAACCGATACTTTCTTACCAGGCTTTCCTACTTTCTTTTCAACTTGCAGCTCAATTGGTAGGCCATGACAGTCCCAACCAGGTACATAAGGCGCGTCAAAATCAGAAAGTGTTTTTGACTTAATAATAATATCTTTTAGGATTTTGTTTACTGAGTGACCTAGGTGAATATTACCATTTGCATACGGAGGACCGTCATGCAAAATAAATGGCTTTTTACCTTTTTTCGCAATGCGAATTTGACCGTATAAGTCTTCTTCATACCATTTTTTCAGCATCTTTGGTTCGCGTTGCGCCAAATTACCACGCATCGGAAACTCAGTTTCCGGTAGATTTAAAGTATGTTTGTAGTCGCTCATTTATCCTACTTTCCGTATCGGCTACGTTAAAGAAAAACATTGTTTTGCATGACTAACATCTCGGCTAATTTGCTCCGTTAGTTGCGACAATGTTTCGAATTTTTGCTCATCGCGAAGCTTTTCTATTAGCTCCACTTTCATAAATTGACCGTAGATGGTCTCATTAAAATTAAATAGATGCACCTCTAAGAGTGCTTTAGTACCGTTTAACGTTGGCTTAGTACCAACATTCGCCACACCATAATGTGTTTTTTGCTTAACGGTTGCTTTTACAGCGTATACACCACGTACTGGGCTAACTTGACGTTTCAACGCAATATTAGCGGTATGAAAACCAAGTTCTCGGCCCTTCTTCCAGCCGTGAATAACACGACCCGAAATCGCATAGGTATGACCCAGCATTTCATGTGCTTGGTGCAAATCACCCGCAGCAAGTGCGGTTCTGATCAAGGTGCTACTTACCCGGCAATCTTGTTTGCGAAAGCTTGCGGTATCTTTAACACGCATACCAAGTGGCTCACCCACTCGCTTTAGCATGTCAAAGTCGCCTGCGCGCTCACGGCCAAAGCGAAAGTCATCACCCACCGTTAATGCTTTGGTGCCAAGCTTTGCAACTAACACGTCTTTAATAAATTGCTCAGCATCTTGTGCGGCAAACTTACGATTAAAGTTTACGCAGATAACTCTGTCGATGCCTAATTCTTGCAATAAGACCAGCTTATCACGTAGTCGTGTTAACCGTGCAGGCGCTTTGTCTTTTGCAAAAAACTCCAAAGGCTGTGGTTCAAACAGCATCACCGTGCTTGGTAATTGGTAGTGTTTTGCATCGCTAATAAGCCCCTTCAAAACTTCTACATGTCCCAAATGAACCCCATCAAAGTTTCCAATCGTCAACACACAGCCAAAATGGTGTGGTCGAATATTATGGATCCCTCGGATTAGTTGCATAGTGCCGTGCCTTTGTGCAGCAAATATCAAAGAGCCCGATTATACCCAAGTTGCTCAAAAATGCGAATCAAGCATCACGGATAGTATGGAATCTTACTCCTAGTATAAATAGTAAACTGAAATAGCTCACCATCGCGACCAACAATAATCCACAAAGTAATACGATTTGCTCCATCAACCCCCACATTAACCAATCAAATTGTGCCGCTAACATGTATACCGAAATTGCCATCACAATAGCTGAGACAAAACATTTTGCAGTGAACCCTAACGAAAAGCCACTGATCCTATATACCCCCTGCTGTGACAACTGCCTGTAAAGCAGCAGTGCATTACAAGATGCAGACAAAGAAGTAGCCAGTGCTAAGCCTAAATAACCGATAAACGGCGCTAAGATCAAATTGAACACCATGTTGAGTGCCATGGTAATAATCCCAATACGAACTGGTGTTTTCGTGTCTTGCCGTGAATAAAAACCTGGTGCCAACACCTTAATGAGCATAAAACTTAACAGGCCAACCGAATATGCAGCGACCCCCATACTAACCTTATCTATATTATCTGCATTTTGCGAAACAAACTCACCGTGACCAAATAGCACAGAGATAATCAATGGGCTGATCACCATTAGACCCAACATAGCGGGTAGACCTAAGAAGATGACAAAGCGCACGCCCCAATCTAAGGTCTTTTGAAAATCTTCATTTTTTTCACCTGCATGCAGCTTAGAAAGCGCAGGCAGAATCACGGTTGCGATACCAATCCCAAACAATCCGAGCGGAAACTCAATGAGACGGTCGGAATAATAGAGCCATGCAATTGACCCCGTGACTAAAAACGATGCGATGACGGTATCGAGCAATAAATTGATTTGACTCACCGACACGCCGAATAAAGCAGGGATCATTAAGGTTCTGACTTTGGTGATTTCTGGACTGCGCCATGCAAAACGAGGACGACTCAATACCCTTAAACGTAGTAAAAAAGGAATTTGGAACACCAGCTGGACAACGCCGCCAATAAAAACCCCCAGAGCTAAAGCATATGCCCCTTGGTCAAACTTATCATGTAAAAAAATAGCACAGCTAATAATTGAAACGTTCAATAACACTGGCGTAAAGGCTGCCGCTGCAAATCGATTATAAACGTTTAGTACTGCCCCACTTAATGCCACCAATGAAACAAAAAATAAATAAGGAAAGGTAAGCTTTAATAGCGCACTGGCAAGTACAAACTTATCTGCATCAGCGCCTCCTTGCCACCAATCAATAAACCAACTCGTACCAAATAATGCAGCAATCACGGGAGACCCCAGCACCCCAAGAAGCGTGACGCAAAGCAATATGGTGCCTAAGGTGCCTGCGGCTTGAGCAACAAACAACCTGACTTTATCATCACCATGCTTTTCTTTGATTTCAGATAACACTGGCACAAAGGCTTGAGCAAAAGCGCCCTCAGCAAATAACCTACGTAAAAAGTTGGGAATGCGGTTGGCAAATAGAAAAACGTCCGCGGCCAATCCTGCTCCGAGTAAATTTGCTACAACTGCATCACGTACTAAACCGAGTATCCGCGAAATCATCGTCATAGCGCTGACAATCATGCCTGATTTAAATAACCCTTTGGCCACCTTAACTCCTACCATTTATCAATCGTCGCGAATTATACCAGCTCGGATAATGAAGTGCTTCACTAAGTTAATTTGTTGCTTATTCTGAATTTGCAAATTGTATCTATAACCGTATGACCAAAACCTGACTTTTTATTGCTACATAATAAGGCGTTTCAACGTATTCAGGGCTTAGTCGCGTTCGGCAATGTAGGAGCGTAATTGGTTGCCGTGATATTCATACTAGGTTGTTGTGCATTTAGCACTAGGCGTGCTCGGTCAGCTTTGCTACAATACGCGCCATTAACCTAAGTAAGCCTATTACACGTTAGTGGAATATAGACTGTTTACTCTGGTTCAGACCTGAGATTTTCAAGGCACTGTGCGAAGTTACGACTTTTCAGTTACCGGTGCTACTTGGGATATTACGGGTTTACTTGCCTGATATTGAAGCAAAAACGAAGCATTGCAATGTTTTTATCTTTACAGGTTAAGAATTGAGAATAGCCCAAGTCGAGTCTTGGGTGTTGAACATTAGGCCGCGCTTGTTAATTTATATTGACTTTTGCGATTAAAACAGGCATATTCCTCGGCCTTTAAATTAAGCTTATTTTAAGATTGTTAGGAGCAAACCTTGGCTAACATCAAGTCTGCAAAAAAACGCGCTATCACTAGCGAAAAGCGTCGTAAGCACAACGCAAGCCGTCGTTCAATGATGCGTACATACTTCAAAAAAGTAATCGCTGCAATTGAAGCTGGTGATAAAGAAGCTGCAACTCAAGCATTTGCTGTTGCTGCACCTATCCTAGACCGTTACGCAACTAAAGGTCTAATCCACAAAAACAAAGCTGCTCGTCATAAGAGCCGTTTAGTTGCTAAAATTAAAGCACTTTAATTTGTTGCTGGATTGAAAAAACCGACGTTAAGTCGGTTTTTTTATGTCTGAAATTCATACCCGCTTATACCAAATGTATTAAGTAAACTAGCTATTTGAAGCGGAGAAATAGCAGGACGCGGTAGCGGTGTTATAGACAAAACTCCTTGCCTCAAATAGACCGCTTAATTAAGTGAATTGGTATAAATGACGAAGTCAAACCGCTATTAATCGTAATTAAACTATCTCAAGGTCTGGATAAAACTTTTTCAGCATTGCCGCGATTTTCTTAGGTGAAAATGGCTTAACCACAAACCCTTTTGCCCCTCGCTCAATGGCATCCTTTACATTATCCACGGTTGAATGCGCAGAAACCATCACGACATTTACGTTAGGGTTGATTTCATTCAGCGTTGCGATTAGCTCTTTACCATCGCCATCAGGCAACTCAATATCCAAAAAGACAATGTCAAAATGCTGCTCTTCGCATGACTTAACACACTGAGTGGCTGTTGAGGCTTCTCTTACATGGTCTATACCTAAATGCATTAAGGTTTGATGTAAAAAGCTGCGAACTGTCCCTACATCGTCAACGATTAAAATAGAGATACTTTGATCCATAGTCCTTTCCCGTAGGCTGTAGTGTAAAAATAGGCTATTATACTTAGCATAGAAGCATTATAGAGACCTGCAACTAAAAGGCTACTTAAAGCATGGCAAAACCATCAAAAAAACAATCGCTTTTAGGCCAAGTACAGCCCAATAAGAAGAAACAACCAAGTAGAGCAAATAAACGTAAGCCTTCACCGCAGCAGTTAGCGGCTCTTAAGGCACAACAAGCTGCCGCCCTCCAAGCCCAGCAACAAAATGTTGCGGAAGATAAGCCAAAAGGGAAAGGAAAGTGGATAACACTTGGCGTATTGCTGGTGCTGTTCTTGGTATTCCCAAAGCCACAACTGATCACTTATGAAAAGTTAGGTTTGGTTGCCAATAGCGTTTATTGGCCCGGTATTCCAGGTATAGATCCGGTATTATTTGACTCCAATTTGCACCCAAAGCCTGCTCTTGAACGCAACACTTTGTATTTGTGTCACGATTTAAAGAATCCAGATTCATGCCAAAAATACCAAATTGTCAAACAAGAAGGTTTTATTTCAGCCATGATAAAGTTGGTTAGAGGCTAAAAGCGCGTGAGGCTGGGGTCAAAGCCAGCCCATTGCAACACTTTATCATATATTAACTACCGAAAAGCGCGCGCTTTAACAGTCATCGCCTCTAGCAACTCACTTCTATCAATCAACTTCCCTGCTATTACATGTACCACCTCACCTTCTTTTTCTAATATACCTTTTATTTCTAATAATTGAGCCCCCATATAGGCTTGCTTTTGCGCCCGAGCGGTTCCAGACCACACAATTACATTCATGTTGCCTGTTTCATCCTCCAACGTAAAAAAAGTAACCCCTTTTGCAGTCCCCGGCGCTTGCTTTCCTGTAACCAGACCTATCACTGTTACCAAAGATTTATGTGGACGATAAAGTAACTCACTTGCTTTCACCGTTCGACTTATTAACTTAGCTTGCTCTAGTTGTTTGATTGGATGAGTTCGTAGGGAAACCTTAGTGGTCGTGTAATCTTCTTGTAGTTCCTCAAATTCACTGGTTTGAAAATGACTATATTGCGGTTCGGTTTCTTCCAGCTCGGTAAACAACGGTAAGGTTTTACTTTGATCTGCTAATGACCACCTAGCCGCGTAACGGCTATCGACAAAACGGTGTAAAGCATCTGCTGAAATTAACTTTTCGATCGTGCTTTTAGCGATACCAGTTTGCTGCAGCTGTGCAACCTGATGAAATCCGCTGCCCGGCCTTTGCTGTGTGATATGTTGCGCTTCGGCTTCGCTTAAGCCTTTAATCAGCCTGAACCCTAATCGAATGGCAAAGGTGGCTTTGTTGTCTGTTTTGACAACTTGATGGTGATAGCTTGAGTGATTAATACAGATAGGTAAAATGGTGACATTATGTCTAGCTGCATCTTGTAATAACTGTGAAGCGGAGTAAAACCCCATTGGTAAACTGTTAAGAAGCGCAGTATAGAACATGGCCGGATAGTAATACTTTAACCATGCCGAGGCGTACGCTAATACAGCAAAAGAAGCCGAGTGGCTCTCGGGAAACCCATACTCACCAAAACCGCAGATCTGTTCAAAAATACGTTCAGCAAACTGAGTATCATAACCTCGCTCCAACATGCCACGGATCAGCTTTTCTTTAAACTGCATTAACTCCCCAGTTTTCTTCCAGGATGCCATCGCGCGACGAAGCCTATCCGCTTCTCCACCAGAAAAGCCCGCTGCAACCATTGCAAGTTTGATAACTTGCTCTTGGAAGATTGGCACTCCCATGGTTCGTTCTAGCACAGATTTAACCGCTTCAGATGGATAACTGACTTGCTCTTCACCATCTCGGCGCTTTAAAAATGGGTGGACCATATCCCCTTGAATGGGCCCCGGACGTACAATTGCAATTTGAATCACCAAGTCATAATAGCAAGCAGGCTTTAGCCTTGGCAGCATACTCATCTGGGCTCGTGACTCAACCTGAAATACCCCAACACTATCGCCTCGTTGCAACATTTTGTAGACTAACGGATCGTCTTGCATACCTGTTAACTGAGCTAAATCTAAGCTTCTACCCGTATATTTAGCTATATAGCCAAAGCACTTACGAATTGCACTTAGCATCCCTAGTGCAAGTACATCTACTTTAAGTAGCTTCAATGTTTCTAAATCATCCTTATCCCACTGAATAATCGTACGCTCTGGCATGGCTGCATTTTCGGTGGGGACTAGCTCGTGTAAAGGGCTTTCTGAGATCACAAAGCCGCCAACATGCTGTGATAAATGTCTTGGGAAACCCATTATCTCATTTACAAGCTGAATAAAATGCTGCCCCTTTAGCGAGCTGGGCTCAAGGCCTAACTCAACCAACTGTGCTTGCCAGTTAAGGCCTTTATCACGCCTGTTTAGATGCTTAATAAAGTACTCTATTTGCGCCATCTCAATTCCGAGAGCCTTACCGACATCGCGCATCGCACTTTTTAAACGATACGTGATCACTGTTGCAGCTAGTGCAGCCCGTTTACGACCATACTTGTTGTAAATATATTGAATAACTTCTTCACGGCGCTGGTGTTCAAAGTCAACATCGATATCTGGCGGTTCATTGCGCTCTTTACTTATAAAGCGTTCGAATAGCACGCCCACCTGCCGAGGATCGACCGCTGTGATTTCTAAGCAATAACAAACGATGGAATTTGCCGCTGAGCCACGCCCTTGATACAGAATATGCTGTTGTTTGGCATACATCACAATATCGTGAATGGTAATAAAGAAAAATGGATAATCCAGTGCTTCGATTAGTGCTAACTCTTTTTCTATTGTTGTGGCAATCTCTGTTGGTACTCCGTTTGGGAAGCGACGTTTTTTACCCTTTTCAACCAGTGAACGTAAGTAAGCCATAGGTGTTAGCCCGTTAGGCACAAGCTCTTGAGGATACTGGTAGTTTAATTTAGCCAAGTCAAAATGGCACAACTTTGCAATATGGTCACTCTCTTCAAGTAGGCTGGATGCATATAATTTCTTGAGCTTTGGAATAGACCTAAGTGCCGACTCCGTATTGCTAAGCATTAACTCAGGAATATCACTTATTACGCGGTTCAAGCGGATAGCGGTGAGCGTATGCTGCAGTGCTAACCTAGACGGACAGTGCATAAGCACACCACCAACAGCACATAGCGGGAGATGGTAGGCTTTTGCCAGTTTGATACAATGAGCGGAGTAACGCTCATCTTCTGCAGTTAATTTACGCTGATAAGCAATCCATATTCTGTCTTGGTGATACTTACAGAGCCACTGTACAGCTTGAGCATCTTGCCTATTTCCTTGAGGCAACCATAATAGAAAGACATGTTTAAGAGACATAATATCCCACTCATTGAGCTGATATGTACCCTTTTCACTGCGCCTACGAGCATTACTGATCACCCGACATAGCTCAGAGTAAGCGAGCTGATTTGGACAAATCGCAACAAACTCTATGCCTTGGTATTTTAACAAACTGCCTATGATGAGTTTTATCTTGAGCTTATGGCTTTGTATATAGGCATGAGCGCGAACAATGCCAGCCAATGAACATTCATCGGTAATAGCGATAGCACGATAGCCTAAAAAGTCAGCTTGTTTTACCAATTCTTCAGGCCGTGAGGCGCCTGTTAAAAACGAAAAATTGCTCTGACAAAACAGCTCAGCGTACGACATTAACTAAATACCCCATGGATATACCATTGATTTTTTTGCTCTCGAAACACCCATAAACGCTGGGCTTGTTTATTTTGTACAATGAAGTAATCGCGTTGAATTGGCTCCCCATCCCACCATCCAGATGCTATACGCTCCGGCCCAGAAATGACGCTGACTTTTTCACAAAGAGGCTGTGGCTCGGGCAGTAAAATAGTCGGCCTTAGTGTCGAGCGGATATTTCGCTGGCAAGGAGTGCGACTATATGTACTGGCTTTTTCAGGACGAGGATCCCCCGTTAACTGAAGGTGCTGAACAGCTTGCTCACCAAGCTTTGCACATAAGATAGACAGCAACCCCTGCTCTGACATCGCACTGTGTTGCCCTGAAAATAAATCCTGCATGATGGCTTGCTGTGTTTCTAATGCATCTGCTTTTAGCGATACACTTTGTACCGGTGCCTCGAGCGTAACAGACTCCAATTTAAGCGCTAGCAGGCGCTTCCAACTTGATGCTCTATACTCAGGCTCACTACTGTGTAAAGTGATCTCTAAAGCATCTCTGTCTCTTAGCGCAAGCTTAAAATACAGGGTTCTAGTCACTAAGGTTCGCTGCTGCAAAAACAATGACAAACGGGATAATAGATATTCTATTGGCTTATCTAGCCAAGCAACCACTTCTACTTCATATAGTAAAGGCGCTGTTAGCTCGAATATTTCTGGGGGCTGATAAAAGGTAGGTGTCTCTTTTAACCTGCCAAATAAGCAGCCAACATAGTGCACAAGCTCAGTATCAAACCGTTTAGCCAGTTCAGACAAAGTAAATTGCTCCAACTGTGCCACCGTTTTCACACCTGTACGCATCAGCTTATCTATCACCTTATCTGCGAGCATCGTTTGCTGCAATGTGATCTTGCTTAACTCTTGCTGAGCTTGAAAAGGAGTTAATTCTAGTTTATCGCTATGTATTCGTGCTAATAGCTTAGCCATCAGTGTCGATGCCCCTACACCATAATGATAACTAACCTCTATTTGACGTAATTGCTCCGTGACCGCCAGCCAATAGCTGGATAAATCATGATACAAAGACAACATGGTATCCACTTTAAGTGCAATGCCATTAGGTGCATCAATCACTAAGTCGGCGCTGACTTGATAAAGTGCCTCTGCAATCTCAAGCAACTGCTGACGCTCAAATTGGCTATCATATGCTAAAACATGGAGTTGCATACATAATGCACAGGCCGTCCCTAACCCCATTCCAGCCTTTATACCTTTATGCTGTGCAACAGAATTTAGCTGTACCACCTGATTCTTACGCCCATCAATGATCACCATGGGGGCGATAAAATCGGTCGCCGCTGTTTGCTTGCTTATCCCCTCCAGCTGCAGCATTGGAAAATAGAGATAGATCCACATAGCTAGCTCGTTAAACGCTGCTCATATCCAGACAACACAACGATATTGTCGTCCACACTGGGTAAGGTTGGCTTTTCCAGTTCAGGCCAATGCTCTATATTTTCTAGCTCAATGGTATGCTGGGCAAAAGCGCCTCTTTGCTTTTTTATTGTTACATGTAGAGCACTCGACTTTGCTTGCAGTGCCAAAGAAAGAGAAAAAGGCAAGCTACTCACGTATTGCGTTTGATGCAAAACAAATAGTCGACTATTACCCGCTTGTGCGCTTAACTGCAACCGCTTTACCACTGCAATAGAGAGCTCATCGTGCCAAAGCACTAGCGCACTACACGCACCGCTTTTTAAGCATTGCTCGGCGGCCCACAAGGCTTCAGTATCATTTTGTGGCTGTAATACCACAAACTCACTTAAGTCCAATGATAAGTAGTTAATTGCAGCGGCCTGTACTCTACCTGGTGGATTTATTAATACCTTTAACCGCTTTTCTTGAACAAAATGAGGCAAAATTAAACGCAACTCCCCGACTCCAACAGCCGTTTGAATATCTATAACACCATGCAGAGGCCAACCTCCCTGCAAGACACTATCAAACGAGGTAAAACCTGTACTGATCACTTCTGGCTGACAAACCCTACCACGTCCGCGCCAAAGCAAATTTTTACGCTCAAGAAGCTCTATGTAATTAGCCATAACCCACCAAACACTGTTTATATATACAGTATATTTAAATATACATAGATCGCAAGTAGATCACAAAAAAAGCGCGATAAGATCCCGCCCCAAAATATCGGAACAGATATAAGATCAACTAAAAAAACCTGTGGTGGAGCGTGGTTATAAAATAGTGGTGTTAACAATGGAGAGAAGCAGGGATCTATTCAATGAAGAGGCTTATGCCAATTATATTAAGTAGCCTGAGCTTGGGATAGTTTATACCTTTCTAGCGGTAAGGTAAGAGCAACCGAACTACCACTTTACACTCTGAAGCAATACAGACTACAGACTACAGACTACAGACTACAGACTACAGACAGGACGATACTTAACTTAAACAGGGATATATTTAAACTTTAGGTAGTAAATGAAAGGCTTGCTAAGAAAAGAGATGCAAACTGGCGGAGTGGACGGGACTCGAATCGAAGCGTCGAACCGCCGCAACCCCC
>NZ_NKHF01000157.1 GCF_002744175.1 Pseudoalteromonas piscicida
AGATGGAAGCAGCAGCTGGGAAACATCAAACTTGAGCTACTATGATGGTTTGCATGTTTGGCATAATCCAACAGAGATACTCAAGGAACGTAATTACAGAATACGTTCATGTAACAGTGAAAATAGTTGTTCTTCATGGTCCAGTGCATCCAATAGAATTAGTACACCAAAGCCAAACACACCCAACAAACCAGTCGCGGTTGTTAATGGAAAAGATATTGCGGTTGAATGGAATGAAGTGGAATGGGCTACAAAGTATAAGATTCAAGTGCAATGGTCTCACGCTGAGTTTGCCAGTATAGAAGATTATGAAAGTATAACTAACACTATATCATGGCAAGATACGTACCCAGGTTCACGTACATATAGAATACAAGCTTGTAACGCTGTGGGATGTTCTAGTTTGTCGGCACCATCAGAACAGGTCCATTTAGCCAGTGTGCCAGCTCGCCCAGCAAAGCCTCAAGCGTCAGCGACGGGTAATAAAATTCAAGTAAGTTGGAATGCGGTGTATGGTGCTACTTATTATGATTTAAGTATCAAGTATGGCTTAAGCGACTGGACTGTTTCTGGCCGTTATGAATATCAAGGCACAAGTATTAGCTGGCCTGATCTGGAGGTTGGTACAAGACTTTACAGAGTTAAAGCGTGCAACAGTGCAGGTTGTTC
>NZ_NKHF01000034.1 GCF_002744175.1 Pseudoalteromonas piscicida
AATGAATATCTTAGGGATAGAAGCTGGTTGGCTGAACAATTTTCTGTTGCAGACATCGCGATGTCTGATGTACTTCGTTTGGTCGATAGGTTTGATGGGCTAAAGCAATATAGCTATTGCCGAAAGCATCTAGAGCAATGTGTTTCTAGATCAGCTTTTAAAAAAGCATACAAAGATCAGCTGGAATTGTACTCTACAATAAGCTGACCAAATAAATGGAAGGAGGTGTTTATGCAACAAATTAAAACAGCATTACTATTTGTAGGCCAACATGCGGGTAATGCAAAGTCAGCTGTAGAATCTTACATCGAGCTATTTCCGAGGTCCAAAATTTTGGATATCGAACTTTATGGAGCCGACGACAACGAGCCAGAAAGCGC
>NZ_NKHF01000003.1 GCF_002744175.1 Pseudoalteromonas piscicida
CTTTATGCAGCGATATTTTGATTATCTTTCAAACACCACTGCAACTGCTCGGCGGGTGAACCACCTTCTACACAACGCTGTAAAGCCATGCTGTAGGAGCTGCTTTACGCAGCGATATTGTGATTATTTTTTCAAACACCGCTGCAACTGCTCGGCGGGTAAACCGCCTCCTACAAAACGCTGTAAAACCGTGCGGTAGGAGCTGCTTTATGCAGCGAGATTGTGATTACTTTTCAAATATCACTGTAACTACTCGACGGGTGAACCACCTCCTACAAAACGCTGTAAAACCGTGGGGTAGGAGCTGCTTTATGCAGCGATATTTTGATTATTTTTTCAAATATCGCTGCAACTGCTCGGCGGGTAAACCGCCTCCTACAAAACGCTGTAAAACCATGCTGTAGGAGCTGCTTTATGCAGCGAGATTTTGATTGGTTTTTCAAACACCGCTGTAACTGCTCGGCAGGTGAACCACCTACAAAATCCTGCTGGAGTTCTTTTTATCACTTATGGCTTTTTTGAAACTAACGCCACTAAGGTTCCTTCTATGGCTCTTACATAGGCTTGTGTAACATTGCCTTTCTGACTGGGGGCACTCAATGGCTCCGCGCCCGCAGCGACTGCTTTGTCATAACACTGGGGGACATTTTCACAACTTAAGGTTATTTCAAACCCCAATGCGGGTTGTTTTGGGTGGCAGCGAATGTAGTCTTGCCTAAACTGAGATTGCGCCAGCGGATGACTTGCAAAAGCAAGCTTTACTTCTCCAGTATCAAGCTCACCGTAATCTCCCTCATCGGTCATATCGAAGGTGCTTAAGCCAAATGCTTGATAATAAAAATCGAGCACCTCTTCGACACTTTCTACATAAATAACCGTTTTGGCAAACACTTAGCCCTCACTCAGTTTGAACTTTAACTGTAACCAGTTATAACTTAAGCACAAATATTGGGCAAGGTAAAATGCGCATTGCGCCCATTCATGCTTGGAGAGACAGAAACAATTACTGGACAGGAGTAACGCAGTTTCGGCCCGCCGCCTTTGCTTGGTAAACTGCGTGGTCAACAGCTTTTAATGCATGGCTAATGGTAGGTTAGTATTTATCTCTGCGACACCGAAGCTGGAGGTAATGCGGATCTCACCTGCGGGGGTAGTGATAACCGCTTGCTCTATCTCTTTTCTTAAGCGCTCAGCAATCACCATCGCGGAATTAACGGCGGTATTTGGCAGTAACACAATAAACTCTTCCCCGCCTAACCGACACATACAATCTTCAAGTCTAAGTGTATTAATGCAGATTTCCGCAAAGCTTTTCAATACCAAATCACCGGTCTCATGCCCGTGATTATCATTGATTTTTTTGAAGTGATCGATATCTAACATCATCATACTAAAAGGGTGGTCAAAGCGTGCATGACGACTAATTTCTCGCACGGCATTATCCATCAAAAAGCGTCGATTACTTAAACCAGTTAACGGATCTTTAAAAGCCATATCAGTGAGTTGAAGCTGTAACTGCCAAAGCTCTTTCACCAATAAACGGCGACTACAACAATCCGCAATCATCTCTGCAAATGCTATTTCGTCTTTATGCCAAGTACGAATATTATTTCCCTCGCAGCATACGGCACCATGAGGAATACCATTTTTGAATATGACGGTGTCTAGCATCGTCTTAATATTATGGGGGATTAAATAAGGTTCAAGAAATTCACAAGTTCTTGGATCTTCTGCTGCGTTATTTGCATCAATTGACTGGCCACTATTGATTGCACTGAAATAAGCAGGAAAATCCTCGTACTTAAGGGCTGGAAGCTGGTCTGGCAGTTGATCCACACACCAATCCGTATTAGCAACATTGATGAGCTCGGTAGGCTTATCAAGATCATCAAATAGCCAGACAGAAACACGTGTTACACCTAGCGTTGACCTCCCCTCATCAAGCATATCAATCAGAAAGCTTTGAAAACTTCCCGATACATCAAGCTCCTGCGAGCTAAGTCGACGAAGCCGTTGAGTGACATTGCTAAAGTGCTTCAACATAATACGAAGATTTTATTCTTTTCCACTAGCATAACGCGCCATAATTCTTAAGCATAGTATTAAATACTGAGAATTCACTAGTAAACCTATGAATTGGCATAATTACACAAAAAGATGTAAGAAATAAGGAGTAAAACAGGAAAGGTTAACAGTTTAATAACGTAAAAAGAATGAATAAAGTGGCACTCGGCCACTTTACCAGTCATGTTAATGATTACAGTATTTTGCGAGGTATTTTTTAAACACAGGATCAGATGTCGCGAGCTGTCTTTGCTCATCCATAATTTCTTTGAGTAACGTTTCTGACGTCAGTGGATTTGCAAGTACCACACGAAAAACAACCGTTGGCTGACGATCATATTGCTCTGGCGTTAATCGCGTCCTCGATACGAACGAGCGTCCAGCCTCACGTTGACGCTTTTGCATGCTCGCAGTAAAACGGTTGAGGGCTGCATAAATTTCTATCTTCTCGTGTTCTTCAGCTTGGGCGATAGCAGCCTTTATTGCTTCAGGCACATAGCGATAGGTCAATAAGCACAGCTCGGGTTCCGAAATCAACTCAAAATCAGGGGTTTGCTTGATTAACTCAGCAAAGTAGCGCGCTTTTTCGATGCCTTTGTCTATCAACATTTCATAGCCTTGACGGCCAATCACCCGTAAGCAAGCATGTACTAACATTGCCATACCTGGGCGGCTCCCCTCTAGGGTGTGACTACCTAAATCTTTTGATCCTTTACGTAAAATGTATTCAGCATGATGTTCTATCGCATCTGACGCTGCGGGGTCTTTAAATAGCACCATGCCAGCGCCCATCGGCACATACATCTGCTTGTGTGCGTCGATTGTAATTGAATCAGCGCGTTCAGACCCTTTAAGGAGATGACGGTTATTGTTCGATAACAGCGTTGCCCCGCCCCATGCGGCATCAACATGAAAATGACAGCCTAGCTCTTGTGCTAAATCAGCCATCTCGTCTAGCGGATCGATATTACCTGTTTCTGTCGTTCCAGCGACCCCAACTAAGGCCATCACCTTAATACCTTGCGCTTCTAGCGCATGCGCTTTTTCTCGCATGGCGCTGACGTCAACTTTGTTATTCGAGGCCGTTTTGATAGAAACAAAATTATCCCGCCCAATACCGAGCACGTCAGCCGCTTTACCTAAGGAGTAGTGACCGCGCTCACTCACCAGTACCGCGAGGCCTTTGTAACCATAGTGCATCATCGCAGCAACCATTCCTGATGCGCCAATCCCTTTAAACTCGCCATCGGCTTTTAGTAAACGGTTACGTGCAATCCAAAGTGCCGTAATATTAGCTATGGTGCCACCAGAGCAAAATGCCCCTAATGACGTTTTTGCACTGTGCATCCATTTATCATAGAAGGCATCATCATTGCCATAAACAAGGTGGTGTACCATTCCCAAAACTTGCCGTTCAAGTGGTGTGAAAGCTTTTGATGTCTCAATTTTCACCAGGTTCTGATTCAGGCCCACCATCAGTTTAGACAGAGGTAACACAAAGTGCGGTAGCGCTGACGTCATGTGCCCTATAAAGCTCGGAGCAGCAGTATGCACTGAGTGGGCAACTAATTGCTCCATAATATCTTGTGCGTAGTCTGAGACAAACATAGGAACTTCTGGGATCTGCGCAGACTGAAAGTCTTTTTCGACCTCGTGAAGGGGCTTTTCGATGGCAGCTATATTTTCATTTAAAAAGCCAGCCAAATTGCTCGAGATTTCTTGCTCGATTCTGCTTAAAGTTGAATCTGGTGCCTCAGGCACGGTAAATATACGCATTAAGCTTTCTTCAGACGCAACGGCGCAACGCTTTGGACCCATGAATACTACCTAAACATCAAACAGTGCATTAACCTACCCCAAGGAAAGCTGGGGTCGATACAATTTACACAAGAGATTGTGATATGTGAAATGGCTAACTTTACTGTAAAGAAAGAGAATTGTCTTCTATTGTCGCGCTAAAATTCATGAAACATTGACAATTTTATGAAAAGCCAACGAAAGTTCAATGAAAATGACCTTGAAACGTTCTTCTTTCATTTTACATTATGGGGACAAATACGGTATAAATCAGAGCGTCAGTATAAAAAGAGTGGTATATTTCCACCGTCAACAACAATGCATTTTACTAAATAACCTGAGCTTCGGATAATTAATGCCTTTCTAGCAGCCAGTTTTAGCGCTAACTGCGTTGAACTCACTGCCGATAGCCAGCTATTGGTGGGTAAATTCACTTAGTTATCTCCCAAAACACTCTGGCTAGATAAGGAAAAAATTTAGTGTGACTTTAAAAACAAAGAGTTAGCGCATTTCTTATCCTAACCTCAGGTTAAATATAGACAAAAGTTTTTTGTGCTATTTCTTTTCATGTCGTCAATTTATGATGTATTGTTTATATAATGTAACAAGGTAAAACCACCCAAATGTCAGCATGGCATTTTATCGTTCATTCGTAACGAATTGGTGGATAAAGGATTATCATGAATACTCGGAGCATAGCTCAGCCCCTTAAGGCCAACTCAAAACCCGCTGCAAACAAGGTAGCTCAGTGGTTTGGCCTCACTAGTTACACGCCTAGGCTACCCGTTGCTTGGTTGGGGTTGGCTTCTTTTATATTTCTGGCCGCCCTCTCTATTTATGTCATCGCTAATTATTACGATACACGTCGCGATATTATCGCCAGAATTGATTCACAACTTATCAATGCAGCCACCAGTGCAAACGTGATTACCGGCAAGCAATATCACGAGTTTCCAGAGCGCATCACCCCACTTGAATTTAAGCAAAAAAGCCATGCCCTCACCGAGCTTGCGCGAGCTCTGAATGTGGAATACGTATACACTATGGTGCTAAAGCCGCCTCATGTTCACTTTACAGCATCTAGTTATACGCGAGAAGACCTTAAACTTAACCGTATGACTCGGTATCAAGATATCTACTCAGAAGCCTCTATTACCCTAAAAAGTGCATTTCATTCTACCGAGCCTGTGTTTGAAGTGGCTCAAGATAAATGGGGTCACTTCAAAAGTGTATTTATCCCTTTTGTCTTGCCTGATGGCACAACCTATATCGCAGGGGCTGATATTACCATTCACGATTTACAAAGCAGACTCCATGAAAGCGTGATTGATGCCGCCATAGATGCGAGCTTTTTCTTTATTATGTTTTTAGTCGTAGTCAGCTTGTATTTTATGTACTACAAAAAAACGTTAACGAATGATAGCCGGACCGGATTTGGCAATCGCATTGCACTTGAGCAAGCATTAAAACATTCAAAGTCGCAACACTTATGTTTGAGTGTGGTTTGGGTAAAAGAGCTTGAAGACATCATTAGCTTTTATGGTACAGAGGTCGGCGATAACGTAATGGCCAAAGTGATGCGCTATTTTTCTGAGTTTACGCACCCTTTTGAGGTTTATCGCCTTACTACCTCCAAAATAGCCCTAGTCACCAGTACCGAGCATGGTGAACATTACCTTGCTAATTTAACCGAGTCATTCCCTTGTGCCAAACCCATTTACGATGCTCCTCACTTATATGTGAATTTATGCGCTGGCGTTGCAAAGGGTAACTGTGCTTTGTTGCTCGAAAATGCGTTTTTAGCGCTTAGGCAAGCACAACAACAAAATATCCAAATTTGCTATTTTGACTCCCAGCTGCAGCTCAACCCTCAGCAACAAGCAAAAAACCTACATCTCACCAGAATGCTCCAAGACGCTTGTGGATCTGACCGCATTATTCCATTTTTTACCCCACGTCGAGCTTGCCATAATCACGGTGATATCCAGTATTATTGTACCGCTAGGATACTCAACGAACGCGGCGCAATCGTTGACACTGAACACTTCTACCCAGTGATGAAGCAGCCTAAGCTGCGCGCTCAAATCAGTATGAAGCTACTCGAATTGTGTGTTACTCGGTTTAGAAAGTCTAATCATGCTTGGAGCATACAACTCAGTCATAGCGAAGTGGCCGATGCTGAATATTTTGACTATATCAGCCAAATATTACGTCGATACCCACAACCTCAACTTATCACTTTCGAGTTTAATGAAACGGATGTACTTAAAAACTTTAGTGATATGAGCTTGTTAATGCAGTCGCTAAAAGCAAAAGGCGCGAATGTGTCGGTGTGTGGTGTCAATAGTGGTTTCCTTACTATTAACCGGATCTTGAAGTTACCACTCGATGCAATTTGTCTTGAAGCTAGTATCTGCGAAAATCTAGACGAAGATGACATGTTGCTAAGCTCAATTGAATATTTAGCCAGTCATTGCAATAGCAAACGTATTGAACTGATAGTGCCTTGTGTTACCAATAGCAAACAAGCTAAGCAGTTAGAAGCTGCGGGGGTTGCAAGACTTGAAGGCAGTTGGATTGGTAAAGCCAGCGGCCACCTCTAAGCTGTGGGGCTTGAATGTATTAGGCCCCACATCACAATTATAATTAAAGTTTGACGACTAAGCGGGTACTGGATTGCCCACTGGCCCAGTATTTACGCTCAAATGGAGTGATAGCTTCGTCACTTTCGTAGGCCTCAACTTGCGTAGAAATCCCACTTAGCGCCAATGCTCGAGCAAACTCCTTAACGTAAATATCCCAGTTACTGCGCAGCTCTAACTGGCCACCGAGTTTAATGATGTAAGGGAACACCGCACTGCCATGCCAGCGTCTTTGAATATGTTTGGCTTTAGGCCATGGATTTGGATACAGTAAATAATGATGAGTAGGCTGCCAGTTTGCTGCCAACGCCAGTCTCCAAAAATCATTGAGATCGGCTTGAACTAGAATATATTGTCCCTGCTCAGCTTGTTTATACTCTACATCGTGTTTCTCTAGGCGATGAGAAGATTTATCAATCCCAATGATCAGCGCGTCGGGGTGCAACTTAGCCAAATTAGCAGTGCTTTCACCCACGCCACAGCACGAGTCCAAAATAACTGGCCCGTCAAACGCCTGAACTCGCTCATTCACCTCATCAAACGCGCGCTGGGTATGCGCTGCGATTGGCTTTTTAAATTCAGCCTGTAAGTGTTTAGTGACAATCTCATCGAGCTTTTCGTGTAGCCCTTGTTGGTTTGTGGTGATACTACGAGAGTTTGCTTCTGTCATAACCGGTCAATATTAAAGGGGAATAGTGGGATTTTACCTGAAATTCTGGAAGAGCGCTGCCATCATTTGCAGCGCTCTATTGGATCGAGCCGCCTTGTGTTTAGTGCCTTAAGCCAACACCACGTTTAATCAAATTAAGCGCGAGCAAGAATAAGCCACAGATAAAAATACCTAACACGGTAAAGGCCACGCCAATATCCACATCCGACACACCTAAAAAGCCAAAGCGGAATGCATTAACCATATAGATGATCGGGTTTATTTGCGACACCCCTTGCCAAAACTCTGGCAACAAGGTGATAGAGTAAAACACCCCGCCTAGATAGGTTAGCGGCGTTAATACAAACGTCGGAATAATACTGATATCATCAAAACTATTAGCAAATACAGCATTGATAAGCCCTCCCAACGCAAACACGGCGGAAGTTAAAATTACCGTGATGATAATCACCGCCAGATTATGAATTTGAATATCAACAAAAAACAAACTAACAATGGTAACGATAAGCCCAACGAGCATACCTCTTGCCATACCACCGCCCATATAACCAAGTACAATAATATAGTTTGGTACTGGCGCTACCAGTAACTCTTCAATGCTCTTTTGAAACTTGGTGGAATAAAAACTCGAGGCCACATTAGAATAGGAGTTAGTGATCACCGACATCATAATAAGACCAGGTACAATAAACTCCATGTAACTAAAGCCCCCCATTTCACCAATGCGTGAACCAATCAGGCTGCCAAAAATCACAAAATAAAGTGTCATTGTGATTGCAGGAGGGACTAAGGTTTGCACCCAAATACGCAAAAAACGAATACACTCTTTGATCCAAATACTTTTTAACGCGACGCCATATTTCAACACAATTATGCCCCTCTCCCCTGCTCTAGTAAGCCCACAAATAATTCTTCCAAGCGGTTCGCTTTATTGCGCATACTCAATACTTGATTACCTTGCTCTGTAAGTTGTGAGAAAACACCATTTAGGCCTTGCGACTTAGCCACCTCAACCTCAATCGTATGATCATCAACAGTGGTATACTGATAGCCATTTAACGCAACAGGCTTCATGGGAGGTTTTAAATCCAGAACAAAGGTCTCTTTATCTAATTTAGCCAAAAGTGCTTTAATAGTCGTGTGCTCAACAATCGTGCCTTTATCAATAATCGCAATATTGCGGCACAACAGCTCTGCTTCTTCGAGGTAGTGTGTGGTTAGGATAATGGTTACACCCTGTTTGTTAATCTCACGCAAGAAATCCCACATTGAGCGACGTAGCTCAATATCTACCCCAGCCGTTGGCTCATCCAGAATCAATAATTTTGGTTCGTGCATTAAGGCTCTGGCAATCATCAAGCGACGTTTCATCCCTCCAGATAAAGTACGAGCTTGCTTGTCTTTTTTATCAAAGAGTCCAAGCTGTTTAAGATACTTTTCAGCCCTTTGGTGTGCAACATCCCTTGGCACGCCATAGTAACCAGCTTGTGTCACCAAAATTTGGTTTAGTGTTTCAAATTGACTGAAGTTAAACTCTTGTGGCACCAGACCCAAATTGGATTTAGCTGCTTCTAAGTGTGTATCTATGCTGTGTCCAAATACTTCAACGCTGCCTTGAGTTTTGTTCACCAGCGATGCGATAACTCCAATTGTGGTTGATTTTCCAGCCCCATTGGGGCCGAGTAACGCAAAGAAGTCGCCTTCTTGGACTTCTAGATCTATGCCTTTAACCGCTTCAACCCCGTTACTGTAGACCTTTTTTAACCCTTTGATGTTAAGTGCTATTGTCATATTTTATTATTCTCCATAACCCCAGCGTTTTGCTAAGGTATGCTCGATGTGTAGATGATCTAAAATGCGTGCCACCATAAAGTCGACTAAATCATCGATACTTTGTGGCTGGTGATAAAACCCAGGAGCCGCAGGCATAATCGTCACGCCTAAGCGACTTAACTTGAGCATATTTTCAAGATGGATTGGACTAAAAGGCGTCTCTCGAGGTACCAAAATCAGCTGCCCGCGCTCTTTGATGACCACATCAGCTGCTCGCTCAAGTAAATTATCGGATGCCCCCAGCGCAATCGCTGAAACACTCCCGGTGCTACATGGGCACACCACCATTTGCTTTGGTGCAGCCGAGCCCGACGCCACTGGACTAAACCAGTTATCTTTACCAAATACTTGTATTTGCTGCGCTTTGGCTGAAAACAATGCTTGCAGCTGCTCAGTAGCTTTTTGTTCGTTTCCAGAAAGCTTTAAGTTAGACTCAGTATCCAATACCACCCGAGCTGCGCTCGAGATTAGCACATACACTTGATAGTTTAACGACACCAAGACTTCCAGCAAACGTAGTCCGTAGGGCGCACCGGATGCACCACTAAACGCCAATGTAATTGGCCCTTTAAATGTTTGTTCTGACATAGAGATTACTTTTTCAATGCAGTTAATAATTTATCGTGAATACCACCAAAGCCGCCATTACTCATCACTAACACATGTTGGTTAGGAGCTTGATTTTCAACGACTTGTGTGACGATTTCAGCGACACTCGAAAAGCATTGACGTCCAGCACGCTCGGCCTGCTCCTTCAGCGACCAAGACAACCCTTCAGGTTCAAATAAATAGACTTCATCTGCTACGTCCAGTGACTGCAGTAATGTCTCTTGGTGAACGCCGAGCTTCATGGTATTTGAGCGAGGCTCAAGAATTGCGATGATTGGTGCCTTACCGACTTTAGCGCGAAGCCCTGCAAGTGTTGTTTCAATAGCAGTTGGGTGATGGGCAAAATCGTCATAAACGGTCACGCCATTCACAGTTCCCTTGCACTCCATCCGACGTTTTGGTGAGATAAACTCTCCAAGTGCTTCTATGCTCACTTCGATTGGAATACCGACGTGCCTCGCCGCAGCAATAGTCATCAAGGCATTGTTGACGTTGTGCACGCCAATTGCCTGCCACGCCACCTCGCCTTTTTCTTCCCCCTCAAACAGCACGGTAAAACGTGAGCCGTCAGCTTCTTTGAGGTTATACGACCATTCTTTGCCAAGCGATTCCTGCTGGCTCCAAAATCCCCTAGCAATAACATCTTGTAACGCTTGGTCATCGGCAGGATAAATGGCTTTACCTTGGCTCGGCAAAGTACGAATAAGGTGATGGAATTGTGTTTGAATGGCGTTTAAATCAGGGAAAATATCCGCATGGTCATATTCTAGATTATTTAGGATCAGTGTGCGGGGCAAATAGTGTACAAACTTACTGCGTTTATCAAAAAAAGCCGTGTCATACTCGTCGGCTTCAATGACAAAAAATGGCGTATCTGAGGTACGAGCAGACACCCCAAAATTTTGCACTATTCCACCGATCAAAAAGCCGGGGCGCAGCCCTGCATACTCCAGAACCCAAGCCAACATGCTTGCCGTGGTCGTCTTACCATGCGTTCCAGCAACTGCTAATACCCAAGACTCACGCAGTACATTTTCCCTAAGCCACTCTGGGCCAGATGTATAATACAAGCCTTTTTCTAGCACATACTCAACGCAAGGATTACCACGGCTCATGGCATTACCTATGATCACCACATCTGGTTGTGTATCGATCAATTGCTGTGGGTCATACCCCTGCGTTAGTTCAATCCCGATGGCTTCAAGCTGGGTGCTCATGGGCGGATAAACGTTGAGGTCAGAACCTGTGACTTTATGCCCCAAAGACTTTGCAATTGCGGCGATCCCACCCATAAAGGTACCGCAGATCCCTAAAATATGTACATGCATGGCGTTAGCGTTCTTGATATTTTTCATTGCCAACTAGATTAACATACTCAGCTTATTGGTGGCTGACTTTATTGTTGAATCTCACGCACCAGTATTGTTCTTGTCTTGGCTATATGGCGGCATGACGGTAAGTGAAAAAGCGGAGCGTACTTGCGCTAGGGACGGCAAGTAAGGAATGAAGTCGGGCCAAAGCCCGACCTGTCACACTTAGGACTTGTTACGATTTTCTTTTGCAAAGGCACGCAGTTTGCGTTTTTGCGATAACGTCATTTTGTTTGAACGACCAGCATAAGGGTTATCCCCTTCGCGGAATTCAATCTTAATCGGTGTTCCCATCACATTTAGCGCTTTACGATAGTAGTTCATCAGGTAACGCTTGTAGCTGTCTGGTAGCTCATGCACCATATTACCGTGAATAACAATACGTGGAGGGTTGTAACCGCCAGCGTGCGCATATTTAAGCTTAACACGACGACCACGAACTAATGGTGGTTGGTGATCGGCTTGGGCCATATCCATAATACGACGCAACATCGCAGTGCTAACTCGTTTTGTTGCCGACTCATAGGCCTCATCAATAGACTCAAACAAATGACCTACACCTGTACCGTGTAGTGCACTGATGAAGTGTAAACGCGCAAAATCAACAAAACCTAGTCGTCTGTCTAGTTCGGTTTTAATGCGGTCTTTTACGTAGTCATCAAGACCATCCCACTTGTTCACGGCGATCACCAACGAACGACCGGCATTCAGTGCAAAACCAAGCAGGCTCAAATCCTGATCTGAGATCCCCTCTCGAGCATCCACAACAAGCAAGACTACGTTAGCATCTTCAATTGCCTGCAATGTTTTAATCACAGAGAACTTTTCTACCACGTCGCTGACTTTTTTACGCTTACGTACACCGGCTGTGTCGATTAACACATATTCTTTGTCATTACGCGTCATTGGGATGTAAATTGAGTCACGGGTTGTGCCTGGCATATCGTACACAATCACACGCTCTTCACCCAGAATACGGTTTGTCAGAGTTGACTTACCCACATTTGGACGACCGATAATGGCAAGTTTTACAGGTTTGTCTTCAAAACCCGTTTTACCTTCTTCGGCTTCTTCACCTTCAAGGTAAAGTTGTGCAATATCTTCATCGTCTTGCTCTAGCGCTTCTTCTTGCGAAGAGAGCTCAGCAATCACAGGCTGTAGAGTCAACTCTAGTAGCTGGGTAATACCACGACCGTGTGCTGCGGCGATCTGCTGAACATCTCCTAACGCAAGCTGATAAAACTCAGCACAGTTGGAGTCAGCATCAATGCCGTCGGTTTTATTGGCAACCACAAAACATTTTTTCTGTTGCTTACGAAGGTGCTGCGCAATGGCTTGATCGGCAACCGTCATACCAGCACGTGCATCAACCAAAAATAGCACAATATCTGCTTCTTCAATTGCCAGCAGCGACTGTTCGGCCATTTCAGTTTCAATGCCTTCTTCTGAGCCATCGATACCGCCCGTGTCTACCACAATAAACTCATAGCCTTCGTAATTTGCTTGGCCATATTTGCGGTCGCGAGTAAGGCCCGGAAAATCAGCAACTAACGCGTCACGAGTACGTGTTAAACGATTAAATAGTGTGGATTTACCCACATTAGGTCGCCCAACAAGAGCGATCACAGGAAGCATAGACTACCTCTTTTAAAAACAACAAAAGGCTTCGCAAAAGCGAAGCCCCATAAAACATCTAAAAATTCAGAAGGTTATTGCGGAATTTGAACTGCGCTAAGTTCACCGTCTCGTGTGTAAACAAACACTTTGCCATCCACTACGATAGGCTCAATATAAAACCCAGAATCATCAAACTCAGTGCGAGACACCAGCTCTCCCGAGTTTTTGTCCAGCCAATGCAGGTTACCTTCTTGGTCACCAACAACGACATAGTCGCCGGCAACTGTCGGGGCAGTTAGATACCAACCGCGTAGCGCAGGTTGTGTCCAACGTTCAATACCTGAATTTTTATCAAGTGCATATAACACGCCATCACTATCAACCAGATAAATTACATCCAGATCTAGACTGAGATCTCGGTAGCTACTGTACTCACGATCCCAAACGACGTTACCGCTACGAACATCAATAGCGACTAGTTTACCATTATAGGCGATAGAATACACATATGCGCCGCTAACCACGGGTTTAGTGTCAACATCAACTAAACGCTCAAACTCAGAAGCTCCTTTAGCAATTGCAACATCCGTGCTCCAAGCAGTGAAACCATTTTCAGCAATCAAAGCCGTTAGCTTACCGCTTTCTTCGCCAACAAGTACACCGCCATTAGCGCTAGTTGGAGAGCTTAAGCCACGCAGCGTTAACGCCGGAACTTCTTGTTCATAATGCCAGCGCTCTTCACCGGTATCTGGGTGTAAAGCAACGAGTTTGCCTGAACCTAAGTTAACATAAAGTAGGCCATCACCAGCCGACGGAGCCGAAAGCGCTTCACCGGGTACTGACTTGCGCCATACAACTTCGCCCGTTTCACGGTCTAGCGCGAAAACCTGTCCATGTTCAGAACCAATATACAGTTTCCCGAACGCTTGAGTGATACCACCCGACAATTTTGCACTGTCGCTGTCTTCCCAAGGCCAGAAGTTGGTATTTTCACGTACATCAACTCGCCACTTCTCTTTACCAGTCTCAGTATCAAAGGCTGTCACAACCCCTTCACGGGCAGCAGCAAATACCGTATTTTGATAACTTACTGGTGATAAACGAGAAAAGTAATGCTCAACCCCATCACCAACCCCTTCTTGCCATACAATGTTGGCTTCAAATTGGTTGTTGATTTCAGGAAGTACCAGTTCTTCTTCATCATCACTTGAAGAACAACCAGCAGTCAGCGCTGCGACACATAATGCCAATGAGGCCATTGTTAACTTCTTCATGGCGACTCCTTAAACCGTAGTCTTTTGCGCAAGATCATCCAGTTTAATTTGCAGCATCGGGTTGTTATTACCTTTCGCCGCATCTAATGCTGATTGGTAAGCATCGCGTGCTTTATCTTGCTCACCTTGCGCAAGGTAGATATCACCTTGGATCTCTGCTTGTTGCGCTTTAAATGCCTCAGGCATTGGCTGAGCAAGTGTTGCAAGCGCTTGTTCGTATTGCGCTTGAGACGCCAGAACGCGTGCAAGTCTCAGCTGTGCAGTCGCTTTAAGCTCAGCATTTTCAACATGCTCAGCTGCCCACGTTAGCTTTTCTGCGGCTAACGTTAAGTCGTCTTTTTCGATGGCTTCTTTTGCCGCTACAAAAGCAGCCAGTACAGCGTAGTTAGAATCGGCATTGTTGGCGACAAATGCTTCACTCTTTTTAAGCACATCATCACTTTCAACAACTTGAGTGTAGGCTTCAGATGCCGCTTCCGCACTGTCAATCTGGCTTTGGTTATACGTTTTCCAGCCATATAGACCACCCAAACCTAATACCGCACCAATCACTAGCGTGGCACCATTTTCACGGAAAAATCGTTTTATTGCTTCTGCTTGTTGTTCTTCTGTTGAATAAATTTCCATTCTAACCTCTTAGCTTACCAACTCTGCAAGCAGTGCTTTTACGTCTGCTAGCGGTAAGGTGATTTGTTCTTTCTCTTCACGCAAGTATTTCACGGTAACTTTGCCTTCTGCTAGTTCATCTTCACCTAGCACCAGTGCAACGACCGCATCACTTTTATCTGCGCGTTTAAATTGCTTTTTAAAGTTGCCGCCACCGCAATGTACCATCACGCGAAGCCCTGCAACCTCATCTCGTAACTGTTGCGCCACAACCGGAGCTTGAATCGCCGCTTTGTCACCCATGGCAACCACATACACATCGGCATTGCGACGAATATTACCCACGCACTCTAAGGTTTGTAGCAACAAGACTAAACGCTCAATGCCCATTGCAAAACCAACGGCTGGCGTGGCTTTGCCACCAAGTTGCTCCACCAAACCATCGTAGCGTCCACCTGCACATACAGTACCTTGTGAACCTAGGCTGGTTGTTACCCATTCAAATACCGTGCGATTATAGTAATCAAGACCACGCACTAGCTTTTCGTTAACCTGGTATTCGACGCCTGCTGCGTCTAAACGTTCACACAAATTCGCAAAATGTTCACGAGATGCTTCATCTAAGTGCTCAGAAAGTTTTGGTGCATCCACCAAAATGGCCTGAACATCTGGATTTTTGCTATCGAGTACGCGCAGCGGGTTGCTGTACATACGACGCAAGCTGTCTTCATCGAGTACGTCTTTATGCTGCTCCAAGTAAGCAATTAAGGCATCGCGATATTCAGCACGTGCTTCATTGGAGCCCAAAGAATTGAGCTCAAGCTTTACATGGTCTTGAATGCCAAACTGCTGCCATAGGCGCGCTGTCATTAGGATCACTTCGGCATCAATATCTGGTGTTGCCATACCAAAGGTTTCAACACCAAATTGATGGAATTGACGGTAACGGCCTTTTTGCGGTCTTTCGTGGCGGAACATCGGCCCCATATACCAAAGACGTTGCTCTTGGTTGTATAACAAACCATTTTGATTACCAGCACGTACGCACACTGCTGTCCCTTCAGGGCGTAGCGTTAAGCTGTCGCCATTGCGGTCATCAAAGGTATACATTTCTTTTTCTACGATATCGGTCACTTCACCGATAGAGCGTTTAAATAGAACGGTCGACTCAACGATTGGAAAACGGATCTCTTGGTAACCAAATGCAGCTACTGTCTCTCTTAATACCGATTCTACTTTCTGCCAGATTTGCGTATCACCCGGCAGACAATCATTCATTCCGCGGATTGCCTGAAGTTGTTTAGTCACTGAAAACCCTAATTATACTTTGCCACTAACCAGTATTCATTGGTTGGTGCGATTGCTTAAAAATATGCTCAGGTAGCACTTTTTGCATACCTGTATAAAGCTAGAAAATTCGCTTATCTTAACGATTACACCCGTCTCAGTCGATGATTTTTACATCGATTTTTTCTTCGTGCTCTTTTTTCTCAACGTAATCTCGAATTTGAGATTCTAACTGTGCAACGATGTCGTCATTATCAATACGTGTTTTCTGACGTTCACCGTTAATGTAAAGACCTGAACGACGATTTGCACCAGCAAGGCCTAAGTCGCTCACCAAGGCTTCACCTGGGCCATTCACCACACAGCCAATCACCGACACCGAAATCGGCGTAGTAATATCTTCTAGTCGCTCTTCAAGTTGATTCATGGTATTCACCACATCGAATTCTTGTCTTGAACAACTAGGGCAGGCAATAAAGTTAATGCCACGAGAACGAATTCGAAGCGATTTAAGGATATCGAATCCGACTTTTATCTCTTGCACAGGGTCGGCTGCCAGCGATACCCTAAGCGTGTCACCAATGCCCTCGGCTAATAACATCCCAAGGCCCACAGCTGATTTCACCGAGCCGGCTCTGAAGCCACCAGCTTCCGTGATCCCCAAATGCAGCGGTTGATCGATTTCTTTGGCAAGTAAACGATAAGCCCCTACAGCCAAAAATACATCTGACGCTTTTACCGAAACCTTAAACTGATCAAAATTATGGCGCTGAAGAATTTCAACATGACGCATTGCAGACTCTAGTAAGGCCTCAGGAGTTGGCTCGCCATACTTTTCTTGTAAGTCTCGCTCCAGCGAGCCACCATTAACACCTATCCGGATCGGAATATTGTGCTCGCCTGCGGCATCAATTACAGCACGGATCCTATCTTCGCTACCAATGTTGCCTGGGTTGATACGCAGGCAGTCTGCGCCGTATTTTGCAACCTGTAAGGCGATGCGGTAATCAAAGTGAATATCCGTTACTAACGGAATATCAACCTGCTCTTTAATGCTTTTAAATGCTTCAGCGGCATCCATAGTTGGCACTGAGACACGCACAATATCTGCACCCGCCTCTTGAATAGCCCTGATCTGCGCCACCGTTGCATCAACATCTAACGTGTTGGTATTGGTCATTGACTGTACGGCTATCGGTGCGCCATCGCCAATAGGCACATTACCGACATAGATTCTTGTTGATTTTCTACGCTTTATTGGTGGTTCTGAAAACATGCTGACTACTCTGCTAACGGTAAATTAAATTTGGCTAAACGGTTTTTAGTAAACTCAGGTAAGGTCACTGGTTTGCCGTCAAGTGTGACCTCTACGGCCCGATGCTTGCCGAGTATAACAGAAAAAGGGGCTTTCCCCTCAACTGTCATGGTATATCCTGCTTTTTTAACACCAAACGCGACACGCTCTTGGGTTGCATCAAACATTTCAACCCAGCTTTCTTCGTTAAAATACATCACTACCGTACTTAAGCCAGGATCTCGTTTAACCTGCTCTTGTGGCTTGGTTTCGGCCATGTTTGACGCTGAAGCCTCTGGGGTATTAACAGGCTGTGTGTCTTGTACATCGGTATCAATAGTTTGCTCTATAGCCGCGTTTTGCGCTTCTTCTTGAGTGTTGGTTATGTCAGTCTCAGGAGCTTCAAGGGCGGTTACGGCGCTCTCTTGCGCCATTTCTGGTTCAGCTGTATTGGTCTGCCAAAACCAAAATGCAGACGACCCCAGTACAATGGCTAACACAATATAGCTCACCATCATCAAGCGATTATCATGGGCTTCTTTATGTGTGCGACGCGAAAAACTCTGCATTCGCTTTTTCTGTGGCGGCACCTCGGGTGATTGATACATAGCCAGTACATCCACCGGATTTAGCCCAAGCAATGTGGCGTAGTTTTTAATATAACCGCGCACAAAAGTTTCAGGTCCTAAGTCTTGATAATCGTCCTGCTCGAGCTTGGTGAGTTGGGCATGAGTCATCTTTAGACGTGATTCAATTTCGGCAAAACTGATCCCGGCATTTTGTCTTGCCGTTGCTAAAGTTTGCCCAAGTGAAGGCAGCTCTTGTTCAGGTGATTCTTGCTCTTTCATTGATTGGTTCATAAAACGTAATTTGTTGGATCCACAATTAATAATCCGTGACCTGCTTGCAGTGCCACATCAGGAGTTAGCTTATTCCATCGCATAATTTCATCGATCAACACACCATATCGATCGGCTACACTGAGCAAAGTATCTCCCGTTGCGATTTCATGGATCACATTGGGGTTATTTAGATACACCTTTTGACCCGCAAATAATCTTGCAGATTCACGCACTTGATTGTACTTCATCAAATCGACCATTTTAATGTCGTATTTTACCGAAATACTAAACAGGTTTTCACCTGCAATAACAGTATGAAAAGGCACCTTTGGCGCGGCTATTTCACTGTTTAACAGCGGAATGGACGTATTAGTGGCCGCTGTTGTCATTACTTGACGCTCCCGTAGCGCGGCACTAAAAGTGACATCCGCAGGATTCGGTTGATAAAACTCAACTTGTTCATCGGGGCGCGACGCTGTGTTGACCGCAGGCGCTGTTTTGACCACCTCAGGTTTTGCTAATGGCGCAAAATTATTGGTCTCAACAGGTGAATCAGCAGTGAATACAGGCGTTGAATTAGATTGCGTTTTCTTACGTTTAATTTTAATTTTTGGGTTTGCCACAATATGGTTCGGTGAAGCATCGGCCAACTTGTTTAACTGTGACTCCCGATACCGATTCCTGAGTCGCTCAAATTCACTTGCCGCGATATTATCTGTCAATATCAAACCTGCTTGCGGCGACTTGGGATAGCTTTGCACTAGGGTTGTTGCAATATCTTGGGCCTTTTGCAAGTGGCCCATCTGCATATGAACAAGGTGCCCTAACATCAGGCTTCTGGGCGAAATAAAACCACGCTTCTCAACGGCTTCTAGAATATCTTCCACTCTCAAAAAGTCGCTACGCGCATAATATAGGCCGGCCAAAGCAAGCTGCGAAGAAACCTGTTGTGCATTGTGCTTAATCGCACTTTGCAGATAGTCTTCGGCGAGCAAGTATTCATTTTGCTTCAACGCACATAACGCCAAGTTTTCATAACTGGCGGAAACCCGCAGATAACTAGGCACTTCTATCGCTTTGAAAAAATAATCACTGGCCTTGTCGTATTGACCAACTCGACACAAAAACGTGCCGTAATTGTTCAGCGTATCGGGGTTATCAGGCTCAATCGCTAAGGCCGCCTGATAGGCGCTATCGGCCCGTTGTTGCTCACCTACCTGCTCGTAATAGTACGCCAGCGTATAATGCGCCTCAGCCAATTTTGGCGCCAGTTGCAATGCGCGCTCAAGATTAAACTTAGCAGAAGTGGTATTGCCTGAATTGAGATATTGAAGCGCAAGTGCGATGCGAGTTCTGGCAGCATTGACGTTGTTAACTTGTTGCTCGGCCACAGGTCGCCCATCGGAGCGATAACGACTCTCCGTCACACACCCTGACAGAACTAAACTCGCGCCTGCGAGAATGGATGCAGCCAATCCTGTTTTGCGATAATTTCGCGATTGCATCACTCACCTTTGAATGCCACTGGGTTCTATGTCTGCACTATATTACCCAAAAGGCAAAGAGATTCATCTATTTTTTGTCAGATAACCGGAACTTATCTTAAGTTGAGACGAAATGAGCCGGGAAACCCCAGCTCTTTACCAACTATTGCGCACTCACATTGACAGCAATTGCGTTGTCGTCACGTTGCTTTTTCTTTGCTAGACGTTTGGTTCTATCAACCACGTCCCCCACAAGCTGTCCACAAGCGGCATCAATATCATCACCACGCGTACGGCGCACGATACACGTTAACCCTGCGGCTTGTAAGACTTTTGAAAATCTATCGATACGGCTGTTACTTGAACGGCCATAATCATTGCCTGGGAATGGGTTAAACGGGATCAGGTTGATCTTCGACGGCGTCCCTTTTAATACTTCAACCAACTCATGGGCATGATCGGTGCTGTCATTCACGTCTTGCAGCATTACGTATTCAATCGTTACGTCTTTATTTGCCTTTGAGCCATCAATATAACGACGACAAGCAGCTAAAAACTCTTCGATTGGATACTTTTTATTGATAGGAACCAGCACGTCACGTAGCGGGTTATTCGGCGCATGTAAAGAAATCGCCAAGGCCACGTCGATCTTTTCTTTTAAGATATCCAGAGCTGGTACAACCCCTGATGTACTCAAAGTCACACGGCGCTTAGACAAACCAAATGCCCAATCATCCATCATTAGTTCCATTGCTGGCACCACATTATTGAGGTTTAGCAGAGGTTCACCCATCCCCATCATTACGATGTTGGTGATCGGACGCTTGGTGCTATCGCCTTTGTGTAGGCCAATGTCGGTTGCCACTCGCCATACCTGACCAATGATCTCAGATACTTTTAGGTTACGGTTAAAACCCTGCTGCGCTGTTGAGCAGAAAGTACATTCCAAAGCACAGCCAACTTGAGAAGACACACACAAGGTTGCTCGGTCTTTTTCTGGGATCCACACGGTCTCTACTTCTTGGCCGCCTTCAAGTAACAATGCATATTTGATGGTGCCATCTGAGGCCTCTTGCTTAACTGAAATCTCAGGTGCTTTGATCTCACACTCAGCTTGCAAACGGGCGCGCAGCTTTTTGTTTAAGTTGCTCATTTCATCAAAGTTGTCGATACCAAAATGATAAATCCATTTCATCACCTGATCCGCGCGGAACGGCTTTTCGCCATATGATGCAAATAACTCGCGCATCCCCTCGCGATTTAAATCAAGTAAGTTAATTTTTTTCTCAGTAGTGGTCATGAAACAACCTCGGTTAAAGACGGTAAGAACAGCTAAATTGCCAACAGCACATTGTACAAAAAAGCAGCAAACATCACAAATAATGTAACGTGTTTTGTGAAGTAGTTGGATTACTTAACAAAGCACGCTTATCCCATACCAACAGCATTTGGCTACGGGACAAAAAAAGGGCTCGAAAGCCCTTCTTTGGCACACAGTCTCGAATTAACGAGTACGTGGGCAGATTTCTTCTTCAGCGAAGAAGTAAGCGATTTCGCGAGCAGCAGACTCAGGCGCGTCAGAACCGTGTACAGCGTTCTCGTCGATGCTGTCTGCGTAGTCAGCACGTAATGTACCAGCAAGCGCTTCTGCAGGGTTAGTAGCACCCATGATTTCACGGTTTTTACGAACTGCATCTTCACCTTCAAGAACCTGAACCATTACAGGACCAGAAGTCATGAAAGAAACTAGTGCACCAAAGAAAGGACGCTCTTTGTGCTCTGCGTAGAAACCTTCAGCTTTCTCTTGAGAAAGGTGAACCATTTTTGATGCAACGATTTTAAGACCAGCAGACTCAAAACGGTTGTAGATAGCACCGATGTGGTTTTTAGCTACCGCATCAGGCTTGATAATTGAAAAAGTGCGCTCTAAAGCCATCTTTTTTGCTCCAAAATATTGTTGTGAATATTAACGGGCGCGAATTATACGTTGTTTGGTAGAAAAAACCTACTATCTCGCGTCGCTTTCTTTTCGAAGATAGAAAAGTTTGGTGAATTTAGTACCAATAAACTTATCAAGATACATCGCCACAGCACAGCCCATAAGGAAGTCAGCCTACTTCCTGTACAACATCGAAAAACCTGATCTACATCAAAATTACTTTACAGGCTTTCTTCTATACTGCGCCGCTTTTTAGAATCAGCAAGCGAAATCACTCAACAGCTGACCCGTAATCAGTTCAATGTATGAGGTAAACTATGTTTGTACCAGAACTTCTCTCTCCTGCCGGCAGTTTAAAGAATATGCGTTACGCTTTTGCGTACGGTGCCGACGCGGTTTACGCCGGGCAACCAAGATATAGCCTTCGAGTGCGTAATAACGAATTTGACCTTGAAAACCTTGAAATAGGTATCAATGAAGCCCACCAGCAAAATAAAAAGCTTTATGTGGTGTCAAATATTGCGCCACATAACGGCAAAGTAAAGACCTACTTACGTGATATTGAACCGGTTATTGCCATGCAACCAGACGCGCTTATCATGTCTGATCCTGGCCTCATCATGTTGGTTCGCGATAAATGGCCAGACATGCCAATTCACCTTTCTGTGCAAGCCAATGCGGTTAACTATGCAGCCGTGCAATTTTGGGCTAAGCAAGGGGTGGAACGGGTGATTTTGTCTCGTGAATTATCACTGCAAGAAATCGAAGAAATTCGCACGCTGTGCCCTGAAACTGAACTTGAAGTATTTGTCCACGGAGCTCTATGCATGGCGTACTCGGGGCGCTGTTTGCTGTCTGGTTACATCAATAAGCGCGATCCAAATCAAGGGACTTGTACTAATGCCTGTCGTTGGAGTTATGACGTAAAACCGGGCCAAGAAAACGAAACCGGTGACGTAGTACACAAAGTGGACCCAAAGGCCATTATTCCCACACTTGGTGAAGGCCAACCAACCGACCAAGTCTTTATGCTCGAAGAGCAAGGCCGTCCAGGCGAATACATGCCAGCGTTTGAAGATGAACACGGCACATACATCATGAACTCTAAAGACTTACGTGCCGTACAGTATGTTGACCAACTCACCAGAATGGGGGTACATAGCCTCAAGATTGAAGGTCGTACTAAGTCATTTTATTACGTGGCGCGCACCGCGCAGGTTTATCGTAAAGCCATTGATGATGCCGTTGCTGGCAAGCCCTTTGATCCAAGCTTGATGAAAACCCTTGAAAACCTCGCTCATCGAGGCTACACCGAAGGCTTTTTAAAGCGTCATGTGCATCAGGACTATCAAAACTACGACTACGGCCACTCCATCTCGGACAAACAGCAATTTGTCGGAGAAGTACTTGGTCGCAGCAATAATGGCTTGGTTGAAATCGATGTAAAAAACAAATTCTGTACAGGGCACAGCCTGGAGTTGATGACCCCGAAAGGCAATATTCACTTTAATCTCGAGCACATGGAAAATAAAAAGGGCGAGACAATTGATGATGCGAAAGGCTCCGGTCATATTGTAAAAATCCCGCTGCCTGAGGACATTGACCTAAACCATGCGATTTTAATGCGTAATTTGGGTCAACATGAGGATACGCGAAATCCATTTAAAAAGGTGTAGTCATGGCACTTTTGATCAACGATAAATGCATCAATTGTGATATGTGTGACCCAGAATGCCCAAATCAGGCCATTTATATGGGTGATAAAATCTATCAAATTGACCCAGACAAATGCACAGAATGTGTGGGTCATTACGATACCCCCACCTGTGTAAGTGTTTGTCCAATAGATTGCATTAAACCTGATCCAAATCACAAAGAAACGTTGGATCAATTAGCTGAGAAATACCTACGTCTTACCGAGCCTAATGGGTGAAGCATACTTGCTTCACCTTTGCCCCCTAATTGCCAAAAGCCGACACCTAGCCATACGTGTAAATGTAAAGATTTACGTTTTATCTTGTCGATATTTCAAACAGATATACTACAGTTAAAGCATAGATCAAAGACTGCGATTCGATATTTACCGATGCAAAATAGTTGAGCTGTGAATGCATCTGGTAAAGCCATCGACTCGGTTAACACAAACTCTGTTTATCTTGATTTCACACCCATCGATGAGATCAAGGCTATTTAGTGGTAGGGACATAACATGGATCTGAACTCATTTGAGTCATTCTTTCACAGCGCTTACATGCCTCACGGGCACTGCTATTTGTGGCAACCGCACATCTTGTGGACCAATGTGATCTCAGACATCTTGATTGCTGCGGCATACTTCTCCATTCCCTTGGCTATCATGATTTATGCAAAAAAGCGCCCCGATGTTGGTAAAAATTGGGTGGTTATCCTTTTTTGTAGTTTTATTACTCTTTGTGGATTAACCCACCTCATTGGCGTATACACAGTATGGCATGGCGCATATGGTATTCATGGTATTTCAAAAGCAGCCACCGCTTTTATTTCAATGGTCACCGCGGTCTATTTGTTTAGGCTTATTCCCAGTGCCGTTGCCATACCAACTCCCAACCAGTTCCATGGCGTCACCGCAAGACTAAAACGGATGTCAGACGAGAAGCAAGCCTTACATTCGCAGCTTGACCAGCACCGTGTTACTGAGTTTATGCTCAACACCTTGCCGACGAGTACCTTGTTACTTGACCAATTGCTGTCTATTAGCAAATGCAATCCCTATTTCTATCGTGAACTTGGCTATGACTCCCCCGACGAACTACTAGGACTGAGACTCCATGACATTGTCAGCTTAGATGATCCTTTTGATAGCCTTGAGTCCATTAGTCAGTCCCTACTTGACCAAAACGATTACAGTAAAGAGGCGTTATGCCACGTTAAAGACAAGTTTGGAAATCAAATTCCCATGGAAATGCGCCTCGTACAAGAGCCTCACGATGGCACCAACCTAATTCTTGCCGTATTTAACAACCTTTCCTCTCTTAAACGCACAGAGCGAGCACTTGCAAACTCTACAGAGCAGATGAAGCGGGCCATTGGTGCAACAGAAGATGGTATTTGGGAATGGAATGTGGTTGATAATAGTGTAAGTTATTCTGCTCGCCTAAAAACCATGATTGGTAAAAGAGAAGATGAGCAAGTTACCTTTGATGATTGGTTTGCCCATATCCACCCAGACCATCAACAACAAGTACAAGCTGCAATCGACCATCACTTCAAAACCAAAGAGCAGTACTTTGTGGAGTATTTGGGGCGCGATAGCAAAGGTGAATACGCTTGGTTTTCTGCGGTAGGTAATAGCCAGTTTGATGAACACGGCAAGCCACAAATGATGTCTGGTGCACTGAGAAATATTCATCAAAGAAAAGCGCTAGAGCTGCAAGTTGCAGAAAAAAGTAAAATCTTAAACGCCATTTATGAAGGCGCAAGCCAAGCAATTTGGTTATTAAAGGTTGAGCCTAATCAAACATTTAGGTTCTTAGAATACAATAAGTTTGCCTGCCAACGCACAGGGGTTAAATTCGAGCAAGTGTTTGGGAAAACCCTTGATGAGCTCAGAGGCAAAGCACTTGCGACTGAATTGGTCGACCGCATAGAGAAAAACTACCAACTTTGCGCAGAGCTGGCAAAGCCTGTTGATTACACAGAAATGCTGCCATTTAACGGTAAGGAGCATTGGTATCAAACTACCCTCTACCCGTTAAAAGACAACAAAGATCAGGTCGAACGTATTGTTGGCATTGCCGTTGATATTACCGCGAGAAAATACGCAGAAAAAGAGCTCGAAGATAATCAACGCTTTTTACAAAGAATGATAGACTCTGCGGTGTGCGGACTGTATCTCTTCGACTTAAAAAACCACAAAAACACTCGTATTAATAAACGCTATACTCAGCTTCTTGGTTATACCATGGACGAACTGGAAAGCTGTAATTTAGACACTTGCTTTCATGAAAGTGAACGAGCCTTAGTGTTTGAACATCTTGATGAGGTGAGAGCGAGTGAAGATGGCGTATTGATCCCCATAAAGTATCGCTTTAAACATAAAAATGGCCATTGGGTTTGGTGTTACTCCGTTGATACAGTGATCACTCGGGATAAAAATGGCGACCCAGAGTTAATGCTTGGCACGTTTGTAGATATGACAGAGCACACCGAGCTGCTACTGCAGCTACAAGAGTCTAACGCTCACTTAGAGCACTTCGCCTATATTGCATCTCATGATCTGCAAGAACCACTTAGAAAAATTACCGCGTTTTCAGACAGCTTGGCACAAAGGATCACCCCTGAGCTGACGGATTACGAAGACGCAAAATTTGAGATAGACCGGCTTGTGGACGCAAGCCAAAGAATGCGGATCATGATCCAAGACTTGTTAAAGCTATCGCGATTGCATTCTCAAGAATTGAAGGTACAACCCACAAACCTAACGCTACTTATTGAAGACGTTTGTGAAGTCATGAGCTTTAGTTTAGAAGAAAGCAACACCGAGATAAAAGTTGAAAATGGTGAGTTACCGCTGGAGCTTGACGCATCACTCTTTTTGCAAGTGCTGCAAAACCTGATCAGCAACAGTATTAAATTTAAAACCCCTGACCAACCGCCAGTGATCCATATTTATGCCAGCCAAACCGGACATGAAACGGTGCTCCACTACAAAGACAACGGCATTGGCATTCCAAAATCTCGCCGTCAACAGGTATTTGAGCCATTTAGGCGCTTTGGTACAACCGAAGAATATGGCAGCGGTATTGGACTTTCGTTGTGCCGTCAAATTGTAAAACTACATGGTGGAACCATTAAATGCCTACAAAGCGACGATGGTGCGCTATTTGAAATTGTCTTTCCCAAAGATAAGCAGGAGTGATCATGGAGCTACTATTAGTTGAGGACGATCCTGATGATATTTACTTCTTTAAAAGAGCTTACAGTAGCTTAGTTAATGCTCCTGACTTGAAAATATTTTCAGATGGGCACGAGCTATTAGCTTACCTCAATACCAAAGAGGCGCATAATCAAGTTATTTTACTTGATTTAAATATGCCAAAAATGAGCGGCTTTGAAGTGATGGAAGCATTAAAAGATGAGCACATTGCCGATAACCTCATTACGGTATGCTACACCACATCAACGCACCATAGTGATATTCGCAAAGCCTATCAGTTAGGCGCAAAGTCTTATATTACTAAACCTGGTCGGTTAAGTGATTTGGAGTCTTTGATTAAACTAATCAAACAATACTGGTTTGATAATAACCGAGTGGTACAAGGATAACGATGAATACATGGCTGATTTACCTGCTCGAAGACAATGACGAAGATGCTTATTTGGTCAAGCGTACCCTTGCTCACACAAATGGCAGGCAAAAATTTAATGTTAAGCATTTTAAAAGCTTAGACCAGTTGGAACATGCAACAAAGACAGTCAAACCTGAGGCGTTGTTAATCGATTTGAATATTGACGAGAGCCAAGGCTTGAACACCTTGATTAAAGTAAAGCAGTTTTCTGTCTGTGCGCCTATTATTGTCTTAACTGGCGTCTCTGACACCCTATTTGGCGAAAAAGCAATTCAACTTGGCGCTCAAGATTATATTCCCAAGCATGAATTGAGTAGTCCGCTGCTGGTTCGCACTATTACGTTTTCGAAGGAGCGTTACGAAATGCAGCGTAACTTAGAAAACCTCGTGGTGATGGATAGATTAACCATGCTCCATAACCGGGGCGCATTTGATTCAGAGATTGATAGAGCCATTTCTGAATCGGAACGATATGGCCACGGCTTTGGTGTTTTGTTTATAGATTTGGATAACTTTAAGCCGGTTAATGACCAACTTGGCCACCAAGCTGGCGATCAGCTATTAAAAATACTGTCGGCTAAGTTAAAAATGTATAAACGTGCCTCCGATTTCGTGGCCCGTTACGGTGGCGACGAATTTGTAGTAATAGCCCCACACCTCACCGAAAAAAACCAACTTAGGAAACTAGCACAGCACAAGTATGATTTGCTCAGTGACAACTACTGCCTACAAGATGAAAACGCCAACATTCAAGAGGTTAAATTAGGGTTAAGCATAGGTGCTGTAATTTATCCAACGGATGCCACGTCTGCGGAAGAATTGATAGCCAAAGCAGATAAAGCCATGTATTACGCGAAAACTAATCAGCTCCCCTACGCCCTTTATTCAGAAACCGGGTTAGATAAAGAGCAAGAGTAGCAAAGTCGCACATAGCCATCTTTGTCCCTCACTTTTCTTGAACTGTCTATATCTTTGAATATAGCGCCTTTGTTACTTTCTTAATTTTCATATACTTACCCGGTTATTAAACGCAGGTATCCCACAAAGTTAAGCAGCCATGTTTACACCGTCTAACGGCGACTCTCCACTTTATTAAAAAACTTTTATTTTACAATTTATATACATTTAGTTATAACTTAACTTGAACAAAAAACAAACAGAAAGGATACGACATGAAACGCCACTATTTATCAGCGTGTGTACTCACGCTCCTCTCACATCAAGTATTTGCAGCAGGTCAACATGACTCGGTAACTATGCCTGAGTTTACTGCCAAGCATATTAGCAGTTTACCTCTCTCTAGTTTGCAGGCCGTTAACCCTGATCAATTCCTATTTAGTAATGCCTTACAGCAAGTAGACTGGCAACAAGTACTAGATTCGACAGCGCCTCACCTAAGCGAAAAACTTGAGGTGATTTTGCACTATGCAGGATATGCGAGCATCAACCCTAAATTGCTGCTTGCGCTAATGGAACTGCAATCAGGTGTGATCAGCAAACCGAATGCTGATTCGCTCCAAGCACCATTTGGCGAGCTTTCTCAAGAAAAAGGTTTTGATGCGCAGGTGAAAGATGTTGCACTAAATCTTAGCGCAAGATATTACGCATTCCAGAAGCTTAAAGAAGAAGGTAAAGCGCAAAAGCTGATTGCGGTAAATGAGGCCACAGTCGCTCTTGCTGATCTTACGCATACTTCTGTTGATGCATTATTAACTGTATACCAAACGCTGTTTAATGGTGAGTCTTTAGCATTAACTGCCAATAGCGATACCTCATTTTCTGAGCAGGCGTCTACACAGGCTGCATCGGTGGCAAGCTTTAGTATGAGCTTTCCATGGCCTTCTGGCTACGCTTGGTACAGTGGTGGTGCTCACTCAAATACAGGCTCGGGATACCCCTACTCCTCGCTGGATTTCAACAATGGTTCAGGGGGCTGGGGCAGCAATACACCTTGGGTTCAAGCAGCACACAGTGGTACGGTGACTCGCTATTCACAGTGTAATATTCGCGTCACTCACTCCAGCGGCTACTCAACTCAGTACTACCACATGGAAAACTTACAATACAACACCGGTGATGTTATTTCTGCCGGCGCTTGGTTAGGGCGCTATGCGAATGATAAACCAACCGCGCTGTGTCAGGGCGGCCAATCTAGCGGCCCTCATGTTCACTTTTCTCTGTTGTATAACGGTGGCCATATCTCTTTACATAACTGGTACATTAGCGGCTATCGCATAGATGTAGGTGACTACAACTATGATGATAACTGTAATCGCTTCTATTTTGAGAAGAATGGATATCGCACTTGTGCTTGGAATGCACTTTACAAATAAGCCTGCAATATTAGCTCAAAGGCCCAGCGCATAACTGGGTCTTATAAAAAACTTAAACTTTTTGTAAAACATATGTATATTAAATTTAACAAAAAATAAAAAAGGATTTAGTACATCTATGCTTACGAAGGAATATTCCAGCGACTTAGTCGAGTGGCAAGAGCGGGCATTTTTTATTCTGACACATGCTCGTGCCAATACTAGTTCAACTAATTATACATTGCTCATAAAAGTCTTAGAAACACTCGGTAGTACCGTCAAGGTAGATACCCGGCTACCAGAACCCGAACAGCGAGCTCAAACCGCCCTATTCTTAGTCGATACCGAACATCGAGATTGTGATGAACTTATCAGCGCGGAAGTAAAGCTATTAGCCGCCAAACATAAGGTGCTTCTTTTCAACGCCGACCCAGACAACGTAAACGAGAAAACGGCTTTGCTTGGCAACGTAAAGGGAATACTTTATCAAAACGCGCCACCAGAGACGTTATTTAAAGGCCTAAGCAGCGTATTAAAGGGTGAGCTTTGGTTTTGTCGCAGCGCTATTTCTGCCGCATTCAGTGAACTAATTGCCGCGCTCCCTCAAACACTACCAAACAGCGATATTGTGCTCACAAACGAAGAGCTCAATATATTAACAGGCAGAGAAAAGTCAGTGATCAAACTCATTGCTGCTGGCGCAAAAAACGAAGATATTGCCGACAAGCTCAACATCAGTAGCCATACGGTAAAAACACATATCTATAGTGCTTTTAAAAAAACCAATTCTCGAAATCGCGTTGAATTAGCCAACTGGGCGCTGCGCCATATTCCCATCGTTAATATGGGATAGTCGGTCGTTTAATATGACAAAGGAAGGTTAAGTGGTGGGATTTAAGTAAGATTGCTGTAGCGGTAAGTCATTCCTTACCGCTACAAACAGTACGACTTAAGCTACCCCGTAGCTATCGCGGTATGCTTTTACTGCATCTAAGTGCTCATCCATACCACCTTGCTGTTCAAGGTAAGTGATAAGATCAGCCAACTTCACGATAGAAACCACTTGTGTATTAAAGTCGCGTTCTACTTCCTGAATAGCAGAAAGCTCGGCTTTGCCTTTTTCTTGACGGTCTAACGCAATTAGTACACCAGCAAGATCAGCGCCGTTTGCCGCAATAATTTCCATCGACTCACGAATAGCAGTACCCGCTGTGATCACGTCGTCTACCAACATAATACGGCCTTCAAGTGCAGAACCAACAAGGTTTCCGCCTTCACCGTGGTCTTTCTTTTCTTTACGGTTAAAGCAGTAAGGCACGTCTTTGTTATGATGATCAGCAAGTGCAACCGCTGTTGTCGTTGCAATTGGAATGCCTTTGTAGGCAGGACCAAATAACACGTCAAACTCAATACCTGCATCTTCTAGCGCTGAAGCATAAAAACGGCCCAAACGCGCAAGGTCACGGCCAGTGTTGAACAAGCCAGCATTGAAGAAATAAGGGCTCGTGCGACCCGACTTTAGCGTAAACTCACCAAATTTAAGCACCTGCTTTTCCAGTGCAAATTCAATAAACTCTTTTTGATACTGTTTCATGTCTTTACCTACCGAGTGTTGGTTACGCTAATGCTTGCTTTTGCAAATCAATGATTTCGCGAATTGAATGCTTAGCCAAGCCAAGCAATTCATCAAGCTCTTCAAAAGAGAAAGGTTCGCCTTCAGCGGTGCCTTGCACTTCAATTAGCTTGCCAGTTTCTGTCATGATCACATTCATGTCAGTTTCTGCTTCTGAATCTTCAAGGTATTCCAAATCTGTGATTGGTTGACCTTTGTACACTCCAACCGAGATAGCCGCGATCATGAACTTTAATGGGTTAACATTGATCATGCCTTTGGCACGCATATGTGTTAATGCATCAACTAAAGCAACACAAGCACCGCTAATTGATGCAGTACGAGTACCACCGTCAGCTTGAATTACATCACAATCGATAGTAATTGTGTTTTCACCTAACGCTTTTAAGTCAACCGCAGCACGAAGCGCGCGCGCGATTAAGCGTTGAATTTCCATGGTACGGCCGCCTTGTTTGCCACGCGCCGCTTCACGGTTGTTGCGCGTATGTGTAGAGCGCGGAAGCATACCGTATTCTGCGGTGATCCAGCCTTTGCCTTGACCCTTCATAAAGCGTGGTACACCGGCTTCCACTGAAGCTGTACACAACACCTTGGTGTTACCAAACTCTACCATTACTGAGCCTTCAGCATGCATTGTATAGTTACGAGTAAATGTAACCGGCCTGATCTGATTTGCAGTTCTTTCGCTTGGACGCATCCACGTTCCCCCATCATCAAAATTTGCCGTACATTATAAAGGGATCATAGTCACTATGCCACGCGATCCGACTAAAAATAAAATTCACTTTAGAGCTGTGTGTAAATTCGGCTATAATGGCTCGGTTAAACCAAGTTAATTTAGGGACTTTATATGATCCATAGTATGACCGCCTACGCCCGCAAAGAAGTGAAAGGTGACTGGGGCACTGGGGTTTGGGAAATTCGTTCAGTTAATCAACGCTACCTCGAAACCTTTATCCGCGCACCAGAACAATTTAGAGGCTTAGAGCCAGTAATACGCGAACGCCTGCGTAAACACCTACAACGCGGCAAAGTAGAAGTATTCCTAAAATTCACGGCAAACCCGGCCCACGTTGGCCAATTAACCGTAAACGAATCGCTCGCCAAGCAACTGGTTGAAAGCGCAAAATGGCTACAATCACAAAGTGGCGGCGACATTAATCCAGTAGATATCCTCCGCTGGCCTGGCGTAATGGAAGCCGAAGAAGTCGACTTAGACACCGTAAATAGCCAGCTGTTAGGCGGCTTTGACGAGCTTATCGAAGACTTTAAAGCAGCACGCGCAAGCGAAGGCGAAAACCTACAAACCATGATCACCACCCGTCTTGATGGGATCTTAGAGCAAGTTGCTATTGTTGAAGGCCACATGCCTGAAGTCACTAAGTGGCAACGTGAAAAGCTTTCACAAAAACTCGAAGAACTAAAAACCGACATCGACGAAGGCCGCCTTGAGCAAGAGCTAATTTACCTCGCGCAAAAACAAGACGTTGCCGAAGAACTCGACCGTCTAAAGTCACACGTTAAAGAAACCCACAAAATCCTCAAAAAAGGAGGCGCATGTGGTCGTCGCCTAGACTTTATGATGCAAGAGTTCAACCGTGAGTCTAACACCCTAGCCTCAAAGTCAATCAACAGCGACATCACCAACGCCGCCGTTGAGTTGAAGGTGTTGATCGAACAAATGCGCGAGCAGATCCAGAATATTGAGTAATGTTTCAGGCTGTTTCTGAGTGTTAAAATAGCCTTTAAAGTCGGGTTGTTATGAGTTTTACGTGTTTCAACCTGTTGCCCCGAATTGCTCTTTGTAATGAAAAAATGATGGCAGAAATGGTGGCAGATTTTGAAAAAATTCAAAATTTGCCCCAAACTTTAAAAATCTGCCACCACTTTTATTGTAAAGGTATGATATGGCAAACAAAATCAACGCTCAGCAAATTAAGTCTTTAATCAAAACGGGTAAAGTAGGCTATCACTCAATTGGGAATGGCCTCTATATTCGAATCAGTAAAGAGCGAAGCGCTTTTTGGGTGGTTAGATATACAATTCATAAAAAGCGCAGAGAAATAACCTTCGGCAAATACCCCGATGTTTCATTGGCTGAGGCACGCTTAAAGTCAGCGCAAATTGTGCTTGATGTGAAAAATGAAAACATCGACCCTCAAGCCGAGAAAATGCGCCTCGATAACGAAACCTTAAAAACCGTCAATGATCTTGCCGAAGACTAGCTGCAAGAATGCGAAAAACGCTTAAAGCACCCAAATATCCCTAGACGTATTTATACCAAAGATCTTGCCCCTTATTTTGGTGGGTTAGCAATCGAAAAAGTAAACCCTAGAGATATTCGCGGCGCGATACAACGCATTGCGCAAGGTGACCGCCCAAGCATTGCAAATGACGCGCTCATGTACTGCAAGCAGCTATTCAGACACGCAATTAAGCTAGATTTACGCACCTCAAACCCAGCTGAAGCATTTAACGTGTCAGATGCGGGCGGTGTAGAGCAAAGCCGTAGCCGCGCCCTATCACTTGGAGAACTAGAGAAAGTGTATCAATGCCTGCGGGAAAATTCTGACCAATTTACCCGCGACAACTATTTGGCCTTTTCGCTGCTACTTTGTTTAGGTGTTAGAAAAGGCGAACTGATCGCTGCTAAATGGGCTGAATTTGATCTTAAAGAAGCGCTTTGGCATATTCCACAGGAGCGCAGCAAAACAGGCCGAGGCATAACCGTGCCATTAAGCCCCATCGTCATTGAATGGCTCAAAGAGCTGCAAATACGAGCCTTTGGCTCTGACTATGTCTTTCCAAACCGCAGAGCCAGCAAGCGCTTTGGACATATCAGCCCCGACACACTCAACGCCGCCATTCAAAAGCTATTTCGTGAAGACAAAATGCCCGTGCCCCACTTTACCGTTCACGACCTACGCCGCACCTGTCGAAGCCTACTTGCAGGCAATGGCGTAGCTGGTCATATCGCCGAGCGATGTTTAAACCATAAGCTTAAAGGCGTTGAAGGCATCTATGATAGGTATGATTATTTGGATGAGCGAAGGGAGGCGTTGTTAATCACCATATGTATATTACCATTTATTGTAGCCTCAAATGAAAGGTAACCTGTTAATAGTTCTGACTAATAAATTAACTAAGGTTCGCTTCTATTATCCTTAGACTTTTGAGTTTTGGCCAAACTATTTTCAGTTTGTGCCACATACTCATGCCCACCACAGGCGGGACAATCAAAGCCCATCTCTTTTTCAACAATAACGTCCGACTCAACATGAACCTGCTCCCCACACAACGCACAAACTATCGTTTTATATAGTTTTTTCATTTCATACTTCCCCACCAATTAACTAAGGCAAATCCACTAAGCGAAATGAGAGCGACTATAAAACAAATAATACCAATAATAAAAGAGATTGCAGTGAAATGTTGGACGGAGCTTTTTACCTCCCCCCTGATACTCAACAAAACTCCAAATGCTGCGAAACTCAGAAACAAAATAGCTCCTGTGAAACAGCCAAAAGTTAACAAAACTAACCACTCAGAGTTAGGTGTGCTGAAAAACTTTTCTAGCAGTAAAGTCAACAGCAGTATCGACCCAGTACTAAGTGTAGTAAGGTGCTTTATATAGTCCAATGCAACTTTTTGTTGCTCAACGTAAATTGCTATTTTTTCCATCGTACTACCACCATCAGAAAAGCTATGTATTATTAATAATAAATATTAATCACTAGCTATCTTTTAAAACTCAGTATTTAGTTTAAAAGATTTCAGTATTAATGAATACGGTTTGCATCTAGTTGGCTCTGGCAATTTAGAGTTCTTGTATTTTGAATTTAATGAAATTCCTTTTGGGTTCATCGTTAAGGTACATTCGTAGCCTGTAATAGTCGGAAGGCTTTTGTTATAAAACTCGCTTAACTGCCTTTCCTCACCCTGTTCTATCTTCTTTATAACTTCCATAATACAGGTATAAACAACTTCGCCAAAGTCAATAGCTTCTTGCTTTGTAGGAATGTAGCCTTTATGAATTACTTTATTTCTAAAATTGCTTTGCTCTTGGGTTAATATACAGGGAAAAGATGAGTACTTATAAAGGTAAACAAATATATACGCACCGAGCTGCCTTTCCGACTGATTTTTCACGCTTCTCCATGCTTTATCAAACTCACTATTGCCTTTAAGATTTTGATACATAACATAATTTATGAAAAATTCAAAAAACCTTTCTAACGATGCTGAGAATGAGGAAACGGCTTCACGAAAATATCCATCCGATATGGCGTTTAGCGCGATATCAAACAGGACCTCAAACTTCGACCCATTAAAAACCATTGCGAACAGATGCCCTTCAGGACATGTGATAGGGTGAATACAACTATCATCTAATTGCTGATGATCTACTCTAAAAATTAGTGATTGTGATGGAAACTTAGCAAAGGATTCTTTCATACAGTAGGGACATTGGTAACTTAGCTTCAATTTAAATTCCTCTGTGTTTAGATGCCTTATATCAACGTACTCATATCAGGTATTTTGATATATCCAGCTTCTCGCCTTGTTGCTCTTTAGCTCTTAATTCTGAGGGCTCAAAATCTGTTGTTTGCAAAAAATGAATAAGGAAAGTTACCCAAGCATCTTGATAAACATAATCATTATGAGGCTCGTCATAAAGACAAAACTCAGCGTTAGTATCAAATGGATCATCTGAACCGTTAGCAGGCCTAATTCTAAATAACTTATATAAAACCACATGTAAGGGCATCGTAATCTCTTTGCCCTTTAGACCATCGTTTACCTTTTTAACAACTTCTGATGGCTTCAACCTACCTACATTTGCCGCTTCTATTTTTACTGTCTTATCTTTAATGATAACGTTTAGTTTCTCATATGCAGCTTTATCATCGTCACTAAGACAATCCCATTGAACAAACTCTACTGCAGCGTCACCTCTATTTGTATTCGAAATTTTGGGAATTTGAATCAATCTAATACTGTACTCTCGAGAGTTGTATGTATCAGCGTCTAGAGTATTTCTGTATTTCTGTACGAACGCTACTAATTCAGACAAATCTTTTGATAATGCAGCTTTGTTAGCTTGTTCTTGCTTCTTTGTTCGGATTTGAGAAAATTGGAGACTGTAGACTAAAGCTTCATTTATAGAGTATTCGTTACCAAAGAAGTCAATTAATTGGCTTTCATAATTGAAGAGTAGTGATTGACATTCACCAAAAATAAGAGTGTCGACCTCTCTTTTTTCTATATGGCGATGCTCAATTTTATTCCTAAGCCTTATGAAAAAGCTTAAGTTTGATTCAACCCCCTTAGTCAAACTAGCGTACTTTTTTATACATGTAGAAAGCTCCCAAGCTTTTCTCTCACCGTCAATAACTTCATATCTGCCATTTTTCTTTTTATAATAATACTTCTGCCCAATAGTTGCATTGAAATGAGCGTGAAATAGCCGAGTCCATGCCATTATCATCATGGTGATGAAGCCTTCGCTTCTAAAACTAGTTCTTGGCTTATTGTATATTTCAACAGCGAGGAGTGCAGAGTCTATAGAGGCTTCAAGAATAGATTTCGTTTTTCCTTTTCGTAATGTCACAGCAACACCCTCCACCAAAATGTCCACCTCTAAACCAAGAGTAGATTTCTGTAAATCCAGAAGCGGACATTTAAGTCAAACTGAAAAATACTACGGTGTATACTCAGTATGATGACACCGTGGACAAGGCGGTAATCTATCGTCGTGATCATCCAACGTAACTTGCTCGCCACATTTTTTACAGGTGTAAGTACCTGTTCCGGGCTTTTCACCAGTTGTAGACATAAATAGTCTCCTTAATAATCCCTGATTGTAAGGTAACTGCGCTTGCCTAGGCGGGATAAGGCAAGTACCAACATTTTGATACTGCTATTTAGAGCTAAAATAATTTAGTCTAAAAATCCATCATGCGTGAGTTGCAAAACCCTGTCAAGAATACATTTATCTAGTAATTTCAACATCATAAAAATAAAAGCGCAAAAGATATTCACTTGCATTTCTGTACCTTTGAGTAAAATAATCACAGCCAATACTTTTTAACTTACCGCTATGTGACCAAAACCTAGAAGTATGCAGTTTTGACAAGAAAGCATCGCGATTCAACTTGAGCTTTTCCAGTCAACTAAAAGGCTCAACCTTTCCGAAACCGACGAAGCGACTCCAAAAGATGTGTCGCCGAATGACCCGCTGATCACGTGGATTAACGACGGTGCGGCAGAGTCAGTAGAAAGGCCATTTACGATTGACGGGAAATCGTTTGTCGCTGAGATCTCACCTGCCAACTTTAAGAATAAGAAAAGTAAGAAGTTTCAGAGCCATTTTCCGCACCTCAGAGAAGCGCGTATTGAATATGTGATTATCTCAATGGCCTCCAAGCAAGCAATGCAAGTTCAATCCGACAGCGAAAACAATAAGGTGTTTTACCTAAAGACAACCTATTACCAAATCCAGAAAGAGATCGTAAACGCTATCAACAAAGTAGAAGACAAAGTACCAATAGGTTGCAAAATCAGTAAACAAAGGGCGTATGATTTGAGCCTCTTTACTAACTGGCCATTTGACTTTACCCAATTTCTGATACAATAGAAGTAGACTTATTTTTTAAGAGTAGACAGTATGACTATTACTCTCCACGGTAACGTTGCCAAGCTTGTGCAAACTGAAGCTAACAACTCAGGGTTTCAGTCGCCTGAAGATCTTATCTTCGAGGCAGTTTCAGAGTACGTTAAAAAACGCATTGATTCGGGTATTGAACAAGGTCTTCAAGATGTGGCTAATGGTGATATGGTTGAACTTGACGCAGGCAACATCTCACAAGTACTTTCTAAACCTGCATCTCAATGGTAAAAGTACTATTAACCCGCAAAGCCAAAACCGACCTTGAAGCGATCGAATGTTTTATAGCTGAAGATAATCCAGCCAGAGCCAGAAGTTTTTGTGAAGAGTTCTTGCACAGAGCTGTTGAAAACTTAGCTACATTCCCTTGCTCTCACCCGCTCTATAACAAAGAAAAGAATATCAGGCGCTTTGTTTACCGAGACTACAACTTGTACTATCAATACGATACATCAAAAGACAGTGTGTATATCCTGCATATACTCCACGCCTCGGTATTTCAAAATATGATAATAGGTGCAACAAAACAACCTAAATAGGTTTCGTTCCAATAAAAAAACACAGATTAATCAAGTGTTATTTTTAATAAAATCGGCAACCTCAATTTCCATTGATTTAGGAAAAATCCAACCCTGTAATGCACGGTTCCATTTACCACCAAGGTTTTTAATTCCGTCTTTAATCTCTTTTGTATCTCCTTTGACAAGAAAAGATTTAACATGGCCATCCTTTTCATAGTCCTCCATATAAACTCTTCCCTCTTTAATGGCTTTTTTGAGCACCTTAGCTTTTTCTTTCACTTCCGCCTCAGTAGGAACGTTTATGGGTTCACCGTTGTTCAACCTTTGAATATTTATAGATAACTGACCTAAGAGCTGTTCCTTAAAATCAGGCAGATTCCGATACGAACCAGTCAAGCCTATTTTCTGCATTTTCTTTTGGAAAGCGCGCAATGATTGAAGTTGCTCTAAATCAAGGTTATTAATATCAACTTGTTGAGATGAAAAATAGAGCATGACGGGTTTACCATTATCAATGAAGTGCTCGATTTCCTCAACAGTACCACTCTCACTAACACCTGTAGGTGAGCCGAGCCTAGTCCAAAACACTCCTACTAACATGTCACAACCATTTACGACTTGCTCATTTATAAAACCTTGTGCCCTTCCTCCTAGAAGAGGGGCGGAGTGAGTTTCCCACCCAACAGGGAGCAATACAACTTGCTGGGTTTCAGAGTTCATACTATTCCATCGAGAAATGACTTCTGCTATTGCTTCTCTTTCATTAGCAACATCACCCGGGCTAGCAATCAAAACTTTAATAACCTTTGCATTAAAAGACATATAATTTCCTTACTTTCAAAACTCTTTATATGAGGGTTTATGCTAGCTTAATGCCTTTTACTAGCTGAGGCTTTTTGATTTCCATCAATAAACCAAATATCTGATGCTTGTCCATATTCAGCAAGAAACTCCCTACGAGCTTTTTGAACATCAGCATACTTTTTCCCTATACCACCAACATCCATAATCAAAAATATACCTAAATCAGTATCGTCCGCTCTTTTATATATTTCGAGCTGCTTTTCATAACCATGTACTAAAGCTGTGTTCGTAGATAGCTTTACTTCGACTACGACTTTTGAGTCGTAACCTTGTGACATTTTGAAATCAACAGGACCATTACCTGAGTCAGCTTCAGGAGTGAGATCTAGATTGTTTGCTTTACAATAGCTATATGCAACTGCAAACAATAGTCTTTGAGATGCTTTTTCTTTTCTTGGTTTACCATTTTCATCCCATAATTCCTTCCAAAGCCCTTTATGTTCAACAAGCTCCTGAAACTGCTCCAATATCTTATGCACAACTTCAATCACTTCTGTTGAAGTTAATTTTCGACCTGAATAGTTAGAAAGATCAAAGGGGTGTGATTGTGATACCGACTTCAGTAATTCGGTCCAAAAGGCCTCTCCATTTCTATCATTACTAAAATCATAAGGTGTGGGAGACACCTCTCGAATCATATCCATAACTTGCTGAAATGCTTCTTTGCTTCTCAATGCCGACTTTTTTAATTGTTCTTTTTGCTTTTTTGACATGTTAGCCCAAATTTCACCAACATGGTTATTTACTCTCTCTCTAAGCTCTTCATTTTCTCTCACAACTCTAGAAATATCACTCCAGTCAGATGCAATTGGTAAATCCCTAACAATATCATTTGGAACAAATAACAAAGGCTGACTTGAGTAAGGGTTTTCAACCAAGTCATATACAGTGTTTTCAACTTTAAATTGTTTTGTAGGCAACTGTAATGATTTATTGATGGTCTGTGAAAACTTAACCAGATCATGAATTATTATATTTGTAGTCATGTCACTGATTCTGTCTGGGCCTATTCCTTCTTCAAACAATGCCAGAGCCATGAATAAATCAACATCTTCCACACCTAAAGAAACTATCTGACGAGCAGTTTCCAAAGTAGTTGAAATCAGGTCTTTCCCAAAACCTGAGCCTCTAACACTGGTTCCATAGCCTAGACAAGTCCAGCTTACCTCTGAGAATTTAAAAAGCCTCTTTGCATTTCGCCAAGCTATATCATTCTCTTCTTTCGATACTGACAAAAGCTTTATTATTTGACTAAATCTCTGCCTGTATGACTGAGCTGCACCAACGCTCATCTCGATATGACTACTTTCCTCTAAAAGCAATGGGTCAATAAAAACCAACGTGTCGGTATTCAACAATACATTTACAACTCCCAGCTTATCCAGCGTAGCTAAATCAATGTTAAACTGTGTAGATATTGTGGCTGGATTTTTAATTTTACCCATATTATTCCCTTCAAATTAATATCAGCTCATGGGCCGTGAGCTAAGAGTCCACAAAACCAAGAACTTGCTGGAAAGTATCTTTTCACTTTTAAGCCGCTAGTTTGAACACCGCGAGTTGGAAAATAAAAATGTTACTTTTTGTACAAAAAGTAACATGGGGATTAATTTGTTCATTTAAAGACCAGTTAGTTGAATAAATTTAACTTATTTACCAACTCATTTTTAATATAGGTAGCCACTGGCACTAGCCCTGCCTTTTTTTTGATGATTGCAAGCTCTGACGGTGTAAATCTTAAACCTACCAGCTCTGATTGTTTTTCCGCCGCTGGTTTTGCTGTTCTGCCACTGGTTTTTACTTGTGATGGCTGATGCATCAAATTAGATAGTGTGTTTTTGTTACTAAGCTTGATGTTTGTCAGGCTATTTTTTTGATTCATGTTTAGGGAGGATTAAAGAATAAATGGCATCGAATTGCCTACTCACTTCCCTATATTGAAACTTGGCAAGTGGTGATGCAGCTTGAAGCTGTGAGATTGATTTTTTGGACTTAAAGATCTCATCAAATACCTTGGAAAACTTCAGTGGTAGCACAGAAATATCTCAACCAAACTTTTCATGCACAAGCATTTGAATATGTTTAAAACTTTCGCACTCATGCCAGCTTTTACCTTTGTCGCGATAAGTTTTTTGCAGTTTGGTTGCCACCACAAGAACATTTTTATTGAGGTGCAAAACTTCAGCAAGCGTATTTAATCACGCCAGTATGGACTTGTACTCATCATAGATAGGTATAATCACCCAGTCCGATTGCGCAATAGCTGTGCTAATACTTAATGCGCTGTTTGAAAGTGCCCCAGCAAGATCGAAGACCATATCTATATGCTCAGGTATCACAGGAAAAGGCTCATTGAGATCAACGGCCATAAACTGATCTTCAGGTAATATTTCGTCATAAATATGGTATGGCTCGTTTGTTCCTAACGCAAAACCGTGGTCGTGAACGATATTGGTTGAGATTGGAGACTTCCCCGCCCCTCATTTTGTGGTATAGACAGTTACTTTCATAAACTTGTGTTATCAATTAAATCTATCAAACTAATTTTACTGATATTTTAAAATAATCAAATTTACTTCGTTATTTCGCGTTACTCGAAATAATCGATTTAACTCGGTCACTCTATTAAATTGATTTACCGTGTTTTTTCTCGTAACTATCTTGAGATTGACGAAGTATACCGAGCTTTGCTTTAGCTTGGTTAATTCGCATTTCATGGAGCTGTGTATCGTCTAAGAGTTTTTGTTCACTGGCTTTTTTCAAATCGCTATCACTAAAACTCATGATGGCCTTTTCTAGGCTAGTTGAAATGACTTTGTGCGCCTGTTCGAGTTCTTGTGTCGAACCCAACCGCTCAGCCCATTCTTTATCTTTGAATAGGTCAAGACTCAGTTCAATATTGCGCTTTTCCTTCATTACCGTGTGATAGGCGTTAATTCGTGAAACCAGCTCATCGTCTTTTGGCCGATAAATTGAATCTTGCTCTTTGGCTTCCATACATTACTATCTATATTGACTGATATATAAACAGTTTGAACCCTGAACCTTAAAATTTCAACTTTGTCAGGTATAGCAAGAAGGGAATAGAGCTTAAATATGGCGCATCCGTTTACTCCACAAATATGTGATATGGCCGATAGCATGGGTATATGCCTTTATCAGCGCTTTTCTCAGACTGAAGCCGCTCTTTTCTTGCATTGCACTATTGAAGCGCTCACAAAGTTACAGAAGCAGCATAAAATTGAGTATATCCAAGTTGACGAAGAAATTACGGAATTTTTCGGCTTTCAACTTTTGGAGTACTTAGCGCAACAAATCCAGCCCAGTAATGAACCGCCACAACTAAACACACCCGATAAGATCATTTGCGTAAAAGAAGTACAGCGCCTAACTGATCTCTCCCGTACAACCATTTGGCGACTAGAACGTGCAGGGAAATTCCCCGCTAGAGTGCCACTAACAGGAAGCCGTATCGGCTGGCGCTATAATGATATACAAGAGTGGATTAAAAAACAATAACTGCTAGCTCTTAGCCATCAATTAGAAGTTAAAAGTACATGCATCCGTTTAACTATCATCAAAATCGTCATCATTAAATTTAAGGTTAAAAATGCAACAAGTGGTGATAGCAAGTGCTCACTGGGACTAAAACTAAGGTCACAACCACTTATGCTAAAGCTAGCTGCCCACCCTCTAACTGATTTCTCAACCAAACACAAAAACACCAGTGAGATCGAAACGACTATGGAATAGCATATATTATAGTAAAGCTCTGAAAGTAAAGACTTTTTCACACCGAGGAAATGCCCTTGGTTTTTATCCTCTTTTATTTTCTCGTCTATTTTACTCCCTTGATCATACACCAATACCAAAACGCTAAGAAGCAGTGCGGTAAAAATTGCTCCAAAGTTCACTAACAAAGAAGTCATTTCATTGGATAGCTTGAGACCACATATGACGGTTACTAGAGACAAAAGCAGAGGTAATAAAATAAAAGTGAATAGATCTATAAAACTAATTTTATCATTACCTGAGCTTCTTAAAGTACGAAAATGCCCAACCACAATATCAGAAATATTAATTTTAGAGCTCATTATGCAACCTTAATGTTTAGCCCTGGATACATAGTCTTAGCATATTCATTGACTATGACTCTTATCCAACGCCTAATTGAACGATAATCTGGAACCCCATCATTTAACACAACATCTTCGTCTAACTCAATTTCACAAAGTGGTGAAGAAACACTTCCACCAATATAAAACGTCTTTTGCTTACCATTCATTTCAACTATTGTTTTTATCTGAGAACCATATCCTCCCATAATCTCAATAGCTTTAAACCTCTCTGAATCTCTGCGTAAATAATCTTTCAGCTTACCAAGGTTATTTTTTCTTGGTGGCTTAATGACCAATTCTTGTTCATGATGCCCTAGCATACTTACCTGATCAGCAATATCATTTACACCAACAAACTTCGTTAACCTGACCTCTTTAGCTACGGCGTCCAACCAAGCATTTACAGCATTATCGTATGACAACGGGTTCATCTGAATTACAAGCTGGGTTTTATTTGAAAAATAATGGGAAAACAATATGTAGAATAATGTCTTCACGCCTGTTCCTCTATAAGAGTGCATGAAAGACATTGCCTCATTAAAACCTTTGGGAATAAAGAAATGGACAAAATGCTTAATAATTTCAGCATTGTTTTGAGCTTTCTCAAAATCCACAGCGCCTGTTTCAATATTAATTATATCTGTTTTTATCCCATAATTACCCACATTGAACCAAGCTGAAATCTCTCTTGAGTTTTCATCAAACTCTAAATCACTGAACTGGTAGACTTGTTTAGTGTCCTCTACGATTTTATAAGCACCTTGGTTAGCTTCAATAAAATCTTTGATAAGATAAAAAAGATCATACTGGCCAATGCAATTTAGAACCTGATAACGTTGATCTTTACGTCCGTCCAACTCTTTGTTGTAACAACGCATTAAATAAGGTGCTACTGCGTGCATAACTTCCTTTTGCCTATAAGAATACAGTTTACGTTAAAAAAATGTATCATATGATCTAGAAAAAGTCATTCAAGACATACTTTACGTGCGCTTTATAGATGTGTGCTTGTTAAAGTTAAAACATGATATACTCAGTATTGTAATAGAATATAGAGTAATTCGATACAGGGTTAACCGTAAAACAATGGTGGCAGGAGTGGTGGCAGACGCCCGTTTCCACTAATAAAAGTCAAAGATAACCAACTGTAATTTAAAGATTTATATTTCACACTCAAGAAGCAGATCCAAAACATCGAATAAAAGCTTTCAAGTATAAACCAAGCCTAAAATAACGAGTTAACGTGCTTTTAGGCTTTTCATCTCAAGTATTAAATCAAGTTTATAAAAACAGGCACAGAGGAAAACCATACGCAAGCTGTGTGTCACACCTAAAGATCAGGGGGTAGACTCTGTCACAAACGCTAGATTATAAAACCCTGCCTGTTGGAGCTGACTCATTGCCTTAATAACATGTTCATAAGCAACCTGTTTGTCGCCGCGTAGGTATACGGTCTCTTTGGTGTCGTGTTTGGTAAGTGCTGCTTTAAAGGCCTTTTCATCTAGAGCTTGATTGTCTAAAAAGAGCTGACCTTGCTTATCGACAGTTAAGTAAAGCGCGGTTGCTTCAGGTTCGTTTTGACTGGCTTGCTCGCTTGGTAAGTCTACTTCTACCGTTTGATTTATTACAGGTAAAGTAATAATAAATATAACCAATAGTACTAGCATCACATCGACTAAAGGCGTGGTATTAATATCGCTGATTTGTCCGTCGTCGATATCATCATGTTGATTTGAAAAGGCCATGAAGACTCCCTCAGTGTGAGCTTGGTTGGTATTGGTGTCCAAATACTTCTTCTACTTCTACTTCTAATGCACATTTCACTAGAGCATCGAGTTTGCCAGCATTGGCGCGGTTAATTACGTTGTAAAAAATCAGTGCAGGTATGGCTACCGCCAAGCCAAATGCAGTCATCACCAAGGCTTCTCCCACAGGGCCTGCAACTTTATCAATACCTGCTGAACCACTGAGGCTAATTTTGACTAAAGCATGGTAAATACCCCACACAGTTCCAAATAAGCCAATAAAAGGCGCAGAGGATGAGATCGACGCCAAAATTGCCAAGTCTGCTTGTAAAGTGCCGCGAAAACATGAAACTTTATTCTTTAACTGCACTTGAAGCCAAGCTTGTAATGGCGGCAAAGACTGTGTTTGCTGTGCATCACATAACTGATAAAAATCTTTGGCTACCTTTGCTTCTTGCTGCAATTGTTCCAACCATTTTTTTGCTAGCCCAGAATGGGGAATGACTGCATTACTCAATGAGCGCAATTTTCGTAATAGTATTATCTTACTGATGATAACCTGCCAACTCGCAAGAGACATTAACACCAAAATGACGGCCACCCCTTTAATCACCCAATCGCTCTGAGTCCACAGCGCTGCAATGCCGTAAGGATTATCTACCATAATTTGCTCTCATTATTTTTGTTAAACCACCAGCAAAGTTGGGCTTGCCCACTGCTTTCGCTGCCTTGATGGGGGCGGTATGTTAAGCAGCAAATTCACGCCTTTCAAGCGATAATAATTATTATTTATTTTTTTATTTTTTGAGGTGTGGAGTTTTTTGTTTCGCTCGTTTTACCCTACATAGTTGTATTTATTTTAGAGTCAAAATGAGCAAAGCCACTGAAAATCGATACCCAAGAATGACCAAGTTACGCAAAGCAACAACTAGCGTACACGACACCTTAGACGCACGCTTGATAGGTGAAGCGCCATTCGCTTCTACCAATAACTACGTGTTGTTTTTACAATTTCAGCATGCCCTAATGCATTATGTTGACCCGCTCTATCACTGCCCGAAATTAGCAAGCCTTATTCCAGACTTACAGAGCCGCAATCGCATTGATGTGCTAGCAGACGATTTACAAGACTTTGATGCCAGTGCGTTTACCGATGCTGCGCAAATCACTTTAGACTCAATGAGTTTGGCGCGCTCTTTAGGCTGGCTGTACGTAATTGAAGGCTCTAAACTGGGCGCTGCCATGTTGGGTAAAGAGGTTTCTAAGCTATCATTGACCAGTGAGTTTGGCGCACGCTTTCTTGCGGGCCCAGGCGTTGGTCGCGGAAATAAATGGCGTGAGTTTATGGCAGCAATTGAAGCCGCCCCATTGACCGACTTGCAAGAGCAAGAGTTGCTTGATGGCGCCAAGCAAGCATTTGCATACACCCACCAACTCGTTGATGAAATGTACCAAAAGGCGAGTTAACGCGTGCAATGCTCAGAGATGAGACAATACTGGCGACCTAAATATAAACAGGTCGCCTATTTAGCTGCTGGCTGGTGTGCATTGGCACTCGCTTTTGTCGGTGCTCTCCTTCCGGTAATGCCAACCACGGTGTTTTTAATCATCGCCTTGGCATGCTTTAGTCGCTCGTCAGAGCGGTTAACACAGCGGTTACTGTCGCACCCTAAATTTGGTCCAGTTCTCAGTGATTGGCAAGCGCATCAAATTGTACCTCCCAAGGCTAAATTTTTTGCGATTGCGGGCATGGCTTTTGGCGTCTGCTCTTTATATTGGGTGTCCAATAATTTATGGTTGTCTGGCTTGGTTGCATTGAGCCTAGGTTACGCGCAGCTTTATGTATTATCAAAGCCAAGTGATGCTAAGCAAATCAATAAACCCACGCACCAGTATCGTACAGCTTACGCTTGGTTAAGTGCTTTATTGCTGCATTACGGTGTGCTGTTTACGGTGTTTGCGGCCTCGTCGCCTCCTACCCCATCACCGAGTTTTCAGCAACCCAAAGTGATCAAAGCACAATTAGTGATAGCCAACGCTCCCACTCCCCATGTTTCGGAGGTGGAGGTTGAAAATGCACCTCCAACTACGGCTACCCAAGCGGCGGCTGAGTCAGCGCCACCGGAGAAAAAAACACCACCTCAGCCCAAACCGGTGCTGAGTAAAGCTCAGCCGAGTGAACATCAGGTAAAGCAGGCGAAAAAAGCCCCAAAACAAGACACCGCGCCACCGCCCAAACCTGAGGTTAACAAAGCCCCGCAGCAAGCGCCTGCACAATTAGCAAATGCGGGGGCTGCCAGCCAACAACAAAAACATGTTAGTACGCAGCACACCGCCGCAGGAGAAAAAACTTGGCAAGCCGATTTACTCTCTACGCTCATGGCAAACCGTACTTACCCAACATCGGCGCTGATGAAAAAGCAACAGGGTGTCACCTATTTAGATGTCACTCTGTCACGAGAAGGCAAAGTAGTAGCAATGCATATTCTAAAAAGTTCAGGAGTTGCGGTGCTCGATAATGCAGCACTAAATACCGTCCGAAAAGCCCAGCCATTACCCAAAGTGCCTGCTCACCTAGACGCTCCTCATCAACTTATTGTACCCATCGAGTACTTTTTAGATAAATGAGAATAATTATCTTTTACTTTTACTAAACTGATCTATATGATGACGCCACTTTCCCAAAAGCAGTACAGTTTTATGTCTTTATCTACTTACAAACGAGCGGTGTCGATTATTTCTCGACGCACAGGTTGCAAAGACAAAGCGCAAAATATCATTCAAGAAGCCATTGCTCGTTTGATAAAACAGGGAAGAAATAAAGCTCAGCAGCACTCCACGGATAATTTGGACCAAGCGTTAATCTTAAAAACAGCCAATAACCTGCTGGTTGATCTCTACAGACGTAATAACGTGTGTAGCTTTACCGCACTCCCAGAGGAAGAGAGCCCTCTATTTGAACAGGCACATTTAAACCCTGAAAGTAAGCTTATTGCACAGCAAGAGTACGAACGCCTCGAGCGCTGTATAGCTGATTTACCACCCAAATGCCGAGAAGCGTTTGTCCTACATAAATACAAAGGGTTAAATCAGTCACAAATTGCTACCCATATGCAAATTTCGCAAAGCATGGTAGAAAAGCATATCATTAAGGCGATGAAACGCTGTCGTGAAGTCCTATTAGAAGAATAAAACATGCATCATGATGATCACCGCTTTGAGCAAGCCACACAGTGGTTGCTTAAACTAAAAGAACACCCCGAGCCTCCAGTGTTTGAACAGTGGAAGGCTTGGCTCCATGAAAGTGACGAAAACCAAAAGGCATTTGAAGAATGTATTTTGCTTGATAGCAAACTGGGCGCAATAGAACCACATCGCGCTGAAAGGCTGATCCGATTAGCCACTCAGCGGGCGTCAAACAACAGCACCTTTGCCAAACCTCTCGCACTAGCAGCGTCGGTTTTCGCCATTGCAATAACCCTATTTATGCTTCACCAAGGTGCAGGAGACACTTACACAACCGCAATTGGTGAGTCGAAAAATATTATCTTAAGCGATGGCTCGGAATTATTTTTAGACAGTGATAGCCGCATCAAAGTGTTAATGAAAAACACCGAAAGACAGGTTCAACTGCTCCAAGGCCAAGTCATGTTTAACGTTGCGCCCGCCCCTGCTTGCCCCTTTACGGTCAAGATCGATGAATTTATGGTACAAGTGCTGGGGACCAAGTTTAATATTAATAAACTGGCCGATGAAATGGTGGTCTCTGTTGCACATGGTAAAGTGAAGGTATCCGATCCAACCTCTCCCGATGTTTACCTTACAGCCAATCAAATGTATAACACCGAGAATGACAAGCTGTCGCAACGTAAAAGTGACCAATTTGCCAACTGGCAAAGCGGTAAAATCGTTTTTAATAATAGCAGCTTAGAAAACGCTATCCTGCAAATAAACAGATACAGTGAGAAACCACTAAAGCTCTCGGAGCCGCACTCTACTGCGCTAAAACTCAGCGGAACATACAATATTGCTGACGCCCAACAATTTGCTGCATTGCTGCCTAAAGTATTGCCAGTCAATATAATCGATAAAAATACCTATTGGAGTATTACCGCTCAGTAGATAGCTATACCAGTTAAATTAATTCTCTAATCAATTTGCAGGATGAAATAGCGCATTTACTTAGGGCCTGTTGATCTTTCAAGTTTGTTTTTGCAGCAGTTTGATTGCCATTTATACAAGGCAAAGCCTGTGTAGCATAGTTATTCTATGTGAGTCAGGCGATAAAGACTTTGTGCTCC
>NZ_NKHF01000158.1 GCF_002744175.1 Pseudoalteromonas piscicida
CAGGCTTTCTGGTTGTTTACCTAATTTCGCATAGTCGATGCGCTTTTTGATACTGGTATAGTCTGAGGTCTCGGGCGTGGCTGCGATTTCAGCCCTAATGGGATTTAAATCTACATAGGCTAAACAAGCCGCTAGTGCTGCTTCGTCCAATAAGGCTTGGGATTTAAATCGTCCTTCCCAAAACCGCCCTGTACAATCATCCTCTTTGTTTGCTCTGCGGGCGATATCTTCGTTAAGTACTCGCATGAACCAGCTAATATCCGCCAGTCTTTCTCTATATTTGGCAACATGCTCATCAAGCATCAACTGCTCCGACTCGCTTAGAGGCTCTTCTTTAGTATACTTTTGAGTTATCCAGTTGCCTTTAAATAGCTTGTGCCAACGTATCACAAT
>NZ_NKHF01000043.1 GCF_002744175.1 Pseudoalteromonas piscicida
TGAAGTGGTTGAAGAGCCTGCACCGCAAAGCGAAACTGTAGAAGCTCAGCAAGCTGAAGCGGCTGAAGAGCCTGCTCCGCAAAGCGAAACGGTTGAAGAACCTGCTCAGCGAGCTGTTAACGGTGGCACGGTTCAAACTCGTGTACGCTTTAACCAAACAGCTGCTGCACCAATGACGAAAGCACAGAGTGTAATTGAAGATGTCGTCACTGAAACGCCATCGGCAATGCCACATGACCTTCGTCCAGCTGTTGCAAATAGCGGCCTAGGTGTTGGCTCTAAGTCTCCAACAGGCAGAGCCAGTGCAGATATGGCCTCACCTGCTGAGGTTGAGTAAGTAAAATAAAAAAGCCAGTCTTGATAGACTGGCTTTTTTTTGTCCAAAACTACTGAACAGAGAAATGGTAATACCAGTCCTTCGTAGCACTCTATGCTATTTATCAGTAGAATGCCGTCAATTCTTTGATCCTTATAGTCGAAAGTATGATCACACTTAAGAGATTCAAAAACGCCTCTTTAAAAGGTGACCTATTCGGTGGTGTTACCACTGCTATCATTTCACTACCATTAGCGCTTGCTTTTGGTGTTGCCTCAGGTGCCGGTGCCGAAGCCGGAATGTGGGGTGCAATTTTAGTCGGATTATTTGCCGCTCTATTTGGTGGTTCAACCTCCCTCATTTCTGAACCAACCGGCCCAATGACAGTGATCATGACCGCTGTACTTACCGCCATGATGAGCAAGTACCCTGAAAATGGCCTTGCGATGGGCTTTACCGTGGTCATGATGGCAGGCGCCTTTCAGATTTTGCTAGGTACGCTCAAGCTAGGGAAATACGTCACCCTTATGCCGTACAGCGTTATCTCGGGCTTTATGTCTGGGATTGGCGTTATTCTGATCATTCTTCAGTTGGCACCCTTACTTGGTCATCAAGCCCCAGCCGGTGGCGTAATTGGTACTTTATCTGATCTGCCCAGCCTATTGATGGACTTGCACTTCTCTGAGTTATTTTTAGGTGTGATCACGCTGGCAATCTTATTTAAGATGCCAAGTAAGTGGCGTCAATATGTGCCCGCGCAACTCGTTGCCCTTGTCGCTGTTACGCTACTTTCCATTATTATTTTCGACACCGAGAGTATTCGACGCATCGGCGAAATTCCAAGTGGATTACCGAGCATCGTTTTTCCAGTTTTGTCACCTGAGCTATTCGTTGAAATGCTGATTGATGCCTTAGTGCTTGGTACTCTCGGCTGTATTGATACACTACTTACAGCAGTGATCGCGGATAGTTTAACCCGAACGGAGCATGACTCTGACAAAGAGCTTAGAGGACAAGGTATTGCCAATATGATTGCAGGCCTTTTTGGGGCACTACCAGGGGCTGGTGCAACAATGGGCACCGTTGTGAATATTCAAGTAGGGGCTCGCTCCCCAATCGCTGGGATCTTCCGAGCTTTGATTTTAATGGCGGTAGTCTTTATCGCAGGCAGTCTAACCGAGCCAATCCCTATGGCGGTATTGGCTGGTATTGCAGTTTATGTTGGCTTTAACATTTTGGACTGGAGCTTTATCCAGCGGGCTCATAAGCTCAGTATGAGTCAAATGGCCATCATGTATGGGGTGATGTTACTTACCGTATTTGTCGATCTTATTATTGCGGTAGGACTCGGTGTATTTATCTCTAATGTGATGATCATAGAACGTCTAAGTCGAGTCCAAGCTAACCACGTAAAAGCCATTAGTGATAGTGATAGCGATGAAGATGTACCACTCACCAAAAAAGAAAGCGAGTTACTTGATCAAGCTAACGGTAAGCTTTTGTTCTTCTACCTCTCAGGTCCAATGATTTTTAGCGTCTCCAAAGCAATCGCACGACAGCATCGCAAAATTGGTGAATACAAAGCCATGGTGTTAGATCTAAGCGATGTTGCAATGATAGATGTGACGGTGGGGTTAGCCATCGAGAATGCGATCACCGACGCCCTTGATGCTAACTGCAGTGTGTTTATCTATTCGCCCAATTGGGAAACTACTGACAAACTAAAGCGCTTGAATATACACGAGCGCTTAGGTGATGGCGCTTTTTGCGATAGTCGAGAAATAGCGCTCAGCCAAGCCATCGATACCATGGCTAAAACTTATTAAAATGTTCACTTAAGTGATCCAATAACAAGCGCAAGCTAGTTGCAACAAATTGTCTGGGTGGATACAGCGCCCAGACCCCCTCCTCTTCAGGTCTAAAATTGCAGAGTACCTCTGTTAACTCACCACGCTCTAGCGCCTCTTGCACGTAATAATGTGGCAACTGTACCAACCCTAAGCCTTGTTTTGCCGCTTCTAATAAGCCCCAGCCGCTATTGCAACGCAATGGACCGGCAACTTTAATTTGCCGCGCTTTTCCTTGTTCTATAAAGCGCCACTCACTGCTGTTTCCAATCAAGCATTGATGATTACTTAATTCGCTTAGTGTATGGGGTTGGCCATACTGGTTTAAGTATGTATTGGCACCACAGACCATGGTTTTACGCGTAGTCAACCGCTTAGCGCGTAATGACGAATCTTGTAACTTGCCAAGCCGGATAGCCAGATCAAACCCCTTATCGAGTAAATCAACCTGATTGTTAGTTAAATACATTTCAACCTCAACTTTAGGATACAAACGCATAAAGTCGACGACGGCTGGCATTACATACGACTCGCCATACATTACAGGTGCAGTCAACTTAAGCTTGCCTGTTGGTTGTCTATCACGCTGTCTAATTGCGGCCGTCGCATCATCCAAGCCATGTTGCAAATGCTTGGCATGTGATAAAAACACTTCCCCTTCTTGAGTCAGTGCCAACTTTCTGGTTGTACGAGTGAGCAGCTGAATATTGAGCCTTTCTTCTAACATTTTTACTCTTCGGCTCACTTGAGCAACCGAAGTATTCAGTTGCGATGCAGCCTTACTAAAGGAGCCATTGCTTGCAACAGCTACAAATTCATCTATGCCAATCCACCTATCCATTATTACACACACGTAAAAGTCTTTATTATTTTTATAGATTATCAAAAATAATAAAGCAGTTATACTTCTGTCATTGTTTAAAGAAAGGAACAAACCATGTCTGAATTTATTAAATCTAAAGCCGCAATTGCGTGGGGCCCAGGTCAACCACTTAGTATCGAAGAAGTTGATGTAATGCCACCAAAAAAAGGCGAAGTACTCGTTAAAATTACTGCGACAGGTGTCTGCCACACCGATGCTTTTACCTTGTCTGGCGATGACCCTGAAGGTGTCTTCCCAGCAATTTTAGGTCACGAAGGCGCTGGGATTGTTGAAGCAGTTGGTGAAGGAGTAACCAGTGTTGCGGTAGGCGATCACGTTATTCCTCTGTATACCCCTGAGTGCGGTGAGTGTAAATTCTGTAAGTCAGGCAAAACTAACCTTTGCCAGCAGATCCGTGAGACCCAAGGTAAAGGCTTGATGCCGGATGGAACAACTCGCTTCTACAAAGATGGTGAGCCAATTTATCACTATATGGGCACCTCAACGTTTTCTGAGTACACTGTACTGCCAGAAATCTCGTTGGCAAAAGTAAACAAAGCAGCGCCGCTGGAAGAGATCTGCCTACTAGGCTGTGGAGTAACCACGGGAATGGGCGCTGTAATGAACACTGCGAAAGTACAACAAGGCGATACGGTTGCAATTTTTGGCTTAGGTGGCATTGGTCTATCAGCCATTATTGGTGCCACGATGGCCGGTGCCAGTCGTATCATCGGGATTGATATCAATGAAGACAAATTTGAACTGGCGGAAAAGCTAGGTGCCACTGACCTTATCAACCCGAAAAACTTCGATAAACCAATTCAAGAAGTGATCGTTGAAATGACAGATGGTGGTGTGGATTTCTCATTTGAATGCATCGGCAATGTTGATGTGATGAGAAGTGCACTAGAGTGCTGTCATAAAGGCTGGGGTGAATCTGTGATCATTGGCGTTGCAGGTGCTGGACAAGAGATCTCTACACGTCCTTTCCAACTGGTCACAGGTCGCGTGTGGCGTGGTAGTGCTTTTGGTGGCGTAAAAGGTCGCTCAGAGCTTCCAGAGATTGTTGAACGCTATATGGCTGGTGAGTTTAAGCTTAATGACTTTATTACTCATACTATGAAGCTTGAAGACATAAATGAAGCCTTTGATTTAATGCACGAAGGCAAAAGCATTCGTTCAGTGATCCACTACTAAAGATCCTTTTCAAGGGCGCAAACAGCGCCCTATTTCACTTAATTAAGGAGAACTTGATGGAACTGATTTCCAGCAACAAAGTATCTGGTGGCTGGCACAAGCGCTACAAGCATACTAGTCAATCCACCCAGTGCGACATGACCTTCGCAATATTTTTACCTGAAATTGTCAATGAAGGGCAACGAGTTCCTGTTCTGTACTGGCTCTCGGGACTCACCTGTACCGACGAAAACTTCATGCAAAAAGCCGGCGCGTTTAAAAAGGCCAATGAGCTAGGTATTGCTATTGTCGCACCGGATACAAGCCCCCGTGGTGAAGACGTTGCAGATGACGAAAATGGCGCTTATGATTTTGGTCTAGGTGCAGGTTTTTATGTTAATGCAACTACAGCACCGTACAGTAAACATTATCATATGTATGACTATGTGACTGAAGAGTTGCCTGAGTTAATCCAAACTCACTTCCCAGTTAGCCCACAAAAAGCCATTAGTGGTCACTCTATGGGTGGTCATGGTGCATTGGTTATTGGACTAAGAAATCCAGACGCTTATACCAGTATTTCGGCATTTAGCCCGATAGTGAATCCGAGCAATTGTCCTTGGGGGCAAAAGGCACTCGCTGGATATTTAGGAGAAGACAAGCAAGATTGGCAACAGTATGATGCAACAATATTAATGACTGAGTACGATAAGCCCAAGCAACCCGCTATTCTCATTGAGCAAGGCACCAGCGATCAGTTTCTAGATGAACAACTAAAACCTTGGTTATTCGAGCAAGCCGCTAAAGAAGCCCAATATCCTATCACGCTAAATATGCATGAAGGTTACGATCACAGCTACTTCTTTATTTCGAGCTTTATTGAAAATCACCTAGAATTTCACGCTAACTGTATGAAGTAAAAAAGGCGTACTCCCTGTACGCCTTGCTTGCTTAACATTATTCTTTACTTAACCTGAGGTTTGGGGATAACCCCACTCTCGCGTCCTGCTACCGCACTGGTACCTACATCCTTGTAGGCAAGGCGAATTTATTCACCAATAGCTGGGGCTATTGGAAGTCAGGTTAAATCGCCGTAAGGATTTTGTGGGCAAAGCTGTATGCTTTGCTCAAACCCAGGAATGGCTAACTCTTGTTGACTTAAACCCAGTTCCGACTCGTCAATCATGCCATTGCCAAAACGGTAAATAAGCTCGTATTGGCCGTAGTCTGCCGCTTGCTGATATGCAATTTGTCTTTGTGTTGTAATGGCAAGTTGTTGTTCGTAATTTGCAAACTCAGCCTGGCTATAACGCTTGCTTAGTAGCTTCTTCGTTACCGTGGGAGAAAGTACCGTTGCAGTGGCATTGTTACCGCCAAAGCCCTTTGAATTAATAAAAGCGATATCCATTGGGTCACATTCATAGTGTTCGGTGCGAATATCTAAATGCTCAGCGTGAACATCCTCGGCCACCGCATTAATTGTGGTGATCCCTGGCATAATATTGTATTCAAATACCCCTAATGCCATCGCTAACTGATCGCCAGATGCAGGTGCTATGGTATGACCAACATAGGCTTTTGGCGCTGCTACTTTCCAACCATTAATCGCAAAAGTCTCGGCAATCTTGTGGTAGATAAGCGATTCTGTAACGCGGTTTTGTGGTGTACTTGAGCCATGGGCCAAAATAAAGCTGCGTTTTGTTAATGCCTCAGTACCTGCGATTTGCTGAGCCAACGCAACCGATTTTGCCATGGTAATGTAGTTGCCCGGACCCGGCGCCGTAATCGACTTTTTCACGCCGTCGGCATTAACATAAACATCTGCCACTGAGCCCATTATCTGCGCGCCAAGCTCAAGTGCTAGGGTATCATCCATCAAAATAGCGACTTGTGCGCCTTCGCCAATGGTAAAACCACAGTTTTCTCCAAACGGACGGCTGGTTTTACGGTAGTCAACCTGCTCAGTGTTGTCTAGTTTGCGCAAGCCTTCTTCGTTTGCAAGTGCTCCCATATTGCCAAAGCCTTCAATGATCTCTGGTGTGATGGCACATTCAACGCTTGCCACAATAGCAACCCGAGTACGACCAGCTTGAATATCATTTACAGCAGCACGAAGGTTATAAAGGAAAGTTGCGCAAGCACCAGAAGTCGTAAACGTAGTGCCAACGCTTCCGGTTACATAGGCGTTGATAAAGTCGGTAGACATTGTGTTTAAACCTAGCGCTAACTGTTTAGTGCTTACACGGTCTCCACGTAATCGGCTACGCACTAAACCACCTAGTCCTTCATCATTCATTTGCCCTGCAACCGAGGCCGAGTAAGTTCCGATCTGATCTGGGCGCACACTATTCATCACTTTATCCCACTCAAGACCCGTTGAGCGAATAGCGTCAGTGGCAGCAAAAATGGTCGCCTGCAATCCACGAGGCTGGTAGCGACTGTTATACATCAAAGATGGCTCAAAACCGGTTGGTAATTGGCCCGCGGCCTTAATTGGGTTATCTCTGTGACTATCGTGTTTGACTTCAATTTGGTCAGCTATAGTGACTTCAACCGTTTTTGGATCCAGTTCAATTACTTGCCAAGCAGCAGGAACAGGATCTGGTAAATCACGCTTACGGCAGCTAAATACAATCTTATTGTCATCACTCGCCTTCATCGTGAGCTTTTGCTGCCAGGGAGTCGCATCTACATCAAAATGTGTTTTTTCAATTTTACGGATCAGCGTACCCGCTAAAATCTGTTCACCAAAGCGTGACTCAACCTCAGATTCTTTTACTACTTCGTCGTTTTGGTCTAACAGTTGACCACTATCAAGGCGCACTAAATTCATCAGGCTCGCAAGGCCTAAATACGTCTCTTGTCTGTCTTTGGCATTTAGTTTATCAAGTACAATACGTTTATAGCCTTGATGGAAAGAGGTGCGCCCCGCGGCGTTAATTCCCCCCATTCCTACAATAATTGGCAATGCTGTCATGTCGTTCCTACTTCTGAACTAAGATAATGATTTGATTTTAATTGCATTCAAATTTTATTTTTTACAAAATAAGCCAAATATAGAACATTTTTCGCCAAAGAAAAGAGGTCGGAGCAGATGAAATCCTGTACACAAGTTGCCATTGTGCTTTATAAGCATATGCTGGTTACCAGTGTCACTTTGCCACTTGAAATGCTTAAAGCTGGGCAAGCATTTGCTAAAGTGCACTTAAAAGAGGCATATATTCCACTAGAGGTCGTGCTTTGTAGCAGTGATGGAGAGGTAGTTAGAGCGGACGAATGCATGACTCTTGAAGCACAAAGCGATTTTAGCTCATTACCTTTATATGATTACATCATAGTACCGAGTATTTGGCGTAATCCAAGACCAATAGTAAAGCAGCATCAGCACTTGAGTGATTCGCTTGCGGATGCTTGGGAATCTGGGAGTACTTTAATTGGTGTTGGCACTGGCGTCTGCTTTTTGGCAAGCTCTGGCCTCTTAAATGGTCACTCAGCCACGACCCATTGGCACTTTGCAAAACAGTTTTCGCAGCTATACCCGAATGTAGAATTAAAGCCAGACTACTTTATCACGCAATCAGAGCGGATCTATACGGTGGCAAGCCTCAACGCATTAGCAGATGTCATTGTTCACATTATAGAGCTGTTATATGGCACGGATGCTGCTCACCACGTGCAACAAAACTTTTCTCATGAAATTCGTAAGCCCTATGAGGAGCAGCGCTATTTAGAAGGGGCAGTAGACCGTCATGCTGATGAACAAATTGCGGCAATCCAATTTTGGCTTAAAAATAACGCCACTTCCGAGATTTCTTTACCTGCCGTCGCCCATCAGTTTGATCTCAGCTATCGCACCTTCAATCGTCGCTTTAAACAAGCAACCGGACAAACAGCGGTGGCTTATTTACAACAGATACGCGTTGAAATGTGCAAAGAGTTGCTGGCAAGCAGCAATCTATCGATACAGGATATTGCCTTAGCTTGTGGGTTTAACTCGCAAGGCCAATTAAGTCGAGTATTTCGTCAATTAATGGGAAAGTCCCCTTCTACTTATCGCGCCATTGTGAGGAGGAAACTATTCTCGTAATTCACGACCTAGGGGACACTTACCGTATTTGTGTTACGGTTAGCGTTTGCTGCTGACCATTGAAGAAAAACGAAATATCGTCATCCACATTAAGCCCCTTTAGACGCTTACCGAGTGGCGCATCAAATGTAAGTACAAGTACAGGGGTTTCTTTATATTGGATTTTTAGTCCGCCTTCACAGGGCGCAAAATAAAACCAGTGGCAATGCCCTTGCTCATCTTCTATTTCAACTAGTGCGTTGTGCACAATGGTATCAGTGACTGGATGATCCAATTGATTGGTGATTGTTTGTTTTGCTAGATGCATGGCGTCAACGCGCTCACTTTGCCCTTCAGCTAGGTAGCCATACTCAATACTTAAGGAGTCATACTGGGTTTCGGCAGCGCTTTGCTCATGGGTTGCATCCGCACGGGCACTCTCAGCCGCTTCGGTGGCTTCAATCAACTTTTGTTCAAGTGCGAACTTGAGATATTCGATAAAAACAGATTTATTCATTAATAAACTACAGCTATTGGATGATGAGTTGTAACAGGCTGGCCGTCAATAATAAGTGCTAAACGCAAAACCCAGCGCATGGACTTATCCGTGCAAACCCCAACCATGGTTGTGGCTTCTAATGTGTCACTATCAAAAAATACGGGAATTCGGCCCATGTTCATGTTTTCGCCTTCCAGCCAAGCAGATTGCACCTCTACTTTAGTCGCACTTTTGAGTCCAATGGTAAATTCGGTTTCGGGACGGATCTGCGCTGACCCCAGATAAATAGAGACTTCGGGAGTCAAATTACAAGGCGTTGAAAAATTACAGACATTTCTTGTTACTGAACTTTCACTTTTTTCTGAACTTTCATGTATAATGATACTTGGGTCTGAACAGGCCACGAGGAAAATACCTAGCAATCCTATTGTTAATTGCTTTACAACCATAGGGGTTTACCGTCACTTCTGAATCTTGCGCAGTGTACGCAAGTTTCGGGGTAATTGCTAGGTTGCTTAAGAAGCGAACAAAAAGCGCTTGAAAACTTGATTGATGTCATAATTTTAGGCGTTTTTGGTATCTTTTCATAAGTAAAAAAATTATCATTTCCTCGCAAAAATAAAGGTTTCTCGGGCTGGTTAGGTTTTCATTCACCGTGTGAATTAAAACATGACGGGCTTGAGGAAATATAACTAGGGCCTGTAATTCAGGTAATTCATTTCTAATCGCAATAAATTGCAGCGGAATCCAGAAAATGAGCCAAACAGTAGCATCACAAACTGAGTACAATTATAAAGTTGTACGCCAATTCGCTATCATGACAGTGATTTGGGGCATTGTTGGCATGGGTGTAGGTGTATTTATCGCAGCGCAACTTGCGTGGCCTGCGTTAAACTTCGACATTCCATGGTTAACTTACTCTAGACTTCGTCCGTTACATACGAACGCAGTAATCTTTGCATTTGGTACAAGTGCACTATTTGCAACCTCTTACTATGTTGTTCAGCGCACCTGTCAAACGCGTCTGTTCTCTGACAAACTTGCTTCTTTTACCTTCTGGGGTTGGCAAGCCATCATAGTCGCAGCGGCTATCACGCTTCCTTTAGGCATGACTTCTTCAAAAGAGTATGCAGAACTAGAGTGGCCGATTGATATCGCAATCGCGGTAGTATGGGTTACTTATGCGGTTGTATTCTTTGGTACTCTTATCAAGCGTAAAGTGTCACACATCTATGTAGCAAACTGGTTCTACGCTGGTTTCATCATTACTGTTGCAGTGCTTCACATTGTAAACAGCATGGCTATTCCAGTATCGCTTACTAAATCATACTCAATCTACGCCGGTGCTGTAGATGCTATGGTTCAGTGGTGGTACGGTCACAACGCGGTAGGCTTCCTACTGACTGCAGGTTTCCTTGGTATGATGTACTACTTCGTACCGAAACAAGCAGGTCGTCCAGTTTACTCTTACCGTTTATCGGTAGTTCACTTCTGGGCACTCGTTTCTCTATATATCTGGGCTGGTCCTCACCACCTACACTACACAGCGCTACCTGACTGGACTCAGTCTCTTGGTATGGTGATGTCAGTTATCCTATTCGTTCCTTCTTGGGGCGGTATGATCAACGGTATCATGACGCTATCAGGCGCGTGGCACAAACTACGTACTGACCCAGTACTGCGTTTCCTAGTTGTATCTCTATCTTTCTACGGTATGTCTACGTTCGAAGGCCCAATGATGGCTATTAAGTCTGTAAATGCGCTTTCACACTACACAGACTGGACTGTAGGTCACGTACACTCTGGTGCACTAGGTTGGGTTGCGATGATTTCTATCGGTGCAATTTACCACCTTATCCCTGCACTATTTGGTCACGGTAACATGTATAGCATCAAGCTAGTTAACACGCACTTCTGGCTACACACTGTTGGTGTTGTGCTTTATATCGTTGCAATGTGGATCTCTGGTGTTATGCAAGGTCTAATGTGGCGTGCAGTAAATGCTGACGGTACATTAATGTACAGCTTTGTTCAGTCACTAGAAGCTTCTAAGCCTTTCTATATCATGCGATTCCTAGGCGGTGTATTCATCGTAGTTGGTATGCTGGTAATGGCTTACAACGTATTCCGTACGGTTACTGCAAAAAGTGGTCAATTAGCCACTGATGCAAACCCGCAAGTGGCTTAAGGGGTGTCGAGTATGAGCAACAATAACTCAACAAACAAACACGAAATCGTCGAAAAGAACGTTGGCCTAATGGCAATCCTAACGGTATTCGCGATTAGCTTTGGTGCACTAGTTGAAATTACACCGCTAATGTTCCAAAAAGATACCACTCAGCCAGTAGAAGGCTTACGCCCGCTTACCGCGCTTGAAATGGAAGGTCGTGATATCTATGTGCGTGAAGGTTGTTATAACTGTCACTCACAAATGGTTCGTCCATTCCGTGATGAGGTTGAGCGTTATGGCCACTACTCTGTAGCTGGTGAGTCGGTATGGGATCACCCATTCCAATGGGGTTCTAAGCGTACAGGTCCAGACTTAGCGCGCGTTGGTCAACGTTATTCAGACGACTGGCACTATGCTCATTTAATGGATCCTCGCTCTGTGGTACCTGAGTCAAATATGCCAGGTTATCCATGGCTTGACAGTACTAAGGTAGATACCACTTATACTCTGAAAAAATTACAAGTGTTCCGTGATGCATTTGGCATTGATAAGTCGTCAGACCGCTACAATGGCAAAGGCTACGGTGATGATGCTGAACTACAAGCGCAAGTTGATGAAATCCATGCGATGAACGGTGGCGAAGGTGCAACAGAAATGCAAGCACTTATCGCTTACTTACAGCAACTTGGCACACATTTGAAGTAATTGTTATGGATTACGGCACATACAGAGGCATTTTGACTCTGGTAATTTTGGTACTGTTTTTAGTGATTGTTGTGTGGGCATATAGCAAGCGTTCTAAGCGCCGTTTCGACGACGCAGCTAATGCCATTTTTGAAGATGAGAAAAAACACAATAACACTATCTCTAACGAGGAAAAGGAGTCTGAAAAATGACTAGCTTTTGGAGTATTTGGGTTATCGTACTAACCCTTGCATGTCTAGCTCTGATTTTCGGCTTGCTGCTTTGGAACCTGAAAAACTATGTGGGTGTCAAAGAAGGCGAAAGCTGTGGTCACGAGTTCGACGGAATTGAGGAACTGAACAATCCACTGCCTAAGTGGTGGACTTATATGTTCTTCGCCACTTTTGTATGGTCTGTTTATTATCTTGCAGCCTATCCGGGTCTAGGTAATTTTGCGGGCTTCCTAAACTGGACCAGCTCTAACCAAGGTATTACTACATTGGAAGAGTCTAAAAAAGCAGTTGCAGAAGCACAAGCTGAAGGTCAATGGGTGCAATTGGATAAAGAGTTTGAAGCGGCTGACGCACGCTTTGGCCCTATTTTCCAAGAGTTTGCAAAGCAAGATGTGCTAACACTTGCTAAAAATGAAGAAGCGCTTGAAATTGGTCAACGTTTATTCTCGCAAAACTGTGCACAATGTCACGGCTCTGATGCTCGTGGTGGTGCGGGCTTCCCTAACCTAACAGATAATGACTGGTTATACGGCGGCTCACCTGACAAGATCAAAGAAACACTTCTTCACGGTCGTGTTGCGGCGATGCCTGCTTGGCAAGATGCGCTTGGTGATCAAGGCGTGAAAGAAATGACAGCTTATGTGTTAAGTCTTTCTGGCCGTACTGTAAACCAAAAAGACGCAGCAGCTGGTAAAGCTAAGTTTGCGATGTGTGCTGCTTGTCACGGTATGGATGGTAAAGGCTCAGTTGCGCATAACCTTCCGTTTGGTGCGCCTAACCTAACTGACAATATCTGGTTATATGGCGGTTCTCAGCGTGCTGTTGAAGATACGCTTCGCCACGGCCGTGCCGGTGTAATGCCAGCTTGGAAAGACATCTTAGGTGAAGATAAAGTACACCTTCTAACGGCTTATGTTTACAGCTTGTCGCAAGACCAGTAAACCCAGCAATTAGAACATTATTTGAGATCAAAAAAGCTCCATTTGGAGGCTTTTTTTTAGGTATTTACCGTAACTTACGGTAGAATACGGACAAGTTTTATAGCCATGTGAGCAACTATGAACCCTACCCCTTGGTATAAGAATTTTTGGCCTTGGTTTTTAATTTTTTTCCCACTCGTAACTGTGGTTGCCTGTGTTCTTCTTATTACCCTAGCCGTTGGAAATGGACCAGATATGGTCGTTGACGACTACTACAAAAAAGGTAAAGCAATAAACCTTGAACTTGGCAAATTTAACAAAGCTAAAGCGCTTTATTTGCACGGTGATTTACAAATTGCAGACCAAAAAGTCACTTTTAAATTTACCAAAGGTGATGCCTCCAAAGTCCACGCACTCAAGCTCTCATTTTACCACCGTACGATTGAAAAGTATGACTTTGCCGTGACCCTAACAAAAAATGCTAGCGGTGAATTCACTGGACTATTTGATGAACCACACACTGGAGCATTCACGGTATTTATCGAGCCTATGGACAACAGCTGGAAAATGAAAGAAAAAGTCCTGCTACCGCATGAAGGTATTATCGCTATAACTCCACAGTATAAGTAAGCTGCTATGGCAAATTCATGTTTTCATTGTTTAGAGCCTATTCCAAAAGGGTTTTCGGGCTCCATTACCTTTGAAGGTAATACCCAGCCTGTTTGCTGTATCGGCTGTCAGGCTGTTGCAGAGACCATTATCTCTCAAGGAATGAGCGACTATTATACCTATCGCACACAAAGTGCAGGAAAAGTCGAAGAACTCGTCCCTGAACAACTAAAAATGTTGCTAAGTTACGACAATGATGAAATACAAGAAGACTTCGTAGAGACCAGCGGCGATAACAAAGAAGTTTTGCTCAGTGTGGAAGGAATTAGCTGTGCAGCCTGCGCCTGGTTGATAGAAAAACAGCTATTAGCCCTTGGTGGTATTACTCGCGTTGACGTAAATACCTCAACCCACCGCGCTATGATTGTATGGCAAGATGACCAAGTAAAACTTAGTCAAATCATCAAATCACTTATGGAAATTGGCTACAAAGCCTACCCTTTCCAGGCCGATGAAGAAGCAGCACAAAAGCAGGCAGTAGCCAAAGCTTACATTCGCCGCCTAGGTGTTGCAGGCCTGATGACCATGCAAGTGATGATGTTTGCTTTTGCCATGTATTTTGGCATGTTTTCTGGCATGGAAGAAGATTTTGAGCAGTACTTCCGCTGGATAAGCTTAGTGCTTGCTTCCCCTGTTATTTTATATTCAGCAATGCCCTTTTTAACCAATGCGGTTAAAGGCCTCAAAGCGAAACAACTGAATATGGATTTGCCTGTTTCGCTGGCTATATTCGGCGCTTATGGTGCCAGTACATACGCGACATTTATGGAAGTCGGTGAGGTTTATTTTGAGTCTATCTGCATGTTTACCTTCTTATTGTTATTGGGTAAATATTTAGAGTTTAGAGCTCGCCTAAAAGCCAGTGAATTCACTGCGAACCTGCAAAAACTCTTACCGCTGACAGCCCGAAAAATAGATGAAAATAACAACGAGCAACACATTGCCGCTAAAAAGCTGAAGCTAAACGACCTAATTTTAGTAAAGGCAGGTGAAACCATTCCAGCGGATGGCCTTGTTGTTCAAGGCAATACCACCGTTGATGAGTCAATGATGACGGGTGAGCATCAGCCTGTCAAAAAATATCAAGGTCATCAGGTCTACGCAGGCACCGTAAACCATGATGGGGTTATTACCCTCGAGATCAATAAAATTGGCCAAAACACCCTACTCAATCAAATTATTCGGCTACAACACAACGCCTTAACAAAACGCCCTAAACTGGTCGAAATTACTGATAAGGTTGCTCAGTGGTTTGTTGCTTGTTTACTGATCTTTGCATCTATCACAGCCATAGGCTGGTATCCTGTTTCGCCAGACAAAGCGTTTTGGGTCACCATTTCGGTGCTAGTAGCCACCTGCCCTTGCGCACTAAGTCTCGCAATCCCCACTGCGCTCACTTGTGCTGTCGCCTCGCTGACCAAAAAAGGTATCTTGATCAAAGAAGCGCACGTACTCGAAACAGCGACAAAACTAACTCGCGTTGCGTTTGATAAAACAGGCACCTTAACCGAGGGGCGCTTTTCAATACGACACATTGAAGTATTGCAGCCACAATATAGCGAACCCGAAATTCTTGAGTTTGCCGCTGCACTAGAGCGCTTTTCGGAGCACCCTATTGCCCGCGCTTTTGCTCATATCACGCCGACGGAAAACCTTGTTCAAGATGTTGAAGTAGTAGCTGGCTCAGGTATCAGAGGAGACTGGCAAGGCACAGCAATCGCACTTGGTAAAAGTCACTGGTTTGACAATCATGCGTCTTTTGCCCAAGCCACATTGTTTATTAACGATAAAGCGGTGGCGGATTTCTACTTTAACGACAAAGTGAAAAATAACGCTGAGGCAGTAATTGAACAATTGCAGCAAGCAGGTTTGTCTTGTCATATGCTGACAGGCGATAGCTCAAATGCCGGAAAAGAGCTTTCAACACAACTCGCACTCGACAGTTATCAAAGCGCGTGTACTCCTGAGAGTAAACAACAAGCCGTTGAAACTTGGTCTAAGCAAGGGGAAATTGTCGCGATGGTGGGAGATGGTATCAACGACAGCCCTGTATTTAATACGGCTCACCTCTCTGTTGCTATGGACACCGGAGCCGATATTTCTAAAAACACTGCCGATGTCGTGTTGCTTAATAGTGATTTAAATGCCATTTTGGCGCTGCAGCAGGTTGCCAAGCAAACCCGCAGAATCGTTAAGCAAAACTTGACTATCTCTTTGTTATACAACGGTTCTATTTTACCACTGGCCGCGCTTGGTATGGTCCCTCCTTGGGTTGCCGTGATAGGCATGTCAGCCAGCTCTATTATCGTGATTGGTAATTCACTAAGGTTATTAAAGCTATGAGTATCATCTACGTATTAATACCTATCGCTATTTTGTTTGTGATCATTGCGATAGGTATATTCTTTTGGGCAGTAAAAAGTGAACAGTTTTCAGATCTAAACAAGCAAGGTCATAGCATTTTGTTCGATGACGACAAAGTGCAACACAATAGCCAGACCACCAAGCAACCAACGGATAAAGGCGACAACGACCACTCGCATGAATGACGTAAGCCTGCTAAGCGCATTGATAATGGGACTCGCAGGCAGTGGGCACTGCTTGGTGATGTGTGGTGGTATCGCCAGCTCATTGCAACTCGCCAGCAAACAGCGCTCAGCCATTGTGGTCTCTTTGTTATACAACATAGGTCGCATTGTTAGCTATGCTCTCGCGGGTAGCCTAGTGGCATTACTTGGTGCGAGTCTAGCGAAACAAAACACAAGCGTAGCAAACGCTTTACAATTGATGAGCGGCATTTTTATGATCTTGGTTGGTATTTATGTTATGCGCTTAGCCAGTACCTTAAAATGGCTGGAATCAGCAGCAAAAAGCCTGATCTGGCAGCATGTTGTAAAGCTTAATAAACACTTGGTCCCTGTTAATACCAAAAAGAAAGCATTTTTTTATGGTGCACTGTGGGGCTGGTTACCTTGTGGGTTAGTCTACTCGGCCTTAACCTGGACGCTACAAGCAAAGTCGCCTTTTGAAGGGGCCCTGATCATGCTTGCCTTTGGCGCTGGCACTATGCCTGCACTCATTGCCGTTGGACAGTCTGCTCAGCTATTACAAAAGTTTATAAATCATTTAGTTACTCGTATTGTAATGGGGAACTTACTGATTTGGTACGGTGTTTATTTAATTATTATTGCAACTGATAAGCTAGTACATTAACCTATCCTTATCTGAACAAACTCTTCATTTTAGATAATTGGTTAGCGTTTTGAGAATAGGAGCTCCAATTGGTAACCATGTCATCTTTTGCGTGTTATGGGAGTTTGTGGCAGTTACCCTGCCGATCTATAAAAATCGGTAATCAACTGCCTCCTCGTGCGTCATAGACTTATGGAAATTTTATGGACTTAAGTAATCAAAATCGCTCTAAGAGCCAATGCACCATCAGCTGTAACAATTGCAGCATCAGCCAGCTATGCCTTCCTTTTTCGCTTAACGGTAGCGAAATGGACAAGCTAGACGAAATTATCGAACGCAAGAAGCCGCTGCACAAAGGTGATTTCCTGTTTGAGTCTGGTACTAAGCTTAATGCTATTTTTGCTGTGCGTTCAGGCTCATTTAAAAGCTATACCCTGTCAGAACAGGGCGATGAGCAAATAACAGGGTTCCACCTCGCAGGAGATCTAGTCGGCTTTGATGCGATCAATAAGATGCAGCACCAAAGTTTTGCACAAGCATTAGAGACCTCAATGGTGTGTGAAATTCCATTTGATACCTTGGACGAGCTCGCCGGCAAGCTACCTAAATTGCGTCAGCAAATCATGCGCTTAATGAGTAGTGAGATTAATTACGACCAAGAAATGCTGCTACTTTTAAACAAAAAAACCGCAGAAGAACGATTAGCAACGTTTATTTATAACTTATCAAACCGGTTTGGTGAGCGTGGCTTTTCTCGTAAGGAGTTCCGCTTTACCATGACTCGTGGTGAAATTGGTAACTACCTAGGCCTAACAGTAGAAACAATTAGTCGCTTACTAAGCCGTTTTCAAAAGGCTGGGATCATCAAAGTAGAAGGTAAATTTATTACCATTATAGATGCGGCTGCATTGGCTGAAACCGCAGCGATTGCATCTTGATTTAAAACAAACTATTTATCGTTAAGACTTTATCCTTAAGTAGAATCGGTTACACTCAATAGAGTCGAAGTATAGTATTCCCTAGCTTCGACCCTATTGTTAATTTGCCGTTTTAAGGAGATAGTCGTGGATAAAATTAAAAGTATACTCACCGTAATTGACCCAACCAAAGAGCGTCAAAACAGCTTAGAGCGCTCCATCAATCTCGCCAAGCGCACCGGTGCAGCTATCACTGCATTTATGTCTATCTATGACTTCTCTTATGAGATGACGACTATGCTCTCTCGAGACGAACGCGAGGCAATGCGTGAAGCGGTGATCAAAGACCGTGAAGCTTGGCTTGATGATATGGTTAAAGGCTTCTCTGATATCGACATAGAAACCAAGGTGGTATGGCACAACCGCCCCTATGAAGCAATTATTAAAGCCGTGTTAGAACACGATTATGATCTAGTTATTAAATCTACCCATGAGCACGATACGTTAAAGTCAGTGATCTTCACACCAACAGACTGGCACTTGATCCGCAAATGCCCAGCGCCCCTTCTACTGGTAAAAGACCATGCATGGCCTGAGCAGGGCAATATTATTGCAGCCGTCAACTCGGTGAGTGACAACGAGCAGCACCAAGAACTAAACAAGCGTATTATTACCGATGCCCAGTTCTTATGTGAGTTGGCAAACGCCAAACTGAGTTTAGTCAACACCTACCCTGCGACGCCGGTGAATATTGCAATCGAAATTCCTGAGTTCAACCCTTCTCAATATAATGAAGCGGTGAAAAAGCACCATGAGGATGAAACCTTTGCCCTTGCAGAAGCCTTCTCTATAGACAAAAGTGATTGTATTATCAAAGAAGGATTGCCTGAAGATGTGATCCCGCACGTCGCCTCAGATAAAGATGCCGAGCTTGTGGTGATTGGGACTGTTGGTCGCACTGGTTTAAGCGCGGCTTTAGTTGGCAACACCGCAGAACATGTCATTGACAGCCTAGACTGTGATGTCTTGGCGCTAAAACCTGATGGCTATCAATCTCCATTGGCGGACTAATACCAATTGTATTAAGTAAACTCGCTATTTTGAAGCGTAGAAATGGCGTGAGTAGCAAGGCAAAAACTTTGCTATTTCACCCTTCAAATTGATTAGAGACTGAATTCAATTAGTATAATCTATTGTGCACCGTCAGAGGCGAGTTGACTTCGCCTCTGACTACCTTCAATATCGCGGCTAAATGACCCACGACTAGTTTGTATCTGTTAGTTTAAATGCGATAGTGCTTTTTAAGGTTTCTTGAGGCCCTATTTTTGTCGCGCCCCCTATCACATAAACCAACCCATTGTGGCTCACTTGACCATGGCCGTGGCGTGGTGATGGCATATCTGGCAAAGATCGCCAAGCATCCAGCTTAGGGTCATAAAGCCAAGCAGAGGCGTAAACCTTACCCTCACGTTGCTCACTTTGATAGTCAAAGGCTTCACCCCCTGTCACTACTATTTTGCCGTTGATCACGCTGGCGGCCAGCCCAGCGGCAGCAACAGGCAGTGGAGCAAGTGTTCTCCAGCTGTCGCTTTTACTATTGTAGACTTCTACCGTGTCGAGATTTTTTGGCTCATCCCCACTTACTCGCCCACCGATAACATAAATGTCATCACCAATTACCACACTCGCTGCAGAATTTCTTGGGCTTGGCAAAGGCTTTGCTCGACTCCAGTAAGCGTTATTTTTTAATACGTAATGGGCCGTGCTATCGCTATTTTTATCGGAATCATGAGCACGGGTTTTGCCACCAATCACATGAATATTCATCCCTATTGTGGCATATACAGACTCAGCCAAAGGGCTAGGTAAACTTGGTGCCGACACCCAGCGCTCAACGCGACCATCGAGCCGATACACACTAGATTGTGGTTGCCATGCAGCGCCCTTTGGACCATTAAATCCACCTATGGCATAAAGATAATGAATATTACTGGCAAAGCCCACATGGTGCCTAGCATCAGGTAAAGATGGGGCAAGCTCCCACCCTTCCTCAGACGGGTTCAATAAATACACTTTATCTGTTGGGCCGAGCCCATGAAAAGTCTCTAGCTCTGAAACACTAAATCCACCACCAACAAATATACGATCCATAAATACGCTTGGATAAATTTCTTGCAGTGCTACAGGCAAGGGCGTAGCAGTTTGCCACGTTTGTGATGGCAAGTTTGTTTGCGCTAACACCTTGGTTGATCCCATAGCAAAAACAGCTGTTAAGAATATATGTGCCAGTGTTCGTGGTAGTCGTCTCACCAAAGCCTCTCCCGTAGAACTTATACCAATTTGCTTAATTAACTTACCTATTTTTAGACTGCGAAACACCGCAACCGGGTTTTGTTACCGCTAAGGCCCTCACACCTATACAAGCAAGGCAAATCAGGTATTATCTTTCAATGTGCTTTTAAAAATGATTGTCTATCAAATATATAGTAAGAAGCCTAGGCAAACAAAGTTAACCGCAAAATAATCCGCTTTCTGATATTTGTAGCTAGGCCAATTCACTCTAAGTAGCAGTTTACAAATATACTCAAGTAACAGATATCTATACGAAAAGCCCAGCATCTTAGTTCAATTGAGCGATACGCTTACACCAATTCACTTAACTAAGTGATCTGTTTGAGGGAGTATTAATGCGGATTGATATTAGTCCTTGTATCGTAACGACTGTGATTGTTAAGCCCACACGGGGTTAACTAAGTATAGCGCTGTATCCAAAACACAAAGTAAAATGCTGATAGTGCAAAGATTGGCAAGGTTGCAATTTGAGCTCGTGTTAAACTCGATGACTTGGTCCGCTTCCATGTCATTAGTACTCCAGTCAGTGACATCCCCGTCAATGCCACGCCCATAAGAAACCACAGCAGTTTAGAGTAAAAACCTGCAAAATAGCCAAAGTGCAGTGGATCCGCATACTCATTAAGATAGTTACCTAATGCCATGTTGTCTGGCTGTTGAATCTTAATGATAGTTAACGTAACGGGGTCTATATAAACTTTATGAGCCCGCTCACGGAGTAATGGGTTGTCAGCCATGCCTTGAAACTGTACTGGGGAGGTCTCACTCCTTGGTAAATGCACTCTGGTAATCGTCCAATTTTCAATAGCACGCTGCGCTTTATCAAAAGCAACTTCGAACCGTTCAGCCGACAGAGGTATTTCACCTTGTAATGACACGACTCGTTCAATTTTAGGAGCACTTGGTTCCAAGCTATGATTGGCCACGCGCATACCAAACTCAAACAAATACCAAAAGCAGGTAAGGATGATCACGCTCGTAAACCAAAGCCCCCATAGTCCAAATACCTTATGTAAATCACTCAACAACACTCGTGAGCCTTGGGTCACACGCACCCGCCATAGGGCTACTCTCCAGTTTCGGGTGGTTTTCAATCCCGTATATAGAGATATCAGCAAGATAAAAGCAAAGGAAGTGATGATTGGCAGCCCAGGGACCGCCGGCATAAACATATAGCGATGGAGATCTCTAAAAAACCGCTGAACGGTTAGCAGTGGCATATCCCCAGTCACAGCATGAGACCATTGGTCAACATGAACATACCTATCTTTATCATCAAATGAAACACGAGCCCGATACGTAAAGTAATCACCACCCATTGTGCCTAACGTTAAGATACGACCTTTTGGATACGCTGTTGCTATTGACTCGTACATTGCACGCCATGACTCAGCGGTATGTTCTGTTTCGTCTACAGGTTTATCCGTGGCACGCATTTGTTCAAAGACAAGCCAGTCAATCTCATTCGACACGGTTGCGATCGTGCCCGTTGCGAGGATCACAAACATCACAGTCGCAAGCTGAAACCCCAACCAAGCATGAAGATCATATAGCTTGCGCAATCGCTTTCTTTGCTTGGTTTTATCCGACATTTTGTTTGGTCCTCACCACGATGAATGACAGCTATAAGCTACCAGCTATAGCTAAATTCAAGGAACGCATTTCTAGGATCGCCTGGGAAATGACCTGTACGTGCTAAAAAACCTGATTCGGCGTATTCTTTGTCGAACACATTCTCAACTCTAAATAGCACACTGTAATTGTCTACTTCCCAGATGATTGAGGTATCAGCAACAAAGTATGAGTTTAGAGTTTGCCCTGATAAGCTCAATTGCTCATCCACATAGTTTCCACCGACTGCAAACGCTAAATTCCATTGTGGGATTTGGTATCTGGTCCAAACACCCAACTGGTTTTCAGGGGCATTGGCAAACCTATCACCGACACTATTGCGGATCCCGCCCGTGCCATTATCAGCAGTGATTTTGGCATCATTGTAGGCGTAGGCAAAACTCACCACCCAGTCAGGCGTCACATCAGTGATTAACTCAATCTCAACGCCTTTACTGGTGATTTCACCAATTGCAGCCAAGTTATCAACACCATCTTGTTCAGGGTCAGTACCCGTACTTTGCAGTAGGTTCTGTCTTTTAATTTCATAGCCTGCCACCTTCAACAAGGTACTGCCATCAAATAGCTCAGCATTAAGACCGACTTCAATAATATCGCCAGTCGTCGGTTCGAATGGGCCACCAGCTTGCACGTCTTGGCTAGATACACCTTGAGGTTCATAAGAATCAGCCCATTGGGAATATAACGAAATATCATTCGATAGTTTATAAATGCCACCGATCCTAAAACTAACATTGTCATCATCAAATTGAGTGCCGTTCGCGTCATCCTCAAATTGATCAAACCGCACGCCAGCAACTAGGGTGAATTTCTCCCAAGCAAGCTCGTTCAAAGCATAGGCGCCGTTACGCTTTTGCTTAGTCGTTCTTTGTGGAGCAAACTTGACGTTATATTGACTGGGGTCAGTTTCGCCATACTGAGGTTTATGAAGAGACAATGGCAAAATATCAGAGCCTAACGAAGTGCCATTTAGATAACGCGAAACAAAATCATTAGAAGCGGAAGCGCGACCTAACAAGGCGTCTTCTTCACCTGAATAGATGTCTACACCAAATGCAGTGCGCTGCTCTGCACCAAGTACTTGTGTTTCATAAACAAAGTTTGCGGCGAAGGAAAGCTGAGATTGCGCTCGTAATTGATCACGAAACTCTCGTGCTACGAGGTCAATTTCACCGTTATCATCACTGTCGATTAATGCTCTTGGCTCATGGTAATTCTGCGATTGTTCATTATCGATATAGCGCAGTGCCACGTCGTAATGAAGAGAGGAGCTCAACTCACCAACTAAGCTTGCTTGAAGTACATCTGAGGTGAGATCTAAAAAGTCAGATGCTTCATTATGATTCCATTGTGGGTAGGTTAAGAACTCACCATTATCATCGGCAGGCACACCACGAAGACGGTTAGCATCAAGGTCTTGCTTATAATGCGTATACTGTAGTACCAGTCGAGCATCATCAAAGTCATAGGCGTAGCCCGCATCAAATATTGCAACCTCACTTGCACTATTATCACGATAAGTATCTTGCTGCTCATAAAACGCACCGAGTCGAATGCTTTGTGCTTCTGCAACCTCTGAGGTTACCTCTGCTGAGCCACCATAACGGTTATCCGTGCCAACAATAATACGCGTATTTGCACTAAATTCGGATTGTGGTTTTTTGGTGATATAGTTAAACAAGCCACCCGGTGCACCTGGTCCGTACAGCATCCCTGATGGCCCTTTCAAAAAGTCGACGCGCTCAACATTAAACAACTGAGGTACGTTAAAACCAACATAAGGGTCACCTCTTAGACCATCAAAATAAATTTCTTCTTGGCGGAACCCCCGAGCTGTTACTCCAGCATAACTAAATTGACTTACACCCGCGATGTTGCGATATAAGTCTTTAGCGTCCCTTGCTCCTAAGTCATGGATCAAATTCGCATTCAGTGAGGTAATCATTTGTGTTGAATTTAATGGATCGACAGCAAGTTTGCCGGTAGTGGACTCACCATTACGATATAGATTCAGTGTTCGACTTACCACAGTGATCGTTTCGATCTCTTGATCTGTTAATTTATCTTCTGAATTTTGTTGTTGAGCTGACGCCTGCAAAGAGGGATACATTATCGCCAGAGCAATAAGGGATAGCTTAGATATTTTATTCATTGAGAGTCACATTAGGTTATTATTAAAGCGCACACAAATGATAACAATTACCAGTTGCATTTTAAATAGAGAACACCCAAATAATTGCAATTAACGCAAAAGAGGAGACTGAATATAATGGGGAGGTTTCAAAGAAGAATACGCTAGGCCACTCCGCCTAGCGTGACATACATACTAGATATTGGTGACATCGATAAACAGAGATTCATCAATGTTTGTAGACGAAACAACCGCTTCGTTAAAGTCGTACGCTGTGCGTTCGCCATCTCGCTCCAACGGTAGGCTTTCAAAATCAAACAACTCAGTATCGGCCAGCTGGCTCGGGCTAACGTTCTGAATTGATTTAAAAATATTCTCTACGCGACCTGGAGTTTTGTTATCCCAATTAACTAACATAGACTTGATATTTTGACGCTGTAAGTTTTCCTGTGAGCCGCATAAGTTACATGGAATAATAGGAAAATCTTTATATTCGGCGTACTGGATCAGGTCTTTTTCGCGGGCATATGTCAACGGGCGAATAACCACATTACGACCATCGTCTGAGCGTAATTTTGGTGGCATCGCTTTCATTCTTGCGCCATAGAACATGTTTAAGAACAGTGTCTCAACAATATCATCTAAGTGATGGCCTAATGCGATTTTAGTCGCGCCAATTTTTTCAGCAAATGAATATAGGGTACCACGGCGTAAACGAGAGCAAAGTCCACAGGTGGTTTTCCCTTGCGGTACTTTCTCTTTTACCACTGAATACGTGTCTTTATCTATGATGTAGTAAGGAATATCTAGGGTTTCAAAATACTCTGGCAAAATATGTTCCGGAAAGCCTGGTTGCTTTTGATCTAGATTCACCGCCACAACATCAAAATGAATAGGGGCAGCCTTTTTTAGATTTAATAGAATATCCAACATCGCAAATGAGTCTTTGCCACCACTAATACAAGCCATTACCACATCACCTTCTTCGATCATATTGTAATCTTTGATGGCGTTGCCGACGTTACGGCGCAGACGCTTTTGTAGCTTGTTAAACTCTAAAACTTCTTTGCGATTATCTTGCTCTATCATGGTGTTTGGTGCCGTATTCATACTTATTCAATTATGTATTAAAAAGTCGAAACCTTAATACAATGCTACATCAATTATGGGGCGCCGATTATACGTGAATTTAGGGTGAGGTAAAATACAAAAATGGCGTCCCAAAGAACGCCATTATTAGTTACTTGCCGATTACAGACCAAACACGACCTTTTCACTTTTCAGCATACGACTGCTCAAGTAAGCAAAAATAGCAGACAAACCGAGCGTTACCGCACTGGATAATAACAGCTGAGGCACCGGGATCGCATTGCCCTTGATGATTTCAATCATGGCATTTTGCTGCGCAGCAATTGGCATCCATTGCATGATATCAGTGGCAATATCATAGGTGGTTGCCATGCTCATCATCACAGGAAGAAACAGTGCCATTGCCACATAGGACTGTGCTTCTTTAAATGATTTGGCTAGAAATGAAATAAACACCAGTAGACTTGCTGACATCAGTGCAATTGGCAATCCAATTAAGATCGCGGTAATGATAAAGGAGAAATCTATGATCACCGTAAAGCCCATCATTTCCCATGGCACCATATTATATGCAAACTTAGACACCACCGTCGTCAAGATGAGGGCAATAATTGAAAACCCCGCAATAGCACCTACTTTTGCTAACACGATATGCATGGTGCTAATTGGATGACTAAGCAGCAACTGGAGCGAATTGCGCTCGCGCTCCCCGGCACTGGTATCAATTGCCATTCCCATGGCCGCGTAAAATAGTGAAAGTATGATAGATAATGTTGCAACGCCTAGTACAAAACCACCTTTAGAGGTAGGCGTTGCTTGGTCGTGTGTCTGTACGTCGATTGCGCGAGCAATGGTCGGATCAATACCGCGAGCAACTAAACGCAATGCGGCTACTTCACTGTTGTAAAGCATCAGGCTGCGCTCTAATCGCGTAATCGAGGAACGTAGCTTTTGGTCCGACTTATCAGCAACAATATAAACAGTCGCACTTTTGCCTCGCACCATATTCTCTTGGTAATCTTCACCAATTTCTAGGGTGATTGCTTTTACAGCCTCTCCTTCCCCATGTTCAATTTCTTTACTCGCTAAAAACTGCACTAAGTTGGGTGCCCTTTCAGCATTGTTAATGGTAATTTTGAGTGCTTCTGGCGATGCCATTTGTTTAAACATCACCGTAAACAGCACACACATGATAATCGGAGCACCAAAGCAATAATAAAGACCAGCCATTACCGAGCGTTTATCGCGGCTAGCATCCAATACTTCTTTTTTAAACAGAATGGAGATTAATTTCATCATGCCGCAATTCCTTCATCTGTACCAATTAGAGTTATAAAAGCTTCTTCCAGTGATGCCTTACCGGTTTGTTCACACAACGCTTGAGGCGACCCCTCGGCAACAACTTTCCCTTTTGCCATCACCACCACATGATCACACAACGCCGCTACTTCTTGCATTACATGGCTAGAAAACAGCACACAATGACCTTGCGCTTTAAGCATCAGCAATAAATCTCGCAACACCCGTGTACTCATCACATCTAAGCCGCGAGTCGGCTCATCAAGCACAATATTGGTAGGCTTATGCACTATCGCCTGTGCCAATGCCGTTTTCATTCGCTGGCCTTGTGAAAAGCCCTTACAACGCCTGTCAGCTATATCTAGCATTTGCAGTTTATCTAGCACTTCCTGCGTTGCCGCAGCCGCAGCTTGAGCGTCCATACCACTCAATTCGGCATAAAACTGTGTATACTCCCGTGGTGTCATACGCTCATACAATCCACACGGGTCAGGAAATAGCCCGAGCTGCTGCTTTGCCTCTGTGGGTGATGTAGCAACATCAATATTATCGATTGAAGCCGTGCCTTGATCTGCTTGTAACAGACCAAACACGGTGCGTAAACAAGTTGTTTTACCGGCACCATTTGGGCCTAATAAGCCTGTAATTTGGCCATCGCGAGCAGTAAAAGACAGCCCATCTAAGGCATTCACTTCACCAATCTTTTTATATAAGTTATCAACTTGGATCATGATTTACTCCTTCTCAGTAGCCGTTGCTGGACCATTAATATTCATGAAGAATTGCTTGCGGGTATCTTCATCTAGACAGCTCGTATCAAAATCCCCTATCGCTTTTTCATCATAAAATTTAGCGATCAGTTTGTTTGCACAGCTTTGGCTGGCAACAATATGCGTTGCAGTTGGTGCGATTAAATGAGTTGCGTTGCTTAATTTTTCCATGGCTACTTCAGCCCATTTTGCCGGTGTTGCTGGGTCTAATCCCCCCGACAGCAACAGCGTTGGAATATCAGACTCTACCGCTTCATAATAACTAGGTGGAACAGGTTTCACGTCCCAAATTGGGCAGGTTGCGTCTAGCCCCTCTATCATCATTTTTCCCATGTAGTTATCACTATATTTGGCTTTGTCTGAAGCGGTTAATCTTGGCCAATCTTCGCCACACACGATAGCTTGATGCATCCCCAGCGCCAGCCCCATGCCCTCTTCACTTGGCGCCATTAAGCCGACCAGAGGTAATACATTGCCTTTCGCCGCTTCACTGATAGCAAGGGGGACTAAGACTCTGGAAGTATGAGAGTAAAGTGCCATCCTGATAGCACTAAACAACTTCATTTTGGTTAATTTCATTGTCAGTGGCTGGTTGGTTCTAGGATGCTTTACCGGCACCGTTATTGGCGTTTTATCTACCTGTTCAAGTAAGGATTGCCACTGTCTCGAAAGATTAGGGTAAGCACCTGCACAGTGTGTATCGGCTTGGCACTGCTCAAATAAGGCGTTTAACGAACCTTCAATAGCACCACCGATGGCCATTAGGCTTTGATTATTGGGTGCGAGCCCATCTAATACCGCTGAGGCTACACTTTGTGGAAACTGCCTCATATATTCTAGTGCGATACGTGTACCATAAGAGCCTCCGTATAAATGAAGTTTGCTGTAGCCTAGTGCAGCTCTTACGGCATCGAAATCTTTCGCAGCAGCGACTGTAGTGTAATCTGATAGGTCTGTATCAAGTTTGTTTTTGCAGTCACGAGCATCATCTTGGTAGAACTCAAGTCCTACTAAGCTATCATCTAACGCAAATTGCTGCGCTAATTCGTCAATATCACATTGTAAAAGGTTAGACTTACCCGTCCCTCTCTGGTCAACAAGAATTATATCTCGGCTTTCGCGGGCATACTTGAGTATGCTTTCGAAGTTAGCGGCTATTTCTGTTGCTGATTGCCCTGGCCCCCCAGCAAAAGCTAGCACCGCTTCTTGTGGATAGAGCGGTTTGATTGCAGGGATAACCATAAAGTGAATATCAATTTTTTGTTCTGCTTTTCCTTCACTCAGAGGTTGAGAAATCTTGCCGCATTGGGCTCTGTCGCTAAGGTTTTTAGCGTAACAATCCCAAAGTTCTACCGAGGGTGTGGCTGCCTGTATTGATAGCGCGGTTCCCAATGCAAATGGAAGAAGCGCCAGCTTTACTAAGCTTTTCTTAAACTTATATGGCTTTTTCATAGTTAATTCCTTGTTGACTCACAGTCAATATGCTAACTTTAAGTGAGTGTATCAGTGTATTATTGTATTAATACAGTAGAATTAGAGTAATGCTAGACCTTATTCATGTCAACCCCAATAGTGCAGAACCGATTTATAAACAGCTATTTGATCAAATAGTAAGATTAATCGTGTCTGGAAAAGCACAAACCGGAGATGAGCTACCATCGGTGAGAAAGCTGGCCGAGCACTTTGCGGTCAATCCAATGACCGTTTCTCGAGCCATCGGACAGCTAGTCGACCAAGGTTGGCTTGAACGAAGACGTGGTCAACCGACTCGAGTTGCAAAGCAACAACAACCCCAACAAACCGATAACCTTTTGAGCAAAAACTTAGATATTCTAATCACTGATGCCAAACAGCTTGGGCTCAGTAAAGCAGAATTGCTGTCATTGATTGATAAAAATTGGGAATAAGAATAATGACTACCCCACTTCTACAATTCAGCCACATCAATAAACAATTTGCAGACAAACCAGTATTGACCGACATCAACCTGACGATTGAGCCGGGTATGGTAATGGGCCTGTTAGGACGAAATGGCGCGGGCAAAACCACACTGTTACGAATTGCACTTGGATTAATTAGCCAAAACGCCGGCGACGTGCGCTGCTTGAATAGTGATAACCACCACCTCAGCCCCGAATGCAAAAGTAAAATTGGTTATGTGCCTCAGCAGCCATGTGGTTATCAGGGTTTTAAAGTAAAAGATGCCCTAGCGCTGCACCGCAGCTTCTATGCAAATTGGGACATGACGCTAGAACAAGAATGGCTGTCTCGGTTTGAGCTTGATGGTAGTGCGTTGGTAAGCAACCTCTCCATCGGGCAGCAGCAAAGTCTGGCGCTCATCATGGCGATGTCCTATCGCCCTCAGCTGCTTATTTTAGACGAGCCAGCGTCTAGCTTAGACCCTATTGCCCGTAGAGAGTTTATGTCTGATCTATTTGAGCTGGCACTAGAGGCCGGCGCTGGCGTACTTTTCTCCTCACATATTACCTCCGACGTTGAGCGCGTAGCGAGCCATATCGCTATTATCAAACAAGGTCGAGTGATAGTCACAGGAGAGTTAGACACCTTAAAAGAGCAGATCAGAGTGATACCTCGTCATTCACTAGACAATTTACCCGAAGGTGAAGTACTCCACCAATCTGAGCGCTGCACTATATTTAAAGCAAATAACGCAAATACATGGCCTACAGGTCTTCAATACAATACGACTAACCTAGAACAGCTTTTTGTGGAGCTGCACGCATGATTGCTAGCACAACACGAAACTGGTGGTCTGGTTTACTCGGTTTTTGGCTAAAAGAATGTGGCGCAGCCAACTTTTTCATCCCTGGAGTAATAGCAGCGATATTGGCTCCCTGGCTTTTTCTAGTTGAGGATAGGGGTTTACAGAGTTTCTCCTTAACCTTCTCCATTAGTGCATTATGGATGGCGTTTTGCTGGCAAATTGTAAAACTTCAAGCGCAGGAAAATGCGTTGTTATTGCCAGCGCTCAAGTTACATGTATACAAACAGGGCTGGATAATTTTGGCGTTTGGCTATGCTTTAAATTCACTTGCACTGATTGAAATACCGCTAACAAGTGTTGCCTCTGGCATGTTATTTTCTAGTGCCTTCTGTGGATGCTTCTTTTTGTTATCAATGAGAAATAGCGCCTACTTTAAACACAACAGCTACTTCTTTATGCTTATCCTTATGCTTTCGATGTTTTTTGGTGAGCAGCCTATGGTGCTAGTATTACTCTCATTGCCGCCAACCATTATCAGTTTATACCTAATTGCAACCAAACAGAAAAATTGTCAGTGGCACCCTCTCGCATATCAGACATACCTAAATAATATTCAAACTGGCTGGCTTCCGGTTAATACCTTTTCCCCAGAAAAGGTCACTCAGAAGTTTAGACAAGTGTTTATGCCCATGAGTTATTTTGCTGGTAATATCTTAGTACAAACGAGTCAGGTCTTCATACTAGCAGGCGTGCTTTCTATTATAGCGGCGGGGTACTTTGGCACAAACGTTCACTTTTTGGTTATTCTAATGGACATGCTGCTGGTGATGATTGCAATTTTTATCTGCTGGTCAAAATTACAGACAAAAATGAGCTGGGATCGCTTGTACCTCCTTCCTATTTATTCCAGCTTAAACGCGCTCAAGCAAGCATACCATTTTGCTACCGTGAAGCTTGCTTTGTACTTATCACTTTACCAACTTGCCGTGATAGTAGTGTGCGATACATTTTTAACTATGCAACCCGTTAACAACTACTTAATTATGTTTGTAGGCTCAATAACAGGCTTTTTGTTATGCATCGCAATCGGAAGTATAGTACGCAATGCTATTACGTTATCGCTATCTTGTATGCTTGTATTGGCGTTACATAGCGCCTTTAAGGCCTATCTTTTGTCGCACGCGCAAACACCTCTAAGCCTGTTTTTGCTGGCGATTTATAGTGCTCTGGTTGTCGCTCTGCTCCTTTATGCAAATAGAAAAGTGAGGTAAGCAAAAGCTTGCTTACCTCAATGAGAATGGGTACGGCTATTAATGTAGTCTGTGACAGAAAATAAAACGCCAGAAATTACGAAAGTAATATGAATTCCAACCTTCCAAGCGAGCTGCTCACTGGTTAAGTCTTGGGAATGAATAAACACTTTAAGTAACTCCACCGCCGATATTGCAACAATAGCACTGATCAGTTTAATTTTTAGTCCAGAAAAGCCAACCTTACCCATCCAAGTCGGTTTGTCTTCTTGTGGTTCTACATTCAATTTAGAAACAAAATTCTCATATCCACTGAAAATAATGATAATTAGCAACCCCGCTAAAAGTGCGGTATCGACCAAGGTTAAAATTCCAATTAATAAATCCTGATTGGAAGCCGTTAGGGCACTCACTGTCATCATGTAGAGCTGTTTAAAGAATTTCAGTAGTAATAGCACAATAGCCAGTAACAACCCGACAAAAAAAGGTGCCAGTAACCAACGCCCTTTAAATAGAGTGCGTTCTAGCATATATTCGTAGCGATTCGTCGGCTCGCCCCCAGACTGAGTATCTTTTTCCATATTGTTGATTCTTAGCATTTAAAATAACCTATGAATGTAGCACCTTAAAAGCAGTTTCTCACCTTTTATCGATCAAGGTTTGAATCAATTTTTTACTCTTTAAGAGAAAATTAATTCGTTTTCCTTATGCGAGATTTTGATTTAAAACATGCGTGTACTTTCAACTAACAGGTAACACGAATGAAAACCTTAGCTTCATCATTAATCGCTCTGTCTTTGCTCGCGTGCGTATCAGCGCAAGCAAACGAAGAGTTGCCAGTCGCACCTGCTGATCTGGTTCAAGAGTTAACTGAAATGTGCCTTGATTGGGCCAAAGATGATGACGTACAAGCATCTGAACTAAAAAAATACGTTCTAAACTGTGTTAACGATGAGCTAGATGCAACTGGCTATCAAAAAGTAAAAGATGTAGATATCAAATAATATCAAGCTGCTTAATGCAGTCTTTTTAAAGGGTAGAAAGGCTTGCCAATAACTAAGAAAAGCTTAAATTATTAAGTTTTTAACCCAGTTAGCGTAAGACTCCTCCACCCTCAAATTGATGCACTATTAAGCCTCAACGGTATAATGTCTATCACCGCTGAAAACTGATATAAAAAAGGCCGCTCAATCATAATGAGCGGCCTTTTATTTTTTAGCTAAGTAACCTGAAGTTTGGATAATGCTAATGTGCATTAGTTATCCGAAGCTCAAGTTAAGTCGCCTCTACTCGAAAAACCTACGATTTTATCGAGTCGGTTATGCTTTTTTCTTTCGAGTCGCTTTTTCTTCCTCAACCCATTTACCATTGTTGTAAGTTGCTTTCCAACCAGTGGCCTTTCCGTCCACTTCGGTCATTACGTATTGGGTTTTGGTTTTCCTCGAATAACGCACTATAGCAAGGTTACCATCTGGATCTTGCTCTGGTGCGTCTGCTAAGTAATAAAATTTCGGTGAAATTCTATCTCTAAAACGTTTTAGCTCCGCAACCTTTGGTGCCCTAGTTTCTCTCGACTTAGGGAAGGTATGTGCAGCTAAGAAGATACCAGAAGCACCATCACGTAACACAAAGTGAGCATCAGACTTTTCACATTCTAGCTCAGGTAATGGAACTGGATCCTCTTTCGGTGGCGCAGCCTCACCGTTTTTCAGTAGCTTACGGGTATTTTTACATGTTTCACTGGTGCAACCAAAGTATTTACCGAAGCGGCCTGACTTAAGCTGCATATCGGCGCCACACTTATCACACTCAATCACAGGTCCGTCGTAACCTTTGATTTTGAATGAACCTGTCTCAATCTGATAGCCTTTACATGCAGGGTTATTACCACAAACATGAAGCTTTTTAGTTTCATCAATTAAGTAAGAGTCCATTGCAGTTTCACAAATTGGACAACGCTTCATATGGCGAAGAGACTCAGCTTCAGCTTCTTCATCGGCATCTGCAGCAACCGCTTCATCACCAGATACTAAGTTTATCGTCGTCGTACAACGCTCTTTTGGTGGTAAGTTGTACCCTGTACAGCCTAGGAAAACGCCTGTTGATGCTGTGCGGATCCCCATTTTTCTTGAACAGGTCGGACAGTCAATATCGGTTTCTACCATGACGTTTTGACGCATCCCGCCTTCACTTTCGTCACCGGCTGCAATTTCTAATTGATGAGAGAAATCCGCATAAAACTTATCGAGGACCTGAGTCCATACACGTTCGCCTTCTGCGATATCATCCAGACGACCTTCCATCTTTGCTGTAAAGTCAAAGTTCATCAAGTCATTGAAGTTCTCTACTAGACGGTCAGTAACGATTTCACCCATTTTTTCAGCATAAAAACGGCGATTTTCTACACGAACATATCCACGGTCTTGGATAGTCGAAATAATAGCAGCATAAGTAGATGGGCGGCCAATTCCACGTTTTTCTAGCTCTTTAACTAAACTCGCTTCGCTATAACGAGCAGGTGGTTTAGTAAAGTGTTGCTTCGGGTCTAACGCAATCAGATTTAGCTTGTCACCAACGGTAACACTTGGCAGCGCTTGATCTTCCTCGTTCTTCTTACGAACCGCAGGCTGTACACGCGTCCAACCGTCAAACCTGAGTACTCGGCCTTTGGCTTTCAAGGTGTAATCTTCTGCTGCTACCGTTAGAGTAGTTAAATCGTATTCTGCCGGTGTCATTTGGCACGCAACAAACTGACGCCAAATTAACTCATAAAGCTTTTTAGCATCGGCTTCAACACCATCAAGGTGACCGGATAAAATTGTCACGTCAGAAGGACGGATTGCTTCGTGCGCTTCTTGGGCATTACCTTTAGCAGAATAACGTAACGGCGCATCTGGTAAATACTTGCTACCAAACTCACTATCAATATAGCCACGACACATTTCGAGCGCGTCGTTTGATAGGTTTGTTGAGTCTGTACGCATATAAGTGATGTAACCAGCCTCATAAAGACGCTGGGCTAACATCATGGTTTTCTTTACACCGTAACCTAAACGCGTACTGGCAGCTTGCTGCATCGTCGAGGTAATAAATGGTGCGCTTGGCTTACTTTTGCTTGGCTTTTCTTCAACTTTAACCACTTCATAAGCGCTGTTTTCTAGCACTCGAACTGCTGCATCCGCTTGTGATTTGTTGACTGGCTTAAATGCCTCGCCTTGATATTTGGTTACCGCAAGACGAATATCCTCTTTTGATGCTTTCACATCAGCATGGATATCCCAAAACTCCTCGGGGATAAACGCCTTGATTTCGCGTTCACGCTCTACCAATAACCTTACAGCAACAGACTGAACTCGTCCTGCGGAGAGTCCTCGTGCAACTTTTTGCCACAACAGCGGTGACACCATAAAGCCCACAACACGGTCAAGGAATCGTCTTGCCTGCTGTGCGTACACCATGTCGGTATTCAGCTCACCGGGTGATTCAAACGCCTGCTTAATCGCATTTTTGGTAATTTCGTTGAACACAACGCGCTTATACTTACTTTCATCGCCACCGATAATTTGCTCGAGGTGCCACGCGATGGCCTCCCCCTCTCTATCCAAATCGGTTGCGAGATAGATATGGTCGGCGTCTTCAGCAAGCTTTTGTAGCTCTTGCACTACTTTTTCTTTACCTGGCAAAATTTCGTAATGTGGTTCCCAACCCTTTTCAGGATCAATCCCCATTCTCGCAACTAAGTTTGCATAGTCTTTGTGCTTTTTATATTGCGCTTTCTCTTCAGGTGACATTTTACGCACTTCAGCTGGCGACTTGGTTGCTAAACCTTTCGTTTTACCTGCACCTGAAGTAGGAAGATCTCGAACATGGCCCACACTGGATTTAACAATGTAATCCTTGCCGAGGTATTTATTGATTGTTTTTGCCTTCGCGGGAGACTCTACAATTACTAGCGATTTGCCCATAGCTGCCTATTTTTGACCGATTCTGTCTGTGTTTGCCCTTACTTGGGCGTTGAATTACTTATAGGTATATCTACAAACACCTATTGTTACAAGCTAAAAATACGAACTTTTCCCCAATCACCGAATTATTATCCAATTTATGTACAATATTCAGCCAATTTAGGGACACATTCTTTTATATAAGGTTAAGGCACGGGAATATAAAGGAATAGAAACAAAAATGCCAACCCGAAAGTTGGCATTTGTTGAATTATCCTGCGTCCAGGACTCTAACTTTTGGTTCTAAGACAATCACCTTAGCGTCTTCACTCCCTCGTTCTGGATAAGTCACCCTCAGACTAATCTGTCCAGATGTAGAATCATTCGGACTGGTCTCAGGCTTTATAGTAAAGCTAAACGCGAAAGGTCTATCACTATTTGAACTTGGGACCGTTGCAGACACGCTGCCACCATCAATTTCTCCATTTGTCGTAGAGACCGCAATTTCAGTTCCTGCTGGAGGATAATTACCAAATTCATCGGATAAATAAACATATACCTCTACTGGTGCGCGATTAGTTGGATCGCTGAAATCAACAACGGAGACATCACACCAACCAGTAGAACCTGAAGTTTCTAACGTCAAAGCAGTGGTACTGGAGCAATCATTTGCTGCAACAGCAAATCGGACAAATGTATCATCGCCAGACATTACCAATTCCATTTTTCTGAATACATTTACCAACTCTCTCGAGCATTCACCTGCAGCAAGTGCCGCTTCAGAACAAAGTAGCCCGTTGTATAAACCATCACCTTCGTAGTTTCCGTCACCATCGATATCAAAGTCAAATAAGCCGTTATTGTTGCTATCAATCCAAACATCGTCATGTCCACCTGTCGCACTTCCTAGCGGAGAACAGGGATCAGGATCCGCATTGCTGTCGCAATCTTTTTTATCAAAACGACCATTTTCGTTGGTATCGATGAAAGCCTCTGTTAAATCAAATTCAGGGCGATACTCTCCAACATCAAATTGGCCATTTCGACGAGCAGTCACAACGTTACCATCTCCATCTAAGGTTGACTCTTCATCTCTGAAGCTTTCCTGCCCTTTCACATAAGCCAAAATGCTCACTCGCCCACCCATTACAACTCGTCTAAGTGCTTCTGCAACACTATCCGCACTTGAGGCGTTCTTCTGTCTAAACATACCGCCGATACAAGGAGCAGGTTTGCCAAAGTAAGGGTCACAGTTCCAATTGGTATTAGATTGTCTCTCCGCCTCGGTGGCTAATGATGCGCTTAAACGAGGGGCAACCCCTTCATGAGTCGCTGGGTTTCCGTCTATATCACCTATACGATTCCCCCACTCATACCCATAGAAAGGTCTATCACCCTGACTGCGCCATACAACGGTACAACTCGCATTATCTGTACGGCATTCATAGGTATCAGTTGAATCTATACTACCTACGGCCCCAGCTTCGGCCAGAATTGTCGCTGCGACACCGTCTGCACTGAATTGATTAAATTGATCGCCAAATCGCAAGGTCAAATTCACTGTTTCGCCATCATAGTAAAGGGCATTCGGATTAAAGACTCCTGCTGACAAGCTAAAGCTGTCTTGATCTGTCACTCCTGAGCTTAAAATTAACTGAGATGACACGCTATAAACCTGCTCTCCTAGAGGAATAACATACAGGCTACTGCCATCTGTTGGACAACGAGGATCTGAATTGGGGTCTGCTTGACATTTAGAAGCTATTTCGGGCCAACAAGTAACATTGTTTCCTTGAGTGTCGATAACAGATTGCGGTATCAAGCAAGCTGTAACAACTAATGGACCTGGAACGACACCTGACTTAACTGTCGTTCTAACAATACCGCTAGAATTAGTATTTCCAGAAACTTGAGTAAGACTCGCTACACCTTGATCATCTGAGAGTTTGAAATCCACCCTTGCACCAGAGATTGAGCGGTTATCTTCATCTAGCAACTTGAAGCTAAGAACAGATTGCGTAGGGATGCCTCCTTCTCCTGGCGGCAGCGCAATGAAACGCTCAAAGCCTTGCTCTTCTGGTAAAAACTGAATAGCCTGCGCCTGAGCAGTTTCAACTTCAATGGTAGTGGTACGAGTGATGGTTTGACTGCCATTAACCACGGTGACAGAAATCGTATCTTCCCCTTGACAACCTTTCGCGATATAAGTTGATTTCGCGGTGCCATTAGATGTAGAAACCGATTCGTCTAGCTCAGCTAATGCCGGAGTTTGATTACTGCAAAAAGAGCTAAATTCAACATCTAGTGAGCTGGTAATAGGTTGATTGTCTTGATCCGTTAAAGTCACCACTATTACCGTACTACCGCCAGCTTGTAATGGCACGTATCCAGTGTTGGGGTCATTCGGGTCGAGCTCAAGTCCATTTTTGATATCAACCGAAAGCTGTGATACACCAACTGCAAAATTCAATGAGTCTTGTGTATTGTCATAATCCAGAGAAGTCACCGTAACTCGACCAGCTCCTCCTTGATTACCTGGTTGAAGCTTTAATAATGCGATGCCGAAATCATCGGTTATTGCGGTTCCTGTCGCAGGTTGAATCGCGCCTAAAGTTGTCTCTGCTCGGATCAATGACGCCGCAACGCCGTCAGTAGACTGATTTGAGGTCACCTTTACAAATATATCGGCATTATCGTTAGAGTTGATTTGATTTACAACACGACAACCAGCATTTACAGGGTCAAGCTGCGCTTGATCTCTAGTACTTTCCCAACCAGCAGGACAATCAACGATAATACTTGTTTCAATTACAATTTCATTATCCTTGTCATCACCGAGTGATGAAAAGTTTAGAATTTGTGCAGCACTTTCACCTGCTTCTGCGTAACGTGCAATTAATTGTCCTGCACCAGCTAAAGAAGTAACTTGCATAGTGATCTGAGCTATGCCCTGAGCATCCGTCAATACTCTGCCAGATGATGGGATTAAGTTAGCGAACTCATCGGATTCAAACGTAATAATTTTATTTGCCTGAGGAGTTCCATCTTTTGTGAGTACAGCACTTACAACCAATGGCGTCCCCGTAGATAGTTCTCTACTATCTTCACCTTGTTCATTTTTTGAGGTTAGCGCAATAAATAATTCAGAAGTTGAGCCTTCAGAAATAAAATTGAAGTGTTGACTCGCATTACCTTGAGATTCGCTATAGTTAACTGTTACTCGACCAGCACCCACTAACTCAGTAGCTTGAAGCGTTACCTGAGCACGACCTTGCTGATCTGTCAGTACTGAACCTGAAGCAGGCTCAAGAGTGCCATAATCATCTACTTGAAATTGCAAGCGTTCATTCACCAAAGGCGTCCCTTCAAAGGTCAACTCTGCTGTCAGTAGCAAGGGTGAATTTCTTCCTACTGAGTTGCTAGCTTGACCATTCAAGTCCACGGCCGTCAGAGAGACTTCATACGGATTCGTGACTACACCATCGCCTGCTGAGGTGAAATTCAACGTTTTGGTTGCGGACCCACCATCGCTGAAGCTTGCAGTGATTTGACCTGCGCCAGCAACTGCTGTTGCAGTAATCGTGACTTCTGCCACACCTTGTGCGTTTGTCAGCACTGCGCCAGATTCAGGGTCCATCGTCGACACCTGATCATTTTGAAATACGACTCGAGCCCCCTCTACCGGGTTACCGTCCAAGGTTAAAGTTGCGCTCACGGTTAACGGATTTGCTCGAGACAATTCACTGCTTTGAGCCCCGTCGCTATTAACTGACGTCATGGTGATCATGTAAGGGTTGCTAGGATCATCCCCACCATCGCCTGCAGAGGTAAAGTTAAATTCCGTAGTCTTAACAGTGCCATTTGACTCATATACCGCAGTGAGCTGACCTGCTCCAGCAATGCCTGTAGCATACAGAGTTACTGTTGCAACGCCCTCAGCATTTGTGAGTACGGCACCTGACTCAGGCAATATAGTCGCAACTTGATCTATCTGAAATACGACTCTAGCACCTTCAATCAAAGCTCCTTTCTCTCTCACAACTACATTTACTTGCAATGGTGAAGCTTTTGACAACATATTATTTCCAGCTGATGAACTCACTCCTAATTCGATTAGTCCTTCAGAATCAAACGTCAGTTGTCTTGAAATAGTATTATTCTCTTGGCTGTAACTGGCAGTCAAGACACCTCTTCCCTCAGTTTCAGTGGCTTCAAGTGTTACTCTGGCTTTGCCATCATCACCTGTTGTTACTGTCACTGAAGCAGAAGTATTGATACGAGAAACAGCATCTGTTTCAAAGGTTATCGTTGCGCCAGAGACCGGCGTGCCATTGTTGGTTAGCGTTGCAACGGCTTCTAACGGTTGAGATGGTGCTAAATTGCCAGACTTATTTTCGAAGCTTAAAGTTAATGAAAAACTATCTGTGGTATCACCACCGTTATTTGTGTCTTTTTGAATACTACCGCCGCCACCGCAAGCGGTCAGTAAGAATGCAAGCATTATCATGCTAAAATAGCGCATCAAGGGCATTCACCTATCTCCCTAGCTAAGTTAATTTTATTATTGCTCAATAGTAACTCAATTTTAGCGATAAAATCACAATTTTTTATTAGATTAGGTAGATTTTCTGTCTTGAAATGCTGTTCATCTGCGCTAAGCCTGTTAAGCTTTACGGATTTTAAGATACATAGTGTTAGGACAATGTCAGAAAATCAAAAAATGGGCCTAACGGCGCGCATTATGATAGGGATGGTATTGGGCGTAGCGTTAGGCTTCGTCTTTCAAGCTATCCTCGGTGATAATAAAGAAATACTTATCCCTCTAGGGCTATTTGACCTGCCGGTTAAAGGCTTTTTTGTAGACGGTTTGTTCCATATCGGTGGTCAAATCTTTATTGCCAGCTTAAAAATGTTGGTTGTTCCTTTGGTGTTTATTTCATTGGTTTGTGGAACCTGTAGCCTGAGCGACCCGAAAAAACTAGGTCGTCTTGGTGGTAAATCAATCGGTTTATATCTCATTACAACCGCAATCGCTATCACAGTTGCAATTACACTGGCTTTACTTATAGCGCCAGGTGGTGGTGTTGAAGTACCAAGCACAGCATCATTCGATGCAAAGCAAGCCCCCACGCTAGTCCAAGTCATTATTAATATGTTCCCGACCAACCCAATCGACGCGATGGCGAGTGGAAACATGTTACAAATCATTGTTTTTGCATTGTTATTTGGTATAGCAATGGCATTAAGTGGTGATGCGGGCGCTCGCCTTGCTGCGGTATTTGAAGATTTAAATACGGTCGTACTAAAACTTGTTACACTACTGATGAACGTTGCGCCTTATGGTGTATTTTGTTTGATGGCTAAATTATTTACCACTATCGATATGGGCTTAATTGTTGAGCTTGGTAAATATTTTATGGTGGTGTTAGTTGCCCTGCTGATCCACGCATTTATTAACTATTCAATTCTGTTCAAGCTGCTAACTGGTTTGAGCCCGGTTGTTTTCTTGAAGAAAATGAAAGACGCTTGTATGTTTGCATTCAGTACTTCAAGCTCCAGCGCAACCATGCCGGTAACGTTAGAAACAGCGACGAAAAAGCTTGGCGCACATAACTCCGTTGCTTCGTTTACAGTACCTTTGGGCGCAACTATCAATATGGATGGCACTGCAATCATGCAAGGTGTTGCCACCGTGTTTATTGCCCAAGTATTTGGTGTAGATCTTACCTTAAACGACTATTTAATGGTTGTGCTTACCGCCACTCTCGCATCTGTTGGTACTGCTGGTGTTCCAGGTGTTGGACTCATTATGCTGGCAATGGTACTCAATCAGGTTGGGTTACCTGTTGAAGGTATCGCACTCATCATTGGTGTCGATAGATTGCTAGATATGACAAGAACAGCGGTTAATGTCACAGGTGACTGTATGGTTACTTGCGTGGTCGCTAAGTCAGAAAACGAATTTGACGAAGACGTATTTAACGATCCTGATGCAGCAAGAGAGCTAGAGGAAACCACTTCGAAAAGAAATCTCTAGATTAGCTAATTAGCGCAGTAATCGTAATTGCTGCGCTAATTTCGTGGCACAAGAATACCACCCTTCACTTGCTCTCAACACTATTTTTCCTCTAAGCCCTTAAGTTACACTCACTTGCATTTCACCACACCCTAACTAACCTTGATAAACAAATAGCTCAGATTAAAGGAAAGTAATCTGTGAAACCAATTACGATAGTTATGGATGACCGAGAACCTCAAGGTATGTTATGTCTGCTCCAAAAACACCCGCAACTTAGAACATACAAAAATCGTTTAGCCTGTGGCGACTATCTTATTGACGACTGGCTGGTTGTTGAAAGAAAACACCTGAGGGATTTAGTAGTATCGATCATAGACAGCTGACTCTTTACCCAGTGCTAAAGGTTAGCAAACTCTAATACACTGCACTTATCATTATTGAGGGCTGTGCAGCTGACCTGTCAAAGACTAGAGTTGACCGTAAAGTAGTGCTTGGGGCACTCGCTTGTGTAAGTTTGACTTTTGGTATACCAATACTTCGAACAACAACTCAAGAAGAAACAGTTAACCTCATGACATATTCAGCTCAACAACAGATTAAAAAACGTAACGACGCAATTGAGCGAAAAGGTTACAGAGCAAAAACACGATACGGTAAGCAGCTTTTCTTTTTACAAGGAATTCCGCATGTGGGGAGCAAACTTGCAAAAAAGCTACTCCATCATTTTGGTTCAATTGAAGCGCTAATAACAGCGAGCGATGCAGAACTCAGAGAAGTAGATAGAATTGGGCCGATATAGCACAGTCTATTCGCCAACTACTCACAACAAAAGTGTATTAACTAACGGTATTTTATAAACCTCCTGAAACCGCGCTATAAAGCGCGGCTTTCATCTTAACAAACTTAACGTATTAGAATTGATAAGCAAACTTCACGTATGCTTGGCGACCAAGAATACTGTGAGTCTTGTTATCGATACCCATAGATTCTGACGGTGCCAGTGGTGCTTCTTCATTGAACAAATTAGATGCCCCTAAGGTCACTGTAAGCTTGTCCACACCAATGTAACTTACACTAGTATCAACCGTAGTCCACGAGTCGATTTCATATTTATTACCATCACTGTCTGCAAGGTCTTTATATGAATCAATGTAGTTTACGCTGATATTCGCTAACCAATCATTCTTAGCCCAGTCCATACCCGCAGTCCAACGGAATTGTGGGTGTTGGTATTCACCATTTAAGTCTTCAGCCACATTAAAGGTATTACCTTGATCATCACTTTCAAAAGACTGCTCTTCAAAGTTAAGCGCATATGTCAGGTTGTAGTTAAACTTAAATTCACCCATATCACGAGTCGTCAGTGCATAGGCTAGATTAACATCAAAACCATCGGTTTCGCGGCCACCAATGTTAACAAAGGTGTCGTTAATAGACAGGATCCTACCCAGCGTACTACCTTGATTTGGTGCACGAACAACTAAATCAGGGTCCGTACCACAGCAATCCACTAGCTTCTGCGCACCTATTTTTTTGATCAGATCTTCTTGGTCATAGTTCCAATAGTCAACACCAATACTGAAATCGTCCGTTGCTTGCCACACTACACCTAGGTTGTAGTTTTCAGACTCTTCAGGCTGAAGACTCTTGTTACCCGATACAATAGCAGTGTATTCATAAGGGCTACAGTCATCATCAGCGCCAGTTTGACGACAACGCTCACGGTCAATCACGCTTGGCGATTCGTCCGTTCTACCTAAGTGAAGCTGAACAAGAGAAGGCGCTCTAAATGCTGTCCCCCAAGAACCACGAACTACAAGACTGTCGAGCGGCGCCCAGCGGAATGCCACTTTTGGATCAGTCGTTGTACCAAAATCACTATAATCTTCATAACGTAGTGCCAGTTGCAGCTCTAATGTATCAAGCACAGGCACGCTAAATTCTGCAAATATAGCCGTATTATCACGGTCACCATTTGCTTGAGTGGCTTCGGTACCAAAGATTTCACCCCGGATATACTGGCTATCTGGGTTATCTTCTATCTTTTCATAGCGATGTTCAAAACCGAAAGCAGCAGCAACATAACCTGAGCTCAACTCAAATAATTCACCTGAAACCGTACCATCTAGTGACTGCATTGTTGATGCACCGTACCGCGTAGTGGTAGTTTCAAAGAAAGCTAGTCCTGCTTCTGTGTTTGTGCTCGGCTCAAACGGGTTCCATAATCCTTCATCAATGGCTTGTTGTGCTCTCAACTTATTAGGAAAGCCATCAAATCCCTTTTCTACTGCGCTTGAACGAATAGCTGAATAAGCCACTTCCCAAGACCAAGCATTCCATTCACCTCTAGCACCAAGCACCGCTCGGTAGTATTCAGAATCTACGTCTTTTTTACGGTTACCGATATCAACCGTACGACGTCGCATTGAAATATCTACACCATGTAAAAAGTGATCTGGGTCGTTAAATAGTGGATGGTTTGGATTACCACCACCCATAAATAGTTCGGTGAAGCTCGGACTACCCGCCCCTTGAATAAAGGTCGAAGAGTGCTGTGCTGAGATTTCAGCAAAGCCTTCTACACCATCCATGATTTCCTGTACGCCGTTATAGTTAAAACTGATACGCTCAGTAGAGGGCACTGCTGTCATATGCGGTGCATAGTCGTAGCGACAAAGGTTACCAATGTCGAGCGCAGGATCACATTTATCGTTACCCCAAACATCGGTAAAGGTTGTTTGTCTTACCTCTGTACCATCATCTTCAACGCGCACAACAGGTAAACCAGCCCATTGCTCATCAGTTAGCATGCTTCTTACAACTTCAATACTACCTGGAACGCCTGCAGAGCTAAGCGAGTTATTACCGCCACGAAAGCGTTGATCAGCTGTTGCTGTATAGTCTCGGTCGGCATAAGTTAAGTGGCTGCGCTTGAAGTAGTCTAGTGAAAAGTTATGATGACCATTTTGTGTTGACGATCCCCAAAGCAGTGTGAAGTTTTGCTCATCTGCGCCACCATCTGCTGTATTAGATACTTTACCGGCGACTTCAAAGCCATCAATATCATCGCGCAGGATAATATTAATAACCCCAGCTACCGCATCAGAACCGTAAGTTGCAGACGCACCATCTTTTAAAATATCAATGCGTTTGACTGAAGAAACAGGAATGGTATTTAAGTCAACAAATGACGTTTCGATGTCTTTTGCAAAAGGACTCACTGCAACTCGGCGACCATTGATTAAGACCAAAGTCGACGAAGCGCCAAGTCCTCGTAGCGCGACACTTGAGCCTCCGTTTGCGGTATCATCACTCGAGTTACCTTGTGTACTAAATGTACCAGTTCCTGACACGGGTAGTTTTTGCAGCGCTCCAATCAGATCTGTTGAGCCTGTTGATGCTAGATCTGCAGCAGATAAACTTTGGATCGGTGATGGGCCTTCAAGGTCGGTTCTTTTGATGTGAGAGCCGGTTACCTCAATACGTTCAATTTGCTCCGATTCTTCCGCCTTAACTTGTTGATTCATGCCGATTAAAACGGCAATAGAGAGTGCGCTAAGTGGTAATTTGTAGGTCATCCTGTTTCCCCTTAAGTTAATAATTACACTGTAGTTTTTTTAATAATCCAGTCATTATTAACACACCAAAGCAACTTTAACAACGCATTTATTTAACAATAAGTTTCCATTTAAGGGGCGTACTAACAAGAAAGTACGCTGAATGGGTAGCACCATTCAATAACTCAGAATATTGCAAAAATAGAGAAGATAAGGGATCGGGGAAGATTTCAGGTTGAACTGTTACGGTGAATGAAGGCGTTATAAATAACTTAAAAAATATAGTGTGTGAATTAAGTTGTTACAAACGCCTTCGCGACTAGCTTGCAATTATAGGGCAAGCCAAGGCTGCACTGACTTTATATCCGAAGTATCAGCAAAATGCGTAGTGTCATCTTGCCAAGTTGCGGGGATCGTTATTTCACACACGGTTGAGGCACATTGAGTGATTTCACCATCAGGCTCAAGGCTACTATCCCAAGTTACGATAACCCCTTTTTGATCGGGGAGTAAAAACGATAGTAAATGTTTTACAAAAAAACCGGACAAGTCAGCAAGTAATGTTTCAAACTCAACCTGCATTTTGTAGATATCTGCTTTTGTTACCGCTTCAGTATTAAAAAGCTCAGCTTCAATCTGCATTTTTAATTGGCAATTGGTGTTTTGGCCGAGTGTGTCGATCACCACTTTTGCTTTGTCCTTATCTAATGTTTTGTCAAACGGTAGTAACAGCTGACCTTCCTCTGTGTAGGACAACGCAAAGCTGGCTTCTTCAGTAACAATATTCCCTGAGCTCACCTTACACGGCTGCATACTCAGCGTATCGACTAAATAAAAACCAACACGAGCAAATTCAAACTCTCCTTTATTTACTACTTTTAATCGATCATAAAAGCTGTCATAAGCAAAGGTCACAGTGTTTGCTGAGGCAAAAGTGCTCCATAAAGCGACTAAAAAGGTGAGTATTATTTTATTCTTCATCAAAATACGCTCTGTTGTGTCTGATCATATCGTTAAGCTCGGTGATGTAGTCCTCACCACGTTCTGAATAATTCAGTAGTCCAGCAGTCAAAGCCGTTGCCTCAATAGGTGCTTTTTGCGCTCTAAGATTGGCGCGCACACTTCTTAATTCCCGATACGCATCATGGGTATTGATATTCCTAAAATAGGATTTCACCGCAGCTCGCACAGACTGGAACGCTCTTACTTCGTGATCGGCCGCATCTGCTCGACGTCTCGGAACCATACCGCAGCCTTTGGTATAACACCACTGACCAAAAAAGTTAAGCCCTATTCTCGCAAACCTTGACGTACCCCATGCAGACTCGTTTGCTGCCTGCATTAGCGCCAACTCTTTTGGAATAATATCAACTCGTCGTAATGCCTGTTTTAGCGAGGCTTCATCAATTGCCTGCTCCTTTAGACCGTACTTAGCAAAAATAACCCCTATTTTCTCAGTTTGTTTACGCGTCAGCGTCTCATCAAACTGCAACATCATTAGAGCAATATCAAGTGTTGCGCGCTGCTCTAAGATCAGCTTATTTTCAGCCTCGACATGCGGCTTAATAAAATCAAAAAAAGCCTTCTTTTTTTCTTTTACATCACTGAACGATGAAAAATCTGGCAGTTTAACGTTATGAAGTGGCTTTTCAGGCACTCTCGGTGCTACCTGAGTTTCCTCTTCCTCTTTATCTACCACAGAGATTGGCGTCGTCTCATCCTGTATAAAGGGATAGATCAGTGCCCAAATCGTCACTAGAGCAACAATTATTTTAATCAATTTAGCTTGCATACTTATCCTCGTATCGGCGTTGTTCTAAAAGCAGAGTCTTTTCCGTCAGTCTCGAAGAACTTTTCTTTAGCTCAACACAGCAATCAGGTTATCCTGTTACCATATACGTGTTGATTCGCTGAATGCGCCATAATTTACAGTATTCAAAAAATAGCGGCAGATAATAGCAAAAGCCGCCATTAAACGCGAATTTTCGTTCAGTTATCGTACATAGTTTAGACGAGATCTTGAATTTAAGAAAAAGGAACACTTAGTATGACGGCTAATGCTTGGCAACAGCGCCTGCTAGCACAGCAAAAAAATAGACCTAACGACAACCGCTCGCCTTGGCAAGTGGACCGTTCAAGAATTATTCATGCGGCAGCTTTTAGACGCTTGCAAGCAAAAACACAGATCATGGCAATCGGCGTTAACGACTTTTATCGCACCCGCCTGACTCATTCGTTAGAAGTGTCTCAAATAGGCAGCGGTCTATTACGCCATTTAAGAAAACAACACCCTGAATTTGAGCATTTTCCGTCAACCAGTCTTATTGAAACTTTATGTTTAGCGCACGATATTGGACACCCGCCTTTTGGCCACGGTGGAGAAATAGCGCTCAATTACCTTATGCGTGATCACGGCGGGTTTGAAGGAAACGCACAAACCTTGCGCATCGTCACCAAATTGGAACCATACACTAAAGGTTATGGCATGAACTTAACACGCCGCACCTTACTGGGTTTTATTAAATATCCTGCATTAATAGACTCGCTGTGGTATCACCAGCCAACGCAAACAAAAAGTCGAAAATACATATTGTCGAGTGATTGGCTACCAGCAAAAGGCATTTATCAGTGCGACCAATCGGTATTTGATTGGATCCTCTCGCCATTTTCTCAAAACGACCAAATAAAGCTGCAAGAAACCGAGGTAAAAGACACTTTCCGTCACAAGACAAAGTTTAAATCGTTAGATTGTGCCATTATGGAATATGCCGATGATATCGCCTATGCAGTTCATGATTTAGAAGATGCGATTGCAACCGAGACCCTTAACGAGTCTGAGTGGTACAACTTCGCACTGCCTGAGTTACAGAAATTAGATTCTCCGTGGTTAAAACAAAACCTATCTCGAATAACAGACAGTTTATTTTCTCAAGAAGAATCAAATCGCAAAGATACCATCGGCGAATTAGTTAATCTTTTTATTGTTAACTGTAAATTGACCACTCAACATCCGGAGTTTGAATCTCCGCTACTCCACTTTACTGTTGCGATGAGTCCAGAATTTCAGGATATTTTACAGGTACTTAAAATTTTTGTTTATCGTCGCTTGATCCGAGAACCAAAAATGCAGCAAATAGAATTTAGCGGTCAGAACTTGCTCATTGACTTGTTTGAGGTTTTAGCCAGTGATCCGATGCGCCTTTTACCCTATACCACACAAGCGCTCTATCAACAGGCTCAAGATGAGACCGAACAGATGCGAGTATTGGCGGACTATCTCGGTGGCATGTCTGACGAGTACGCCCGGAAAACGCATAGTCGTTTGTTTACAGGCGAGCTATAAATCTAAGTATTGTGGCTGTGCGCAGCCATGATCCCCCCCATTTTCTTCTCCTAAGTTTTTCTTAAGGTTTGTTGCGTAGCCTGTGACCATTTAGAGACTAGCCTCAGCAAACTATGAACCATAAAACTTATTTAACGCCTTATGCAAAACCCTTCATTGCGTTTTTTCTCACCTTATTAATAATACTAACCATGAGCCGCATAGGTTTGTCTGTTTGGATGTGCCATAGAATGACCGACATGAACCTGCTCGCGGTTATTGTATCGGGGTTAAGAGTTGATTTAAGTTCTATTGCCTATTTGGCCATACCTCTTTTGCTCGCGATGAGTATACACTTTGTTATGCCACCACCAGCAAAGCGCTTGTTTTCATTTTTGATTGTGGCATACATTACTATTTGCCTTACCTCTGTGCTGTTACTTGAAGCCGCCACACCAGCATTTATCCAGCAATACGATGTCAGACCCAACCGACTATTTATAGAGTACTTAATCTATCCCAAAGCGGTCTTTTCTATGTTGCTAAGCGGTCACTTGGGGGTTGTGATATTCACCTTACTGTTATGTCTTTTGGCTGTAATAACCACCCTGAAGTATTTTCCTCGTATTGGCAATGAGATACCTTCAAAACGCAGCATGACTATCTCGACTGTTTGCAGCCTTATCTGCTTAGCGCTGCTTGCACGAGGCACTTTGGGTCATAGGCCACTTAACCCGGCTACCGTCTACTTCTCACAAGATGCACTGATTAATTCGCTGCTCTTAAACTCTGCTTACAGTGTTGCTTTCGCAGCAAAAAATATGGGGAGTGAAAAAAGTGCCAGTGCTTTGTATGGCACCTTATCTAATCAAAAGGTGATTGATACGGTGAGAGAGGCAAGTTTTAAGCACGAATTTATTTCTGAGCAAATACCCACGCTTGCGACCAATCAGGCTTACCATCAAGGACAAAAAAAGAACTTAGTGATCATTTTGGAAGAAAGTTTAGGAGCTCGATTTGTTGGCGCTTTAGGCGGTAAAAACTTAACACCTGAGCTCGATAAGCTATATCAAGAAGGCTGGGGACTGAAAAACTTGTATGCGACAGGCACCCGATCAGTACGGGGGATAGAGGCCGTTGTTAGCGGGTTCTTACCCTCTCCGTCACGCTCAGTCGTTAAACTTTCCAAGTCACAACAGCAATTTTATACCTTAGCGGATGTATTGAGCAGAGAAAATTATACAACCCAGTTTATATACGGGGGTGAAAGTCACTTTGACAATATGAAAAGCTTTTTCTTGGGAAACGGCTTTCAAGACATAGTAGATTTTGACGATATCGAAAACCCAGCGTTTGTTGCGTCTTGGGGAGTAAGTGATGAAGATCTGTTTAATCAAGCGGATAAAGAATTAACTAAGCTTAGCAAAGAAGAAAAACCATTTTTTAGTTTGATCTTTACATCTAGCAATCACGACCCGTTTGAAATTCCTGACGGAAAAGTAGCGTTATCAAAAAATCACCAAAGTGATAGACCCGAACGAGATCTTGCAATCAAGTACGCCGACTATGCGCTCGGAGAGTTTATTAATAAGGCCAAACAAAGTCGTTACTGGCAAAATACAATATTTTTAGTCGTTGCAGATCATGATGTTAGGGTTTACGGCTCAGAGCCAGTTCCTATTAAATCCTTCCACATCCCAGCTGTTATTTTGAATTCAAGCTTCAATCACAAACAAGACCAAAGGCTGGTGAGTCAAATCGACCTTCCCGTCACATTGCTGTCACTGATAGGCATTGAACAACCAACCCCTATGCTTGGCTTTGACCTCACCAAACACTACCCTGTCGAGCGAGCCATGATGCAGTACTATGACAACTTTGCCTATATTGAAAATCAGCAAGCGGCAATATTAATGCCTGGGCACAAAGTGAGTTATTGGGAATATAATGTTGAAAGTAAACTCCAGTCTCCATTAAAAGCAGCTAAAGATTCAGCCCAACTCAGAGACAAAGCGCTGTCGCATGTTTTATTTAGTAACTTAGCCTATCAAGAGCAGCTTTATAGGTTAAAAGATTAGCGTCAAAATAAACAACAAAAAGGCGCTACAGCTCAGCGCTTAAGGCGGACTTCGTAAGCTCAATACTGAGATTGAGCTTACACTTTTATCATTTTCTTTTACGCTTAGTTCGAGTACCTAAAATCCGCTTTTTATCCCTTTGTTTTTTAGACTTTCCCGTATTGCGGCGATTATCTTTGGCTTCTCGTGTTAAATCAGGCTCATAACCCGGCAGCCACTGTGGGGCAAAACGCTCATCAAGAAAGATCTCGATTTCTTCTAATAACCATTGCTCATCAATACTAACCAAAGAAATGGCTTGACCACTTTGTCCAGCTCGACCACTGCGGCCAATACGATGTACATAATCCTCAGCTACGTAAGGTAACTCAGCATTGAACACATAATTTAACGAGTCAATATCAATACCACGTGCAGCCACATCAGTGGCGACTAAAACACGAATATCACCTGACTTAAACTGAGCCAGAGCTTTGTCCCTTGCGCCTTGAGATTTGTCACCGTGGATTGCGGCTGTTTTTAGCCCATCTTTATTGAGCTCTTTTGCATAATTGTCGGCACTGTTTTTTGTGCGGGTAAAAATGAGTACCTGATGCCAATTATTTTTACCAATTAGATGTGCAATCAGCTCCTGCTTACGCTCTTCATCCACAGAGTAAAATATTTGTGTTACCGTATTCGCAGCACGATTTTCAGCTTCAACACCGACCCGTTTAGGATCACGTAACCACGGCTTTACTTGTGATAAAACCGTATCATCAACTGTTGCTGAGAATAACAATGTTTGACGCTCGCGTGGCATATGGCGCATGATCCGTTTAATTTCACCCATAAAACCCATATCAAGCATTCGGTCAGCTTCGTCAAAAACAAGGTGGCAAATGCTGTCAAGTGATAACGTATTTTTGATAATGTGATCAAGCAAACGCCCTGGTGTCGCAACGACAATATCAACCCCAGCTTTTAAACGTTTTTCTTGGGGACCAATATTTGCCCCGCCGTATAAACATGCCACCTTCAATTGTGTTTGTCCTACCAACTGCTCAGTATGCGCTGCCACCTGTTGCGCTAATTCACGCGTGGGTGTTAATACCAGCGCCTTGACGGTGCGATTCTCATTGTCGTTGCTTTTACTGGCCAATAGCTTGTGCAAAATTGGTAACATAAAGGCCGCCGTTTTACCCGTTCCGGTTTGAGCGCTGGCAATTAAGTCGTTCCCCTGTAGCACTAGTGGAATACTTTTTTCTTGAATTGGCGTCGCAGCTTCATAACCCAGCTCTGACACGGCGCTTAATAAATCAGGATGGAGTTGTAACTCGCTAAATTTCATCAATTATCATTACTAAATAAAAATTATGGCGATTATAGCAAAAAATTATCCAAGCATTACAAAGTTAACCTACCAGCTTTGACAACAAGCTGACAAAGCCAAGAGTTGCTGCCCTAAAGGCCCGCCAACACTTGCGTTTATTTACTTGAACAGTAACTGTTGTGTGTGTTTTATTGGTAAATGTATTAACAAGAGGTATCGTGATTAATAAGGAAATTTTTTATGTCTCGAAAAAGCTTAAAACATATTACTATTGCCTGCGGTATTATCGCTATATTACCACTCATTGGTCTTTTGAGCGCAGAGCTGGCCGTTGCTATTCTCAACTGTCGGGTATCGGAGACTGGTACTTCTGATTGTATTGTTGCTAATAAAGATATTGGAATGTGGCTAGCTGTACTTTATAGCGGAGGCTGGTTCAGTATTATCACAGTGCCAGTTGCAGGATTAATGACCGTAATTTGTTATAAAAAATACCGTGATGTGAATTAGCCGGCGACAAGAAAAAAGGTGCATTATGCACCTTTTCAAACATCAATACTGCTTTGCTTACGTAGCAATTAGATCGCTGCGTTTCTGAATTCTTTCACGAATTGTTTAACCGGCATGTCATTACAACGTAGGTTTCTTACCTGTTGACTATTTAAACGCAAGTTATTTACGCCATGGCGCACTGCATCAAGACATAGCTCAGTCGCAGTGTCAGATTTTTCAGCCACTAACTCTACTTTCTTTTCTTGTTTCTGGATACGTTGTGAAGCTTTTGCAAACTCACGAATGTCTTCACCGTTACACTGAATGCTTGGTGAGAAACGAGAAATGTAAAGGCCTAATGATGCTGCTTCTTTACGCGCTGCACTAAACCCTTGCTCTGCGGCAATGGTACAAACTTTAGTCGCTGGTGAAGCATCGGCTTGAGTAAACTCAACCTGCGAAGCAAAAGCAGTTGTAGAAGCGAAAGAAACAAGACCCAAGAAAGAGAGAGATTTAAGCATAATATACCCCAATTGAACGATTCGGGGCGGATTATAATTACATCGAAGAATAAGTAAACAGATAAATCATGCAAATTTGGTTATTTAATGATCTATTTACACTAAGCTAAAGTCTTCGTTATGCTGACGCTAAACTTGTGTAAAATTTAACATGTGGACATACCACCATAACGGCGCAAAGACCTAGCCAGCTACAGAAAATTTGCCGTATATTGAGAAATCACTTCTTATCCCGAGTTCAGGTTAATTATACCCAATCGCTGACCCTCTCGTTTTTAAATGATAAACTTTGACAAATAACAGCAAGAATCTATAGAGAGCGCTATGAAAATTGTTTCTTTTAACATTAATGGCCTAAGAGCTAGGCTACATCAATTACAAGCACTAATTGAAAAGCATCAGCCTGACGTTATTGGACTTCAGGAAATCAAAGTTCATGATGAGGCCTTTCCCATCGATGATGTGGAAGCACTTGGCTATCACGTTTATTTTCATGGGCAAAAAGCCCATTATGGCGTTGCCCTGCTCTCGAAGAAACCAGCAAAAACGATTCAAAAAGGGTTTGCAACGGACACCGATGAATCACAACGTAGAATGATCAGTGGCACATTTGAAAGTGACTCAGGTGCCGATGTCACTGTGATGAATGGCTATTTTCCGCAAGGAGATAACATCAATCACGAAACAAAATTCCCATATAAAAGGCAATTTTATGCTGATCTCATGACACATTTAAATGAATTTGCCGACCCTCAATCAAACTTAATCGTGATGGGTGACATCAATATTTCGCCACAAGACGCTGATATCGGTATTGGTGAACAAAATCGAAAACGTTGGCTTAAAACCGGTAAATGCTCTTTCCAACCTGAGGAGCGTGAATGGTTGAAAACGCTCATGGACTGGGGTTTTAAAGATACCTTTAGAACTTTAACACCAGATGCAACAGAAAAATACTCGTGGTTTGACTATCGCTCAAAAGGCTTTGACGACAACCGAGGCCTGCGCATTGACGTTGTGCTGGCAACCGATCCATTGATGACCAAGTGTGTTGAAAGTGACATAGATTATGAGCTAAGAGGCATTGAAAAGCCGTCAGATCATGCGCCAATTTGGGCGACTTTCGACATATAATAATCGGCAAGTCTCTGCCGAGCGAATTAGTTCATCGTTCGGCCCTTGCCAACATAACTAACCTGAGCTTCGGATAATTAATGCCTTTCTAGCAGCCAGTTACAGAATGTAGGCACCTTAAAGAGCAGGACGCGGTGTTATCTCTATAACTTTTTGGCTAGACAAGGAAGTAGCTAAATGTATTTAAAAGCAATAAGTTAGCTCATTCCTTATGCAAGCCTCAGGTTAACTATTAAAATCTGGATAGAAACGTGACATTTATCGCAGCCCTTGGGTTATTTTTACTCAGTTTTAATCGCAACGAATACCAACAATTGCTACAAGTAGCTGCCCGGCAAACCGGTGTATTAAGCAGTGCTGTGGTACTTACGCTGTTGTGGCAAATTAAAGCGGGTATTTTGCCTGAACTTAATATCCATATTTTAGGGGTAACCGCCGTAACCCTTATTCTCGGGTGGCGCCTTGGTGCACTGAGTGCGACCCTAGCCTGTATTATACATACCTACTTTAATGACTTAACGCTAGTAGCATTTGGCAATTTCTGGTTGTTTACGGCACTGATCCCCGTTTATTTGAGCTATGTGCTCTTTGCGCTGTGTTACCATCATTTACCGCGGCATTTTTTCGTTTATATTTTTGTTTGCGCATTTATCTTTGCCGGCACGGTTGGTTGCATAAAAATACTATTAAGCGCGCTCTATTACTATGCAATAGATGCCTATACTTGGTATCAACTAGCTGATAACTATTTGCATTTTGCAGTAATCATGTGGTTTCCTGAAGCCATGTTAAATGGCATGGCCATCACGTTGTTGATCACATATCGCCCACACTGGGTTAAAACTTTTTTTGATAGGGAATACTTAGACAAATGATCTCCCACTACCGCTGTCCTCTTTGTAAACAGCCTCTATATCAAGGCGGTACTAGCTATAGCTGTAATAATAATCACCAGTTTGACATTGCCAAAGAGGGTTATGTCAACCTATTGCCGGTCCAGAATAAAAAGTCCAAACAACCTGGTGATAACCAAGAAATGGTTGCTGCACGTCGTGCATTTTTTGAAACTGACCATTATCACTTCCTCCGAGATAAACTGGCGCAATTGGTGTCTGAAAAGTCCCCTTCTACGCTATTAGACTTGGGATGTGGAGAAGGTTTTTACACCCGCGAAATCGCCAAACGCTGCCAAAGTGCAAAAGTATATGGTGTTGATATTGCCAAACCCGCGATACGCTACGCCGCTAAGCGCTACCCTGAAGTGGCGTTTAGCGTGGCTTCTATTAAAGAGGCACCGTTTGAAAGTCAATTTGCAGATGTGATTGTCAGTATTTTTGCACCGGTTTTTGCCGAAGAATTAGCGCGGCTGTGTCAGAATAACGGGAGCTTGTTTGTTGTTTCCCCGGGTGAACATCACCTGTTCGAGCTTAAGTCACTTATTTACGATAGTGTGAAGCTACACAAGGCACCTGACACACCGACAGGCTTTGAATTGGTAGAACGTACTAAACTGCAACAGACCCACATAATGGATTTTGATTGCGTTCAGCATTTAATCATGATGACACCGTTCGCTTGGAAGTTTAAGCAAGAACATATGGATAGATTACAAAAGACGGACCGGATTGAAATCACCCTTGCGTTTTTGATCAACGAATACAAGCGCAGTTAATGATAAACTAGCACCGCCTACCGGCCCTATTTTTTAGGTAGGCATTTACCTCGCCTCAAAGGTTTTCTTTGGTAAATGCCTTGTCCATTTTTTCGAACATGTCTTTCAGTAGCCGTGCCAAATCTCTATATCTCGGTTTTCTTGACGACAATGGTGAATCATAGCCATTAGCTACCATCTTTTGATGTAATTCGGTATACCATGAATAGAGCGCCGGATTTAACGGCGTTTCAGCTCTTTTACCTAACCATAAAAGCCCCTGCACCGGTAGCGATAAAAAGAACAGCGCAATAGCAATTGCCTGTGGCAAATATTGAAACCCAAGCTGACTGGTTTGAAGAAACAAGGTAAACACCGCCAACATTGGCATGGTATTTAAAGCAAGCTCTGTCGCCTTTATTACCCGAAATTCGGGAAATAGTGGTGCAAGCTCCTTGCGCATAGGCCACTCTTTCGAGTATTGACGTCCAAGTTGCACTTGCGAAATAAGACTTTTTTGCATCATAACTCCTAGGTGCTAACTTTTATATAAAAAATGAGGTAAAATTGTCGTCTTTACTGTCAACTATACCTTAGTCTAAATGCGTAGCTTATATGCGCTATAGCTTTAAGCTTAATACGCAATAACTGTTATTGTCAAAACGGAAAGTCATTATGTCATCTCAGCATGTTTTGGTTCTTAATTGTGGAAGCTCTAGTCTTAAGTTTGCGATCATCGATAACGCAACTGGCGACGAGATATTATCTGGTCTGGCTGAACGCCTCGCTGATCAAGCCCCACAAATAAAATATAAGTTCCAAGGCAACAAGGAAATCGTGCCCCTTAATAGTGGTGATGCACACCAAGTTGCAATCACTACACTTGTAAAACTCATCAAAGATCTTTCTTTAGATGCTGATCTTGTCGCTGTCGGCCACCGCGTAGTGCATGGCGGAGAGCGCTTTACACAGTCAGTCATTATTGATGACTCCGTTATTAAAGCAATTGAAGAAACCGCAAGCCTTGCACCTTTGCATAACCCAGCCAATTTGTTGGGTATCCGCGCAGCACAAGCAGCGTTTGCTCATTTACCTCAAATTGCAGTATTTGATACGGCTTTCCACCAAAGTATGGATCAAACCGCCTACCTTTACGCCTTGCCTTATTCTCTTTATCGTGAACATGGCGTTAGACGCTATGGCTTCCACGGTACAAGTCATGCTTATGTATCGGCACAAGCTATCGAGGTTTTAGGGTTAAAAGATACGTCATCTCGAATTATTACCGCACACTTGGGTAATGGTTGCTCAGTAACGGCAATTAAAGACGGTAAGTCCGTTGATACCAGTATGGGATTAACTCCGTTAGAAGGCTTAGTCATGGGCACTCGCAGCGGCGATATCGATCCTGGCTTATTCTCATTTCTTGCCAATCAGCTGAATTATTCAACGCAGCAAATAGATACTTTGTTGAATAAGCAAAGTGGCTTACTTGGCATCAGCGAGCTTTCTAACGACTGCCGTACCATCGAAGAAGCAGCGCAAGAAAACCATCCTCAGGCCTCCTTAGCATTAGATATTTTCTGCTATCGATTAGCCAAACAGATTGCCAGTTTCTTAGTCCCGCTGGGCGGTTTAGACGCACTTGTGTTCACAGGTGGTATCGGAGAAAACTCTGATGTGATCCGAGAGAAAGTCGTTAATCAACTGAGCTTCCTCGGTATGAAGATTAACACTGAGAGCAATCTTAACGCCCGTTTTGGTGATCAAGGTATTATCACTGATGCCTCACACACTCCGGTTGCGATGGTGATCCCAACGAATGAAGAGTGGGTTATTGCTAACGATGCTGCAACGCTGGCAAAAGGAGTATAATAATGGGTCGTCGTATTATGCTCATTCCTATTTCTACTGGCGTTGGTTTAACATCGGTATCGGTAGGTATTGTGAGAGCACTGGAACAAAAAGCCGTCAAAGTTAACTTTTTCAAACCCATTGCCCAGCCCAGAAAAGAAGACACAGGCCCCGAAAAGTCCACAGTGATCGTGCAGCAGGGTTCAACGATTACTCCGCCTACGCCATTTGAGTTGAGCTATGCCGAGCAAATGATTGGTGACGGTAAGGGCGACGACTTGCTAGAAGAGATCGTCGAACGCTTTGAAGGAAGTGTACAAGATGATGAAGTTGCTATCATCGAAGGCATGGTGCCGACACGTCGCCAACCTTATGCTGGTCGCGTTAACCGTGAAATCGCTCAAACTCTAGGTGCAGACATTGTTTTCGTACTAACACCGGGAAATGACTCCATTGACGAGCTTGAAGATCGCTTGGAAATCGCAGCTGGTAATTATGGGGGTGTTAATCACCCTCGAGTATTAGGCTGTATTTTCAACAAGGTCAATGCACCATTGGATGAAGATGGCCGGGCTCGTGCCGATCTTGTTGATCAATATAAGCCTGATGAACTAGAAAATGAAATGAACCGCTTGGCTTCGCTGCCGATCTTCAGAAAGCATCCATTTCAGCTGCTAGGCGCTATCCCTTGGGATTTTGACCTTGTTGCTCCACGTGTTATTGATTTGAGCAACTACATGAAAGCTGAAGTGATTAACGCTGGAGATATGGAGCACCGTCGCCTACGTCGCGTTACGTTTTGTGCCAGAACCGTATCGAATATCCTCAACCATTTCACGCCTGGAGCACTGCTTGTGACCCCAGGTGACCGCTCTGATATTTTGGTTGCCGCCTGCTTATCGGCGATGAACGGCACAAAGATTGGCGCAATCTTGCTCACTGGTGGTTTTAAACCTGAAGATAAAATCATGACTTTGTGTGAACAGGCTATGGATACGGGTTTACCAATACTTGCAACCGAAGCTGATACTTGGCGTACATCATTGCTACTACATAATTTCAATATGGAAGTTCCGAGCGATGATGAACAGCGTATAGAGCGCGTCAAGCAGCACAATGCCCGCCATATAGAAAGCGAGTGGCTAGAAAGCCTAGCTAAAGGAGTTGCAAAAACACGTAAACTTTCTCCTCCAGCTTTCCGCTACTTATTAACTGACTTAGCAAGACGAGCAAGTAAAACCATCGTATTGCCAGAAGGTAATGAGCCTCGGACTATCAAGGCTGCAGCAATTTGTGGCAAGCGTAACATCGCTAAAACCGTATTGCTTGGTGACAGAGAAGAAATTGAACGTATTGCACAGCAACAAGGCGTTGAGTTAAATGAGAATGTCACCATCTTGTCACCTCAGGAAGAAGTACAAAAGTATATCGCTCCTATGGTTGAACTGCGTAAAAACAAAGGACTAACCGAAGTTGTTGCTGAAGAGCAGCTACAAGACAATGTTGTCCTCGGCACCATGATGTTAGCAGAGGGGGAAGTCGATGGTTTGGTCTCTGGTGCAGTTAACACCACAGCAAACACCATCCGCCCATCATTGCAGCTGATCAAAACAGCGCCAGGGGCTTCACTAGTAAGCTCAGTGTTTTTTATGTTGTTGCCTGATCAAGTGTTGGTATATGGCGACTGTGCCATTAACCCAGATCCAAGCGCTGAACAGTTAGCTGATATAGCGATTCAATCAGCCGATTCTGCTGCGGCCTTCGGTATTGAACCTCGTGTTGCCATGATCAGCTATAGTACAGGTACTTCAGGTCAAGGGGCCGATGTCGAAAAGGTACGTGAAGCAACCGAACTTGCACAGAAAAAACGCCCTGATCTGGATATTGATGGCCCACTTCAATACGACGCTGCTATTATGGAAAACGTCGCCCGTAAAAAGGCTCCAAATAGCAAAGTAGCCGGTAAAGCAACCGTGTTTGTTTTTCCAGATTTGAATACCGGTAACACCACTTACAAAGCAGTACAAAGAAGTGCAGATCTGGTTAGTATTGGTCCTATGCTGCAAGGGATGCGTAAACCTGTCAACGACTTGAGTCGTGGAGCTTTGGTTGACGATATCGTCTACACCATTGCCCTCACCGCCATTCAAGCCACACAAATCGAAGGGTAAGCGCTTCACAGAGGGTCCAGCAAATGGACCCTTTGTTGCCACTTAACCAACTAGTCCTTTCTTTTGCTTAGATTTAGCATCAACCCTCTGGTCTTTAAATTGACTTCGCTATACTATGAATAAAACCACTTGGTATTTTCCAAATAAAGGGTTGGTAATGTCAAAGCAAACGCTGCAACTGCTCAAACAAGAATTTACGATACACAGCTTGGACTGCGATGAGGCAGTGCCACAAGCGGTGTTAAGCAGTGAAATTTTCTTTATTGCCAAAACCTCAGATGAGCTTTCTATTGTCTGTGCGTCAGATATTAAGGTGGATAGTCTAGCTGCTGAAACACATTGGCGAGCATTAGAAGTTGTAGGCCCACTGGGTTTCTCATTAACTGGCATTATGGCTAACATATCCGGTGTACTGGCAAAGTCGAATGTATCGATTTTTACCCTCTCGACCTACGATACCGACTATATTTTGGTTAAAGAAAGCCAAATTCAACAGGCCATGCAAGCATTGAAAAAAGATGGATATTTATTACTTTGATTGAACTATCTCCACCGATTCAATACCGGCCAATATCCCAAATTGCTAACCCAATTGCGCATATCCCAAGTCCATTTTCAGGTAAGGTACTGCCACTGAGCGCACACCCAAATGCGGCTATAGCGTCTGGGATGCTAGGTATGGGTGTATGTGTACAAATGCGTGTCCCGTTACTTCTATCCCCCTGCAATGGTCAGCTAATCCAAATAAGAAGAAATAGCTGTGAGTATCTTATGCGAGCCAATAATGGCCTCAAGATGCTGCTGAGTTTAGATATCAGCAGTGAATTTGCTAAACCTGAATACCTTAAAGCCAATAGCTTTGGTAAGACTGTGGTAAAACTGGGAGAGCCGCTGTGCTTTTTCGATATTCCCCTTAGCGAAGCAAAAACCATGGCTGCGATTGTGCTACTCAATGCACAAAAGCTTGGTGCATGTTATTATCCTTTAAAACAAGTTACTGCGGCCAAAGAGCCGATAATAACCATTGCGAGGGCGTGTGCTTTATGACAGTCATGATGTATGGGATCAGCAACTGCGATACCATTAAAAAGGCGAAAAAATATCTTCAAGAACATGATATCGAGTTTACTTTCCACGACTATCGAAAAGATGGAATAGATGAAACCTTATTGACTACTTTTTTTCAACAGTTAGGGTGGGAAAATGTGCTCAATAAACGTGGTACAACTTATCGTGCGCTAAGCGATGAACAAAAGCAAAATTTAAATGAAGCAAGTGCAAAACAGCACTTATTGGATGCGCCAGCCATGATCAAGCGCCCCATCCTGCATTATCAAGGCCAGTACCACTTAGGCTTTAAAGCAGCCCAATATGATGAGATTTTTGCCTAATGAGCGAGGTAGTAAAACTCGCCCAAGCCCTGATCCAGAGGGCTTCTGTCACTCCTGATGATGCAGGTTGTCAACAATTAATCAATGAACGGCTAGCGAAATTAGGGTTTGCTGTTGAAGAGCATTTCTTTGTTGATACGCTCAACACGTGGGCACGCAAGGGAGACAGTGGGCCGCACTTTTGCTTTGCGGGTCACACTGACGTTGTACCCGTCGGCGACGAAAGCCAGTGGCAGCACCCGCCATTTGCAGCAATTATTGAAGATGACATGCTCCATGGCCGAGGAGCTGCTGATATGAAAGGCTCCCTTGCCGCTATGGTGGTCGCAACCGAGCGATTTATCAATAAACATCCAAACCACACGGGGTCACTGTCTTTTTTGATCACCTCAGATGAAGAAGGCCCTTTTGTTAATGGTACAACCCGAGTTGTAGACTTACTTGAGGCGCGGAACGAAAAAATTGATATGTGTTTAGTCGGTGAACCATCATCTCGTCATGAACTCGGTGACGTAGTCAAAAATGGTCGTCGCGGGTCGCTCACTGGACATCTAAAAGTAATAGGTAAACAAGGTCATGTAGCCTACCCTCACCTTGCAAAAAACCCTATTCACTTATCCGCCGCGGCGATTGCGGAACTTAGCCAGACCGAATGGGATCAAGGCAATGCATTTTTTCCAGCTACAAGCTTCCAAGTATCCAACATCAATGGAGGGACCGGCGCTGGTAATGTCATCCCAGGTTCTCTACAAGTGCAGTTTAACTTTCGCTTTAGCACCGAAGTAACGGCTGAACAGCTTAAGCAACGGGTGATCACCATTTTAGATCAACACCAACTGGATTATGAACTTGATTGGACATTAAACGGCTTACCCTTTTTAACTGAGCCTGGGCCATTGTTGGACGTGACTATTGCAGCCATCAAAGAGGTTACTGGAAAACAAACCACACCTGAGACTTCTGGTGGTACATCGGATGGCCGATTTATCGCCCAAACAGGCTGTAAAGTTATCGAGCTTGGACCTATTAATGCGACCATCCACCAAGTCAACGAGTGCGTAAGCTGCACAGATCTTGACCAACTTGCCTTGATATATGAAAAAATCTTGGAGAAGTTGCTTGCCTAGCCAATCTCTAACAACCGCTCAGTGTATAGCATGTGGGGTCAATGAATCACACCTCACATACTATAACGGTCGTGATGTGCATCGAGAAATAGTTGATGATCTCGCTGCACTCGTTAGGGCGGCAAAACAGGCAGGTTTTGAGTTTTACATTGCCTCAGCGTTTCGTAGCTTTGATAAACAAAAGTCGATTTGGGAGCATAAATTTGCAGGACGACGCCCAGTATTGGACCTTAATAATCAAGAAGTTGATTTAAGCACTCTATCTGAAATAGACAAGGTCAAAGCCATTATGTTGTTCTCTGCACTTCCTGGTGCCAGTAGACATCATTTTGGCAGCGATCTCGATGTGTATGCTAAGGATAGACTCCCTGCGAATCAGTCACTGCAACTTGAACCGTGGGAATATCTAGAGGGCGGCCACCAATACGAGTTTTCTTGTTGGCTTGACAACTCTCTTGAACACTATGGCTTTTATCGACCTTACGACCGTTTTCGTGGCGGTGTTGCAGCTGAGCCGTGGCACATCAGTCATTGGCGTACAGCAAAGCAGTTGGCCGCTTTACAATCACCAACAACACTTGAAGCTTTGCTAGCACGTACGAATATCGCCGGAAAAACAGCAATCCTCAATAACCTAGAAGCACTACATCAACAGTTTATCGCCAATGTAGCACCGCTGTAGTCTATTAGTTATTTTTGTCGTGGATCGCATCGAGTCTAGCAAGTAGGCTTGATGTGTCGAAACGATTTCCGCCTAATGCTTGAACGTCTGCGTAATATTGGTCAACTAACGCCGTCAGCGCTAAATTTGCACCGTTACTTCTTGCCTCATCCAGCGCTATACCTAAATCTTTTCTCATCCAATCGACCGCAAATCCAAACTCATATTCACCTGCTAGCATAGTCTTATAGCGATTTTCCATTTGCCACGAGCCGGCCGCACCTTTAGCGATTGTTTCTATTACTTTTTCACCATCTAACCCTGCTTGCTTTGCAAAATGCAGACCTTCAGCCAGTCCCTGCACAACACCGGCAATACAGATCTGATTAACCATTTTACACAGCTGCCCAGCCCCAACTTCACCAATTAACTGACTAAACCTAGCAAAAGCTGCCATAACAGGTTGTGCTTTCGCAAAAGTGCGAGCTTGACCACCAACCATGATAGTCAACACGCCATTTTCAGCGCCCGCCTGACCACCAGAAACCGGAGCATCAAGAAACTCAACTCCTAGCTCTTGGGCTTTTTCTGCTACTTCTCGAGCGACTTTTGCTGAGGTGGTTGTATGGTCCACCAGCACAGCATCTGATTTTATTCCTGCCAGCACACCATCATCGCCATACACTACCGAGCGTAAATCATCATCATTGCCGACACACATAAATACAAAATCGCAGTCAGCCACAGCAGCTTTTGGCGTAGTAGCAAAATCACCTTGATATTCTGAAGCCCACTTTTCAGCCTTGCTTGTCGTACGATTATATACCCTGACTTGGTAACCTGCTTTTTGCAAATGCCCTGCCATCGGATAACCCATGACACCTAATCCTATAAATGCGACTTTCACTGACATATTTCTGTCCTATTTCATTGCTATCTTAATAAGAATGGAGTTTTTATACCCGAGCACCTCTGTCATAGCAAATGAAAAAATCGCTTTGATACCGAATAACATGAAGAAAACACACGGAGCCTGAAAGGATGGAGAATATTTATCGTTTTAGTGCACAACTTATTGATGGACAAGTCTTACCGCTGCAATCTTTTGCTGGTAGACCTTTATTGATCGTAAACATTGCCAGTAAATGTAGCTTTGCGCCTCAGTTATCTGCACTAGAAAAACTACACAATAAATACAAGCCTTTTGGGTTTGAGGTGTTGGCTTTTCCATGCAACCAGTTTGGCCGTAATGAGCCCCTTGAAGATGAAATGCTAAAAGAGTTTTACAACACGCACTTCAATTTGAGCTTTAAGATCTGCACTAAAACACAAGTCAACGGACCTGATGCCCATCCGTTATTTAGCTATTTAAAGTCTCATACGCGTGGTATCGCACAAAACCGCGCAATAAAATGGAATTTTACTAAGTTTCTAATAAACTCTGAAGGCATGCTAATATCTAGATATGCCCCGAGAACAAAGCCAGAAACGCTTAAATCAGTGATAGAGAGCCACATTAATCATGAGAATCGCCCTATTCAGTTCGCAAAACTATGAAGTGCCGTTTTTCAAACAAGCAACCGCTCCATTTTCGCACCTTGAGATAAGTTTTATCAGTGAATCTCTTAACGAAAATACAGTCGCGCTATGCCAAGGGTATGATGCCATTTGCGTGTTTGTAAACGATGTTGTGAATGCCGAGGTTATCGCACAACTTAGTGAATATGGCATTAAAACGATTGCACTGCGCTGTGCTGGGTTCAACAATGTTGACATAAAAGCGGCAAAGCAACACCAGATTGATGTCGTCCGTGTACCAGCGTATAGCCCTGAAGCGGTTGCAGAGCACTGTATTGCATTAATGCTTACGTTAAGTAGAAAAACGCATAAAGCCTATAACCGAGTACGCGAAGATAACTTTGACCTCAATGGCCTGTTAGGCTTTAACATCTATAATAAGACAGTCGGGATTATTGGCTGCGGTAAAATAGGTCAAGCCCTTGTTAGTATCCTAAATGGCTTTGGGGCTAACGTACTGGTTTACGACCCAAATATTGGCGAAGGGCCATACACCCTTGTGTCTTTGGATATTTTACTCGCACAATCAGACATTATCAGCCTACACTGCCCGCTAAACGAACACACTTATCACATTATCGATGATGCGGCATTTGCAAAAATGAAACCGGGTGTGATGCTGATCAACACCAGTCGAGGAGCACTGCTGGACAGCAAAGCCTGTATCTCCGCTCTAAAATCCAAGCAACTAGGCTATCTCGGACTCGATGTCTATGAGCAAGAGTCTGAGCTATTTTTCAAAAATCACAGCGAAGAAATTATCCAAGATGATGTTTTTTCACGCTTGGTGAGTTTTCCAAATGTGCTGGTCACTGGCCATCAAGGCTTCTTTACCAAAGAAGCACTCAAACAGATAGCCTCGGTGACGTGCGAAAATCTTGATGCGGCTAGGCAAGGAAACCCACTAATAAATAAAGTGGATTGATATCTATTTGCTGAGTTATACCAATCCGCTTAATTAAGTGGTCTATTTTTAATCAAGAAAGTAGCCTTAATCGCAAGGCAAAAAAAAAGAGCACTCAAATATGATGTGCTCTTTTGGTTACTTCAAAGTCGGGGGGAAGTAATTTGTTTTATGCTTTACTCTTCAGCTCGGCTGTCACTTGTGCCAAACCTACTTCGGAAATTCTCATGGTGATTTCTTTTTGCTTTGCACTGAGTAACGAAATGCCTTCTGCTACCATGTCATATACTTTCCAGCTGCCGTCTTTGCTTTGACGAAACTTAAAATGCATATCAATATCTGGCTTAGACTGTTCTTTTATGACCACTTTAACGGTAGCAAATTCTGAGCCTTCAGAAACGGGGAGTTCTTCAAATAATACATCTTGGCCTTTGTATTGTAGTAACGCGTTGGCGTATGTTGCTACTAAGTAGTTGTCAACCGCGCTGATAAATTCAACGGCCTCATCTCGCTTTAACCCCTTAATGTGCTTGCCCAATAGTTTAAAAGACACAAATTTCACATCTATGTGCGGCATCAAGCGACTACGGACGATACCTTTCATTTGGGTTTCAGTTGCCTTGCCATCTTGGTTAACGGTCTTGATGTCAGCAAATAACTTATCACCAACCTGGTTAATTAGCGTATAAGGAGACCCATTCGCTGATGCGAAGCCCGAAAAAATAAGAAAACTGAAAATAACGAGTAACTTTTTCATTGTTTAATCCTTATTAAACTTTGGACACTAGTCTATCCGATTTGACGAGTGCAAATAAATATATCAATCTGCACCAAATTGATGCCACAGCCACATCAATCAATATGATGTAAACATACCGATATGTAATGACAACTCTCTTTTATTGAGAAGTTAATAAACGCTTACAACGGTCATAGCTTGGTGTGAAAGGGAGTATACGGTGTTCAGGTACAAAAAAATGTCAGAAAGTGTATCAAATTATTAAGCTGCTGAGTTTAGCCAAATGACTAAGCTCAGCATTATTGCAATATGTTAGGTAATTTAAGAGGGAAGCAAATACAGCTATTACATATCGACGGCGAAAAAAGCGATATTGTCGCTACTTTCAAGTCGCTTGAGTGTTTCAATTAATGCATCGTTTTGTGGTGGAATTGATTCAAGCTGCGCAAGTGACACTTCGTTCTTCTCGAGCTTTTCAGCTAGGGCATTACCAATAAAAGCCATTCTTTGCTGCGCACAAACACTGTTAGACAACCAACTTCCACATAGCGAAACAATACCGATATTCGGGGCTTTCTTCATTAATACATCTTGTTCTATCGCTGGGAGGCCAGCTAAGCAACTGACTCGACCGCAAAAAGTTAAATGAGAAATTAACTGCTCAGTATGGCTGCCCGTCAAATCAAGTGCACCTTGGACTTCTGCTGCTCCAAAGTGCATCTGTAACGTATTAGCTAGCGTCGAGAAAGTATCTTCAGCGTAAACCACATCGGCCCCAAGTCGTTCAAGGTGCTTTTTATGAGCGGGCTTAGAACAAGCAACCACTCCAAGTCCTAACTGCTTAGCAAACTGCACCGCCATCTGGCCTACCGGGTGATGTGCTGACTCGATTAGCACCGTATCACCACTATTAAGCTGTAACTTAAACAATCCGATTAAGGCACACATTGCTGGTGCAATGGCCGCCGCAGTAAGTTTACCATCAACATTTTCTGACAACTGAGTTAACGCATGGCTCGGCACCAAAGCAAACTCACTCATGGTGCCCTGCTCGCGAATATCACCATGCCAAAAAACGCGCGTGCCAGGTTCTGGAAAACCTGTTTTACACGCTTTTTCAACGACACCTACCGCGTCGATTCCAAACACGCGGTTTGGGGTTTCTTCACATGGACAACTCGCTACTTTGGTGTCGATAAAGCTTAAACCAACGTGCTCAACTTTGATCAGAACCTGATCATCCGTTGCCTCAGGTAAATTAATCTCTCCCTGTTCGAAGGTAAGTCCATTTGTATGATTGAATCGGACTGCTCTCATCTCTTGCCTTTATGCTTTGCGTAAAAATACAGTAATGCGACTAGTTTTTCTCACTTCATTAAACCACTGTTAGCATTTTGCCACAACTTTATTAGTGGAAATATGCCCCTCGCAATTCCAATTGTTTAGTGTCACAATGGCATCAGTGTCAGTGAACTTTTTCAAATCATGGATATTAGCAGCCGATTATTAATCTTTTTAGACGTTGTAGAGCGAGGCTCTTTTGCCAGTGCTGCCCAACTTCGCAATATTGACCGTTCCGTGATCTCAAAGCAAATGACCAAATTAGAAGAAGAGCTCGGCGTGCGATTAATGAACCGAACCACCCGCTCCTTTTCTTTGACCTCGGCAGGCTCTGAAATGGTCAAAAAAGCACAAGAGCTGCGCCTATTGCTTAATGACACTCAACGAATTGCACAAAACTACCACTCAGAGCCAAAAGGCTTACTAAAAATTGCTAGCTCAACCGTGGTTGGTCGCCGCTACGTGCAGCCTGTGATTAATGACTTTCAAAAGCGCTTTCCGCATGTTGAAGTTGAGCTGAGATTGGAAGACCGGCTGGTGGATTTGGTCGGCGAAGGCTTTGATCTGGCTTTTCGCGTCGGCGAGCCAAAAGATTCATCTCTTATTGCACGTCGGATCGCTCGTAATCGCTTACTCATTTTAGCAAGCCCATCCTTTTTAAAAACACACGGCACTCCCACTACGCTTGAAGCGCTCAGCCAGTTGCCTGCAGCAACTTATGCCAGCGACTCATTGCGTTTTACCAATATCACTTATCAAGATGAACAAGGGCAAGAACAACAAATGCCAGTTAAGAGTATCTTCAGAACCAATGATGGCGATAGCTTAATGGAGAGCGTACTCTCGGGCACCTGTTATATTGTCGCACCCGCTTTTTTAGTTGGCAAAGAAGTCGCTAATGGTAAACTTCAGCCAATTTTGACCAATATTAATCTGGTCGATTTTGCGGCTATGTATGCCCTCTATCCACATCGAGACTTGCCTGTAAGAACGCGGCTATTTTTAGACGCGTTTCGAGCGCATGTTGGTGAAGAAACACCTATCTGGGAAACTGAAATACCGGGTTTTGAAAACATGTATGGCTTTGTGCCACCTAAACCTATGCTGAAGTTTTAACGACGCTAATAGGCTATTTCATCCTTCAGGTTGATTAGAGAATTAATTCAATGGGTATAACCTATTTCCCGTCTAGACGTTTCATCGCACCTTTTACCATACTCTGCGAGCTCATCCACTTAATACACTCACTCAAAGAAAGCGGCTCGCAGATCTGAAAGCCTTGTACATAAGGGCAATTTAAGCTGTTTAGATATTGTAGACAAGCATCACTCTCGACCCCCTCAGCTACGATGCTACAGTTTAACTTTCGTGCAAGGAACATACTGGTTTCAACGATGGCTTGATCTTTCTCACTCTCATGACTCAGGCTAACAAACGAGCCGTCTATTTTAATTTGTGAAATAGGCAACTCTTTTAAAATTGAAAATGACGAAAATCCAGTACCAAAATCGTCAATACTGACCGAAAAGCCCATGTCTATTAAGGTTTCAATGAGGCTGCGTGCTTTTTTAACCTCCTGCATTACTGTGCTTTCTGTCAACTCAAAAACAATGTGGGTAGGATCAACTCGATGACTATCGATCAACATCGCCAAGGTATTAATTAAATTTTGCTCCACAAAGTCTTGGCAAGAAAGGTTGATATGCACCTCAAGTCTTGGATTCACCTCTATTAAAATAGCGAGATCTTGAAATACCCGATTGATCACAAACGCGCTTAACTGCCGAATTAAGTTATTGCGCTCGGCTAGCTCAATAAATTGTTCAGGCATGATCATTGAACCGTCGGCTTGAGGCCACCTAAGTAACGCTTCAACGCCATGTATATCACCGCTTTTTGAGCAAATAATAGGTTGATAATAAAGAGTGAGCTCTCCGCGAGCCAAAGCAGCCTTTAAACGAGTAAGTAATTGAAACTCCGCTTCAACCCCTTCGTGCAATTCTTCATCAAAGATAACGATGCTTTGACGACTATGCTTTGCAGAGTACATCGCAATATCGGCTTGCTTTAAAAGCTCAAACACATCAAGCTGACGCTGCTCCGTCCACAGGCTTGCTCCCGCACTGTAGGTTACATCTAATTGCAACTCTTCTATCTCTATTCCTGATTTAAGCTCACTTAACAGCGCATTATTTTGTGAATAGATACAATTCACATCTATGACATCCATAATGATAATAAACTCATCGCCGCCCATGCGATAAAGCTGGCTTTGGGGTAATAGCGCCCCACGCATTCTATTGGCAAGTTCAATTAAAAATTTATCACCAAAAAAGTGCCCTTTTGCATCATTAATTTGCTTAAAGTTATTGAGATCAACGAGAATTACACTGAAATCAAGCTGTTGTTGTTTGCGTTCGTTTATCGCATCAATACACCTTTGACGGTTTTCAAGATCAGTCAGAAAGTCATGTTCAGCATTATATTTTGCTTGGGTCGCAATTTCGTTTAACTCTCTCAAACTACTTAAGCTAAGACAATTTACTACAAAGACAAAAATTGACCCCAAAAATAAAATTAAGCTCAACCCCTGCTCAATGATGCTGACACTATCTATATGCTCAAATAAAAAGTAGGCAAAACTTAAATAGCCTAATTCAAACATCGCCATCAAGATAAGTAATACACGCCATCCCACCGATGAAGTCAATCGACATGTTTTAATTGCTGGAGAAAACGCCAATCCCATGATAAAGCTGCCAGCCAGTACTAATAAGAGTGCAATCAAAGGAATTATCGTGAATGGAGTACAATGCTTACAGTATAGATAATAATTCTCGTCCTGCTCGGGACACAGAAAAATCAAATGAGGTAGGTTGCAAGTGGATCCGCGGGCTTATCAGGCCCGCAGCATTACTAACGGTTAGTCAGCACCTTTAAGAATGCTATATAGTTGGTCTTTTAACCATAAACGTTTTTTCTTCAAAGACTCTAAGTATTCGTCGCTAGAATGCTCTACACCATCCTCGATCCGAATTACTTCGTTGTCGACTTCATGATAATCTTTAAAAAGCTTTGAAAAATGTCCGTCTGATAATTTTAATTCATGAATTTTATCTTTAAATTCTGGCAGTTCTTTAGCTAGGCTGTGGCGTTCAATATTCATCGTATTCATCCCATTGAGAGTGGTCTTGTGAAAACGCATTCGAGTCTTGAGTAGACCCAATCAATGCGCCGTTAGTGACAGTGTTTTCTTATACACAGATGAAGTTACTGTCTGATTGGGCCTGTTTTCATAGTACGCCTCTAGCCACTTTGGATCTTGATCTAACGCAAATCAGTAACAGTTACCGAGATAACCTGAGTTTCGGATAATTAATGCCTTTATAGTAGCCAGTTGTAGCACTGACTACGTTGAATTCACTTCCTATAGCCAGCTACTGGTGCGTAGATTCGCCTTACCTACACAGATGTAGGTATCAGGGCGGTAGCAGAGCGCGAGAATGGGGTTCCCCCCAAAACTCTCTGGTTAGATATCAAAATTTGCCGCTTCTTTATACTATACCCGCCATAAAATCTAGGACCTTTGACCACATTCTGAGGGTTTCTCGCAAAGTCGCTAGCCGCCTAGATGCAATTGTTGTAAAATAACGGCGTTTCTAAGTAAATCTATCTAGCAACTTTTGAGGAAAACCTGTGAGCGAACAAAAACAGTCTCTTAGCTATAAAGACGCTGGCGTTGACATCGATGCGGGCAACGCATTGGTCGAAAGAATTAAAGGCGTAGTGAAAAAGACTCGTCGTCCTGAAGTAATGGGCGGCATCGGTGGTTTTGGTGCACTATGCGAACTTCCAACTGGATACAAAGAGCCTGTTTTGGTTGCTGGCACTGATGGTGTTGGTACTAAGCTACGCTTAGCTATCGATTTGAAAAAGCACGACACTGTCGGTATCGACCTCGTTGCTATGTGTGTAAATGATCTGATTGTCCAAGGTGCTGAACCCCTATTCTTCTTGGACTATTACGCAACAGGAAAGCTAGATGTTGACGTTGCGGCAGACGTAGTGACAGGTATCGGTAAAGGTTGCGAACTATCTGGTTGTGCACTTATCGGTGGTGAAACAGCAGAAATGCCTGGCATGTACGAAGGCGATGACTACGATATGGCTGGCTTCTGCACAGGTGTGGTTGAAAAGTCTAAAATTATTGACGGCTCAAAAGTAGCGACTGGCGATCAGCTTATCGCGCTTGGTTCAAGTGGTCCTCATTCAAACGGCTACTCACTAATTCGTAAAGTGCTTGAAGTATCTGGTGCAGATACCAATGCGGAATTCGAAGGTAAAACACTGGGCGAACATTTGCTTGAACCAACTCGAATCTACGTAAAACAGATCTTAGCATTACTAAAAGAAGTCGATGTCCACGCACTTTCTCACATTACCGGTGGTGGCTTCTGGGAAAATATCCCTCGCGTATTACCTGAATCAGCAAAAGCAGTAATCAAAGGCGATAGCTGGCAATGGCCTGCAATCTTTAACTGGCTGCAAGAAAACGGCAATATCGCTACCCATGAAATGTATCGTACATTTAACTGCGGTGTTGGTATGGTTTTAGTGGTTCCTGCTGACAAACTTGAACAAAGCCTTGAGATTCTGAAGGCCCAAGGCGAAAACGCTTGGCACATTGGTGAAATTCAAGACGCTCAAGCGGGCGAAGAACAGGTTGAAATTTTAGGTGGTGCCGAGTAATGGCACCAACTCGTCTGGTTGTTCTGATTTCTGGAAGTGGTTCAAACTTACAAGCCATCATAGATGCATGTAAAACAGGCTATATTAACGGTGAAATTGCTGCAGTGATCAGCAACAAAGCCGATGCGTATGGCCTGATCAGAGCACAAGAGGCTGGTATAACAACAGAAGTATTAGACCACAAGCAGTTTGCCTCTCGCGAGGAATACGATACTGCGCTGGGTCAACTAATTGAGCGCTTTACACCAGAATTGGTTGTATTAGCTGGATTTATGCGTATTCTAACTCCAACCTTAGTGCAAAAATTTAGAGGAAAAATGTTGAACATTCATCCTTCTTTGTTGCCTAAGTATCAAGGGCTGAACACCCACCAAAGAGCAATCGATGCTAACGATGCGGAACATGGTGCAAGCGTTCACTTTGTCACAGAAGAGTTAGATGGTGGTCCTGTGGTCTGTCAGGCCAAAGTACCTATTCTTCCAGACGATACGGCAGAGTCGCTGGCGCAGCGTGTGCATAAGCAAGAACACATTCTCTATCCTTTGGTGGTCAAATGGTTCAGTGAACAAAGACTAACAATGGAAGCAGACTATGCTGTTTTTGATAACAAAACCTTACCAGTTCAAGGTGCGCCGTACCCAGAAAAATAAAAAATGGAGCGCTGTGCTAATTGGTATTAGCGCTCTACTTTCCACCACCACTTTTGCTAACTCCTTAAACGAATATCACGCAGAATATCAAGTCTCTCGCAAGGGCAAAGTGCATGGCACCGCAACGCGAGATCTGACAAAAGTCGCTGAATCAACTTATGCCGTTCGCTACAAGAGCGATATAGAGTGGATGATTTTTTCTGACGTGCGCACAGAAGAGTCTCTATTTAAGCTATCAGGACATACCGTGAGCCCATTGCATTACAGCATGAAGCGAGAAGGGACAGGTCCGGATAAAAACTATAAGATTAAGTTTGACCACCTCAATCAAGCCATCACGTCCAGTGAAGAAAAGTACCCGTTGAAGGTGAAATGGCTAGAGAACCAACAAGATCTTATTAGCTATCAAGTGCAGCTAAGAGAAGATTTAAAGTCCGGAAAAACCAAGCTTAGCTACCCGATTATTGACAAAAAAGGGAGTCAACGCAGCTATGACTTTGAAATCGCAGGTGAAGAAACTATCACCCTGCCCTTTGGTAATGTAAAGACTATAAAAGTAAAGCGCATCTACGATGATAGTGATCGTCAAGCGATTGCGTGGTTCGCGCCAGATTATGACCATATGCTGGTAAAAATGTATAAGGGGAAAGACGGCGTTGAACAATTTCAGATTGAGCTGACCAACTACCAACCAAACTCTAAAAGCTGATATGGTCCACGTAAAATAACATTGTCAATGTCACTCGTGCACTTTAAAACAGTCCGGCATAGCAGGTGTCGGACTTTTTATACCAATTTGCTTTATTAAACTGAGCTTCGGATAATTGATACCTTTCTAGCAGCCAGTTTTAACGCTAACCGCGTTGAATTCTCTTATCAAATTGAGAAAATATTAAAACTACGTGGTATTACGTGCATCAGGCAGCCATGCCACGCATAGGCCACTTAGATTAGTTACTCGTCATTTCGTTAGAGTAGACGGTCACTTGATTACGCCCACTCTCTTTAGAAACATACAGTGCACTATCTGCGGCTTCAATCCATTGTTCATGCTTTTCAAAAGATTCTTCATAGGCCGCAACGCCAAGACTAACGGTGATGTTGATTTGATGCTCATCATAGTAAATTGACGAGTTTTCAATCAGTGAACGTAGCCTTTCAGCAAACACTACGGCGCCTTTTACATCAGTATCAAGCAAGGTCACCGCAAACTCTTCGCCACCATAACGTCCTGCTGTGTCGGTTTCTCTGAGTGTTTTTCTCAGTAGATCAGAAATATGGCGAATGGCTTCATCTCCACCACTATGTCCGTACTCATCATTGATCCGTTTAAAATGATCGATATCAAACATTAGCAATGCGCTTTGTCCTTGATTACGCTTTAAACGCTTAAACTCTTGCTTTAAACTTTCTTCCCAGAAGCCGCGGTTATGCAGTTGAGTTAAGCTGTCTGTACGGCTTATTTTCTCTAGCTGTCTATTTAGCGACTCAAGTTCAATCTTGTTAATTGCTTCATCGGTAACATCGTAAATGATCACACAAATATGCCCAACATCTCCCGTTACAGTCGTAAGTGGAATGAAAGTAGCGTTTTGATACATATAATCGGCTTTACCTGTGATCGGCCGATAATTTTTAAACCGAAAAATATAGGGCTGTTGCTCCCAAATGGTGAACGAGCGATTTTTTAATACAAATACAGGTTCAGCTTTAGATCTAAACCACTGCTCATCAATACTGGGGAATAGATCAAAAATATCCTTGTCTTTTACAGCGCTTGGCAACAAGCCTGAATGGTTTTCCATAAAACCATTCCAGATACATACCTTGTAATCACGATCAAGCACCACCAAGCCTACGTCTACAGTGTTAAACATATCCATTAACCAATGGATTTCATTCATATCAAAATCGGCTGCTGGCATAGTTAATCATCCAATAAGTAGGCTACTTTATATTTTAGGGTTTTTAGTGAGTCTTCCGTGAACAATAGCATAAGATCACAGTTAATATTATGGTGTTCAATGCCATAGCTTATCTCAATTGCCAGTGTTCTTTGCCATCTGGCTTTATTCGCTTTAACCAGTTCCGCAACATCACAATGTTGACCAAGCACCACAGGGTGCCCTTGGCTAAATGACATATCCAATTGCTTCGACAGACCAGTAAGAATAGCACCAATCAGAATATTGCTAATATCCATTAATAGCTCAAGCTCAACCTTGGTGTTCAGTTCACCATGGTAGTTCATTAACGAGGCAATTTCTTTGAAGCTCGAGTCGTTGAGTAATAATAGTGCTTCACCAGAGACGCCCCCACCAATAAAGCCTTGGCAAACACCAGATGTAGTGGCACTGGCATCAATAGCCTGTAATGCCATATGTAGCTCGTTAACCTCAAGCACGTTGACATTTGGAATTGGCAGTTCGACAAATACATTCAATAGTCGCGCAAGTAAATCACCGGCTTGTCCCATAGCTACATTGGTTAGCTCTTGATAGATATCACGAATTTCTGGATCAAGCTGCTCCCCCAGTTTGTGTACTAGGCTTTCTCGGATCGCTCTGTCTTTAATGCCGTGATGCTCAATGATTTCTGCCAGTTTTGCGGCATCACAGGGTTTGCGAATAAAGTCGATAGCACCAAGTTCAATCACCCGTTGATGCGCATTAGGCTGAATATCGCCCGACACAACCACAGTCAGTACCGATAGCCCTTGTTCTGTGATTGCTTGCAACACCTCGTAGCCGTCCATCTGAGGCATATTTAAATCTAGGAAGAGGATTTCAGGCGAAAGTGCTTTAATTTGTTCAATACAATCGAGTCCATTCTCCGCAAATTCTACTTTGATATCCCAGTCGTCTGGCAATGATCGCGCCAGTTGCCGACGGGCAAGTTTTGAATCGTCACAAATTAGGACTAGTGTTGACATACAAGCTCTCTTTCTGTTTCCCATGCGTATCGGCAGGATGCTGGGAAGTTTTAGTTATAATTATGAGATAAAAGCTTAAAATTGCGACACATGTTAGTAAAACGACGCCAGTTTGACAATCTAAATGTCACTTAAGCTTGGTTAGTTACTGTCAGTATAATACACTCAAAACAATTAAGTTAACTTCAAAAGGAATACTTTATGCTGAAAGCGTTAGTTTTAGCGAGTAGTCTGTTAAGTGCAACTGCCCTCGCCTACGATCTCCCTGAAAATACTGTTGATATGGGAAAGGTTAAAGCCCAAGGTAAAGCGGTGGTTTTATTAGGCAGTGGTGTAGAAAAAGGCCAAGCGGCACCTGATTTTAAGGTTGCAGATGCTGACTTTACTCCGGTAACACTAAAAGACTTTGAAAACCGTGCGGTGTTAATAAGCGTCGTCCCAAGCCTAGATACTGGTACATGTAGCTTACAAACCAAGCACTTCAATGAGAAAGTTGCGAGTCAATTTCCAGATGTTGCAATGCTTACCATCAGCGCAGATCTACCTTTTGCACAAAAACGTTTTTGCAAAGCTGAAAACATCGATAAAGTTAAAACATTATCAGACGCGGTTTGGCACTCATTTGGCGAGAATTACGGCTTATTGATCAAAGATATGGGCTTACTGAGCCGAGCAATTTTTGTACTCAACAAAGAACATAAAATTGTTTATAAACAACTTGTCGAAAATCTGGCGAAAGAACCAGACTATGAAGATGTTGTTTCAACATTAAAAAGTCTTTAGCTTCTAACCTCAGATTTACCAGCTCAGACATTAAAAAGGCCGGACACCTCAATGAGGGTCCGGCCTTTTTTAATCACAATAGATTATTTTTGCAAATCTAGCATCAGCTTATTCAAACGGCTTACAAAGCCCGCTGGGTCTTTCAAGCTGCCGCGCTCAGCAAGCATTGCTTGGTCTAGCAGCACTTCAGCCCACTGTCCAAACTTGTCTTCATCCTGCTCGTTATTCAAATGCTTCACGAGTTGATGCTCAGGGTTTAACTCAAAGACTGGCTTAGACTCAGGAACAGCTTGACCTACCTGCTCCATTAGCTTTTGCATTTGCGAGCTCATGTCGTTGTCATCAGCAACAACACAGGCAGGAGAGTCAGTTAGACGGTGTGTGAAACGTACTTCTTTCACCTTCTCACCAAGCACTGTCTTCACGCGCTCAACTAAGCCCTCAACTTCTTTTTCACTTTCTTCGTGTGCTTTCTTAGTTTCTTCGTCATCCATATCACCAAGATCTAAGTCACCACGTGTGATTGACTGGAATTGCTTCTCGTTGAACTCAGTTAGATGGCTCATCATCCACTCGTCAACACGGTCACTCAACAACAGCACCTCAATGCCTTTCTTACGGAAGATCTCAAGGTGAGGAGAGCTCTTCGCCGCTTCAAAGCTGTCGGCTACTACATAGTAAATCTTGTCTTGACCTTCTTTCATGCGCTCAATGTATTGCTCAAGCGACACATTTTGGGTCTGCTCATCTGTATCTGTTGAGCTAAAGCGTAATAATTTTGCAATCGCTTCTTTGTTTGCAAAATCTTCTGCAGGACCTTCTTTGATCACATTACCAAACTCATTCCAAAATGTTTGATAATCTTCTGGCTTGTTTTTACCCATGCGCTCAAGCATTTTAAGTACGCGAGACGTACAACCCTTGCGAATAGCTTGAGTGATCTTGTTATCTTGCAGAATTTCACGAGATACGTTCAGTGGTAAATCGTTCGAATCTAATAAACCTTTCACGAAGCGTAAGTAGCTTGGCATAAACTGCTCGGCATCATCCATGATAAATACACGCTGCACATAGAGCTTAAGACCAGCTTGACGCTCGCGGTTGTATAAATCGAATGGTGCTTTTTTAGGGATATAAAGTAGGCTTGTGTATTCAGTTTTACCTTCTACTTTATTGTGTGCCCATGAAAGTGGCTCTTCCCAATCATGACCAACGTGCTTGTAGAATTCTTTATATTCTTCATCGCTGATCTCAGACTTATCGCGAGTCCAAAGTGCTGTCGCTTTGTTAATGGCTTCCCACTCACCAGGCTGTGCTTCAATTTTTTCACCGTCAGGGCCTTCAGACTCTGGAACTGGGTCTTTATAAAGCTCAACAGGAATAGAGATGTGATCTGAGTATTTAGTCACAATACCGCGTAGACGATATGTTTCTAGGAACTCACTCTCTTCTTCACGTAGGTGTAGCGTGATTTCAGTACCACGGTCGGCTTTTTCGATTTCAGCAATCGTGAAGTCGCCTTCACCTTGTGATTCCCATTCAATAGCTTGAGCTTCGCCAGCCTTGCGTGTACGAACAGTAACCTTGTCTGCAACAATAAATGCAGAGTAGAAACCAACACCAAACTGACCAATTAGCTGTGAATCTTTAGCTTGGTCGCCTGTGAGGTTTTTAAAGAAATCAGCAGTGCCTGATTTTGCGATCGTGCCTAATGAACTGATCACTTCATCACGCGTCATACCAATACCATTATCTGAAATTGTAATGGTTTTAGCATCTTTATCTACGCTTAGGCGAACACGTAACTCTGCATCGCCTTCGTACAGATCGCCGTTTTGCAATGCTAAGTAACGTAGTTTGTCAGCCGCGTCTGAAGCGTTAGATACTAATTCGCGTAAAAAGATCTCTTTGTTTGAGTACAAAGAGTGGATCATTAGGTTTAATAGTTGTTTGACTTCTGTTTGAAAGCCTAATGTTTCTTTTTGAGCTGCGGACATTGTTCTCTCCAATATAAGCAATTAGTGCAGTATTCTGTATCAATATGCTAGGTATATGGGGGAGGAGAACAAACTTTCAAGGGAATTATGTAAATTTTTAACAATCTGCCCTGTAAAATCACGCCAGGACAGATGCAATATGAGTTCTACTGGTTTAAACCGTGTAAGGCTACCTGCCAAAGGAAGTGTCTACAGTTTTTTCCTGCCACTGAAGGCGTGCATTAACGTCATACCATCGACCAAATCCAGCTCGCCACCAACTGGCATTCCATGAGCAATACGCGAAGCATCAACATTGTATTTATGACAAAGCTCCGAAATGTAGTGCGCTGTTGCTTCGCCTTCAACGGTTGGATTCGTTGCTAAGATCACCTCGTTAATATTGCCCGCACTGAGCTTGTGCTCGAGTACGTCTAGGCCGATTTCATTTGGTCCAATTCCATCAAGTGGTGACAAATGCCCCATCAAAACAAAATATAACCCGCTATATTGCCCAGTTTGCTCTATTGCTAGGACATCAGTTGGAGATTCAACTACGCATAATAGCCCGCTATCTTGACGCTTAATACTTTGGCAAATATCACAGACTTCTACTTCACTAAAGGTACGACAGCTCGTGCAGTGACCAATAGCTTGCATTGCATGACTAAGGCACTGCCCCAGTTGGCTTCCGCCTTCTCTATCACGTTCTAATAGATGAAAGGCAATGCGCTGAGCAGACTTAGGTCCAATTCCCGGCAAACAACGAAGCGCCTCAATCAGCGCTGTTAAACTTGGTGATAATTGCATAAATTCGGTTTCTTATGTTCTAGGTAGTGCAAATACACTTATCTTAATGGGCTGATGATAAGGGATTACCGTATTGATTTAAAGCTTAATACCAGCAGCCAGTTATAAACGCCCTATACTGCATAACTGTTTAACCGTCGCAAATTTACTAATAATATAAGTGAAGTGCATTAGCATGGAATGATAAAGCTCACGCTTTCAAAGGACAGCCAATTCAATGAATACTTGCAGGGCCAAGCAAATAACATAACAATGGACTATTCCCGATAGCTGATACAAAACCACTGTCGGGCCTACTTCTAAAAAATAGAGACAAAATAATGAAAAAAACCATACTAGCAAGCGCAATTACCGCAATTATGCTCACAGCCTGCTCTGAGCCTCAGGTTTCGACAAAAGAAGTCAAAACCGCAGAAAAAGCAATCGCCACAGCGGGAAAAGCTGAGTTGGGTACATTTGGTGTGGACCTTAGCGCGCGCGATGAAAGCGTAAAACCAGGTGATGACTTTTTTATGTATGCCAGCGGTACTTGGTATAAAAATTATGAAATGCCAGCTGATAAAACGCGATTTGGTGCCTTTTCTGCTCTAGCTGAACGTAGCGAAGAGCAAGTAAAAACCATTATAGAAGAAATTGCAAAAGGCAAAGATCTTAACGCTGAAGAGCAATTGATTGCTGATTTTTACAACGCATATATGGATGTTGATACGCTAAATAAGCGCGGTATTACTCCCATTCAGCCACTATTGGCTGACATTGACGCGATAAATAACACCGATGGCCTAACAAAAGCATTCGGTCAGTCTTGGCTTACTGGGGTTACTGCTCCGATCGGCGGCGGCATGTGGTTTAACCGTCTTGACCCCAATAAATACGAAATGTCGATGGGCGCTGGCGGACTTGGACTACCAGACCGCTCTTACTATCTAGAAGAAGCGGAGCGTTTTGTTAAAACTCGCCAAGCATACGTTGCGCATATTGCCGATATGCTTAAATTTGCAGACAAAGACAAAGCGACCGAGCGTGCAGAAGCAATTTTAGCACTTGAAACTAAAATTGCAGCGGGCCACTGGCCACGGGAAAAACGTAGAAATCGTGACCTCACATTAAACCAAATTAAACGTGAAGATTTAGCCTCACAATATCCAGGCTTTAACTGGGACCTATATTTTGCAGAAACTGGCTACAAAGTGCCTCAGCTGAATATGGCACAACCTGAACCAATCAAAGCCATGATCGAGCTGATTAACTCTGAAGATATAAATGTGTGGAAGGACTATTTAACCTACCATGCTATCAGCGGTAATGCGTCCTTACTATCTGAAGAAATATTCAATACCAACTTTGAGTTTTATGGCAAGCACCTAAGCGGTCAGCAAGAGCCTCGAGCACGCTGGAAACGCGCAATCAGCGAAATGTCTGGCACCACTTCTCTTGGTTTTGCCATTGGTAAAGTGTACGTTGCCCGTTATTTCCCTGAGTCATCTAAAAAACAAATGTCAGAGCTGGTCGAAAACCTACGTAAAGCACTAGGTGAGCGAATTGAAGGTTTAGACTGGATGGGTGAAGAAACTAAAGTTAACGCCCAAGCCAAACTGGCAGCATTTACTCCTAAAATTGGCTACCCAGACGAGTGGCAATCATTTGAGGGCTTAACATTAACGCGTGATAACCTGATGACCAACGTGAAAAACCTGCGTGAGTTTTTCCGTAATGACAGCATCGCTAAAGAGCTTAAGAAAACGGACCGTAACCGTTGGGGTATGACACCACAACGCGTCAACGCATACTACAATAGCTCATTTAATGAGATAGTATTCCCAGCTGCCATTTTGCAACCACCATTTTTCGATCCAAATGCAGATCCAGCCGTAAACTACGGTGGCATTGGTGCGGTGATCGGCCACGAAATGGGTCATGGCTTTGACGACCAAGGCTCTAAATCAGATGCTAACGGAATTCAACGTAACTGGTGGACCGACTCAGACCGCGCTGCTTTCGAAGAAAAGGCAGACAAACTCGCGGCACAGTACAACAAGTATGAGCCTATTGAGGGTAACTTCGTAAACGGCCGAAACAGTCTTGGCGAAAACATCGGTGACGTAGGTGGCCTTGCTATGGCTTACCATGCATATAAACTGAGCCTCAACGGTAAAGAAGCCCCTGTGATTGATGGCCTGACTGGCGATCAGCGTTTCTTCCTTGCTTGGGCACAGGTATGGAAAGAAAAGCGCACAGAGCAAAGCATGTTGAATCAGCTACGTGCAGGTACTCATGCACCGGGGCAATTCAGAGCACTGGCACCTCGTAACCATGATGCATGGTACAAAGCGTTTGACGTAAAACCGGGCGACAAACTTTACCTTGCACCTGAAGAGCGCGTGCGTATTTGGTAATAGTGTAAACGATTAGTTCATAGCCTGCCGTCACTGGCAGGTTATGTCGCGCTCGCTTTAAGCAATACGATTTGGCTTAGTGATATAAGCCGCACAAATGCCACTTAAAAACCCAAAAATATGACTTGAACTACTGGTTTGGGCCGAAAAATCAAACAACGTCGCGAGAAAACTAATATTGGCATAATAGGTCAACACCAGTAATGCGATAAAACTAACAATGCCAAGCACATTTCGATTAAAAAGTGCAACCCCCAGCAATAAGCCAAAATACCCCATCACAATACCTGATGCGCCTATGTGATTGGCTGCACCAGCAAACAACCAAACGAGCAGGCCTGTCACTATAACAATAAAGCATGTTGCCCGTTTAAACTTAGGCAATCGCGACGCCAAATAACCACTGATACTCAACCCCAGTAAGTTACTCGTTAGATGTCCCCAACTCCCGTGTACAAAGGGCGCTGTGAGTACACCACTCAAATGTTGCACACTATGCGGCACAATGCCAAAACGATACATGGGTAAGCCAAAAATCCCACCTAACACCTGTATAAGGCACATTATCGCCATCGCGTACAAAACCAGTTTAAAATTGGGCGGAAAAACCAGTGCGCGTTTACTCATTTAATTTCCGTATAGATAGATAAAAAACAGCGCCCTATTAGGCGCTAGTAAGAATGAATTTGCAAATGTCAGATATAAAAAAGCCAACCAACATCAGAGCCTATTAAATGCCTTATACCGTGAAGGTAAAAAGGTAATTAACACTTGCCCTTTTTCTTCTGCCCTGGCGGACAAAACTTTCCATTGTCGTCGTTATTTTCTTTCGTACCAACCTTAACTTCCATATCATCAACCTCACCTTCCACACGGGTCAGTTGACAGCCGGAGAGCAATGCAACACTCACCAAAACTAGAATAATAGATTTCATTTTCTTTTCCTATATCTTATAAAAACCAGAAAATACAAAAGCAGAGTGTTAGCAGCTTTGGCAATAAGTAGCTGCAAATGCACCACAATGCTCAGGTGTTATATTGATTATAGCGCTTACTACATAGGACATAAGTAATTAAGCATAGTCAAAGCGTTAGACTATACTAGCCATACTCTGAACTGCGAGTTACTGAGTGCATACAGTATCTTATCAGCCTTTATTTCGCCGCTTTCAGTTTTATTCCGGTATGTCCTTGGCAGGATAGTCGTCATTCCTAAAATTTCATCAATACCTTTACAAAACACATCATCGCCATCGCATACAAAACCAGCTTAAATTGGATGGAAAAACCAATGCGCTTTTACCTTAAATATAATTTCAATAATGTAGGCCTGATGTACTAAATTATAGTAACTTGCTCTGATCAAGCGAATATCACCACATCTTGGCGGAGGTAGATTAAAGTAGCTTAGGAAGTACGGATAGCCCAAGTTTTTCTTTAGTCGAAACAGACAGCTTATCAACTTGAGAGATTATTTTGGCAGCCAATGCCTCTCCTTCCATAACACTTACCCCATGCTCACTTGCATATTCTTTAACTTCATCTGAAACAACACCTGTGGTAATCAACCACAAGCTGACATTTGGGGTTTCTTTTTCAAATTCAATTAACTGATCAACTCCCCAATTGTTAGTTGTTCCAGAGTGATGCTTACACTGAACATAGACAATATTTGTCCCAGAAAAATCATCACTTTTTTCCGCCCTAATATCAATATCAGAATGATCATTTGTCTGACTTTTTGACATAATATGCGCTTGATAACCTTCTATTTCTAATAGTTCAGCAATTAGCTTTTCTAGACCATAACCACCACTTTCTAACCTAGATTGCCCTGTTATTAACCTATCTAGTAAACTACGTTCAATGTGTTTTAATTCGGCTTCTACTCGTGTTTGAAACTCTGAGTCGAATTGTATCTCTAAATTTTGCTCTAGCTTTTCAACATAACCCGCTATTTCTTCTCTAAACTCATTAAGGTTAGCAATCGACATCCTTATCTTTAATCTGCTTTGTAAGCCTTCAGTTAATTGATACCTTGGGATTTTAACCAAATTACCATCAGACTGTTTAAAGAAATTGACCGCGACTCGGTTAGCTCCATTCCAAGGTGTTTCAGCGAATGACTTTTCACCAACTGCAATCCCAATTAACACTGCCCGACTTACCGGAACTATTACGATATCACCAGCTGAAATTTCGAAAAATCGTTTGATTTGGTTTCTTTGCCTACCGATATCGATTCCTCTCTCTTTAATAAACTCATCAACTTCAACAAAAGAATTAAACTTACTCAAATTAATTTCACGCCAACCATAACCAGCTAAAGCCTGCGCGGCCAAGGATTCTGGACCTCTGACTAATACTATGTTTTTCATTTTGTTCACCCTTTATAGATTAAGCCAATGCCAAAACGTTTCGGGCATTTCTTGCTCTACCGTTTTCATGCATTTGATATCAACAGTACTGTTACAGCCCATCAGAGGTACTTCAATTTCTCTTGATTGCTCTGCCCAGTTAACTTCAAAATAACGAACATTCTCATCATCATGGCATATCTTAGTTACTCTTCCGAAACCGTATAGCTTCATGGTTTTACCAAATTGTTCACGCTTTTTAAGAACAAGAAGGTCACCGACACAAACTTCATACCATCGATTTACCTGAACTTCACTCTCTAGATAGTCAAAACGACAAATTCCATTTTCTTTCCAAAAAATATCTAATCTATTTGAAAAATCAGCTTCTGGACAAAAGCCCATAAATAAAATTGAGGTGTCTGCTGGCTTACTATATGGGATCGCATCGAGTATTAACTTTGCATCTTTATCTCCTTTGTTGAAAATGCGTAGCGCATTTTCTTGTAAAACGGCCATTTGAGCGCGTGTTAAACTGCCACTTTTTAGCTGGTCAAGTTGATTTTGATACTTCATAAATCCATCTCCATATTTAGAATAGTTCGTTACTGACACCCTTAAGTTAGAACACTTTCACATAAAATAAAAGCTTTATTATTCAAATAGATAAAACTAATTTTCGGTGAAAAAATTCTTAGATTCCGCGATATAGAATCGGTTTAAATGCATTTAGAACCCTCTTTTTCAATAAAAAAGTAGATTGAGATGATAATTTTAACGGATCAGGCAAAGTAGCTTGTCTTATGCAAGCTGCTCTTCGATGAAACTGAGTGATTGGTTTTTAATTAACCTGAGGTTTGGATAATTAATATCTAACCGCTAGAAACAAAAAAGCTCAGGCACTTTATTACCTGAGCTTTCGTTAATTTTTATCCCCGACTTGTCCCATACGAGGACTGTAAGAATAAAAACGTTTTAGTTCATAACTTTGAGGTTAAAACGGCATCTTGAAGCCTGGAGGCATTTGCATACCGCCAGTAACTTCTGACATACGTCTTTGCGTTTCTTCACCAACACGGCGAACTGCGTCGTTTACCGCAGCGGCTAGTAGGTCTTCGATCATGTCTTTGTCGTCTTCCATTAGACTCTCGTCGATTTCTACGCGACGAACGTTGTGGCTGCCAAGCATAGTGACTTTTACAAGCCCTGCGCCTGCTTCACCAGTTACTTCTAAGCTTTTGATCTCTTCTTGGGCTTTTTCCATGCGCTCTTGCATTTGCTGCGCCTGCTTCATGATGTTGCCCATTCCGCCTTTAAACATATTCTGCTCTCTTATACTTCAATTTGGTTTACTGTGATAAAAGATAAGGGCTAACGCCCTTAATTACAATGCTTGAACGCTATTTTCATCAAGCATTGCGTCAAATTCTTGGACGAACGCACTTACGAGTGGATCCTCGCGCATCGCCGCCTTGGCTTGACCGAGTCTATGCTCGTCGAGCTGCTGTTGTACTAAAAACGGTGTGTTTTCCGCAGTTTCTATATAGTTAATCTCAAGTGTTATTGATTGCGCTAATAAGGTACTGAGACTCTCAGTTAGCTTGTCTCTTAGCACTTTAGAATCAAGGTGCTGTTGACTTGCGTCTACTTGCAGTTGCACATGCGTACCTTGCTGAGTAAACACGCTGTGCAGTGCATATTGGCGGATGCGTCCACCTAATTGCATTTTTTCAATCATATTTGCCCACTCATCGCTTTGATGAGCGAATTTAATATCACTGATTGGACTAACAAAGTTTTCAGGTGCCGGGATCTCTACCTCAATACTTTGCTCGCTATCATCTTGTTTTACAGGTGATAACTGCTCTAGCAATTCAGGCGCTAAATTTTCTGTAACTGGCTTATGACGCGTTTGAAATGATTCCTTCTGTGGCTTTTTTGGCACTGGACGAGGCTCAATCACTTCTGTTCTGTGCGGCTCAGCCTGGTACGTCGATGTTGCCAAAGTTGGCTCTGGCGCTTGCGTTACTTGCATCGGCGCACTCGGCGCCTCAGACTTTTTTACCTCACCATCGGCTCCCACCAACTTGCCAGCACCTGAGATATTTCGATTTTTTAAGATCCGTGCAATCGCTGATTGTGCTTGGCTTTGCTGTTCTGCTACTGAGATCTTAGCGGGTGAAGGGTCTGGCGACGTCTCCACTGGTGTAAGCGGCTCTGGCCGTGGGCTTTGATGTTGAGGAGGTACTTGTGAATACGATGCCTCATCAGCCGCAGTAGGTCCTTGATGATGTGCGGGCACCTGCTCTTGAAACCCTTGCTCCACCGCCTGCGACATAACACTGTCATATTGGCTGGCTATCTCTGCCTCATCAGGCTCAGGTAGCTGATTTGGTATAGTAGGCGCTGGCGACCTCGGCTCATTATATTCACTCGGCTGCGATAGCGGTGCCGCTGTTTGTGGTGGTGAAGCTGGTTGAGCCTGACTTACAACTGTTTGGTCATCATCCGTAGGCTTTTTCAACAGCGCTCGAAGACTACCAACTTTACTCTGCTTAGTTTCAGAGCTCTGTGTTACTGGTGCGACAGAGGGAGCTATTTGGCTCTCTTTTTCAAAGGCCATTAAGCGTAGCATGACCATTTCAAAGCCAAGCTTAGGTTCAGGAGCCCACTTTAAATCCTTCTTACCATTCAACAGCAATTGATATAATAATTGCCCTTGTTGTGGCGCCAGTTGTTCTGCAAACAGCTTGATGTCGTTGTTATCAAAATTGGATAGTCGCGCTGCACTTGGGACAAGCTGCGCCAACTGGATCACATGTAATAGTGCGATTAAGTCATCCAACACACTAACAAAATTGCCGTTTTGTAACGCAATTTTCTCAATCGCATTGAGTAAAGCTTCACCGTCGTGACATAAAATGGCAGACAGTAATATCACAGCATGTGCACTATCCATTAAACCAAGCATAGACTGCACAGCAGGCACCGTTAGATTGCCGTTTGTTTGGGCGATGGCCTGATCGGTCAAGCTAAGTGCATCACGCATACTACCATCAGCCGCTTTTGCTAAGGTTTGCAATGCAATCGGATCAAATGCCACTTGTTCTAAGGGCAGTATTTTTTCTAGCTGTTCAACAATTTGATCTTGCGTCATCGCATTCAAGTTAAATTGCAAACAACGAGAGAGGATCGTCACAGGTAGCTTTTGCGGATCTGTGGTTGCGAGTAGAAATTTTACGTGCTCTGGTGGCTCTTCTAAGGTTTTCAATAGTGCATTAAAACTATGTTTGGACAACATATGCACTTCGTCAATAAGATAAACCTTATAGCGACCACGAGTTGGGGCGTACTGCACGTTATCTAGGATTTCTCGTGTATCTTCCACTTTGGTACGAGATGCGGCATCAATTTCTATGAGATCAATAAATTTGCCCGTTTCAATCTCGGTACATGCACTACACTGGCCGCAAGGCGTTGAGGTAACGCCCTGCTCGCAGTTAAGGCTTTTAGCAAAGATCCTGGCAATGGTGGTTTTACCTACCCCTCGCGTTCCTGTGAATAAGTAGGCATGGTGCAAACGCTTTTCATTAAGCGCATTGACTAGAGCTTGCTTTACATGCTCCTGCCCCATTAATTCATGGAAGTTTTGCGGACGCCATTTACGCGCCAGAACCTGATAGCTCATGCTTATTCGCCTTCGAACTCTACAAGTGAAAGGATCTTGATCCCAAGATCTTGAATTTTCTTCTCACCACCTAGTTCCGGTAATGAAATAACAAACGCAGCATCTGTGGCTTCACCGCCTAGACGTTTTACCAGTTTTGCTGTTGCTTCAATAGTACCACCTGTCGCTAATAAGTCATCCACTAACAGTACTTTATCGCCTGCTTCAATGGCATCAGCATGAAGTTCTAGGGTATCTTCACCATATTCAAGCTGGTAAGACTGACTAATAACCTCACGCGGCAATTTGCCTGGCTTTCTAACTGGCACAAACGGGATCCCTAGTGCATACGAAAGGGGAGCACCAAAGATAAAACCACGAGATTCTGTACCAATAATTTTGGTAAAGCCGCCCTCTTTGTAGGCAGTAACAAAAGCATCAATCGTTGCCTTGAATGCTTCTGGGTTTGCTAGAAGTGAAGTGACATCGCGGAACATGATACCTGGCTTTGGGTAATCTGGTACCGTGGCGATACTATTTTTGATCAATGACCTATTATCTGTTGTCATAATTGCTTGCTTTAAGTTTATTACAAAAGAGCCAGATTATAACAATTTTCTATCAGGTTGAAACCGACTGAATGACTTTGCGTGTCAGGATGAAGAAAAAGCGAGCGATTTGGACCTGTTTATGGTGTAAATAACCTCAGGTTAAATATGAAAAAGGCTGCAACTAGCAGCCCTTAAAATAGCGTAATTAAACGACCGCTGTTGCCCAGCCTAGAATTGCGTTCAAACAGCCAATTCCAGCAAAAACTGCAACAAATGCAAGGAAATACTTTGCATTAAACGGGTCTTTAAAGTCACCTTTAGACATAGCTACTACCTTTAATTTTACAACTCGCACCAACTACACTGAATGTAGATGGCATTGACTAGCGCCCTAGTCCGAGTTTAAGCACGACAAAAATCAGCCGGTATAATAGTCGATGTTGGTGCTTGCTTAAAGGTTTTTTGCTTTGATAATGCCAAGATTTGCAAATTCGCTGAGGGTATGTTGAGCTCCTTGATAGAGTTGCTCATGGCTAAATTGAGTTACTTGATTGGCAATATCACCCACAAGGTCAACAAGTTGTAGTCCATTGTTAGATTCAATTACCGACAGCATCAGTGCAGTCATTGGGTTTAATGCAATAAATTGCACTTCATCTTCGTCGTCACGATATAACGCAAAGCTATAGGTTTGCCCTTCTACTTTAGCAGGTCTAAAAGTGTCGCTGATCTGATGCACCGGGTACTGGTAGTGGGCAATTCTAGCCGTGCTTGCCAAATGGATATCGGACTGTAAAAGGCCGTCAGCGTCCAGCGAACATTCGCCCGATGATTCTACTGTTGTGGCAACATCAAGCTCCAGCCATTCGTAGTGAGCCAATTCAAGCATAAACGCTGGATCGGCTGCTGTTGGTTCATATTCACTTTGCAAGAACTGCAGGAACTCTTTGCTGATCTCAAGAAAATAAGGGGATTGGCAATGATGTTTAACAAAAAACTGTCTGACTAAATCAAGCCATGCAGATGTTGAATATAAACTTTTAAGTACCGGGAAGGCACTACTTACAAACCCTTCTATATTATTGAAAAACAGTTCTTGATAGATTTTTAAACGCCGAGCTTCTATACCAGAGGGCGCGGGTTGGTGTTCAGGGTCTCGAATATGAGCCATAAAAGCCTGCTGTGTATCAATAAACGACATGCTCACACCTTCTCTGGCACATTAACGTGCTTTGCTTGAATAGCTGATATTTGTCCCGCCTCAGCCAATAGCTCAGACATCGGGGGAATATTAAAATCTCGCTCTAACAAGGTTGGAAAGACGCCATGTAACTCATACGCCCGATGCAATAACTGCCATACCGAAGGTGTGACGTCGGCGCCATGGGTATCTACGAGTAAATCCTCAGCTTCAACATAATGGCCTGCGATATGTCCGTAAGCAATCCGTTCGCTGGGCATGGCCGCCAAAAACTGCTCTGCATCATAATGGTGATTAATAGAATTCACATAGATATTATTCACATCCAACAGCAAGTCACAATCGGCTTCCTCTAGTACCGCAAGTGTAAACTCCAACTCCGACATCTCTTGCCCTGGGGCTGCGTAGTAAGAAACGTTTTCTACTGCAATGCGCCGCTCAAGTTGATCTTGGACCGCGCGTATCCGCCCTGCAGTGTGGCGCACAGCCTCCTCCGTAAATGGGATAGGCATTAGGTCATACATGTGGCCATCACCTGAACAATAGCTAAGATGCTCACTATAGGTAACTATGTTGTGCTGCTTAAAAAATGTTTTTAGCTGCGATAGAAATTCGGTATCTAGTGGTGCAGGTGAGCCTAACGACAAAGATAAACCGTGACAAATAAAAGTATGAACTTGGGTCAATGCTTGGAATTGCTTAGCGAGTTTACCGCCAAACTTCATCCAGTTTTCCGGTGCAACTTCATAAAAGTCGACTTGTTGTGGAGGCGTGTTAAGTACGTCATCAATCATTTCTCGACGCAAGCCAAGCCCCAGGTTTCCTAACTTCGCAGCCATTCTTTTTCCACCTAGCGGTTACAGTTAACGGATATTCTATTGAAAGCTAAAACAAACCTTCTGGTAACATTTTACTTTGATTTGACGATACCCAATGGCACAGGTTTACGCAAATTATACCAACTGGTATTACTGTGCCATTGAGCTCAAGTAGATTTGTGTTAGCAACAATAATTAGTGGCTGCCACCACATTTACCTTCACCACACTTGCCTTCTTTTTTACCTTTGGCATTACCACCACATTTGCCTTCGCCACACTTACCTTCTTTTTTACTTTTCGCATGGCCTCCGCACTTGCCTTCGCCACATTTACCTTC
>NZ_NKHF01000005.1 GCF_002744175.1 Pseudoalteromonas piscicida
CCGAAAGATCCCGGCATAAAGCCGATCCTACCTGTAAAGAAACAGCATTGCTGCTGCGATTTGGTATCGCTGAGAGGGTCTCGGCATAAAGCCGGTCCTATATGCAAAGAAATAGCAGTGTTGCTGCGGTTTGGTATTGCTGAGAAGATCTCGGCATAAAGCCGGTCCTACATGCAAAGAAGCGGCATTGTTGCTCGGTTTGGTATTGCTGAGAAGTTCCCGGCATAAAGCCGCTCCTACATGCAAAGAAGCGGCATTGTTGCTGCGATTTGGTATTGCCGAAAGATCCCGGCGTAAAGCCGGTCCTACATACGAAGAAACTGTATTATTGCTGTGGTTTGGGCATAAAAAAATGCCACCTTATTCAGGTGGCATCACACACGGGATTATTTCTACATACATAGAAATGCTTTACGTTTTCTAGCTACGCTTTCTTTTTGATCTTATGACCCTTCACAGCGTAGAAGATAATAAATAGATAGCAAGGTAACATCACTAAGTGCGCAATTTGTTGCGATTCAACTGTTCCTGAGGTGCCTTTTGCTAATCCCAAGAATACAGGGCCAAACGCGCCACCTGCAATACCCATCACCAATAAACCAGAGCCTACACTGGTTAGCTTACCAAGTCCAGATAATGCGAGAGGCCAAATTGCAGGCCACATAATGGCATTGGCTAAACCGAGTATAGCAACCATAAGTAAAATATCAGGTAATGCTGATAAACCAAACAAGTTTGAGATAATAAACGAATCTGGGTTACCAAATGAAATTGCTAACGTCAGTAACACACCTAGCACCGCAGAAGCCGTTAACGCCCTTTCTTGAGATATCACTCGTGGGATTAATAAAATACCCAGAATGTAACCTGTTACCATACAAGCCATAGTATACGAGGTCATGACACTATACTTTTCAACGCCCAACGCGAGAGCAAATGAACCTATAGTGTCCCCTGCAATTACTTCTACTGCAACGTACAAAAATAGTGCAATCACGCCTAATTTAAGGTTTGGGTGTGACAAGGCTTCTTTCACAGAGCCATGCTCTTCTTCGCCATCCTTTTCGATTTCAGGTAGTGGCGCAAATTTAATACCTAAAGCAAAAATACCGATAAATGCCGCCAAACCTAAATAAGGGCCCACAAGGCCATTAGCCATGGCATCAATGTCAGCTTGGGTTAGCTCTTTGCCTGCCATGTCGGTGAAGTTGCTAAGCACTAACGCGGTAAAGACTAACGGTGCAACAATACCTGCACCTTTATTTAAAATCCCCATGATACTTACACGTACCGCTGCCGACTCTTCTGGGCCAATACGAACAACATATGGATTTACCGCTGTTTGTAATAAGGTTTGCCCGATCCCCATGGTAAATTGAGCAAAAAGGAATAATGCAAACATTTGTGTTTTTGCCGCAGGAATATAAAGCAAGGCAGCACACATCATCATGGCAATAGCTATCGCCATGCCGTTTTTATACCCGACTTTTCTGATCACCAGCGCTGAAGGTACAGCGGTAAAAGTGACCGCAATATAAAAAGAAAATAAGATAAATGAAGATTGGAATGGAGTAAGCTTTAATACTTGCTCCAAATATGGCATCAGTGACCCATTTAGCCAAGTCACAAAGCCAAGTATAAAAAACATGGCGGCAACTATCGCCATGGGGATAGCGTTACTTCGTTTTGTTGTATTCGACACGGTAGCTTCCATAAACATTACTCATCGTTTATTGTTTCTATGGCTTTTGCCTTATTATTTTTGCTTTTACAGCTTTCTTTCACAAAAATGACAGCGCTGACATTTAACTTTACGTTAAAATCAATTTCATTTCCAGATAGATTTTGAGCAAATTTATCACCAAAAAAGGGCCAAAGCCCTTTTTTGCGATAAATTGAATGTTGAGTTTATTTCAACCCAGTGACACGGCTGGTATTTTTGTCACCCATTCGTGTTCTCAACAATACCTTACTTTCATCTGCGACACTCATCTGATCAGTATAAGGCTGCCAAGACTCTCCACTATCTAAACTGACTTCAATAGGAAGATAAGGAAATGCGCTGTTTGCCTCCAGCTTACCAAGCACCACTTTTGCTCCTGGAACTGGCAGATTTGGTTCAATGCCATCATTTTGCAGTTTCGCAATTTCTTTCAAAGACAAAGCAGCTGCAAACGTGGTGAAATCTTTGTTCAGTTCTTTTTGATTAATTCGACGCCCTTCCCAATCAGCTTTATGCCATGCTCGCTCAGCCACAGACAAAATTCTTGGGAAAATTAAACGCAGTACTTGTTCCTCTGTACGAATAGTTTCACTCCAGATCTGCCCTTGCATGCCCAGAATGTTTTGCGGCCTTTTTAGCGGTGGCAATTCACGCCCAACTAGGGCTTCTAAATTAGCTATAGGCTCACGATTACGGGTGAAATCGGCATTTGCATAGATATTATCTGGCATGTACGAAAATGCTTTTTTGGTGTCGGTGTAACGTGTTGCCCAATAATAACCGCGCTCTTCAGGGTGTGCTTCGTAAGGGTGATCAAAGTACAAATGTGTGCCATGGGATAGGATCACTTGATAATTATTGTTAGCAAAGCGGTGAGCGCGGTCGGCAACGCCCCACTCCCAAATGTTGTCCCAGGTATTGACTAGAAACTGCGGATTCGGAAACTCATCACGCTTAAACGTCGTGGTGGTATTATACATCAACCCATCTTCCCAAGCGCCTGGTGTGATCCCGCGTTTCGCAAGTAGCTTAGCAACCTTTTGAGTAAAGTAGGGTTTTAAATCGTTAGGTCCAGCAACACCATTATCTGCATCAGCAAATAACTGGTTACAGGCCGGCGACTGTGTCCAAGAGCCTTTTCCAACTTCATCACCGCCAAAATGCACGGTGTTAAGCATGGTACCTGCCTCTCGATACATATCTTGCAGTTCGTATACTACCTTTTCCATAAAGGCATAGCTTGAGTCTAAACAAACATTAATTGAATTATCTTTGTAAAGCTGAACCGTCAAGTATTCCGATTTATCATCAATATCCGTTAGCAAATAAGCCTTAGCTTCTTGTGCTTTTCCTGCTTCCATAAGTTTATGGTAGCGGGCCTCCATTGATTTAATTGCGGCACGGGCGTGCCCTGGGCTCTCAATTTCTGGAATAATTTCTATATGCCGTGCTTTTGCAAATTTTAATAACTCGACAAAGTCTTCTCGAGAGAGATAGCCATTACCGCTTCCTGATTTAAAGGGGCCAGTACCAAGCTGAGTAAGTAAACACTCACGCTCATGTAAGTCAAAACAACGGAATGCCCCTACTTCGGTTAGTTCCGGAAGACCGGGTATTTCCAAGCGCCAACCTTCGTCGTCAGAGAAGTGCCAATGAAACTTGTTTAGTTTATAGCGCGCCATCTGTTCTATTAATTTGAATAGCGCATCCTTACCATGATAGTTACGAGCATTATCATAGTGCATCCCTCGCCAATCAAAGCGTGGAGAGTCTTTGATCTCTACATGAGATAACGTAATTTCATCTTTGCTGTTGGCAGGAAAGAGCGCCAATAGACTTTGAATACCATAGAATACACCTGCATTATCAATACCGACGATTTCAATCACGTCATCGTCGATCTCGACTGTGTAGGAGCCAGCCTTGCTGTAGTCATAATCTCGACCTAGACTTTTCGCCACCTTTAGACGAATTGTAGGAAGATTGCCTTCTGGAATATGGTTTGGTTCAGCCTGAATATTAAGGCCATACTCAGATAAATCTTCTTGAAAAACTTCAACTTCAGATTTTAGTCGTCCAGCAAATCGGATCTGCCAGTCACTATTGAGCGTGACTTCCCCACGATTAAAGTCGATATATTCTGGCTTTGGAATAATGCGCTTGAGCGCTTCCTCTTTAGAAACCTGCAAGTTGCTTTGGTTTCGTTCAAATCGTAATGCCGCATTGGCGATTTTGGTGTAGTCCGTTGGCGTATTGTATCTTTTTAGTTGATTGTCACGCTCAAATGGTGCAACAAACTGTGTCATGTCTTCCGTATTTGTATTGGCAAATATCACCGGTTCATTATTGCTAGACACAATAAATGCCCTAGGCATAAAGTCAGTATATGCCGCGACCCAAGCAGAACCATCAAATATAAGCTTTAGTTTTTCACCGGCTTTTAACCCAGCGAATGAATCTGTGGCTGTGATCCGGTGCAAGTCGCCGTTAATGTGTTCAAAACGCAATCCTTTTACAGACTCGGTTGAAATATGGCGCACTGAGTGCAGATAAATTTGCCAATCGCTTTGCCCTTTCGGCAGATCCACTGTTGAATTATTTGTTAGAGTAATTGCGCCGGTAAAGCCTGCGGCTCCATTGCTAAAGTTACTTTCCACTGCAAATTCAAAGTGGGTGTCAGTTGCGAATTGCGTTAATTGCTGCTGTGTTAATGATGCTTGCGTGTAAAACGAGCACCCAGCAATTGCCGCCCCAAGCAAAGTCGTTTTTATTCTCATCTTTTGCTCCCAGTCTCCATGTTCAATTCTAAATGAACATCATTTAATCACTTATTGTTCCAGAACATCATATAAAAGTTAAAATGACAGCGCTATCATTATTTTTTCATCTGTTTGTGCTACCACCAATACATTTTCCTCAATTCTCGAGCAAATGCCATACATAAAGGTACATTAACGTAATCCAAAAAGCTTAAAAGACAGGGCATTTTGTTTTGCTTTATAGAAAAGTAAGCAGATAAAAATCAAAAAATTTTAACTAAGAAAGCGAAAAGGCGTGGAAAGTGAATGATGAAATGAGAGAAAAACGATGATGTAACTGCTCATACTTAAACAGTTACACCATCGTTTATTTAAAACAATGCAAATTACCAGATTTTGACTCTATCTTCTGGCTTCAGGTACATTTTGTCGCCTTCTTTAACAGCAAACGCTTGATAGAATTCAGGCATATTTGGTAACACACCAATCACACGGTAATGGCTTGGTGAATGTGGATCTGTCATTAAACGGTTACGAAGTTCTTCGTCACGGTATTTGCGACGCCAGATCTGTGACCAACCCATAAAGAAGCGTTGCTCACCGGTATAACCATCAATAACAGGCGCTTTATTATCACCTAATGAAATCTGGTAGGCTTTATAAGCCACCGTTAAACCGCCTAAGTCACCGATATTTTCACCCAGTGTTAGTTGCCCGTTTACAGCGGCATCTTCAAATGGCTTGAAGTTATTAAACTGTGCAACTAGTTTCTGGCTACGAGCTTCAAACTGTGCCAAATCAGACTCGCTCCACCAGTTACGTAGGTTACCGTCACCATCATACTTAGCACCTTGGTCGTCAAAACCATGACCTAATTCATGACCAATAACCGCACCTATCGCACCATAGTTCACAGCATCATCCGCTTCTAGATTAAAGAATGGTGGCTGTAAAATTGCGGCCGGGAACACGATTTCATTGTTAACTGGATTATAGTAAGCATTCACTGTTTGCGGCGTCATGAACCACTCACCACGGTCAACCGGCTTACCAAGTTTGTCGATCATTTCTTGGTTTGCAAACTGACTATAACGGACATAGTTTCCTACTAAGTCATCTGGGCTAATCTCAAGTGCAGAGTAATCTTTCCACTTGTCTGGATAGCCAATCTTAGGGGTAAATTTATTTAGCTTCTCTTTTGCTGCAACCTTAGTTTCAGCGCTCATCCACTCAAGGCCGTCAATTGCCTGGTCAAAACCTTTGATAAGATTAGCAACTAGCTCTTCCATACGCGCTTTTGCTTCAGGTGGGAAATACGACTTAACATAGATCTTACCGAGCATTTCACCAAGTACTGAGTTACTTGCATCTACCGCCTTTTTCCAAGTTGGAGCTTGCTCTTCAACACCGGTTAGGGTCTTGCCGAAGAACCCAAACTTAAGATCGACGATATCTTTACTTAATAACTCCGCATAATCATTGGTAAAGTGGAATGTTAGATAGTCTTGCCATGCTTCCAGCTCTGAATCGGCAATAATACCAGACAGAGCTTCAAAGAAACTTGGCTGACTGACAATTAAGGCATCCGTTTTGATCCCAAGCGCTGATAAAAATGCAGCAGTATCAAAGTCTGGCATCAATTGATTAAACGCCTCTCCAGTCAACTTATTATATGTTTTAGTTGCATCGCGGCTTTCCACACGCGTCCATTGCGCCTGTGCAATTTGCTTTTCTAGATCAACAATATGACGTGCAGCTTGAGCTGGGTTTTTATGCCCTGTTTTTGCCAAGAGCTGCTGAATATAAGTTAGATACTGCTCGCGGATCTTAGTGAACTTTTCATCATCTTTAAGATAATAATCGCGATCTGGCAAACCTAAACCAGACTGAAACATATAGAGCGCATTTTCACTTGAATTCTTAGCGTCATTATTCACATACCAACCAAATGGTGTGCTTGCGCCAGTTAAACGCATTTTAGCAAAGATAGCTGGAAGCTCTGATTTACTATTCAGTGCTTGAATTTCAGCAAGATAAGGCTTTAGTGGCGCTAAGCCAAGCTCATTTCTTGCACCTTCGTCCATATAACTTTGATAAAACGCACCCAGTTTCTTCTCATCAGAGCCGGCTTTAGCAGCACTGTTATTTGCCGCTTCTTCAAGTACTTTGCGTAGTGCTTTTTGTGATTCATCATACAGCTGTGTGAAAGAGCCGTAATTGGATTTATCCGCAGGGATCTTGGTCTTTTCTAACCACTTCCCGTTAACGTGATAATAAAAATCGTCCTGAGGGCGAACTGACTTATCTAGGTTACTCAGCTCGATACCTGAATTCATCGTTGCTTTTTGCGCTTCAGCTTGCTGCGTAGGTTGCTGTTGCGTTTGTGGTTGTTCACTGCAACCAATTAATCCCAATGCAAGCGCGACACTTGCAGCGGTCAGTGATAATTTCTTCATTTTATTCCCCTGATAGAGTTTCGCTTGTAAGCGACCATTCACTAGTCTACCGACGCATACTATCGTTGACTAGAATTCCGAGTCTGGAATTTGGTAACAAAGTTTGTCATCGCTTTTATCGAGCTTGCAACCGCTCCACAATCGCTTTATTTGCCTCTGGAAACGCAAGCTCATGAAGTTTGGATACCGCGACCCATTGTGACGGCTGCCCTTCAGCTCCATGGGGTTCACCAGAAAAATCGTCCACATGATGAATGTACAAACACACGGCTTTATCTGCATAATCATGCTCAATGCGCATCAATTCTGTTGAACTATGAATGTCTATACCGACTTCTTCTTTAAGCTCTCGCTGCAATGCGGAAAAGACGTCTTCATTGGCTTCTACTTTTCCACCAGGGAATTCCCAAAGCCCACCTTGATGTTGTGCTTCACCACGTAAACAAACAAAGATCTGCTGTTGCTTTTCAATCACCCCAACGGCGACTTCTACTCGCTTTTTTTCCATAATTTACCCCATAAAAAAGCGACTCGCGTCGCTTTTTTATTCGTTAAGTCTCGATAATTCGATTATTTTAGCTTGCCACAACATTGCTTGTACTTCTTGCCGGATCGACAAGGGCATGGCTCGTTGCGACCAACTTTTGGTTCAGTACGTTCTGCGACTGCCGCACCTTCAGGTGCTTCACCGCCTACCCGTTCAACTTCTTCATGTTGATATTCACGTGGTGCTTGCTCGCTTTTACGATGCTGCTCTTCAACTTTCTCGACATCTTCTTCAGCGCGAACTTGTACTTTACTCAATACACCTACTACATCAATTTTAAGATTCTCAAGCATTTGTGAGAACAGTTCGAATGACTCACGCTTGTATTCTTGCTTCGGATTCTTCTGTGCATAACCACGTAAGTGGATACCTTGACGTAGATGATCCATTGCAGCTAAGTGATCTTTCCAGTGTTGATCTAGGCTTTGCAGCATTACCGCTTTTTCGAAGTGGCGAAGTACATCTGGGCCGACCATCTGTTCTTTCTGCTTGTAGGCTTTATCTACTTCTTCAACAATACGCTCACGAAGTACTTCTTCATATAGCTTGCTGTCTTCTTCTAACCATTTTGCGATTGGCAGCTCTACGTGGAAGTCATTTTTCAAACGCTCTTCCAGTGCAGGTATATCCCACATTTCCGCAAGACTTTGTGGTGGAATGTACTGATCGATAGTCGCATTCAAGACATCTTCACGGATCACTGTGATAGTTTCTGAAATATCGCCTTCTTCAAGTAGTTCGTTTCGCTGCTCATATACAACTTTACGTTGGTCGTTAGCCACATCATCGTACTCAAGAAGCTGTTTACGAATATCAAAGTTACGTGCCTCTACTTTACGCTGTGCGTTTTCAATTGCACGGTTTACCCAAGGGTGCTCAATAGCCTCGCCACGCTGCATACCAAGTTTGCGCATCATGTTAGTCATGCGCTCACCTGCGAAGATACGCATTAATGCATCATCCATCGACAAATAGAAACGACTTGAACCAGCATCGCCCTGACGACCTGCACGACCACGTAACTGGTTATCAATACGACGAGATTCGTGACGTTCCGTACCAATGATGTGCAAACCGCCAGACGCTAATACAGCATCATGACGCACTTTCCAAGCCTCTTTGATTTCAGCTACCTGCGCTTCTGACGGGTTTTCTAATTTTTCAACTTCTGACTGCCAACTGCCGCCTAGCACGATATCCGTACCGCGGCCTGCCATGTTCGTCGCGATGGTTACTTTACCTGGTAAACCAGCATCTGCGATGATATCTGCTTCTTGCGCGTGGAATTTAGCATTAAGTACATTATGCTCGATTTTTTCTTTGCGTAAGAAGTGTGAAAGATACTCTGAACTTTCGATTGATACCGTACCAACCAGTACTGGTTGACCACGCTCTTGGCAATCGCGAATGTCTTCAAGGATTGCTTCAAACTTCTCTTCTTGGGTTAGGTAAACTAAATCCGCACGGTCATCACGAACCATTGGCTTATTGGTCGGGATCACAACGGTATCTAGACCATAAATTGACTGGAATTCAAACGCTTCAGTGTCTGCAGTCCCTGTCATACCCGCAAGTTTATTGTATAAACGGAAGTAGTTCTGGAACGTGATTGATGCCAGCGTTTGGTTTTCGTTTTGAATACGAACCCCTTCTTTGGCTTCTACCGCTTGGTGTAGACCTTCAGACCAACGACGTCCTTCCATCGTACGGCCAGTGTGTTCATCAACAATGATAACTTCATTGTCTTTTACTACGTAATCAACATCTTTTTGGTAAAGCTTGTGAGCACGAAGTGCTGCATATACGTGGCTTAGTAATGAAATATTACCCGCCGAGTATAACGAGTCGCCTTCTTCAATCAGGCCGCGCTCTGTCAATAGCTCTTCAACTTTAACTTGGCCGCGCTCGGTCAGGTGAACCTGTTTACCTTTTTCATCTATAGTGAAGTCGCCATCGCCTTCAACGCCTTCTTCATCTTCTTTTTCTTGTTGAATAAGTTCAGGGACGATTTTATTAATTTCACTATATAGTTCAGAGCTATCTTCCGCAGGACCTGAAATTATAAGTGGTGTACGCGCTTCATCGATTAGGATTGAATCCACCTCATCCACAACCGCGTAGTTCAATGGACGTTGAACGCGCTCTTCTACACTAAACGCCATGTTGTCACGAAGATAATCAAAGCCAAATTCATTGTTTGTGCCGTAAGTGATATCAGCCGCGTAAGCTTGCTTTTTCTGCTGTGGCATCATACCAGGGACGTTACACCCAACCGTTAGCCCTAAGAATTCAAACAGAGGACGGTTAGTTTCAGCATCACGCTTAGCTAGGTAATCATTCACCGTGATTACGTGAACACCTTTACCAGAAATCGCATTTAAGTATGCAGGTAGTGTCGCAGTTAAGGTTTTACCTTCACCCGTTCTCATTTCGGAGATGCGACCTTGATGCAACACCATACCACCGATCATTTGCACATCGAAATGACGCATTCCAAATACGCGCTTAGATGCTTCACGCACCGTAGCGAACGCCTCTGGTAATAAATCATCTAGACTTGAACCTTGCTCAATACGCTGTTTAAATTCAGCCGTTTTTGCTTTTAATTCATCATCACTTAACTTGCCATATTGTTCTTCAAGGGCATTGATTAAAGCGACTGTTTTTCTTAGGTTTTTGATGGTGCGATCATTACGACTACCAAAAATTTTGGTAAAAATATTAGCTAACATGTTTAAACCGATTCACTCTGTGTATTGGCTGACCCATAATTTTAAGCCGATGTTATTAAGGCTGGGTCGCGCTTGTCCTGTTGGCGACAAAAAGCGTTCCTAAATTCGAGATTAATATTTGCCAATTTAGGAGTGAGCATTTGTATCTTGCCGAATTAAAATTATGCCCTATCATACCAGACTCTTTGTTTCTGCAAACCTTATTGGGCAAATAATACCGAGTTCAATTGCAAGAAATCTTTGCTGTTAGGCGTAAGCGTACCGTTGCAAGTGATAAAGTTTAATTGACACTTAAGTGCTAAGTGCCTTCAACAACAAATGTTGGTACTTTTGGATTTCTCAAAAACCAGTCTCTGTTATAATTAACGTTAGCGTCGGATAACTTAGAAAGACTGAGAAACCACCATTATATCAATCCGCATTAATACCTGCTCAATTTGAGGGAGTAAATTTGACGCTAACGGCGTTAAAAATTTCCTTGCCTCAAACAGATCACTTAATTAAGCGAATTGGTATGACAGCACATTCCGTATCTGTATTATTTCGATATGGCGGTTATTTTTTATTTTTCAACCTATGGGAAGTAAGTCATTGACTAAAAATCGCTACAATCCAAAACCGCTAGATGAAGTGATGGGCGGATGGTCAGATAAACTCAATCAGTATGGTCAAAAAAGTGCACAGGCGGCTGAATTACAAGTTTGTCTTGAACAAACCTTAGGTCCTATTTTAAGTAAAAAATGCCGAGTAGCTCACTACCGTGAAGGAACATTAACCATAGAGGCCGCGTCCGCCACCTTAGCTACTCGCCTCAACTTTTTAAAGATGGATATCCTTAGCGCATTTAGAAAGGCAGGTATTCATGATTGTGCCTTGGTAAAAATAACAACCAACCCAGAAGCACAACAGCGACTCAACAACAAAGTTGAGTCTCCCTCAGCTACCTATAAAGCGAATCGAAGTATGAGCCAAGCTACGGGGGAGCAATTGCTGGCTTTAGCACAGTCGGCCCCCCCTTCGCTTAAAGCCAAGTTAGAGAAACTAGCTAAACATGCAAATTCAACACAAAAAAAATGACGCCGCAGCGTCATTTTTTATCAAATCATATTGTTAAGCAGTTGCGGTATTGATACCCGCTTCCATGCCCGGCGCAGGCATGCTGACTGGCTCTTCAAAGGTCGCCCATTCCCATGCCGACTCTGTCGCCATAATCTTACGCAACAACATGTTGTTAAGACCGTGGCCAGACTTGTAACATGAAATCTTTCCTAAAATGTTGTGACCTGCCATAAACATGTCGCCCACACAGTCTAAGATTTTGTGTTTAACAAACTCGTCGGCATAACGAAGACCATCAGGATTTAAGACTTTAAACTGATCAAGTACCACAGCATTATCCATGCTACCACCTAAAGCTAGGTTGTTAGCATGCATATATTCGATATCTCGCATAAAACCAAAAGTACGCGCGCGACTGATTTCTTCAGTAAAGCTCTGCGCGGTAATGTCTAAACCAATGCGTTGACGGCTAGCGTTAATCGCTGGGTGATTAAAATCGATTTCAAAATCGATGTGGAAACCATCATAAGGTTCTATTTCTGCCCACTTATCACCGTCTTCTACACGTACTTTTTCTTTAATACGGATAAAGCGTTTAGCAGCACTTTGCTCTTCTATTCCGCCTTTCTGAATTAAGTAGATAAATGGCAATGCACTGCCATCCATAATAGGCACTTCAGCGCTGTCTAACTCTACTATCAGGTTATCAATACCTAATGCAGCGACAGCGGCGATTAAGTGCTCAGTCGTAGACAAGCGAACGCCATCTTTATTCGTTAAACACGTACACAGTTGCGTGTCGCCCACAGCTTCCGGTGTTGTTTCAAAATCAACAACAGGGTCAAGATCCACGCGGCGAAATACAACACCTGTATTCACACCAGCTGGTCGGAGAGTGATCGTAACCTTTTCACCTTTGTGTAAACCTACACCTGTGGCTTTAACGACTTGTGCAATCGTACGTTGTTTAATCATAGATTCGCCCGCTTAAATTTCAGATAGGCGGCGGAGTATAACACAGTTCCGCCAAACTGCCAATCACTGTTTAATTTTTATACCAACTTTAGTCTGACTGCTTACGTAAAAAAGCCGGAATATCGAAGTAGTCACCTTTTTCTTTATTCTCGTTGCCCTTGGTGTTCGTCGAACTGCTAGACGATTGAGGCTTTTGCTCCTGCACTTGCTGTTGTGGTGCAGATGCCTCTGCCGGCTGTTCAGGCTCAGTCGATGACGTTTGCGGCTGAGTAAAGCTTGGTACGTACATGCTCGTTTGTGAGCTTGATTGTGTACCACTTACCGCATCCGAACCTGACGCTTGCTTAAAGCCGTTGTCGACAATGCCGAACTGAGGACGACGATCACCACCAAGACCAGTTGCAACAACTGTAACTCTGAGTTCTTCGCTCATTTCAGGATCAATCACCGCGCCTACCACAACTGTGGCGTTTTCAGACGCTAGCGCTTTAACATGATTACCAACGACTTCAAACTCCTCGATAGTAATGTCCATGCCAGCTGTGATGTTGACTAAGATACCTTTTGCACCGGTTAAATCTACATCTTCCAACAGCGGGCTAGAAATCGCGGCTTCTGCTGCTTCTTGCGCTCTGTCAGGACCTGTAGCTGAGGCGGTTCCCATCATTGCGGTACCCATTGCAGACATCACGGTTCTTACGTCTGCAAAGTCAACGTTGATTAGGCCCGAACGGGTGATCAACTCGGCGATACCTTGTACCGCACCATAAAGCACGTCATTCGCTTTAGCGAAGGCATCTAGCAGTGTAGTCCCTTTACCAAGAACTTTAAGCAATTTGTTGTTCGGAATTGTAATAAGTGAATCTACAATTTCTGACAACTCAGCAATGCCTTGCTCTGCTGCAGCCATACGCTTTTTGCCTTCAAGGTCAAATGGGCGTGTAACCACAGCAACGGTCAGAATGCCTAGCTCTTTTGCAGCGCGAGCAACCACAGGTGCAGCACCGGTGCCAGTACCACCACCCATACCTGCGGCGATAAATACCATATCAGCACCTTCTAGGCTGCTTTTGATCGTTTCAAGGTCTTCTTCGGCTGCACTTTTACCCACTTCAGGGTTTGCGCCAGCACCTAAACCAGAAGTAATTTGCGTGCCAAGTTGCACTGTGACGTCTGCTGATGAACGACGCAATGCTTGTGCATCGGTATTCGCAACAATAAAACGTACACCTTCAATTTCTTGATTCACCATGTGTTCTACGGCATTACCACCGCCGCCGCCCACACCGATGACTTTAATGACAGCTTCTTCGCTGTGCTGTTCCATAATATCAAACATCTTCACTCTCCGACTTGAGTTTTAAAACTCGCCTTGGAACCACTTTGTAACACGGTTCCACCAACTCCCCTCTGCATCTGCTTTCGACTTCTGTGCATTCATCGATTGCAGCGTTCGGCCATATTGTAACAAACCTACCGCTGTTGCATATGCAGGGTCATCCACATAATCTGTTAGTCCTTTAATACCAATCGGCTTACCTATTCTGACTGGCATTTGGAATATATCTTCAGCTACTTCCTGTGCGCCTTGCATTTTGGCGCTACCGCCGGTGATCACAAGACCTGCGGCTATTTGATCTTCAAAGCCTGAACGGCGAATCTCTTCTTGTGCCAGTTCAAATAGCTCTCTAAATCTGGGCTCAACGACTTCAGATAATGTATGACGAGACATTACCCGTGCAGGTCGTCCACCTACGCTTGGAACTTCAATAGTTTCTTCGCTGGATGCCATTTGGCTCGATGCGAAGGCATATTGTACTTTCAAGGACTCGGCATGCGAAATAGGCGTTCTAAATATTTTTGCAATATCCCCAGTAACTTGGTTTCCAGCAACTGGAATAACAGCAGTATGACGCAGAGCACCATTCACATAAATCGCGATATCCATGGTGCCGCCGCCAATATCTAACACCGCAACACCCAGCTCTTTTTCATCTGCGGTCAATACCGAGTAACAAGATGCCAGCGCATTAAACGTCAGTTGATCCACTTGTAAGCCACAGCGTTCAACACACTTTTCAATATTCTTGGCCATATCATTTGAACACGTAATAATATGGGCCTTTGCCTCCATTCGAACACCACTCATGCCAAGTGGGTTTTTAATTCCCTCCTGCATGTCAATGCTATATTCTTGGGGCAATGAGTGCAGCATTTTGCGCTCAGCTGACATAGGTACTGAGCGAGCGATGTGGATCACGTTAGCAATATCATCGTCTGTCACTTCGGCGTTATTGATTGCTACTACGCCGCTTTCATTTTGGCATTGAATATGTTTGCCTGAAATACCTAGATACACAGAACTAATTCGACAATCAGCCATCAACTCAGCTTCGTCTAAAGCACGCTTGATAGACTCAGAAACTAGGTCTAAATCATTGACCCCGCCTTTATCCATCCCGTGAGAATCTTGGCGTCCAACACCGACAATACTAAGTTGATTGTCCACAGTGATCTCCCCAACTGTGGCGACGACCTTTGATGTGCCTACATCCAATCCAATCACTAAGTTTCTTTCTGCCGACTTTGTCATGCTTCACTCTTGTTATTTTGTTGTTCTTTCTGTGCAGCGGGTTCTTTCCAACTCACTGCCAGTCCCGTGTCGTACCGCAAATCAATCACGTCGATCACTTTACCTTCAGGGCGCTCCATACGAGGGTAGACATCAATAAAGCGCTGTACTCGCTTGGCTTTATCTTCACGCCCCAAATTTAAGCGGATCCCGTTATCCAACCACAACTGCCAAGCAAACCGTTCAGAAAGCGCTAAACTCTCTAACGTAAACTGATTCACGGCCAGCAGGGCTCTAAACTGCTTAAATGTGTGCCATGCTTCTTCAGCACTCCCCTCCGGACCATACAGTTCAGGCAGGCCTTCGGGTAACTTGTTACTTATTGCTTGAAATACTTCACCATCATTATTTAACAGCAAATCACTATTCCAATGCGCAACCGGCTTATGTTCCACAACATATACCTGCAGTGTATCCGGCCATTGCTTTCTCACTGAAACGGTCGCAATCCAAGGCAGTGACTTGACTGCCTCATGAACGGCTTTTACATCCAGCTTAAAAAAACTATTCAAGTCTGCGGTTTTTATCGCCGCGACAATATCATCTTCACTGGTGAAATAAGGCTTACCGAGCACCTTTAGCGTTTTAATTTGTGCATCATGATGTGCAACTAACCAATCGCTAACCCAGTATGTTCCTCTCACTAAAGTAAAAATAACTGCAAAGAAGAAGGTAAGTCCCCAAAAAAGGGGCCAGTTCACTTTCGAACTAATAGCCTTCACCCTTGCCAAAAATGTTCGCATATTAAAGGGTTTGCTCCAAAATGCGAACAACTAATTGTTCAAAACTTACACCCGTTGCTTTTGCAGCCATTGGCACCAAGGACTTTTCAGTCATCCCAGGGACAGTATTCACCTCCAATAAATAGAAGTGTCCCTGCTCATCTTGCATGGCATCAACTCGACCCCAGCCAGTCGCGCCAACTAATTCAAAAGCATGTTTTGCCATCACTTGCAGTTGTTCAGTATGCGCTGCGCTAATGTCCGCTGGGCAATAGTACTGAGTACTATTAACCTGATACTTGGCTTCATAATCGTAAAAACCACGTGGTGTACGCATTTCAATAACAGGGAGCGCATCTTTGCCTAACATAGACACTGTGAATTCACGACCGGTGATCCATTGCTCAACCAAAACCTGATCGTCAAACTTAAATGCATTATTTAACGCCTCAGTTAGGCTTTCTTCGCTATCTGCTTGTGCCATGCCGATACTTGAGCCTTCATGACTAGGCTTAACCATCACTTTGCCAAATTGGGTTATTAATGCCTTAGCATCAAATCCCGCTTCTTTGCTGACAACGGCATAAGGCGCGGTGCTTAATTTGGCCGATTGAAATAAGTGTTTACAGCGCACTTTATCCATCGCCAACGCGCTACCTAATACACCACTACCTGTATAGGGGATCCCCATAAACTCAAGCGCCCCTTGAATGGTGCCATCTTCACCACCACGACCGTGCAGTGCAATGAATACGCGCTCAACACCTAGGTCTTTTAGTTCCCACAAATTGCGCTCTGCCGGATCAAAAGCAATCGCATCAACGCCTTGGCTAATAAAAGCATTCAATACTGCATGACCAGATTTAAGCGAAACCTCACGCTCTGCTGAACTACCGCCAAGTAATACGGCTACTTTTCCAAACTGACTGCTCATAACTTACTCTGTTTTAACTGCTCAATAGATAGCCCAGTTGCGGCTAACTGCTTAACGATTTGGCCGATATTCCCCGCCCCTTGCGTCAACACTAAATCACCATCTTGCAACGTAGTTGCCAATACCTTAGCAAGCTCTGCATGGTCGCTAATATGAATGGGTTCAACACCACGTTGACGTAGGCTGCGACACAAACTTTTACTGTCAGCACCAACAATAGGTGCTTCGCCTGCACTATATACATCTAACAGCAGTAGTTTATCAACATCACACAGCACTTTTACGAAATCTTCATATAAGTCTCGCGTACGGCTGTAACGGTGTGGTTGATAAATCATAACCAAGCGCTTATCTGGCCAACCTGATTTTGCAGCTTCAATTGTCATCGCGACTTCAGATGGGTGGTGTCCATAGTCATCAACCAGCATCACCTCACCTACTTCATTGCTGAATGCACCATAATGCTGAAAACGACGGCCTACACCTTCAAAACTCGCCAGTGCTTGATAAATCGCCTCATTTTCAATGTTGTGATCTTTGGCAACTGCAATCGACGCTACCGCATTCAGCGCGTTGTGCTTGCCGGGCATATTCAACGTTACTTCAAGTACTTCACCGTCTTTAGTTCTGACTTTAAAATGCGACTCACTTTGCGTTTGTTTGAAGTCCAGCAATTGATAATCCGCATCATTGGCTTCGCCATAAGTGATCGTTGGTCTTGCAAAACGTGGCAATAACTCTCTGACCACTGGTGAATCAATACATACCACCGCTAGGCCATAAAACGGTAAGTTATGGATAAACTCGATATAGGTGTCTTTCATTTTTTCAAAGTCACCGTCGTAAGTATCCATATGATCTTCTTCGATGTTCGTCACCACCGACACCATAGGCTGCAAGTGCAAAAATGAGGCGTCGCTTTCGTCCGCTTCCGCTATCAGATACTCGCTACTTCCTACTTTGGCGTTACTACCAGCACTATTTAATAGACCACCGATAATAAAGGTTGGATCTAGCTCCGCTTTAGCGAAAATGCTGGCAATCAAACTCGTCGTTGTGGTTTTCCCGTGGGTTCCTGCCACCGCAATACCATGACGAAAACGCATCAGCTCTGCGAGCATTTCCGCGCGACGCACTATCGGTGTTCGATTTGCTTTGGCTGTTTGGATCTCTGGGTTTTGCTCATTGATGGCACTAGATACCACAACCACATCAGCGGTTTTTACATTTTCTGCTTGGTGGCCGATAAAAATCTCCGCCCCCATGTTACTTAAACGTTCGGTCATCGCGCTTTTGGCAATGTCAGAGCCGGTAATTCGGTAACCTTCAAAGGCCAGTACTTCCGCAATGCCACCCATACCTGCACCACCAATTCCAATAAAATGGATGGTGTTGATACGTCGCATTGCTCTTCTGCTTGAAGCTTCCATTTAAAATCCTAATTCGATAATTCTGTACAAACTTGGGCAACTTTAGCCGTTGCCTCCGACTTACCGCATTGTCTCGCTTTAGTTGCCATCTGTGCAATTTTTTGCGGCTCAGTCACTAACGGCAGTAGCATCTGCATGAGAGCTTCAGCATTCAAGGCTGATTGCTGAACTAACTGTGCAGCACCGGCTGAGACCAAAAACTGAGCATTGGCTGTTTGATGGTCGTCAACAGCATGGGGGAACGGCACAAAAATTGCCATTTTCCCAGCAGCCGCAATTTCACTCACGGTTAACGCACCTGCACGGCAAATGACAATATCTGACCAAGCGTATGCGGCGTCCATATCATGAATGAACTCGCTGACCTCAGCATTAACACCGGCATTTTCATAGCGCTGCTGCACATCATGATGGTTATTTTTGCCACTTTGATGACGAACTGCCAGCGATAAATTACCAGCTTGTTGCTGCAACTTCATCAGCCCTTCAGGCACCACGTCATTGAGTGCTTTTGCGCCGAGCGAGCCACCTACAATGAGTATATTCAGTGGCACCGAAGGCGACTTCTCGGTGATTTCTGCCACACTGGCTCTAACCGGATTGCCCACCACGTCGGCAAGCTCTTCACTAAATGCCCCCGGAAACCCAGCCAATACTTTGTTGGCAATTTTGGCCAGTAGCTTGTTGCTCATGCCTGCAACGGCATTTTGTTCGTGGATAACCAAAGGGATCCCAAGCAGCTTTGCCGCTACGCCAACAGGACCGGTGACGTATCCTCCCATTGCCAACACGACATCGGGTTTACGTTGCTTAAGTATGCGTTTAGCCGCAAGTATCGCGGTTATCACCATAAATGGCGCGGTAACTAGGCGTTTAATGCCATTACCACGAACCCCTTTCATCGCAATAAAATCTATTTCGAAACCGTAACGAGGCACTACATCGGCTTCCATTCTATCGGCAGTACCCACCCAACTGACTTGCCAAGCCTGTTGCTGTAAAAACTGAGCCACTGCAATACCTGGGAATATATGCCCACCTGTACCGCCCGCGACCACTAGAAGACGCTTTGTCATCGTCTACCTCCACGGGATGTTGCTTGTCTTGTAGACATTTTAGTTTCAAAATCAATGCGCTGTAGAATACCAGCCGCGATTGTCATGACCCATAGACTTGACCCACCATAAGACACAAACGGCAGCGTGAGACCTTTTGTTGGCAAAATACCTGCACTGGCGCCAATATTCACAACCGCTTGAAACGCGAACCAAATACCAATACCAAGCGCAAAGTATCCTTCATATTCTTTGTTGGCTTTCAACGCCTTTTGGCCGATAAATAGTGCCCGAGTGACTAACACGCCCAATAAAATAATGATGCTAAACACCCCAATAAAACCGAGCTCTTCAGCAATTACCGCAAAAATAAAGTCATTATGTGCCTCAGGCAAATACTGTAATTTTTGAATGCTGTTGCCTAAACCTTGACCGAACCAGCCACCTTGACCATATGCCATCAATGACTGGACTAATTGATAGCCCGCGCCAAATGGATCTTCCCAAGGGTTTAAAAAGCCCACCACACGTTTCATTCGGTAAGGCTCAATAATAATCAGCAGCACAACCAAAGAAACCCCAGTTAGCATTAAGGTAAAGAATTGCCAAAGCTTTGCGCCAGCTAAAAACAACAGCCCCACGGTTGTCACGAACATCACGACAACGGTTCCTAAGTCAGGCTGCATCAAAATTAAAAACGCATAGGCTGCAAACACCACCATAGGTTTTGCGAACCCCTTAATGTTTTCTTGTACTTCCTCGCGCTTACGTACCAAATAGCCTGCAATATAACTAAAGAAGAACAGTTTAGATGCTTCTGCAACCTGAAGGCCAAAAGGCCCTAGCGGGATCCAGCGCCTTGCACCATTCACTTCTCGGCCAATAATCAGTACCGCCACTAACAATACCAAACCAAAAAGCAGCAAATATGGATTACTACGTTTCCACCATGTCATCGGAATATTGGTGGCGAACCAAAACAGAATAAATGCACCTACCAAGAAGATCAGATGACGGATAGTAAAGTGCAGAGGATTGTCGAATAACCGCTCTGCAACCGGCATAGAAGCACTTGTCACCATCACGAACCCCACTCCAATAAGCATCAACATGCAGTACATTAACGGCACGTCAAATAAGCTTTCGGACTGGCGAGGCGTCAACGCCTCTGTGATGTTCGCAACATTAATCAAGCGTGTTCCTCCACCAAACGGACGAACTCATCCCCCCGCGCCATGTAATTCGGATACATGTCGATACTGGCACAAGCGGGCGCTAGCAATACAATGTCACCATTGGTGGCAATAGTTTTAGCAGCCAACACGGCTTCAGTTAAACTATTAACCCGATGGCTGTTCCTTAATAAAGGCATAAACTGCTCGCCATCCTGTCCAAAGCAGAATAGCGCCTTACAGTGTGCACTCAGCGGCGCTTTTAGCGGCGTAAGATCAGCTCCTTTGGCATCACCGCCAACAATCAAAATAATGTTCTTTTTATCCGTCGCTAAAGATTCAATAGCGGCGACCGTTGACCCAACATTCGTTGCTTTAGAGTCATTAAAATAACGGACTCCAGCAACATCGGCGACCAACTGACAGCGATGTGGTAACCCAGTAAAGCTAGAAAATGCCTGAGCAAATGCAGTCATCGCGATCTGCATCGGTGAAAGTAGAGCCAATACAGCCAGTGCATTAAACTGGTTGTGCTTACCTACCATAGTCAATGTACTGACCGGTAATAGCGGGTTTTGCTGGTGAGCAAAATAGGGCTCGCCTGCAACATTCATCAAATGGTAATCACCTTCAGTAAGCGACACACTGCTGCCTTGACCATGCTGAGCAAAGGTATGCTTATCTTCGGCGTTAAATACAACATGCTCAACATGCTGATAAATGCGTTGCTTTGCCTTGATATACGCTTGGAAGTCTGGGTAACGGTCCATGTGATCCTCAGTAATATTGAGGATCATCGCGGATAAACAAGCAAGGCTATGGGTTGTTTCTAACTGGAAGCTTGACAGCTCCAGCACATAAACATCGTAGGGTTGCTCAAGCAATGACAACACGGAAGTGCCAATATTACCGCCCAGCCCAACTTTTAACCCTGCCGCTTTGAGCACTTCAGTGGCTAAACTGACGACCGTTGATTTTCCATTTGAGCCCGTTACAGCAATGACGGGACGAGTATTTAGCCGCGCGAAAAGCTCAATATCCCCAATTACTTCAACGCCTTGTGCTATGGCTTCCGCAACACTTTGCTCAAAAAGTGGGATCCCAGGACTAATAATGATGAGATCAGTTTGCGCCAAAGCGGCATCGGCAAGATTGCCAAATACCGCTTCACATTCAGGTGCGCTGTGATTCAACCAATCCGCGCCAGGCGGCACAGGACGGCTATCAACCACTTTTGGATTAATACCGTGAGAAAGCAAAAAACGCACAATCCCCTGCCCGGTGACACCAAGCCCCAGTACCGTGACATGCATTTTTTGTAATTGCTCAATATACGTCATTATCTAATCTTCAACGTTGCAAGACCTGCCAAAACCAAGATGATTGAGATGATCCAAAAGCGGACGATCACTCGTGGTTCCGGCCATCCTTTTAATTCGTAATGATGGTGAATAGGCGCCATTCTAAAGATCCGCTGTCCGCGCAGCTTGTATGAACCGACCTGTAAGATAACCGACAGAGCCTCCATTACAAACACGCCTCCCATGATCAACAGTACCAATTCTTGACGCACCAAAATAGCAATAATGCCAAGTGCGCCACCAAGCGCTAGGGAACCTACATCTCCCATAAACACTTGTGCGGGATAGGTGTTGAACCATAAAAAGCCAAGTCCTGCCCCAACAATGGCAGTACATACCACCACTAACTCACTGGTCAGTGGTAAGTGCGGAATATGAAGATAACTTGAGAAGTTAGCGTTACCAGTTACATAAGCAATGATGGCAAGTGCTGACGCCACTAAAATGGTCGGCACAATCGCCAATCCATCCAACCCATCGGTAAGATTAACTGCGTTTGATGTACCTACAATCACAAAGTAGCTCATCACTAAATAGAACAGGCCAAGTTGTGGTAATACATCTTTTAAAAACGGCACTACTAGAGTGGTCTCTGCTGCGTTGGTAGAGGTAAAATATAAAAATGCCGCGGTTGAAATCGCAATCACCGACTGCCAAAAGTACTTCCAACGAGCGATTAGACCTTTGCTGTCTTTTCTGATCACCTTACGATAGTCGTCAACAAAGCCAACAATACCTAAGCTACCAATAACAAATAGCGTAACCCAAACGTACTTGTTACTCAGATCTCCCCATAGCAGTGTACTAGTGAAAATTGCCGCGAGGATCAAAATCCCGCCCATCGTAGGCGTACCGGATTTAGAAAGGTGAGACTCAGGGCCATCATCTCGTACGGTTTGACCAATTTGCATGCGCTGTAACGCTGCAATCAGCTTTGGACCAAAATACAATGAAATCATTAAGGCAGTTAAAATGCCTAAAATTGCTCTAAGCGTAAGGTATGAAAATACGTTAAACCCAGAGTAATATTGGGTGAGATACTCGGCTAGCCAAACTAACATGTTACTTCTCCTGTCTCGCTATCCGACTGGCCAGCGTTTACTAATTCTTCAACCAGCAATTCCATCCGCGCACTACGTGATCCTTTTACAATAACGGTGCACTGGCCTGATTGCTCAGCCAACACAACCTTTAACGCCTTTAGCAGGTTTTCTCTGGTAGAGAAGTGACGGTTTGGTTTTTCAAACACATTGCTCGCACTACTGCTCAAAACCCCCAAAGAAAACAGCTCATCAATACCCTGTTGTTTAGCGTACTCGCCCACTTCACGGTGGTATTCACGGGCATCTTCACCAAGCTCTGCCATATCGCCAAGGGCCAGTACCTTATAGCCAGACATAGAAGCGAGTAAATCAATTGCTGCATTCACAGATTTAACATTGGCATTATAAGTGTCATCTACCACTCGGAGCGTGTCTGACACTTGGATCATGTTGACTCTGCCTTTCACTTCACTCATCTGTGCAAGACCAGATGCTACCTCTGCAAGGCTTGCTCCCAATTCAGTGGTGAGCGCCGCAGCAATAAGTGCATTGCCCACATTATGCTGTCCAGATAGCGGCAAACTCACACTAGCACGCTGTGTACCTCGGCATAAGGTAAATGATGGACGCGCTAACTCGTCTAATTCAACATCTTCCACCCAAGTATCCAGCGACTCCTGCAAACTGTAGCGTTTCATGTTTGTAACGGTAAGATTTTCTTGCCACATTTGGGCATAATCACTATCGGCGTTGATCACTGCAACACCGTCCGCTTTAAGACCTGAGAAGATCTCTCCTTTTGCTTTACCAACACCATCGATAGAACCAAACCCTTCGATATGCGCTGGGGCAACATTACATACAGTTGCAACATCAGGGCTTACCAGCGCAGTTGTGTAGGCGATTTCACCTAAATGGTTAGCACCTAACTCAACCACTGCATATTGGTCATCTTCGCTTAAACGTAATAGTGTCAGAGGCACACCAATATCATTATTAAAGTTACCTTTGGTCGCCAGTACTTTACCCTTTTGCGCTAAAATGGCTGCGCACATTTCTTTTACTGTGGTTTTACCAACACTCCCCGTGATGGCAATGGTTTTTGGTGCTACAATATCAATAACTGCCTTACCAATTTGCCCCAAAGCAATGCGGGTGTCATCTACCACAAATTGCACTAAATCAATGTCTTCGTCACGACTAGATACGATGGCTGCAATTGCCCCACGTTCTTTCGCAACGGCTAAAAAGCGATGACCGTCAAAATTAGGCCCTTTAAGCGCTAAGAATACTTCTCCAGGTTGAATGGTTCTGGTGTCAGTATTTATATTGGCGACTGCCAAATTCTCCCCGTCGTAAGGGGTTGTTAAGACTGCTGCAAGCCAAGAGAAATCCATCTTGATCATGCCTTTTCCCCTTTTAAAATCGCTGCAACGCATTGTCTATCGCAAAAATCAATGCGTTCAGTACCTATAATCTGATAATCTTCATGACCTTTCCCCGCAATCAACACCACACTGTTTTCGTCAGCAAGGTCTATTGCGTGTTGAATGGCCAACCCTCTGTCAGGCTGGCAGACAGCATACTCAGAGTGGATGAGTCCTGCCTTAACGTCATCAATGATTAAATTAGGATCTTCACTGCGCGGATTATCACTGGTGATCACTAGCTTATCCGCAAACTTTTCCGCCGCACGGGCCATCTCAGGCCGTTTACCTTTGTCTCTATCACCGCCACAACCAAACACGCAAATAAGTTCACCAGGTACGTGTTGTCTCAACGCTTGTAGCGCTAGGGCTAGCGCATCGGGTGTGTGAGCATAGTCAACAATACAAGTGGGCTGTTCTGGAGCGCTAAAAGGCTGCATCCGCCCGGCAACGGGAGAAAGCTTAGAACACGCTTGTGCCAGCGATTCAAGGCTCTCCCCTTGGATCAATAACGTGGCAAAGGCAGCTGCTAAGTTATAAAGGTTAAATTCACCGTACAGCGGCACGTTGACTTCACATTCACCCCAACTGGTTTTTAACATCGCTGTTAAGCCATTAGGATGTGCCGACACGGCATCAAAAAACACAAATTGCTCGAACCTATGCTCAGCATGCCAACGCCCGTAAACTACCAACGTCTCATCGTCAAAGGTTTGCGCCCAGCTTGCCCCAACTTCATCATCTAAGTTAATCACTTTGTAGTTAGGCGCACAGCGCGTGAATAATAACCGCTTAGCTTCAGCGTAGCTGTCCATATCGCCATGATAGTCAAGGTGGTCACGGGACAAGTTAGTAAATACAGCGACATCAAAATCACATTCATCAACACGGCCTTGTACTAAACCATGTGAAGACACTTCCATCGCGACTTGCTTATAGTCGCGGTTCAAGCACGCTAAAATACGTTGTAAATCTACATTCGATGGGGTGGTATTTTCTAGTGGAATAAGTGCCTCAGGCTGACCATAGCCTAGCGTGCCTATCACGGCTCCAGCACCACCAACTAGGGTCGCTAAATTGGCAATCATGGCTGTTGTTGTGGACTTGCCATTAGTGCCTGTCACTCCAGTTAACTTCAACTTCTTACTAGGGTAACAATAAAATTTGGCTGCAATAGCCGCTACTTTCTCAGCAAGGTTATCGATGAAAATAACCTGCTCTGGTGGTGCGTTAAGCTCGCTTCCCGTTTCGGCTAATACGCACTTAGCGCCCTGTGCAAGTGCACTGGCTGCATATTTAGCACCATTTTGCGTATGGCCTTGCAAGGCAACAAAACAATCACCCGGTTCGATAGCACGGCTGTCTATTCGTAGGTTTTCTACTTCAAGTGAAGCAATCGTTACCCCAAAGTCACTTAGTACTTGAGCCAGATCACGCATCGTTATCCGCTCCCGAGATATAGGCAACGCGTTCTTTATCTGGCGCCACATTTAAAATTCGTAATGCATTTGACATGATTTCAGCAAATGCAGGGCCTGCAGTTTGACCGCCGTAATATACATCACCAGCGGGCTCATTCACCATCACCACCACTGCCAGTCTTGGGTCGCTCACCGGTGCTACGCCGGCAAAGTAGCCTACGTATTCATCACCATAACCACCTGCTACCGCTTTTTCTGAAGTACCGGTTTTACCTGCAGCACGATAACCATCAACCTTAACGTTATGAGCCGTGCCGCCGCGCTCAAATACCGATTCCATCATTTCTACAACAGCGTGCGTGTCTCGCTCACTAAAAATACGTCGACCTTCTGGTACTTCGTCTTGTTTAACTATCGTTAGCGGTCGCAAGATGCCGCCTGCACCAAACATCGCATACAGTCTTGCCATTTGCGCTGTGCTCACCGACACCGCATAGCCATAAGACAAAGTCGCAATTTCAAAGTTAGACCAACGGCGGTTTGGATAAAATAACCCCGCGCTTTCGCCAATCATATGAGAGCCTGTTGGCTCGCCAAACCCAACCTGCTGATAAAGGTTTATAAATGCTTCTTTCGGTATCATTTGCGAGATCTTGGCAACCCCCATATTGCTGGAAATCTTGAGGATCTCTCTAAGGCTTAGCTCACCATTGTTACGCGTATCTTTCACCAACCCGCCGCTTAAGTTCATCCAGCCTGGGTAAGTGTCTATGGTGTCTGTCGCCTTCACTGCGCCATAGTGTAAACCTGCGAGTATCGCTAGTGGTTTCAGCGTTGAGCCTGGCTCAAACAAATCAGTCATGGCACGATTACGGCGCTTATATGGTGCTGCGGTGCTCAAGTCGTTAGGGTTGAAGCTTGGACTATTCACCAAAGCTAAAATTTCACCGGTATGAACATCAACAACCATTGCCGACCCAGAAGTCGCTTTGTAGCTTAATACTGCTGACTTTAACGCTCGATAGGCGATGGCTTGGATCCGAAGGTCAATGCTGAGATAGACATCTTCAGGTTCGACCCGCTGCTCTTCTGAAAGTACTTGAACCTCTCGGCCTTGTGCGTCTTTACGAATGGTACGTTGACCCGCTGTCCCCGTCAGGGCCGAATCAAACATACGCTCTACGCCTTCAATCCCTTTACCATCAATGTTGGTTACACCGATCATGTGTGCAGTTACTTCGCCACTGGGATAAAAACGTTTAGACTCATCAAGTAAGTGAACCCCAGGAAGGCGCATTTGACGAATATAGTTGGCAACAACCGCGGTGACTTGGCGTTTCAAATAGACAAAACGACGGCTTGGGTCTCCCCGAAGCCGTTCATCGACATTCTCTGGTTTGAGTCTGAGCACATCCGCAAGCTCTTTCCACCTGAGCTCATCATCGTACCAAGCTTGTTTACGTTTGCTCAGCTCGGCAGCGTTTTTCTCTAGTGCTTTGTAATCTTCGCCTTCTTTGCGTGCCCTACGCAACACCTTTTTGGCTAAGGCTTTATCAATGGCTAACGGATCTGCATAGACGCTGACCACAGGAACACTCACCGCCAGCTCTTTGCCGTTGCGGTCGAAGATCATTCCCCGCTGCACGTTGAGCTTTTCAACACGTACAGTACGCTTTTCGTTTTCTTCTATTGCTTTATCGGGTTCAATAACTTGGAGGAAAGCTGCACGTGCGACTAACGTCATAAATACCGTGAGCATCACACCGCACACCAATGCAAAGCGCCAGGTAATAATGGATTGAGTTTTTTGCTTAGGTTTATTCATGGCAGCACAATCACCTGTTCATCTTTACTGGTTGGACGTTGCATCTCTAACTGCATTTTTGCAATTTCTTCGATTCTGGCGTGCTGTGAGTAAAACTCTTCTTCTACAACAAGGTAACGCCACTGCAAATCGAGTTCATCGCGCTGCTGTAATAACTCATCTTGCAGTATTAGTTGCTGCCTGGTTAAATGGGTGATCTGCACGACAGACAGCGCCGAAATTAAGATCGTCAAGAGCAAGAAAGCCGTCAACTTATTGGAAATTAAATAATGTCCAATTTCGACAAACAGATTGGGTTGACGCTGCTTGCTGGCGTTCATTAGAGCTTCTCCGCCACTCTTAATACTGAGCTTCGCGAACGCGGATTTTGTGCAATCTCTTCGTCGCTTGGCTTAATGGCTTTACCCACTGCCTTTAAGGTGAGATTTTGTTTAAGTTGTTCATCCGTTAAAGGCAGACCTCTGGGTATCGCCTCTCCCTTACTCTGCTTTTTAATAAACTGCTTCACAATGCGATCTTCTAACGAATGAAACGAGATCACCACGAGACGACCACCTGGTTTCAATACTTCTAAAGATGCTTGTAATGCCGTTTGAATTTCTTCCAGTTCACTGTTGATATAAATACGGATCGCTTGAAATGTACGAGTTGCCGGATGTTTGTGCTTGTCTTTTACCGGCACTGCATCGTCGATTAATTGCGCCAATTGCGCTGTTGTGGTGATAGTAGTGTGCTCACGGGTTTCGATAATTTTACGAGCAATACGCGTCGCAAATTTTTCTTCGCCATACTTTTTGATCACAAACACCATTTCTTCTAATTCGGCTTCCGCTAACCACTGCGCAGCACTGCGACCAGAATCTGGGTCCATACGCATATCAAGTGGGCCGTCTTTCATAAAACTAAAGCCACGGTCAGCATCATCAAGTTGAGGTGAAGACACACCAATATCTAACAAGATGCCATCAACCTGACCTAAAATACCCGCTTGCTCAGCAACCGATTTAATCTGTGAAAAGCGATTACGGGCGATAGAAAAACGCGTATCGTCAGCAAACTTCTCAGCGGCTTTGATGGCTTGTGGATCTTGGTCTATCGCTTGTAAACGCCCAGTCGATAATCGTTTGAGGATTTCACCTGAGTGCCCACCACGACCAAATGTCCCGTCGATATAAATACCTTCAGGATTTATTGCTAGGGCATCTAGGGTTTCGGTCATTAGTACCGAAATATGCTTAAACTCTTCGCTCATTAATTCGTTTACCCCTACAAGGAAAAGTTTTCCAGTTCAGGGCTTTCCTCAAAGTTTCCTGAGTGTTCAATTTGGGTATCAGCTTGCATTTGCTGATACCAGCGTTCTTCATCCCAGATTTCAAATTTGTTGAGTAAGCCAACTAACATGATCTTTTTGCCGAGCTGCGCATGAGAGCGCAATGAAGGCGCCAGTAAGATCCGACCGTTTTTATCTAGTTGGTATTCTGTAGCATGACCTAGCAACATTCGCTGCCAGCGTCTCACTCTGGGATTGGTGTTAGAGATGCGACTTAGTTTGGTCTCAATTTCTAGCCATTCGGTGAGTGGGTAAAGCCACAAACATGGTTCGTTGATCGCAATAGTGCAAATGACCGTTCCCTGTTCTTCAGACAGCAGCGGTTGACGGTACTTAGTTGGTACCGCAAAACGCCCTTTGTCATCCAAAGCTAGCGAACTTGCACCTCGAAACATGCGTGATCCTATTTATAAGTTGGTTGATCCAGTTTGATCCACTAAAACCCACTTTTTACCACAGAAGAACAGTCTAGGGCTTGACAAGCACTTTTGTCAAGCTAAGTCGGCACCTTTAACGCCTTTGAAAGCCAGAAAAATCGCGGGATTTGTGGAAGATCATGAATTTGGTGGAAAAAAGTGGAGAGATGAAAATAGCTCAGTTTTTTGACTGGATAATCACTTAATACTTTCAAATTAGAAATTAAAAATTCGTGTTCGTCATTCACTCGCGATAGACCGAAAAACAGTGAATTATTTATGCAAATTCGCTTGGTTGTACCCCATTGATTCGGTATCATTCGCGCTCTCTGATCAGCTCCAAAGGTGGGATTATTCTGAAATCTTCAATACAGTTTCGATTTTATCGCTTACTAGTTCTGCTTTGCTTGCCATGTCTGATCATTATTTTATTTCTATTATGTGAGCAACGCCAACAGGCATTAACACAACAGTCACAACAAGCCCTGCACTATGCTAAGCAAGTTGCGGCTATCCAACAGGTGGAACTGGCAGACACTGAACTTGTGCTGCAACAGCTGTCGACGCGTATTGATCATCTTACCGTAGACGACGGTAATTGCCCGCCCCTGCTGTACCACGCTATGTTACTCAGCCCACATCTCGCTAACCTTGGTATTGTCGATGCCCAAGGAAACGTCCTGTGCACCACTCATCAAGCGGGACAAGGTGCAATCAATATTGCCGATCGAGGCTATTTTCAAGCCGCAATGCGAACCGCCAAATTCAGTGTTGGAGATTATCAAATTGATCGCAGTATGCAGCGCGCAACCGTCAATTTTGCCTTGCCTATCTACAACGAACAACAACAGTTCTTATTTATGCTCGTTGCCGTTAAAGGGCTAACGCACTGGAGCCAAACACTGGCAAAACTGCCTCTGCCAGTGGGTACTCGAGTGATGATTGCCGATGCCAAGGAGCAGATAATTGCAGAGTACCCAGCTTCAAAATCTGAGCTTGGCCGAGTAGTAAATAGTACTTGGCCAAGCGGACTGACGGAACAAGCAACCTTAATGAAGACGCCGCAAGGGAACCGCTTGGTGTATGTTAAACAGCCGCTCAACAACAGTAATGGTGCGCTGCAAATCTACTTCAGTTTTGATTTTGAATCTCAGTTAAGCACCATAGATCAACGTTTTATACTATTTTTAGGTGTGTTCTTCAGCATGGTTTTTGTGTTGTTTTGGCAAACACATTGGCAGCTTAAACAGCAGCTATTGAAACCGTTAGGCACATTAAGGCGCGCTATCACTAAACTTGAGTCGGGCAAACAGGACTCGACTCTAGATGCCGCTAAAGTCCCGAGTGAATTTGAGCATATCGCCGAGCGTTTTGCTCATATGGCACAAACTCGCTTAGCAGCTGAAGATAATGCAAATCACAGATTGGCCGTGGTAAGGGCATTGGTGAATGCGCTACCTGACAGCTATGTGCGCCTAGATAAACATGCGCAAATCTTATCGCGCTATGGTGAATATACCAATAACTCCCTGACACTTAGAGAGCTTTTACCGGAGCATATCTACAAGCGTATTCGTGCAGAGCTTGCTTTATTAAACGATAAAACCTACGTGCAACTTGAGTTTTCTCCAAGCTCCAACAAAGTCATCGAATGTCGCTTATGTGCGCTTGAGTCGCACCCTCAAGCATTGCTCATATTCCGTGATATCAGTCAGCGAAAACATCAAGAGGAAGCCTTAAACCTCGCGGCCTTGGTGTATAACAACAGCAGTGAATGCATGATTATCACGGACGCAAATGGCTTTATTCTCGACGTCAACCTCGCGTTTACCAAGGTAACGGGTTACTCCCAAGCTGAAGTCTTGGGCAAGTCAACCTCTATGCTAAGCTCGGGACAACACGACCGCAGCTTTTATCAATTAATGTGGCGACAGCTCAATGAGCATGGACGCTGGCAAGGTGAGATAGTTAACCGAAAGAAAAACGGAGAGCTCTACACGGAGTGGCTAACTATAGACAGTGTCTATGATAAAAACCGTGAAATCTATCGTCGTGTTGCGATCTTCACCGATATTACCGAGATAAAACGAAAAGATGCTTTGATCTGGAAACAAGCTCACTTTGACGAGTTAACCGACTTACATAACCGCGTGGGCTTAAAAAAGCACCTTAAAAAACAAGTCGCAAACAGTCAGCAGCACACCGCTGTTTTACTTCTCGATCTCGACAACTTCAAAGACATTAACGACACGTTAGGCCACTATTACGGTGATTTACTCCTAAAAGCTGTCGCACAGCGCTTGAAAACCGTCGCGCCACATTCGTTTTTATCTCGTATTGGCGGAGATGAATTCGTTTTTGTGCTGCCGAATGATGAGCATAAAACCCAATGTAAGGCCCTAGCCACTCAGATCCAGTCTACATTAAAGCAAGCATTTGAGATCCAAGACGAACAATGCCACATCACAGCGAGTATTGGGATCGCTATTGCACCTCATGATGGGAGTGGTGCTGAATCCTTGTTAAAGGCGGCAGATCAAGCCATGTACCGAGCAAAACAACAAGGTCGTAATGGCTATGTCATCTTTGACGATACCTTACGTAAAGTTGCAGAATCCAGAATGCATATGCTTAAAGGGATCCGTACCGCGCTGCAGCAAAACCAATTCGAAATGCATTATCAACCCATTGTTGCAATGACTAATAATCAGGTAGTAAAGGCTGAAGCCTTGATCCGATGGCGTCACCCAGAGCAAGGTATGATAAGCCCAGCTGAATTTATTCCGCTTGCAGAAGAAACCCAGTTGATCCATAACATTGGGGACTTTGCTTTTGCGCAATCGGTAGACACTCTGTCACAACTTAAACACTTAGGTCACGACACCCAAATTAGTATCAATGTGTCGCCGGTGCAGTTTGCTGCAAAAAACTGTACCTTAGCAACATGGCGTGACAAGCTGACCACGTTGAAGTTACCAACAACACAGGTGGTATTGGAAGTGACTGAGGGCATGATGATGCATAATGATAGCCGCACAAAACAGCGAGTTGAGCGATTAAAGCAACAGGGCTTCCAGTTTGCCCTTGATGACTTTGGGACTGGGTACTCTTCTTTGGCTTACCTTAAGCAGCTAGATTGTCACTTTGTAAAAATCGACAAACGATTTGTTGACGGGATTGCGACCAATGCAGATGATTTAACGCTGTGCGAGACCATTATTCTTATGGCCCATCGCCTTGGCTTAAAAGTCATTGCAGAAGGCGTTGAAACCGCAACTCAGCATCAGCTGTTAAAACAAGCTGGATGTGATTTTGGTCAAGGTTATTATTACTCAAAGCCACTGCCACAAAGCGAGTTTTTAGTCTTAATGACAGAAAAAAGCCACATTGCTGTGGCTTAATCTGTGCGGCTCGAATTACTCAGCCAACCCCAATGCAGTCATCATCTTGTTCGCGATATCAACATGGTGCTGCATGGTTGAGAACTGTTTAGTCACACCAGCAGGGCCGAACGCATAGACAGGTACAGGTGCTGCCGTGTGTGTACCTGTGCCCCAAACTACATTCTGTTCAGATGCAATAGCACGCGCAATTTTACCAGTGTAATCTTCTTTCGCGTATACATAGAAATCGCTAAAGTCTTCAAACGCTGGGATCATGGTAGCATCTTTGTCGTCATATACGCTTTCGCTCACTTTCGCGGCGTTGTCTAGCGTTACCGTGTAAGATGTCATTTCTTCAATGGTTTGCTTCCAAGTTGGTCCTGATACATTTTCATAAGCTTCATCAGGAGCTGCCTCAGCAAGAATATCGAAGAAAGTCCCTGTTTGCGCGTAAAGCTTATCTAGTTGCGCAAGTGGGCCAAAGTTAAATTTAGGATGGTACTCTTTCGCTACGCCATTCACATGCATGCCATCACCTGAAAGCATCTGTGCTTCAGGACGTTCATGTTTAGAGTAACTAAAACCAAAGCTGCCTGTTTCATGGTCTGCTGTCACAACAACTAGGGTATCGTTACGGTCTTTTACCCATTCATGAACGGCTTCTACTGCTTCATCAAATTTAAGTAACTCGTTTAGCATCCAACCTGCGTCATTTGCGTGACCCGCCCAGTCAATTTGACCACCTTCAATCATTAAGAAGAAACCGTCTTCATCTTTAGATAAGATATCCAGTGCTTTAACCGTCATTTCCTTCAGTGAAGGCTGCGTACAGCTATCGTTTTGCTGACAAGCTTTATACGCGATAGCATCGTCCATGCCTGAGTTTGCGAATAGACCAAGTACCTTTTCACCTTCAAAGCTACTTAGCTGTGCTTTATCAAATGCCAAGCCATAACCGTGTTGTTCTTTTGCTTCAACAACTAGGTTAGTTTCGTCTCCACGCTTTGATTTTTTATATACGCTACTAGGCATTCCTAGCGCGTCTAGCTGCGCTTTTACATCAGCGTTATCAGGTGTGCTCTTTGGTACAAAAACACGTGCACCACCAGATAGCATAACATCAACACTACCAGAGCGAACCAATTGCTCTGCGATCTCAGCTTCGTATGAACGGTGTGGCATATGTGCTGCAAATGCCGCTGGCGTAGCATGAGTAATACGAGTGTCCGACACAAGACCTGTGGCTTTGCCTGCCGCTTTGGCTTTTTCTAGGATAGTCGCCACTTTGTTACCTTGAGCATCTAGACCTATCATTTCTGAACCAGCAGCAAGACCAGTTGCAAGTTGCGTAGCTGAACATGCAGAATCAGTAACTAGACTACCAGAAGCACCATGCGGAGCATTGAGTGATAGACCTAAATGACCACCATTCGCAAGCTTAGATAGCGCAGTTTGATTGCCTTTATTTTTATAAGTTGAGTTTGGCGCGCGCTGAGCATACTCTTCAAGTAAGCCGACTTGCTGTGGTCCCATACCATCACCAATCATAAGGATCACATTTTTTACTTGTGTCACTTCTTGCACTGGCACTTCTTTGATGACTTCAACTTCTTTGATCACCTCAACGGTTTTTGTATCGTCATCACACGCGGTAAGTAGTATTGCAGAGATAGCAACTGTAAGTAACTTTTTATTCATTGTACTGTTCCTGAAACGTAATATTTGTCTGTAAGGCGGGCACAGTCTAGGCCTAATACATGACTTTTTTATTTCAGCAACGTGACAAAAATTATATTAGTTTACAAAGAGTTATAATATAACAGTGCAAATAATTTGGTAAAATGAAACAATTTACACTCCATTTTAGAGTGATTACTCTCGTTCCGAGCGATTGGAAAACCAATTAGAAATCGGCCGACTAGATAATCCAAACACAAAAATGCTCAATAGAACGGTTGCCATTGCAACCTGCGTAATTTGTAGCCCCGTTGGTAGCTCTTCACTTAAAAGCATTAAAGTCAGCACCACAGACGCCAGCCCCTTAGGCCCAAACCAAGCTAAGGTAAAGCGCTCTTTGGTGGTTAAGCCACCGCCTAACAAGCAAATAAAAACGGGGATCAATCGAAACAAAGCGGTTGCTAACACCGCGTATAACCAAACCTGCCATTGCGTGACCTGAAACAACACCACACTGGCCGAGAGACCAAATACAACCCAAATCATAAAGGCGGCAAACTCGGCGAGGTGCTCCCCTTCTTCAATGAGCTGATCTTTAAACTCATCACGATAATATTTATCAAACAGCAAACCACTAACGAATGCGGCAATGAAGCCACTGCCGTGTAATGCTTGGGTCGCAGAGAAAACCAAAAATGCGATCCCCACAAACAAAAAGGGACTGGTTTTAGAGGCAAAATAATGATGTTGATATGCCCGTTTTAGTAGCCAAATAATAATGCCTGTAAGTATCACGGCAACCAAAAGTGCAATCCCTACTTCTCGTATAAAAATCCAAGCGAATGATTCAGTCGTTGCTTGCATTCGCTCTGCTAACACCCCGAGTAAAAAGAGAAAAACCGGAATACATAAGCCATCATTAAGGCCACTTTCAACATTGATTGCTTCACGTAATCGAGTAGGTACGACCTTATCTTGGATAAAGGTTTTACACAAAGTCGCATCGGTTGGGGTAATGATCACAGCTATTAAAAAACAAGCTAGCCACGACAAGTGAAACAGCTCATAGGCCACCCAGGCCCCCAATATCATAGTGAAAGGCAATCCTAGTAGTAATTTTAAGGGTAATTGAAAGCTATGAGACAGTACCCGCAATCGCGTTTTTGCAGCATCAGAAAACAAATATATCGCTAGCGTTAGCTCAATTATGGGCAGCAGCGTCTGTAGGCCGTTAATATCTACCGCTAATGCCTGCTGCCCTCCTTCCATATTACCCAGCACTAAACCTATTGTGGCCCCAGTCAAGACAAACCACATCGGGGCCGTCAACTCAGCTCTATCAAGTTGCCGAGCCGTGATGCTATAGATAAAAAGAGAGAGCCCAATCGCTGCAATCAAAGCATAAATCACGTTGCCATTCCTTTATTTAAACTGCTGCTGTCAAACGAGTATGGCAAATCTTGTGAGTCTAAGTAAGCCAAGTTGATAAAAATACTACGTTATCACAGCACACAAACTCAAAATAACCACTCATTGAAACCTCAGGTTAGTTAATTTTTCACCTTTGTGTCATCGGACTGTAAAAAACCACCATTAGGCTATTTGCAACAAACTGGACTAGACCAGATAAATTAACCCAAACTTTTGAGAAAAGAGCAATGAAAAAACTAACCCAAATCGCTGCTGCCGTGTTACTCGCCACCAGCCCCAGTCTATATGCTGCGACAGGTAAACTCGTTGGTGTTGTAAAAGATCCACAAAGTAATTTATCTGGTGCCGTTGTCTCGGTAAAAGGCCAAGATGTATCCACTGTATCTGATTATCGTGGTCGCTTTGAACTGCCAAAACTAGATGCCGGTCGCTACACCTTAGTCGTGAATTATATGGGTTATCAGGAAACTGAGCTTCAAGTTGAGGTAACTGATGGCAAAGTCACTAGGTTGTCTCCCATCTTATTAAACCATCAACAAGCGATGGAAGAAGTCGTTACGGTTGGGCAAATCTTCCGTGGCGAAATGGCCGCTGCAAATAACCAAAAAAATGCCAGCAATATCAAAAGTATCATCTCTGCCGATGGAATTGGTAAGTTACCAGACAGAAATGCCGCTGAAGCCGTGCAACGTATTCCAGGTGTGTCGATAGAGCGTGACCAAGGTGAAGGCCGGTTTGTTGCAGTGCGTGGTTTACCGTCACAATGGAGTTCGGCCAGCATCAACGGTAACCGCCTTCCCACTGCTGAAGAGGAAACCACCAGCCGCGCCACTGCATTCGACTTTTTTCCAAGCGAATTGATTGAGTTTGTGGAAGTGTCTAAAGCTATCACTCCCGACATGGAAGGCGATGCGATTGGCGGTAATGTTAATTTCGTGACCAAAAAAGGCGCTGATGATTTTATTCTCAAAACCAACTTTGCTGTGGGCCAAAATGAACTGGCCGATGGCACAAACTATTCTGCCAATGTGGTGTACGGCGACCGTCTACTCGACGACAAGCTAGGTTTTATTATTAACGCCACAGCTTGGCAGCGAGATTGGGCAACCGATAACTATGAGCCACGTCGTGGTAACGATGGCTTAGGTATTTATCGCTTAGAGCTGCGTGATTATACGGGAACCCGTGAAACTTATGGCTTAAATGGCTCGATGGAATATCAGCTTGAAAACGGCACGCTCAGCGCCAGCGCGCTGTATGGTACACTGATTGACGATGAAACCCACTATAAACACAGACTGCGTTTTGATAAAGACCGTGCTGAGCTTCAGCATATTCGCAACGAACTCATTACCGAAATGCAAGGCTTTGAAATTGCGGGTGAACATGACTTTGGCTTTGATAAAACGCTCTCTTGGCAACTAGCGACCTACGAAAATGAGTTCCGCTATGGCGATAAACCCAACAGCGATGACAACAGCTATTTTGTCGCCCGTTTTGATCAAAAAAATGTGGGATATGTTGGACTTGAAGACCGCGAAACCGGTAAAAATTATGCCTACAACCAAGTAGACGGCGGCAACGATCCTTGGAACGCCATTAGTAATCACTTCCCTACGGGTTTTACACTCGATCCTAGCAAAATGGGCTTATCTTGGGTTGAGCTATACAAAGTCTACGTCAACGAAAAAGACAGACTGGTGGCCAATGCCGACTTTGACTGGCAATACAATAACCAGCTAGCGGTTAAATTTGGGGCAAAATACCGCGACAAAGTCCGTAAAGCTGACTTTGCTGATGAATTTTACGCCTGGGACAGCGAACAATATGGCGCAGCGCCAACGCTTGCAGAGTTTGCGCTAAGCGATCAACCCGGTCGCAGTGATTACTTAAGCGAAGCCAAGTTTGATTATCGCACGCAGCTGTCGCAAGTGGCCTCCACCGATGTTCTTGCTCAGTTTTGGACGCAAAATCGCAATAAGTTCAAGCTGGATGCTGGTGAATCAGCACTCATCAGCAATGGTGGAGCGCTGGGCAGAAACTTTGATGTTGAAGAAACCCACACCTCGCTCTACGGTATGGCAACTTACCAAGCCAGCGACAACTGGGAGGTATTAGGTGGCTTACGCGTTACCCGCACCGATACCGAAGTGTCTGGCTACACCTATTTAGCCGACGAAGGCAAAGTTGTTGATACCACCAACAGCAATGATTATTGGTCCATATTACCCGCACTACATGTTACTTATCGTGCCAATGACGCTACCAATTATCGCCTCGCACTAACTCGCACCTTTGCCCGTCCTGACTTTGGTTCGTTAACACCAGGCGCAACTTACCTTGAACAAGACAACCAGCTTAATTCAGGCAATCCAGCACTCGACCCTACGTACTCAAATAATCTCGACTTGATGGTAGAACATTACTTTGACCGCGTTGGCTTGGTCTCTGCGGGGGTATTCTACAAAGATATCCAAGACCCAATCTTCCAAGCCACCAGCGTTGGCAATTACAACGACAAGCAAGGCGTGACCATCATCCGTCCTGAAAACGGTGATAGCGCTTGGCTTGCGGGCATTGAACTGGCGTTTAACCGCGACCTTGGTTTTATTTCTGACAGTTTGAGCAACTTTGGGGTAATGACCAATGCGACCTTTATGGATTCTGAAATGCAGATCCCAGAGCGCACAGAAAAAGTAGCCATTCCACGTCAGGCCAATGAGCTTTACAACTTTACGCTGTATTACGACGACACCCGCTTTGCCGCTCGAATAGCACTCAATCATAAAGGTGCTTATATCGAAGAGCACGGTGGCGATAACCAATCGGATAGCTACTATGGCGCCAATACCAGCGTCGACTTTACAACGTCATACCAACTTAATGAACAAACATTAGTTTACCTAGAGCTGAGTAACCTCACCAATGAAGCATTGCAGTACTACCAAGGTGAGCAAGGTCGTCCATTACAGGTGGAATACTATGGTATCCGCGGTATGGTCGGCATTAACTATCAATTTTAATCCAAGCTCTCTTGATTAAGCCAATTGGTATAAACCGGTTGATGGGCAATTCGCATAGGATTGCCCTCGAATTACCGAGGATCCTATGATGTTGCAGATCACCCTATTTAACACTCGCCCACACTGGCTAAAAAGCGCCCAAGGTATCGGCTTTGTGCTATTTGCCGCGACCAGTGCGTTTATGACTTACTTTTGTATGTACGCCTTTCGTAAGCCATTTTCGGTCAATACCTATGAAGCCTTTGACGACCCAAGCTGGATTGTTAGCTTTAAAATTGCCCTGATCCTTTCGCAAGTGTTTGGCTACTTATGCGCGAAATTTGTCGGCGTTAAAGTGATTGCTGAAATGCAGCATCATTATCGCGGTCGTGCGATTTTGGCCATGATTTTAGCCGCCGAGATTGCACTGGTGCTATTTGCCATCACTCCTACGGGCTGGAATCTGGTTTGGCTGTTTGCCAATGGCCTCTCCCTTGGCATGATCTGGGGGCTGGTTTTTAGCTTTTTAGAAGGTCGCAGAACCACCGAAATCTTAGGTGCGGTACTCAGCGTGACTTTTATTCTTGCCTCTGGGTTGGTTAGAACTGTGGGCAAATGGCTGGTAAGTGAGCTCAATGTGCCTGAACTATGGATGCCAGCGGCAACCGGAGCGATTTTTCTGCCACTGCTTGTACTCAGCGTTGCTTGTCTCAATAGCATTCCTGAACCTACACAAGAGGATGAACAATTACGACAAAAGCGCGCACCAATGGATGGCAAAGCACGGCTGGCGTTTTTTAAACAGTATTGGTTTGGAATAACCGTACTGGTGCTCAGCTTTTTACTCTTTACTGGCTTTCGTGACTTTAGAGATAACTTCTCAGCCGAGATCTGGCAGGCCTTAGGGTATGGGCAAGAACCCGCCATTTTTGCTTATGCCGGGATCCGCATCGCCTTTATCGTACTCATTGCGCTTGCCGCATTGGTGTTAATTAAAAATAACCGTATCGCATTTTTTGCCAACCATGGCTTTGTCTTACTCGGGGCTTTACTGCTGGCTGGCAGTACGTATTTATACCAAACCCAAAGTCTCGATCCTAAAACGTGGATGGTACTGCTGGGGGCTGGTCTTTATATCAGTTATATCCCCTATAACTGCTTTTTGTTTGACCGCATGATCTCAGCGGTTGGCTCGACTGCGAACGCCGGGTTTTTGATTTATCTGGCGGATTCGGCGGGCTACATCGGCTCAGTGGGCATTTTGCTTTATAAAACCTTTGCCACACCTGAGCTCAGTTGGCTGCACTTTTTTACCATGGCCTGCTACTGGGTAGCGTTTATTGCAAGTGCCCTTGTAGTGAGTTCAATTATTTATTTTGCCGTGAAATTAAAGCGACCACGTAAGGCGTCAACGCAAGTACGCACCACGGCACTTTCATCACATATTTCCTAGCTAGGAGTCATAGCAACATGAAACACATTGAAGCATTAATTTTGGATTGGGCCGGTACTGTAGTCGACTATGGCTCGATTGCCCCTACTAGCATTTTTGTTGAAGCATTTAAGCAGGCGTATCAATTTGATATTTCCTTAGCTGAAGCGCGCGGCCCGATGGGTATGGGCAAATGGGATCACATTAATACCTTGCTGCAAATGGAGAGCGTCCGCACTCGCTGGATAACACAGTTTGGTCAGGCACCGAGTACGGCAGATGTTGACCATATTTATCAAACCTTTATGCCGCTCCAAAAAGCAAAAGTCGCCGACCGAGCTGCCCCCATTCCGGGCGTACTTGCGGTGATCAAACGTTTGCAACAACAAGGCGTTAAGATTGGCAGTTGTTCTGGGTATCCCAAGCCTGTTATGGACGTGCTAGTACCAGCCGCTGCCGACTATGGTTATCAGCCAGATTGTGTGGTTGCCAGTGATGAATGCGTGGCGGGCTCTCGCCCTGGCCCCTGGATGGCGCTAGAAAACGTGCAAAGACTTGGGATTAATCGCGTATCAGGATGCGTAAAAGTCGATGACTCCGCGCCGGGAATAAGCGAGGGGTTAAATGCTGGTATGTGGACCGTAGGACTTGCTTTAACGGGTAATGCGGTGGGACTTAGCGAAGAAGAGTGGACGGCGCTGAGTGATGAAGAGCAAAGTGCACGTTCCCTTAATGCTTATCAGCAACTTGGCGAGGCCGGTGCGCACTATGTGATTGATTCACTAGCCGACATCGAAATGATCTTGGTGGATATTTCTGCTCGTATTGCCCGTGGAGAGCGCCCGTAATGCGTTTTCAGCCTTTTTGGTTTGATGAAGCAATCACTCAAGCCGATATTAAAGCCGCAGCAAGCGCGCCGCCCCATGGCGCGTTGGATACCCAAGTTTGTATCATAGGTGGCGGCTTTACTGGCCTTTGGACAGCCATAACGCTGAAAAAGCAAAAACCTGAGCTGAATATCGCCATTATTGAAAAAGACCTCTGTGGACAAGGCGCCTCGGGTCGTAATGGTGGAGCTATGCTGACATGGTCGACTAAGTTTGCCAGCTTAATTAAAGAGTTTGGCTTAGAACAAGCCTGCTTTTTAGTACGCCAGTCAGAGCAGGCCGTTCATGATATTAAAGCCTTTACCAGTAAACACGGGATTGAATGTGATTGCCGCGTTGATGGTACTTACTATACGGCTTCAAATCTCAGCCAGCGAAATGCCTTTGGCCCCATTACCACCCTACTTGAGCAACACCAACTTAATGCGTGGCAAAGACTAACTAAAGCGCAGTTACAAGCAACGGGCTCTAATGCCAACCTTGCTGGAATTTACTCTCCCCATGCCGGTAGCGTTCAACCCGCCAAGCTTGTGCGTGGACTAATGAAGGTGGCAAGAACCCTTGGGGTCAAGGTATTTGAACACACCCGCTACCTAAAGCACCAAGGCCAAGACACACTAAGCATTACCACAGACAAAGGCGAGATCAGAGCCAATCAGCTGGTATTTGCCGTTAACGCTTGGCTGCCAAGCTTATTGCCACAGTTTTCTCGCAGCGTGGTGTTGGTTTCGAGCGATATGGCGATCACCACACCAGCACCTGAAAAGCTTGCGGCAATGGGGTTGAACCACGGTGCTCCGGTGATTGATGCACGTATTTTTGTGAATTACTATCGCACCACTTCAAGCGGTCGATTAATGCTTGGCAAAGGCGGGAATTATTTTAGTTTCAATAACCAAGTGAGAGACACCTTTCACCGTGCTAGCCGTTATCAAGCCATTCTTGAACGCTCATTTAGCCATTTTTTTGCCCCCCACCAGCTTGAGATAGAAAGAACCTGGACCGGCCCCTCAGACCGAAGTGTCTCTGGTATGCCTTTCTTTGGTCACTTAAATGGTCAAGCTAATGTGTTTTATGGCAGTGGTTACTCGGGCAATGGCGTGGTGCAATCCTATTTAGGTGGACAAATCTTAGCGAGTCTACTGCTTAATCAACATAACGACTGGCGTCACTGCGCCTTGGTCAACCAAACGCTTAAACAGTTTCCCGTCGAGCCATTTCGCACCGCGGGGGCCTTAATGGTGAGAAATGCCATTCGCCGTAAAGAAAGCGCTGAAGATAGCAACATGCCACCGCATAAACTCGATGTTTGGCTAAGCAGGCTTAGTGGCAGCGCAGCAAAACTAGATCCGAACGTGAAGCAGGAGTATATAAAGTGAATGCCATCGCACAAATCAAACAGCTATTCGAGCAATATGGTCACGCCACCTATGACGAGGCATGTAGCCAAATTTACCATGCCGAGCAATGCGCCACCCTCGCGAAAGAAAATGGTTATGATCAAGCGACCCAAATCGCCGCATTTTTACATGATATTGGCCATTTTGTTGCCCAATATCAGAATAACTCCGACTTTACTCCACAAGGATATAGCAATCATGGCGATTTAGGGGCGGATCATTTAACTCAACTTGGTTTTGACCGCGCGGTGACAATACTAGTGCGTAAACACGTAGATGCTAAGCGCTATCTGGTCAGTATGGATGAGAAGTATTACCAAACCCTCTCTCCTGCCAGCCAATTAACGCTAACAAGACAAGGCGGAAAGATGAGCAGCGAAGAACTTGCGGCGTTCTCCAAGCTGCCTGAATTGGATGCCATTATCGCGCTGCGTCGTTTTGATGATTTAGGAAAAGATCCAAGTTTAACCGTTTTGCCTAGCAGTTATTGGTTTAGCCAAATAGAGGCCTACCTCGCGAGTTAGGCCAATCTGAGTTTACAAGTCTATTTATCCTGTCATAAAACGATAGTAAGCTTGTCACAAAAGGTTTTATCGACTCTATTATGCTGCTTTATCAACGTATTCGAAACCATATCCAAAAGCTGCTAGCCGCTGGCAGCATGACGCCCGGTGCCAAATTGCCTTCAGAGCGCGCGCTGCAAGAAACATTTAGCTCAACACGGATCACCGTCCGTGAAGCCCTAGCACGACTAGAAGCCGAAGGACTTATCTTTAGCCAAAAGCGTCGCGGCTGGTTTGTCACACCCGAAAAACTCAAATGGCATCCAGCTAAAAAAGTGAACTTTAACCACCTTGCCATTGAGCAGGGTTTTACGCCAACAACTCAAGTGGTAGCAATCAATCTTCCTTCCACTGACCCTGAGTTTAGCGACTCTCATTTTGACGGCCAGCCGGTGTATGAATTAACCCGAGTACGCGCGTTAGATGGTCGCGCAATAATGATGGAACAGATCTATTGTGCAGCCGAACGTTTTGCCGACTTACATAACCAACCGCTGGATGGTTCTATTACAGAAGTGATGTCGACTCACTACCAAGTTGACGTCAGCTTTGAACAGTGTGTAATAAGCGTCACCGTACTACCCGATGATGTTGCCGACAAATTAGAAAAGAACAGCGGCGCACCTTGCTTAAAGGTACTGCGCGCCCGCTATGATGCCGAGCAAGCATTGGTGGATTACAATATTGAATATTGGCTCCATGACGCCATCGAGATGATTGTTGAAGGCGTGTAACCCCCGTAGGTCGTGCTTTTGCACGACAACCTTTCCCATTTTTCGTCACATGGTAGACACAATCATTGTATTGAATATGAATTTTATCTTTACCAATTGACACAAAGTAAAGATACGCTAATCTTTACTTATCATTAACTGGTAAAGAGGCATTTATGGCTAAAGTAAGCGCAAAACGACAAATTACATTACCCATAGAGCAATGTGTAATAGCACACATTAACGCAGGTGATGATGTTGAAAGCTTTGTGGATAGGCAAGGTGTTATTTCAATCGTGAAAAAACAGCCAGGTGCAGCGAGAGGCTTACTAAAAGGTATTGCTACTAATACACAAGTAAATGATCAAGAGTCATTAGAGAGCGCACTAGATAAATGATAGCGATTGATACAAATGTATTGCTTCGCTACTTGTTGCAAGACGATGAAAAGCAAGCCAATAAAGCGTCCAAGTTGATTTTAGGAAGTCAACCTGTACTGATAACTGATGTAGTGCTAACAGAAACAATTTGGACGCTCAAAGGCAAGCGTTACAACCTAAGCAAAGAGCAAATTATTGATGTGGTTCACGCACTGTTTGCGGAGCCGAATTTGAAGTTTGAAGATGCTCAAGCGGTATGGGGGGCATTAAAAGATTTCACGAATGCAACACCAATTAAGTCTGGTGGCAAGACCAAGCAAGCTGATTTCCCTGATGCACTAATTGTAAATAAAGCGAAGCGTCATGGCTATTTGAATAAAGATGAAGTCTCAACTGTTTATACGTTCGATAAAGCCGCGTTAGAAATAGACGGTACTAAGCAACCGTAATAATTGATATAAACAGCAAGGGTTACCAGCTAAATAGGTGCATATATTTAGCTAAAGGGGTGTAACCCCCTTAACCCATCGCCGCGTAAAGCGGCTCCTACCCTAACGGTTTACCAGTATTTTGCTTGTGCGATAGCTTCGAGTAGTCCGCTAATATCTGCAGCATACACTTCGCCAATATTACCGATCCTAAAGCAATCTGTGTTTAATCGCCGCGTAAAGCGGCTCCTACCCTGTATGCTAACCGGCTTACCGGTACGATAGCTTTAAGTCGCCCGCTAATATCTGCGGCATACACTTCGCCAATATTACCAAACCTAAAGCAATCTGCGTTTAATCGCCGCGTAAAGCGGCTCCTACCCTAACGGTTTACCAGTATTTTGCTTGTGCGATAGCTTCGAGTAGCCCGCTAATATCTGCGGCATACACTTCGCCAATATTACCGATCCTAAAGCAATCTGCGTTTGATACCTTGCCGGGGTAAATTACATATCCTTTTTGCTTCAATGCTTCATAAAAGCGCTTAAACTCATAGCTTTCGTCACTTGGTGAATAAAAAGAAGTGATAATAGGTGAATGCATAACTTCTGGTAACAAGGCTTCAAAACCAAGGGCTTTCATGCCGCTAACGAGCTGCTTTTGATTTTCGCTGTAACGCTTAAATCGCGCAGAGACCCCTCCTTCTTGCGCCAATTCTTCCAGTGCCTTGGCAAAAGCCCTGACAACATGGGTTGGCGAGGTAAAACGCCATTTACCGTGGTGGTTTTCCATGGTTTTCCACTGGGCGTGAAGATCCAAAGAAAGTGAACGTGCTTGTCCTTCAGAGGCAACCAAGAGCGCTGTTTTTGCGATCACAAAGCCAAAACCCGGAACACCTTGAATACACTTATTTGCTGAGCTAATGAGGATATCAATTTGCCACTGGTGCATATCCATCTCAATGCCGCCAAAACTGCTCATGGCATCGAGGATCATTACTTTGTTGTGATGTTTCACAAGCTCCGCTACGCGTTTAGCTGGATTCAGCATCCCCGTTGTAGTTTCGCAGTGTACCATTGCTACGTGGGTGATCTCTGGGTGTTGCTCAAGCGCTTGTGAGATCTGCTCAAGTTGCGGCAATTCGGTTTCAATAAAGTTGAGTGCTATCACATTAATATTTAGATAATTGGCTATCTCAATAATACGCGCACCATAGGCACCATTATTGATAACCAGTAAAGTGCCAGACTTAGGAATAAAAGTTCCAATAGCCGCTTCTACACTTGCTGTACCACTGCCCTGCATTAAGGTTGCACTGTAGTCACTGCGATACTGTGGATCTGCAACCGCAACTTCACAAAGTTGCTTGCGAATGACTTGCACCACACCTTGGTTATATTCATCATCCCAAGTGCACCAATCTTTCAACATGGCTTCTTTCACGGTATGAGAGGTACTGAGTGGGCCTGGCGTCAGGAGTAAATAATCGTTGTTCATAACTTGCCTCTAAACTGGTCTATACCAGATTATTTAACCGAGTTTAGGTGACAACGGCATGACAGTTTTATGAAACTAAGATTGATGTAGTAACGATGCTGAATGAAACCTCGCCTTTACCCTAACAGGCAAAGGCGAAGAAAAGCTACAGATGTTCAGGTTATTTAACCTGAACTCAGGATAAGAAGTTAGTTAATATTTATACCCATTTGGGTTATTGCTTTGCCAGCGCCATGCATCTTGCATCATGGCATCAAGACCGCGCTCAGCCTGCCAGCCTAATTCAGATTTGGCTTTTTCAGGGGCTGCGTAACAGGCGGCAATGTCACCATCGCGACGTGGTTTAATGTCATACGGTATAGCTTTGCCCGCGGCTTTTTCAAACGCGGTAACCATCTCTAGTACTGAGTAGCCATTGCCGGTACCTAAGTTATAGATGTGTGTGCCTGCTGCTACTGCGATTTTTTCAAGTGCTTTTAAATGGCCAATAGCTAGATCAACCACATGAATGTAATCTCTCACGCCCGTACCGTCTTTGGTGTCATAGTCGTTACCAAAGACGCCAAGACTCGCCAGTTTACCAACAGCAACCTGTGAGATGTAGGGCAGTAAGTTATTGGGAATGCCATTTGGGTCTTCACCAATTAACCCCGACTCGTGTGCGCCAACTGGGTTAAAATAACGCAAAATAGCAAAGGCCCAACGAGGGTCTGACTTAGCGACATCCTGTAATAGCATTTCAACCATTAGCTTTGAAGTACCATAAGGATTGGTTGTACCACCGACAGGGAAATCTTCACGGATGGGTAAACTTGCAGGATCTCCATAGACCGTCGCTGACGAGCTAAACACCAACTTAAATACATTGGCGTCACGCATTGCATCCAGCAGTGTTAACGTCCCTTGCACATTGTTTTGATAATACTCGATTGGCTTTTGAACCGACTCACCTACTGCCTTCAGGCCAGCAAAGTGGATCACCTCTTCGATATCATATTGTGCAAATACACTATCAAGAAATGCTTTATCAAGAATATCACCTTGATGGAATGTAGCTTCCTTTCCTACTATCTCAGCGACTCTATGTAATGAAGTCTGTTGAGAATTGCTTAGATTATCTACGACCACTACCTTTTTGCCTTGCTGTAGCAGCTCTAATACAGTGTGAGAGCCAATATAGCCTGCACCACCTGTTACGAGAATCGTCATACCTATTCCTGTGGTTGTTGTCTACGCATCGCGTCTATATTCTACTTAATTTGTTGTTGTCAGTCTTGCCTATGGCACACAAATGCCAACTTGTTATCAAAAAAGCTTAAACGAGAAATTGACGTCTGGCAGTAACTTCTTAAGTTTCTTAATAAATGCACTTTTTTGGGGGAGTCTAAATCCCGATAATAAATCTTGTTATCGAGTGCATATGCCACTTGATTGTCGTTTAACCAAGTATAATCCTGAACCTGACTTGGCAAAGCAAAGAAACGTTCAATATGGTCACTCTCACGATGATATGTTGCAAACCACATCAAGCCATTAACTTGGTAAGTAAAAGCGAACACGTCACGAGCTCGGTTGTACGACAAGCTTCTACCGATATCTTCGGCAAGAATTTGTGGCAAATGACCGTTAATATCTGTGTACTGTAACGTGTGTGGTGCGCTTTGTGTTGCACCTAAAATAAACATAATGAGATCTTGGTTGCTGCCCCAAGCGTGATAGCCCACAGGCTCTATATGCTCAAATACACGACTCGGCTTTTCCGCTTGGTCGAACGGATAAAACCATAGCTTTTGCTTACCAGATGCTTCGACCACAATCGTCGTCAACCCGTTACCATTGGGGTGGAGCGTCGGTGAGTATTCAGAGACTGGAGACTGGGTTAAGTTACGGGCACTTGCACTTTCATAGTCATAAAAGAACAAATCCGTTTGACTGTTGCCCTCTTCTGTCACTTCCGCGGTATAGTACACGCCAGAAGCCGTCACCAATGGTTGATTAAAATAAGCCGTATTGTCGGTAATTGGCTTAGCACTAAAATGTTCTCCAAGTTCTGCAAGCCAGATCTGGCTTTTTGGCATCGCTGAATAAGCGGGTAAACAGGACGCGAAAGCGAGTAGACAAACTGCGAGCTTCACACGCATTGAAGTAGGCATGAACGTTCCTTTGATTTTTCATTGTAGTTATATCGCCTCGCTATAATACCCAACACTTGGCTTCAAGCAAAGCTTGCCAAAAACTTTGCTTCAAGTAACATCGAATTAACGGACGATGAAAGCAAAGGCAAATTTATGTCAGACAAACATCCAATTATCGCGATTACCGGCAGCTCAGGTGCCGGCACCACGACCACCACGAGCGCTATCAAACATATTTTCCGCAGCCTAAATACCAAGGCCGCGTACGTGGAGGGTGATAGCTTTCATCGTTACACTCGACCAGAAATGGATAAGCTCCGCCGCGAGGCCCAACAAGAAGGCAAGCATATTAGTTACTTCGGTGAGGAAGCCAATGATTTTGGCGCACTGGAAAGCTTGTTTAAAAGTTACGGAGAAACAGGTAACGGAAAAGTACGCCGGTATCTTCACACTTTTGATGATGCTGTACCATTCAATCAACTGCCTGGCACCTTCACGCCTTACCAAGAGTTAGAACACAACACCGATATGCTCTTTTACGAGGGATTGCATGGCGGCGTTGTAACACCTGAATATGATGTGGCGAGCAATGTAGACTTATTAATTGGTATGGTGCCAATTATCAACTTGGAGTGGATCCAAAAATTGATCCGCGATACCAATGAGCGCGGCCATTCTAAAGAAGCGGTGATGACCTCAATCGTGCGCTCAATGGATGATTATATCAACCATATTACGCCGCAATTTTCACGCACCCATATAAATTTCCAGCGCGTACCAACCGTAGATACTTCTAACCCATTTAGTGCCAAAGATATTCCCTCGCTAGATGAAAGCTTTGTAGTGATCCGCTTTCGTGGTATTGAAGATGTTAATTTTCCTTACTACTTACAAATGATTGAAGGTAGCTTTATGTCTCGTGTGAATACGCTCGTGGTGCCCGGTGGCAAGATGGGGCTAGCAATGGAGCTCGTGCTCACGCCACTCATTAAAGAGTTATTAATCAAAAAACGTGCCCTTGAAAATATGGCCCCCGTCGATTTACCAATTTAACTCAGCTTAGCTTCCTTGCATCGGTCCATATCACACTTTACACTGACGCCTTTTAGAGCATCACGAGTAGTTGTTATATGGACGTGCTTACCGTTTTAGTGGGGTCTAAAAACCCAGTAAAAATCAACGCTGCAAAAACTATCTTCACGCAGTATTTTCCCAATACAAAAATCGACTGTCAGGGCATCTCCGCGCCGAGTCTCGTTGCAGATCAACCTTTAGGTGAACAAGCCACCCGTGAAGGTGCTGAGAATAGAGTCAGCTATCTTCAGAAACATCATCAAGCCGATTTTTATTGTGCGATGGAAGGAGGCGCTGCCAAGTTTGAATACGGTGCAGCAACATTTGCTTTCGTAGTCATTGCAGATAACCGTCGTACGAGTGTCGGCCGTAGTTGTAACTTGCCTCTACCGGCACCGGTCTACACACGCCTTGAACAAGGTGAAGAGCTAGGACATGTAATGGATGACCTGTTCAATACCACTAATATCAAGCAACAAGGCGGTGCGATTGGACTGTTGACCAATCACCTAGCCACTCGAGAAAGTAGCTATACGCAGGCGTTATTACTCGCCATGGCACCGTTTAATCACCCAGAGATGTATTCATAATGTCGCACTACAGCCATATTCTATTTGATGCCGATGAAACCCTATTTAGTTTTAATGCCAAACTGGGTCTACAAAAACTATTTTCACATTATGATGTTGCCTTTAGTGATGCAGATTATGAGGAATATAACAGCCTCAATGCACCACTTTGGGTACAGTATCAAAACGGTGAAATTGATGCTAAGACATTGCAAGTTACCCGTTTTAGCCGCTGGGCCGAAAAGCTCGATGTAGCACCAGAAACACTTAATGCCGGGTTCTTAGCGGCGATGGCCGAAATTTGCCAGCCGTTACCTGGAGCAAGAGCGTTGCTTGACAGTCTTAAAGACCAATGTACTTTGGCTATCATTACCAACGGCTTTGCGGCGCTGCAGCAAAAGCGCTTAGAGCACACAGGGCTCGTTGATCGTTTTTCTGAAGTGGTGATCTCTGAGCTGGTTGGCAAGGCAAAGCCAGATCCCTGTATTTTTGAACACACCTTGGCGTTACTCGGTAACCCAGACAAGTCTAAAGTATTGATGGTTGGTGATACCCCAGCTAGTGATATTTTAGGGGCAAACCGCTTTGGGATTGATAGCTGCTGGCTAAAGCACGATGGCAAAGTCTGCCCTGATCATATAAAGCCAACCTATACAGTGGGATCACTTGCCCAGCTGCAAGCTATTTTAAACGGGTAATGCTGTGCTCGGGAGCTAGCTGATCTTACAGGATATTAAAGGCTCGCCGAGTAAATCGGCTCCTACAATAGGTGCACCTTGCTA
>NZ_NKHF01000159.1 GCF_002744175.1 Pseudoalteromonas piscicida
TTGTAGTGGCATAGTTAATTTGGCCACCCATTAAGAAAGAAATGTTATGCTATTTGCATACAAATTTGGGTGAAAAAATGACGAAATTAAAACGCGCAACGTATTCTGCTGCAATCAAATTAGAAACAGCTCAGCTTGTAGTTGATCAAGGCTACACGCAAGAAGATGCAGCCAAAGCTATGGGGGTTGGTAAATCAACTGTAAGTAAATGGGTAACTCAATTAAAGCAAGAACGGAATGGCCAGTCCCCA
>NZ_NKHF01000007.1 GCF_002744175.1 Pseudoalteromonas piscicida
TTAGAGCGCACGACTCATAATCGTTAGGTCCCTGGTTCGAGTCCAGGTGGGGCCACCATTTTTTCCTTGCAAATCCTTCACAGTTAATACTTCCAGCAAGATTAATATGTTTTACACCAGTATGCCTTGCCCCATGCAAATTTCTTTATAAAGCTTTGAAGTGGCGTGCAAGATATGACCTGAATATAAGCTCCATCGCTACAAAGAGGCAACCATCTAATTCTGACTTTTCTCTTTCGGATAGGCCAGTTAGTAATGAGTTCATATTCTCAAAAGGTAAGGTAAGCCAAGCCATTTAATTGCTTGGCTTATTTATCATTGTGCGGTCCAAGCACCATCAATAGGTAACGATGCTCCAGAGATATTGCGGGCGGCGTCTGTGCATAAAAAGAGGATCAATTCACCGATCTGATTTGGTTGCGCCATGTCAGGAATGGCTTGCTTAGTAGTGACTAAATCGCGTTTGGCCTGCGCATATTCAATACCCTGCTTGTCGGCAAAATCTTGAATCTGTGCTGAAATTAGCGGTGTATCAACCCAGCCGGGGCAAATTGAATTTGCGGTGATGCCGTACTCTGCATTCTCTAAAGCTGCTACTTTTGTCACTCCTACCACACCGTGTTTTGCTGCGCAGTAAGCAGATTTTTTCAATGAAGCGACTAAGCCATGCACAGAGGCCACATTAATGATCCGCCCCCAACCTTTTTGTTTCATGGTGGGAATGGCTTTTTGCATGGTAAAAAATACCGCAGACAAGTTTATTGCGATGATCGCCTGCCACTTTTCTTCTGGGAATGCCTCTAACGTTTCGGTGTGCTGAATACCGGCGTTATTTACCAAAATATCGACCGCTCCCACGGTGCGAATGGCACTATCCATTAATGCTGATATAGCTTCAGGTTGTGCTAAATTGGCACCATTGAACATAGCTTGAATACCATAACTGGACTCAAACTCTTTGGCCATTGCTTGGCCTTCTTCATCTGCTACTAAACCGTGTAAAACTATATTTGCACCGTGCTGTGCAAGGACATGTGCTGTGGCAAGTCCGATCCCACTGGTAGAACCGGTGATCAGCGCCGTTTTGCCGCTGAGTTGTTTTGCTGTAGTCATTGTATAACCCTTAAATCCCGTTGATTATGCTTGTTCTAAAATAGTGACGTAGTTGGCAACCCCTGTGCCGCCCATATTAAAAACTCCAGCGCGTTTGCTGTTGGGCTTTTGCATTTCGCCTGCCTCATTGGCTAATTGTTTTGCAGCCATTACATGCATCGAAACACCTGTCGCCCCAATAGGGTGCCCTTTAGATTTAAGACCGCCAGACAGATTCACCGGTAACTTGCCGGTAGCGTATACCGTGCCTTGATCAAGAGCCTCTTTCCCCTTTCCCGGTGCTGCAAGTCCCATCGCTTCATATTGCATCAATTCAGCAATGGTGAAACAGTCATGGGTTTCGATGAGATCTAAATCCCAAATACTCAGTTGCGCCTTTTCTAGCGCTTGTTTCCACGCTTCTTTACAGCCACTTAATTGCGACATATCACGGCGGCTCATGGGCATATAATCATTCACTTGAGATCTGGCAATTAACCGGATCTTTCTTGGTGCTGAGGTACACTCTTCTGCTGCTTTGAGGACAATGGCTGCGGCTCCATCAGACACAGGAGAGCAATCTGAACGCTTTAATGGGGCAACAATCACAGGGTTAGCCGGTGAGCTATGCTGACAAAATGGTAACTCAACCGCTTTGCGCAGGTGAGCATGAGGATTGCTCAAGCCGTTATGATGATTTTTTACCGCTACCTTTGCTAACGCTTCGCTACAATCGCCATATTTGGCCTGATATTGACGCGCGATTTCAGCAAATACACCTACAAAACTGCCATAATCTTGCTCTTCTTTTACATAGCTGGCACGACCTAAAATCCGCCCTACTTCCGCATTGGCTAAGTGCGTCATCTTTTCAACTCCAACTACCAGCACGGTTTTAGCCTGGCCCGACTCAATCGCTCTGGCTCCTTGATGCACCGCAGCGGTTCCTGTAGCACACGCATTCTCTACTCGAGTAACAGGTGTAAAACGTGGTAGCTGTGGATGTTGCAGCACTAAAGAAGAGGTAAAGTCTTGCTCACTAAATCCGGCGTTAAAGTGCGCTAAAACCACTTCATCAATTTCACTTCCGCTGACTTGAGCATGTGTTAGCGCTTCGGTGATTACTTCGATCAGTAAAGATTCGAGATCTTTATCATGGTGTTTACCAAACTGGGTATGACCCCAGCCAATGATTGCGGCTGTTTTATTTTGCTCTAACATAACGGTTCTCTTTGAGCAGTGACTAACGCGTCACCGAATTGCTGCCTTAACTGCGTTTTTAAAATTTTGCCGGTGTTATTTTTAGGAAGTTGGTCGACAAAGTAATAATGCTTTGGCCGTTTAAATCTAGCCATGTTCTCCAAACAATATGTATCTAGCGACGCTACATCGAGAGCGTGGCCAGATTGCTTTACCACAACCGCGACTACCACTTCCCCCCACTGCGGATCTTTGCAGCCAATCACAGAGGACTCTACAATATGTGGGTGGCGATTCAGCACTTCTTCAATTTCCCGAGGATAAATATTGGTGCCACCACTGATGATCACATCTTTAGAGCGGTCGACTAGCGTAATAAACCCGTCTTCACCTTGCTTAGCCATATCACCAGTCCTGAGCCATCCATCTACAATGGTCTCAGCGGTCGCGGTGGGATTGTTGTAATAGCCAAGCATCACAGCATCGCCACGCACCCAAATCTCCCCCGACTCATTACAAGGCACAGCTTGACCATTACTATCCACTATTTTAATTTCAATTCCTGTCATGGCAGTGCCAACAGACGCTAATCTAGCGTGATAATCTGGATGACAGGTATCACCATGAGCATAACGATTGAGTGAGGTAATGGTCATTGGACACTCACCTTGACCATAGATCTGGACTAACTTGTCGCCCAATAGCTGCTGTGCTTTATGCAAATCAGCTTGATACATAGGTCCACCACCGTAAATGATGGTTTTTAATTTGCTAAAATCAGCAGGCTCCCCTCGCTGCGCTTGCCCTTCGCCATATTCAACTAAGCGCTTAACCATAGTTGGAGCGGCAAAAAATGAGACGCCCTGATGTGTTGCAATCAGCGCTAGCATTTCAGGCTCATTAAACCCGCCGCTTTGTGGCACAACATTCACTCCCCCTTTGGCAATATGAGGTAAGATGTAATAGCCACCGCCATGAGACATAGGTGCGGCGTGTAACACACAGTCGCCGGGGAAAATATCGTCAACATCAGAAAAGTAACATTGTGTCATGGTTAATAAATTACGATGGCTTTGCATTGCGCCTTTTGGCCGCCCCGTTGTCCCACTGGTATAAAACAGCCAAGCGGGTTGGTCACTGGCAGTATCAATCATTGCCATGCCTTCACCCTGATAGAGCGACAAATAAGCGTCACTGGCAATTGTAATAATCTGCTGTAAGCCCTCAACATTTCCGTGAATAGCGCGCAAAGTAGGAGCTAGTTTGTCACTACAAAAACAAAGCTTAGCCTCACTGTTCTGCAAGACATATTCGAATTCAGATTGATGGAGTTTGGCATTCACTGGCACCACAACGAGGCCGGCATGCCAGATTGCAAAATACAACTCCACATACTCAGGACAATTCGCTGCAATGATCGCAACTTTGTCACCTTGGCGTAAGCCATGTTTATTAATCAAGTTATTCGCCATCACCGCAGCGCGTGCTGCTAACGAGGCATAATCAAGTAAAGTATCACTGCCTTTGGCGACTGCAGCTAGATTTGCATAGCAGCTCCCTGAGCGGACAAGTAAACTGGCAATATTCATAATGGAGCTATCCATAGGTATTGAAACTTTGGTCTTGCGACCAACCAATAGATGAAGTCAGCTGGCACCCAACCCAAACGCAGTGCCAGTTGACTTACATGGTGGGGAAACTAGAAACGATAACCCACGGTTAGGTGATAAGTCGTCGGGTCGCCGTAGTAACCAGCAAGAATAGTATCGCCTGTTAGGTTCGGTATATTCGACTCATAAGACCCAGTGGCCTCGTTATAATTAACAAAGTCATAACCGCCGGTGAGGTACTCTTCGTCGGTTAGGTTTTTCGCATGTAAGCTGGCAAACCAATTACCTTCTGGACTCTCCCACGCAACACTCAGGTTAACCATGCCGTACCCTTCTTGTTGCAGGTCGTCATCTTCTTCAAATAACAAATAGTCGTCACGGTAGTAATAATTTGCATTGAAAACAAAATCACCAACGCTGCTTTGCATCACATAGCTCGCCGCGAGGTTTAAGGTGTAATCAGGTGTATTAGAAATACCAACCAATGGCGTGCCAATGTTTGGGTCTTGCTCAATGCTAGAGTCCAACCAACCCAGCGCTAGGTCTAACGTAAGGTTATCGGTCGCCACATAGCTAAGCTCGGCTTCAATCCCTTTAATACTCGAACTTGCAGCATTTGCTAAACGCTGATCTAAAGGTGCATCCTCAGTTGCTGGTAGCACCACAATGTACTGTCTGTCTTTGTGGTCTAAATCAAATAAAGTAACGTTAGTTCGTAACGAATTGCCCCAATCCTTTTTAACCCCAATCTCAAACGAATCTACAACTTCTGGATCAACGGCTTCCTCGTTTTTGGCCGCTCTGGGGTTAAACATGCCGGATTTAAACCCTTGCGAGTAGCTGGCAAACAGCATAGTGTCAGCATCGTATTGATACTCCACCCCTAAACGAGGCGAGAACTTACTAAAATCAGCACTTTTTCCAGCATCCAAAATCCCATCACCATTGGTATCTGAGCCCATTACTAGCGGCACAACTGAACCTGTAATTGAATCTGTTTCAGGGCGTGTATAACCTGGCACCCAGCCAGTTGATGGATATTCTGCACTAAGGACCACACCATTATGGTTTAGCGCTGTTTTTGTCTCTGACGTGTATCTGGCACCAACTGTCATTGACCATTTTTCGGATAAATCAATGGAGCTTTGTACGTAGACTGCCGTGCTTTCACTGTTGTTGCAGCCGTCATTTTCGAACGTTGCAGCGCCACCAAACAGCAATGCATCAAAGCGACCACAAGAGGTAGAATCATAATCGTATACCCCACCAACGACCGTATAACCATCGCCGCTGTACGTAGCTTGGATCTCATGGCTACTAAACTCATCGTCATAAAACGCCGGAACATCAAAACCAACTGCTGGAGTATTATCAAAATCAATGTTGATTGGTGAGTCACCGTCTCGAGTCGAACCAACATATTTCAGTGAAAAGTTGTCATTAACATCCCAGTTCAAGGTAAAGCTTAGCCCAGACAGCTCAACTTTGGTCCAAGTCGGCAAGCTAGAGTAAGAGTCATAAATGCTGTCTGGTCTTGGTGCTATATCGCTGTCGATCAAGCGCACGCCACCACGAGAGTTAGAATCATCAGTGGTTTTGTCCCATGCCAGTCGCATAAATAAATCATCGCGCGGTCGGTACTCTAAGGTTAAACGAGCAGCGGTAAGATCTTTGTTGTAGTTCTCTTTATCTTGACCTTCAGGCACCGATAAAAACTCACCAAAGCCATCGCGGTTTAAATTGGCGTAACCAAAACCAAGATATAACTTATCTTCAACTAACGGAATTTGACCGGTGAGTTTTAAATCTCTTTGATTGTAGCTACCAACCGTTGCTTGTGCCGTCACCCGTGTATCGCCCGACATCGGCTTAGTCACGTATTTTACCGCACCACCTACGGTGTTTTTGCCATAAAGTGTCCCTTGAGGACCCCGTAGCACCTCGATCCGCTCAACATCTAATAGGTCTAAAACAGCCCCCTGAGGACGCGCTAAATACACATCATCAATATAGATCCCAACTCCAGGCTCATAGCCCCACAATGGATCCTGTTGACCTACCCCACGAATAAAAGCAGTCAAGGTAGAGTTCGTTGCTCGACTGGTCTGCAAGGTGGTATTGGGTGAAAATTGCTGGATTTCGGTGATCACCTCAATCCCTTTTTCTGCCAACTCCAGCGCGCCTATCGACGTTAAGGTAACAGGCACTTCTTGCAAGCTTTCTGTCGTTTTACGAGCGGTGACTTCTATTCGCTCTAAGCCTTCCACCTTAGCGTTGCTGCTTTGTTCCTCAGCCAGTGTAGGCGTGCTAATCCCGAGAATCGCCGCAGAAACAGCAGCAGTTATCAGTGACTTGTTATAACGCAGGGTATTATTGTTCATTGTTAATTCCTCGTGTCCCCGTTGATGTGAGCTCGTGACTCCTTAAACACTCTAGTTAGGGTAGGAAAATTTTCATACAGTACTATAGTACTATAGTACTATAGTACTATTTCTATACTTGCCTTCCATGGCTCAGAATCTGTACTGTTTCGACACCAATTATTAAAATAAAGGAGAAGCTATGCTCAGTTTTTTTGGACTGTTAATTGGCTTAGCACTGCTCATCTATCTCACCATTAGAGGTTGGAGCTTGTTTATCACCGCCCCACTTTGTGCGCTTGGCGTCGCCCTTAGTAGCGGCATCGCCGTCTTCCCTGTCAGTGCCGACGTCAACTTTCTAAATGCTTATATGCAAGGCTTTTCTAGTTTTATTACCGCTTGGTTTTTTATGTTTTTATTGGGCTCGCTGTTTGGCAAGTTTATGGAAGACACCGGTGCGGCAGACAGTGTGGCTCGCTGGGTTGTTGATAGGCTGGGTATGAAGCACGCTGTAGCGGCGGTGGTACTGGCCTGTGCCATTCTAACCTACGGTGGAGTGAGCGTATTTGTTGTGGCTTTTTCTGTCTATCCTATGGCGCTGAGTTTATTTAAAGATGCCGACCTGCCACGCCGATTTATTCCCGCTGCACTGGCGTTTGGCTCAGTAACCTTCACTATGACTTCTGCCGGTTCTCCAGAGATCCAAAACTGGATCCCAATAAAATACTTGGGCACCTCCCCTTACGCAGGCTGGGAAGTCAGCTTGATAGTAGCCGTATTGATGGCAACGTTTGGTTTTTGGTGGTTAAAGAAAATGATCGGCAAAGCCGTTGCCAATGGCGAACGCTTTGAACACCGAGAGGACGATCCAGAAGTACCTGAGCGAGACTATCCAAACCCAATTACCGGTGTTATTCCGCTTTTGGTAGTACTGGGATGTTCGTTCTTTTTACACGAAGCCTTGCAGCAATCTGCGCTGATCGTTGCGTTACTGGCCGGTGTACTTACCATTGCGGTGATCAACTTTCGCTATTTTCACAATCTTAATAAAGCAGTCAGCGATGGCACAACGGGTGCCTTAATTGCCATTGGTAATACCGCCGCGGTGGTAGGCTTTGGGGCCGTAGCAAAATCAACCGAAGCATTTCAAGTAGCAGTCGAGGTAATGACACAATTACCTGGCAACGAGCTAATTGGTGCAGCCGTTGCGGTCAGTGTGATTGCGGGTCTAACTGGGTCTGCCTCTGGTGGGCAAGCCATCGCTTTACCATTACTGGCACCACATTATTTAGACCAAGGTGTGCAACCCGATCAATTACATAGGGTAGTTGCTATTTCATCCGGTGCGCTAGATTCCTTACCTCATAATGGCTACGTGGTGACAACCATTCGTGCCATTTGTAAGGAAACACATGCCCGAGCTTACTGGGCTGTTGCGGCGCTGACCGTCGTGATCCCGCTTGCCGGTGTAGCCCTTGCTATCGGCTTATTCAGTGTTATGTAATTAAAGGAACTGACGAAATGAAATGCATCTCTCATTCTATACTTGGGGTTATCGCTGCGGCTAGCTTATTGGCAAGTAGCGTTTTTGCAGCGACGCCTGAAAACACAATGCTGGTAAAAAAGCAGGTGTTTGAGACCGACAATTTTGCCACTTTTAATGGTGAGACAATCAAAAAAGTGAGGGTTGGCTGGGAAAGTTACGGCACACTCAACGAGGATAAATCAAATGTCATTTTGATTACTCACTACTTTTCTGGAAACTCTCATGCGGCTGGTAAATACGCACCCGATGATGCTCAGGCAGGTTATTGGGATAAAATCATAGGCCCTGGAAAAGCCATTGATACAAATAAGTTTTTTGTTATTAGTTCAGATACTTTGGTGAATGCTGGTGTACATATGCCCAATGTGATCACCACCGGCCCTGCCACCATCAATCCAGACACCAACAAACCCTACGGGCTAGATTTTCCAGTGGTTACTGTGCGTGACTTTGTGAATGTACAAAAAGCATTACTAGAAAGTCTTGGGATCGACAAACTCTATGCCGTTATTGGACCATCAATGGGCTCAATTCAAGCCATAGAATGGGCTGCCGCCTACCCTGATAAAGTAGAGCGCATGGTCAGTGTTATTGGCATGGCACAAGCAGATGCATGGACCACGGCAGCGCTTGAACAATGGTCACTTCCTATTAAGGCCGACCCCAATTGGGCGCAGGGTAATTATTACGATGCTAAAGCTCCCCTCGTCGGAATTAGAAACAGCTTAATGTTAATCACCCAGCAAGCCATGCATCCTAAAATTTTTAATCAATTAAATAGCCAATATTCCCCGCTAGAGGAAGCGCCAATGCACGATATTACCGCGGACTTTTCTGCTGTTAATTGGCTAAAAGAAGCAGCAACTAGCCGTGCAAAAATGGTAGACGCAAATCATATCTTGTACTTAGTTCGCGCTTGCCAACTGTTTGTAGCAGGCTTTGACGGTAAACTAGAAAATGGCTTGAAAAAAATCACTGCTAAAACACTATTCTTACCTGCCAGCAACGATGTATTGCTCATGCCCTACATGGCAAAGCTGCCTCATCAACTCCTGAAAAAAATGGGAAAAAACAGTCAATATGACGAAATTCCCGGAAGCTGGGGGCATTTAGATGGCGTTTACGGCGTTCAGGCTAAAGCTGATGTGTTGGCTGAGTTTTTGGCTCAATAGTAATACCTATTTGGAGTGATAACGTGAAAAATAAAAATAAACTCATTGGACTTGGGACGCTGTTCGTTGCACTCAGTGGCTGTACTGAAAAGCCTCCTACAGCTGAGTTAACCCTAAATCTAGACTTATCTCAAACTACTGTATCGGGTTTATCTTCGGGGGCATATATGGCCCACCAGCTGCATATTGCTTATTCGGATAAAATAACTGGTGCCGCTCTACTCGCAGGCGGCCCATACGGGTGCGCCAAAGGCGACCTCGATATCGCATTAGCTGAGTGCATGACAGCACAAAGCGAGCTGAACATTAGCCCCTTTGTACAAATTGCAAAACAAGCCGAGCAACAAGGTACGATTGCGAGCCTTGAGAACCTCAAATCGCAACCAGTCTGGGTTTACCATGGTAAAAGTGATACAAGAGTGGGAGAGTGGATCACCAAAGCCTCTGCGGATCTTTATCAAGCTTTAGGCGCAACGCCCACCTACATAGATAGTATTGACTCTGGCCACGGCTTCCCGACGGAGTCCACCGGCGTAACCTGCAATACCACAGCCGAACCACACATTAACCATTGCCAGTACGACGCTGCTGGCGAATTGCTAACTCACCTCTACGGTGAACTCAAGCCCAAGGTCGTAGCTCAAGGTAAAATTCATCCGATCGACCAAAATCAATTTATTAACGAAGGGCAAGAAAACACCTTAGCCGACACAGGTTATCTATACGTGCCAAAAAGTTGTGCCCAAGGCGAATCATGTCGAGTCCATATTGCGCTACACGGCTGTAAACAAAACGAAGAAGCGCTAGATAAACAATATGTAGAAAACACTGGCTACAACTCATGGGCCGATAATAATCGCTTGGTCATCCTCTACCCACAAACAAAAAATAGTTTATCTCCCCTCAACCCTTATGGATGCTGGGACTGGTGGGGCTATACTGGCGCAGATTATCAGACCCGTAGCGGTGCTCAACTCAGTCATATTATCAATATGGTAGAAGGACTTTCGCAGCCTTAGCCTAGGTTTATTATTTTAGTAGTGGCATTAATTCTGATATTTTTATATTCTGCTTTACATTAAAGTACCCATAATCATACAAAGATATGCGCCATACTCGTTTACTTTTAATCTTATTTTATATAGTAACTTATGCCACTACAGCACAGGCTAATACCGTAAAGGACAGAGAACCTACAAAGTTGCCAACCGGTATTTGGGTTGGCTTAAGTAACCATATAAATAAAGAAGTTACCGCGCTTAGGATCAGTAAACAAGGGCCTCATGGTTTTATCCACGCATCAATTTTATCTACACTAAGCAATGTTGTTAGCTATAAGTTCACCGATAAAGACATAGACTGTGACAAGTACTTTTGTCATATCAATATGGTAGACGATAAGAACAATTCGATAAGTCTCAGGACCTTTTTGGATCCGGTATGGAATACGATAAAAGTCACTGAATTAGACCCTGACGGCTACAGTGACACACCTACAGTTCAGGCTTATGAACTCCACCGAGTAGAAAACCTCGCGATACTCGATACCTATATCAAAAACATACGTAAACGACAGCCCCTAATCAGTCAATCCGAGTTTGCCGGAAACTGGGTTGGTTATACTAAAAATGAAAATCTAGCGGTAACCAATGATTATTTGGTTAACCTTTATATCCGCGAAGATGGTCATGCAGAACTTGAAAGCTATTTGCTTCGCTCAATCACATCCATTGCACGTTCTGAGTTTAGCATTACACATCAGCAACACGATGATAAATATATTGATATCGAGGTGGAGTCACTAGCTGGGCTTTGTCTTGGAGCGGCTAAATTGACTTTATCCAAAGTTACAAATGATTCGATAAATGGCTATTACCGTTGCTTGCATCACCGCCATAAGACGATGCTCAACGAGGGATTAGTTGAGCTTTATCGAAATAACACTCAGTAAGCCGCCTGGCATCGTCATCATACTTGGCAGCTTACTGACAATAGCACATGAGGTTAGCAGTAAGCACAGGGGTCTTTGTTACTGCGGCTTTTTGCTAGCCTCGGGTGTTTGCGGCTCTTGGCTTAACGGGTCGGTTACAGCTGTTTTAACCGACGCAGGTAACGCCGAAGCCCCGCCTTCGGTATTTAAAATCAGTGGCAGCCCGTCTTTACCACTGCCTATCACCACCACCTTGGCGTTATTAGATTTAGCCAATTCTATGGTTGCCTCTATACCACGCCATCTAAGATAGGTTTCTGAGATCCCGCCACTGACCGTTTCTTGAAAGTCTGCAATCCCTTGTGCTTCGGTTTTCTTTCTAGCCGCCTCTTTCTTTGCCACCTCTAAGCGCATTTCATACTCTTGATTCAGATACATCTGATTCACTTTAGCAATAATCGCATTATGCACTTTGTCTGGCACATCAACTTGGCGGATCAGCATATCATCCAAATTCACTAAGTTATGTCCTTGCATGTTGTTTTCTTCCTGCTCTAGGATGGTTTTTTCTTGGATTTGCAGCTCCTTTAATACCGTATTGAGCAATCGCGCTTGTACTTCTAGGCGTTGATGACCATATACCTGCTCTGCGGTGTAGTCAGAGACAATCATCCGCACAGCTGACGCAACCTCAGGGATCACCATTTCTTCCAGATAGTTCGCTCCCACCAGTTTATGCAAATAAGGAATATGCTCCACCACAGGGCGATAACGCACAGTAATATCTAGTTGGATCCTAAGTCCCTCGGAAGTAATAGCATGTACTTGTGTTGTTGCTGTTTGGAAACGGCTAGAGTAGATAGTTAGCGTATCCCAAGGGTAAACCAATACCGTTCCTTCATAAAAAGGGTGCTCCACAAACGTACCACGCCAACTCGCTTCCATAATACGCCCACCTCGCCTGAATCTACCTTGATAAAAATGATTTTAACTAAGGCGACTACAATAAACAGTAAGATAAGCAAAGTGATCCCTGCACGGAATCGCCAAGACAGTATGCGTTTGTGCCACTTCGGCTTATAGCGTTTTAACACCCGCATAAGCAGGTTAGATATAATGATCGCCAGTAACAGGCCACCTATAACCAGTAAGGCAAAATCCCCTGAAATATTAATGTTCATGATGGTACTCCATTACGTTCACTGTCTTGGTGAGCTAACAACTGACCTTCTTCCATTTTTAGATGTACATCGGCCAAATGGAAGTAAGCATCATCGTGGGTGATGGCGATAATGGTATTACCACGGGCTTTTAATCGCGGTAACACTTGTTCGTAAAATTTTCGTCTAAAGATCGGGTCTTGATCCGCCGCCCACTCATCGAAGATGTAAATAGGTCTATTTTCTAAAATGGTACTCAGCAGTGCCAAACGCTTTCGTTGTCCAGATGACAAATCAATAGTACTAAACGCCCCTTGTTGAATACTGACTTTGGCGCGCATTTCAAGAAAATCTAACCACTCGTCAATTTCATCTGCGCTTAAATCGCGGATCCCATAAAGTTGCTGAAATAAATGAAAGTCAGCAAAAACAGCGGTAAATAAGCTTCGGTATGCTAAGCGGTTATCTTCTGTTATCGGTTGACCATTCAATAAAATTTGTCCGCCTTGCAATTCATACAAGCCGGTCAGCATACGAATAAAGGTGGTTTTTCCACTGCCGTTTCCCCCGGTAATAAAAGTGGTTTTCCCTTGCTCAAAAGTGACATCAACAGGGCCTACAGCAAAAGGGCGATCGCTGGATTTTTTCTGGTGCTGATAAAAGGCACCTTGCAAAGTAATCGCGTTAAAAGAAGTTAAGCTTTCAGTGGTTTTTGGCCTAACCACTTCTTGCTCATCTTCGACATTCTTAAGGTCTCGCTCTAGCGCTAAGACGTTTTGGGCCGCCTCAGTTGCGGTGGTGAAAACTGGGATCCCACCAACAATACTGGTAATTGGACCGATCAAAAATAACGATGCCGTGGTGACTTTTATCACCACATCGGTATAAACATCGGACAGCATAGGAACAATAAAAACCATTGCACCGGTTGCGGTAAAAAACGTAATTTGCGACAAAATAAAGTCTGTCGCAAAGAGCGTCTGGGTTTTGGTTTTCGCCCGCCTTGCACGATTCGAATCACGGCGGTACTCATGTTCTAGATCTTCAGCTCTCGGCTCACTCAGCTTGACCTCTTTAAAGCCGTCTAGCAAGTCAGATAAGCGCTGGATCAGCTGGTTTTCACTGTCAAAAGAAATCCGCATGTTGCGCTGTATTTCATTCGCTCGTAAGCGATGAATACTGGCACCAACCATAATCAATGTTGAGATAACCATAAAGGCCACAAATGAATGCCAAGCAATATATAACGACGTGAAAAACACTAAGCTAATGGACTGACCTATGATCACAAACAGCTGTGCCGACTGAGAGATAGTTTGTAGCTCTTTACTGATGGTATTAAAGATCCGCTCTTTACCAATTTTTTCCAGTGTTGATAACTCGGTGTGGCGAATGCTTTCAAACAATTCCACTCTGAGTTTGTCGATGGCGCGCTCTACCATCTGAGCAGCCTTAGTCATTAAACGCTGTTGGGTGAAACCATATATCGCAATGGTGAGTGAAAACAGCACCAAATAATAGAGTATGTGATTTTCTTTGTTTATATCAGAAATGTTGGCCGCTACGTTGTTGATAAGCGCAAGCACCAGCGCATTAGCCAAACCAGAAATACACCCTAGTGCAATAAAGGTCCGTTTTTTTATCTGAATATGTCGGCGAATTAATTCGTATAATACCATTGTTATTATCTTTTATTGTTATTGGGCTGCCGCCCGCGCATGCTACTTAGCATAGTCCCTAAAAACATAAACCGCCTGTTCAAAGCCAATAAATATTTCATTAAAACATTAGGTTATACTTATAAATCTGCCAGCTTTACCAGCAGTTAAAGGGGTTACTCTTCGTCATTCACCTCTGTAGGCTTACGCCGTTGTCCAACTAGTAAAATGATCAAGCCAACAATCGGTGTAAACATTAACGAGATTAAAAAGAACCCAACAGGTCCGGCAAAGGTATTACGCCCCCAATACCCTGTTAAGATACATAGCACTAAATACAAAGCGATAAGCATGGTTTGCTCCAAGTTGTTGATAAATTCGGTGCGAAGAATAAACCAGCAGTTGCCTGCCGGTTTATATCAGTCAGTATCGGTTATACTGTGGCTTTATCCGCTGTAGCTGACGCGTCTGCATTTCCCTTATTTGCACGATACTTAGCTGCGATTTCTGCGATATCCCCTTTCATACTTGCTAGATTCAGGTTTATCAGCGTGCCGCCATTTTCAAAGTGTCGAACAAAAGTAGAGCCTACTGCGTGTGTTGATGCCGCAGACACTACAGGCATAAATGCGATTGCGCTTAGCGTACCAATGACAGGAACCGCCTTCAAAAAGCTGCTTAGTCCCGCGCCCCCTAAGGTTTGTGGAAAAGAGCCACCGATTAATGCGCTTACTGTGCCACGCAGCTTGTTGTCTCCATATGATTGACCATAGACTTTAGCTATCTCGCCTATCATCTTCATTTGGATCCCTGTCAACGCCACTAAATCAACCGCAGGTACTGGAATAAAGCCAGAACCAAACGACCATTTGGTGTATTTGTCGACAATCAGCTGAGCAACGGCTGCTCTATCTTCATCAGCAACAAGTTGTGATTCCTGTTGTTCTGGAGCTTCGCTCGCCTTGTCATCCTTCGCTGTTTTTGTCACTGCCATAATTCATCCTCTATGATTTATTTAAACAGTTGTCGAACCCATCAAGTGCCAATACGGCACTTGCCCTATTTACCATCAATTAGACCAATCGAACTTGCCTAATCCACGGCTTTACTAGCTTCATCAAAAATGAAGCCGTAAACCTGAGAACAACCAAGGATTTGCACAGTGTCACAAATACAGCTGAGCGAAACGTTGCCACCTACTGCTGGCGTTCCATAAATTTTGTTAAACCAAGCTGAAATATCAGCTCAATATCATCCTTACCGACTTATGCCTGATTTAAGTCTTGCTGACATTGTTCGGTACGGTGTTTATCACTATAGAAGATAATGTTTCGGATCTCCTTCGCGATGCAATCAGACTCAATCCCTTCTTTCACATAATTACTAAATACCATGATGCTTTGGTCGCGCTCGAGCAATCGAGTGAAGCTGGTAACCCATGAATAAGGATAACTTCCTGAATACTGTAAAAACTTTTCATACATTCTAAGGTTAGTATCCGCTGGGGTTTCGGGGCAGTTGGCAACCTTACCGTACTGGTTCGGGTCAACATAAGTCACAAACCAGCCATAGCCATAATATTCACATTCTGTGCTACTGCCGGTATTGGAATATGGTGCAAAGGCCGCAAGCTTTTGTGCATCATTTAAAATCTGAGTGCCATACAAGCCCTGATCCCATTTGTGCATATCTTCTACGGTCGAATACAAATCTCCGGCTGAGTAAAGCACCAGCGGGTTACTGTAAGGGTTGACCAAAATATCTTCATAGGGTGCAGGCCCGCCAGTTGCTGGTGGACGACCATTAGCAAGGGATAAATACTGGTTTTGGTTGTAGATGTAACCTGTGGTCATATTGGAATACACACCTATCGCGCTATACGAGCCACTGTCCGTCATGTTAAGGGGGTTTAGAATTTGCTCTTGAACAATATTGGCAAACCAATATTCTCGGCCAATATTTCCTTGTTTTCCGGCCGCTAATTGCTCAATGATATTACCTATAAGATAGTAGTTACAGTTGCTATATTCATACTTGCTACCAGGAGTAAATGACGGTGCACCGCTCTGCCCTGCCTCAGCACCGCAGGTACAAAAGCGATTACTAAAGTCTTCGGGGCCGTTTAGATCTAGACTTGAGTTATATAGATAGGGGCGCCAACCGTAGTTGTCATATACGGCTTCGTTGTCACTGTAATTATTGATCCCCGACGACATGGTAAGTAAATGATGTAGCGACACATCCGCACACTGGTTATCGGGATACCAAGGTAAATGATCACCAATCGTTTCTTGTCTAAGATCTCTTCCTGCAAGCATCTTCATCAAAATAGCCGCCGAAAATGCCTTAGTGTTTGAACCTATGCGATATTTAGACTTTACGCTGTTATCAACATCATACTGCATATTCTGTGGCCCGCAGTTGGACTGATACACCACCTTATCTACTGAAGTGATATAAATCGTGCCAAAGAAAACATTCGCATCACAATACTCCTTCACCACAGCCTCTATCATTTCCAGCTGGTTTGGCATAATCGTGTGATTATCTGCAATACTTTTTTTCTGCAAACAAGATGCAAGCGCTAACGTAATGCAAAATAGCATCATCATTCTAAGCCGTAGTTGTATTAGCCATTTCATTGTTCAAATTCCTTACATTGCCAACCACGTAACCACTAACAAGTGTTGTTGCCCAGTTTTCACTAGAGCAGATTAATATTAACCAGTTAAGCCGAGGCTATGTTCGCCATGCCAACTAGCACTTTTCGAGTACCGGTATAGGCCTCTCTACCATGGGTAAAGAGCATATTATCCAACAGCAAAATATCGTTCCTCTGCCATGGATAAGCAAAAGTAAGCTCCCGATAAACTTGATTAATTATTGCGATATCTTGGTCGCTTATCTCACTACCATCGCCAAAAAATGCATTGCGTGGTAAAAACTCGCTGCCGATACTGTCACGCATTTGCGCACTGAGCTGATTGTCTAAGCTTGAGCAGTGAAATAAATGGGCTTGATTGAACCACACCTTTTCTCCGCTCTTTGGATGGCGCATCACGGCTGGACGCCACTGTTTAGTCTGCAAACGTTCACCATCAAGCCAAGTAAATTCAATTTCGTTTTGCAGGCAATATTGCTCAACTTCCGCCTTGCTCTCGGTTTGAAACACTTCTTGCCAAGGTAGGTCAATATCGCCGTAGTTACGTACATATTGCACGCCTAAGCGCTCAAACTTGTCTCTTAGTTCAGTGGGAATATGACGGTAAACTTCACGACTATCTGCCAGTGGCGTACACCCACCAGTGGTTGCAGGGATCACGCAAAAAAAGCCCATCCGCATTGGCCACACATTGGAATAGGCGTTCTCGTTGTGTTGCAGGATCACTTGATCAGCATGATATTCCGTAGTGGTGTAAATATTGTTTTTCAGCGCTGTGCGAGGCGAAGAACGATAAATATATTGGCTCAAGCGCTCCCCAAATAAGGTCTCTAATATGGTGCTAAACTGATTTGTACTGACGATATTTAATCCTCGAAGCAGTGCAAACCCATCCCGTTCTACCCAATCATTGACCTCTTGAACATGGCTCTTCACCCAAGCCATGCCACTTTGCCTTATGTCTGATAAGTCATGTACCCGAGGGTCTATTGCAATATTTGTCGGATCCAATTCCAAAGAAAGTGCGTGATCCATTGTTTTCCCATCCTTAAAAGTAAGTACTTTTGCTAGAGCAACACATAGTTGCGCTCAATTATGTTAACCAACTGCCCTACCTGTTCGGCTTGTAAGCAAGACAAGTGATCTCCGTTGACTTCATAACAAGAGAGTGTGTGACTAAATGGCTGCCACCCCATGTCTTTATTCACGGGGCGACCTTCAAATTCTTGTGTGTGCTGAGTTTTAACAACACTCAATGCGGTGTCGCTAAGCATAGACGGCATCTCAATATTTGCTCGTAGTTGAGCACTAAAAATTTGCTGAAAGTGACGTAAATGATCCTCACTAAAATGAAAGCCAGCTTGGTGTATCCAACTATTGAGGTAGGCTATGCGTGCAGAGGATCCTGCTTGTTTATAGGCGTCAATATCTGCATCAGAAACCGTGAGGCGGAAAAACGCCACCAAATTATCCAGCATCATTTGCGCAATTTGCGCTTCATTTAGGTTAAGTGCACCGTGCGTCGGCACCGGTGTATCAATCACGGTGACTGAATTACCAATATGCCCCTGTTGCTCCAGTAAAAGCGCGAGGTGATAGGCAATAAAACTGCCAAAAGAGTGCCCGACTATATGCACACGATCATCCAACCCGGCGTCTATTAATGCACTCAAGTAATACTCGGCTGTGCTTGAGGCCGAGGTAAGCGTGGTGGACTCCTCTGCCAGTGCTTCTGGTTGCAAGCCATAAACGGGTATGCGGTTATCCAGTCCACTCACCAAAGCGTGAAACGCCATAAGCCAACCTCCCGCTCCCGCAATCAACACCACAGGTGTAAAACCAAGTTCCCCTTCTTGCAAACACACTAAAGTTTCAAGCGATTGAGGTTTGCCATCGCGTTCGCCAAGACCATCTCTCAATGCTTGAATATACTGGCTGAGCCCACGTACAGTCGGATGCTCAAAAAGTGCCGACAGTGGTAAATTGAGCTGTAGGTGATGATTAATGTCACCCACTAAGCGCATCGCTAAGAGCGAATGACCACCTAAATTAAAGAAGTTGTCGTCAAGGCAAACGCCATCCACCTGCAAACGGCGAGCAAACTGCTGTGCTAATTGCGTTTGTAGAGGGGTGAGCCTTTCCTGCTCAGCTTCTTGCCGCTGAGATTGAAGCGGAGTATATGACAAAACCAACTCTAACAACTGTTTGCGATCAACCTTACCGTTGACGGTCAGTGGTAGCTGATTCACAGATTGAAACAATTCGGGAACCATGTAGTCAGGCAGTACTGTGCGTAACTGTGCTCGCACAGAGGCCACGCTTATTTCAGTATGCTGCATAGGCTGTACGCACGCGACCAATTGCGCATTACTACTACCATCTTCGCGTACCACCACAGCACAAGCTGCAACTTCGTCTATCAGCTGAAGTTGCCGTTCAATCTCGCCCAATTCAATGCGGTAACCGCGCACTTTAACTTGGTCATCACAGCGACCTAAATACAACAGCTCATTTGAGGCCAAGCAACAAGCACGATCGCCGGTTTTATAAAGTCGCTGACCGCTGTTAGGCTCAATAATAAAGGCCTGCTGTGTCTTTTCTTTGTCATTGAGATAGCCTCTGGCAAGGCCTATACCTGCAATGTACAAATCGCCTTCCACACCCGAGGGCACCGCTCGGAGCTGTTTATCAAGTAAATATAAAGACAAACCAGCGACAGGCTGACCGATTGGCACGCGTGCACCGCTGAAGTGTGTGACATCATTAAGGGTTGCCGAAATGGTCGCTTCGGTCGGGCCATAGGCATTAATAATTCGAATACGGCTGCCATAGCGCTGCTGCCAATCGGTGAGCGCGGCTATCTGCATTTGCTCGCCACCTATGGTGATGATCCGCAGCGAGTCTGGCAAGGTGACTGAAGTTGCTGCAAGTTGATGCCAATACGCCGTTGGCAAACTCATCAGTGTTAACTCGGCATCTTGGCTTAATTGCGCCAACTTGTTGGGGTCCAACATGTCGTCTGTCGGTGCCATTACCAGCGTTGCGCCACGAAGTAAGGTACAAAAAACTTCTTCGGCAAACACATCAAAGCTCATGCTGGCAAATTGCAGATAATTATCGCTGGGCGTAATAGCATATTGCGCGGCTAATGCCTGCACATAATTGCCGACACTGGCATGCTCCACCATCACCCCTTTTGGTATACCTGTGGTGCCCGAGGTGTAAATCACATAACAAAGGTCATCGACCTCACATGGTGTATTAAAGCAATAACGAGGCTGCTCAGCCAAGACGTCCTGAATACTGTCTAAATCAACTTGAAGCGCCACTTGCTCCGAGCTGTCTTGCCAATGTTTTGCTTTGGTAACCAGCATGGCTGCATTGGCATTTTGCAACAGTAAACGACGTCGAGGTTCAGGTAGTGTTGGCGCAATTGGTAGATAAGCCGCCCCCAGTTTAAGCACCGCAAGCATAGCTACAATAAGCTGGTAATTCGCCTCTAAACACAGTGCGATAATACCCGTTTTACCCTCGTGTTTAGTGTGTGATGCAAGGTAGTGGGCAAGCTGATTAGCGTCTTCTTCCAGCTGTGAATAGCGATAATAGCAAGCCTTCCCTGAGGCGGTACTATATTCACGAATAGCAATATGCTCAGGAAACTCAGCGGCAACTTGAGCAAATAATTGCTGAATAGGTAAATTTGGGTTTTGATATTGCAGTGCTTGCGTCAGTGAAAAAGTAGGCAGAGGCAGTGCCTTGCTGTACGGCGCGAGTTGAGGCTGCCAAGACAATTTTCCGAGCGTTTGCTCAGGCTGTTGTGCCGCAGCCAACATCAGCTGCTGCATCGCCGCTAGGCTTTGCTCGATAAACACCTCATCAAAGCATTGCTGCTGATAACTTAGCGTGAGCGATAAACCCGCCCCTACGCCTACCACAAAGGTCAATGGGTAGTGTGTTTCGTCAACTTCACTTAAGGTTGTTGCCATAAATGGCAGTGCTGCGCTGTTTTGCAATGGATCTTGCGGATAGTTTTCAAATACATACAAGCAATCAAACAATGGACTATCGTTGTCAATACCCGACCACTGATGAGCTTGCGTCAGTGGCGTATGCGGATGCTGTGCCAATGCCGTAAGCTGCGATTTCACCGCTTGTAGATAGTCTCTCACACGCACATTTTGATCTACCGCGACATGGACCGCTTGCGTATTGATATACAAGCCAACACGCTGCGCCATTCGACTGAGCTCTGTAGGTCTGCCAGCAATGGTTTGACCAAATAAGGCATACGTTTCGTTGCAGCAGCTTGCCATCCAGTAAGCCCAAAGCCCTTGGATAAACTGATTGACGGTGAGTCCATGTTCGCCTGTAAAGCGAGTCACGGCATCTTGCAACGATTGCGGTAAAGTCACACTAAGCTCTTTAACTCCAGCCGCTTGATTTTCAGTGTGTAGTACCTTTTCGCTGAGTAATGTGGGCGCAGTGACTGCTCCCAAATACTCTCGCCAAAACGCTTCATCACCTTCAGCATGCGTATGTAAGTACTCAATATGATCGCGGAAATTATCCTCCACAATGGGGCGTAGCTCACCTTGACAACGAGCTTGATAAAATGCCAATAATTCAGCAAATAATACCGGGAGCGACCAGCCATCCATAATGAGATGATGGTAGGTCCAAATCACCCCGACATTGCCATCTTCAAAAGCAATTAACCTCAATCGCATAGCAGGCGCTTGTGAGAGCCTAAGCGGCTCGGCAAGCTCCACTTCAGCCTGTGATTTCACCACCTGCGATTGCGCATCTGCAATAGCGTCACTCTGCACCAGAGTCAGTGGTAGTTCGGCCTGAGTACAAACCACCTGTAGCGGCTCGCCAGCAACGTCTATAAATGCCGAGCGTAATATGCTGTGCTGCTTAATCAATTGCTGCCAAGCATAACTCAGCGCTTCAATATCTATACTTCCTTGCAACAATAAGCTGGTTTGCTCGACATAAGGTTGCGTATTTTGAGCGTGCGCCTCATGTACCGTTTGACTGTGAAACCACATGCCTTGCTGTAAGCCTGTAAGGGGGTAAATATCCTCAACGCCCCCGTCAAATTGCCCGAGTATGCCTTGCAACTGCCGTTCGGAAATACCGCTGAGAAGCGTGAAGTCGCTGACAGTATAATGACGCTGAGGTTGGGATTGGCAGTGTTCGATGACCTGAATTAGACTTTCGAGTATCTCTTTACTTAATCGCTCTGCTGCTTCAGGTGCTAAGCGTTGGCTGTCAAACTCTAACGTTAACGCCAATTGACCATCGACGACCGCCGCCGTTAGTTGTGCTCCAAAGTAAGTGAGGTTTGACTCTGCAACCAAAGCGCCTGTCGACTCACGGGCCTCGCCCAGCAAACCTTGCTGCTCAATGACGGTGTCCAGCTGACCCAAATAGTTAAAAAATAGTAAGCTGCGGGTATCAATCTCAAGCGATGAGCGAACGTTTAGATCTGGGTGTAAGTACCGCACAGCGCCATAGCTACTTGCAGTTTGACTGCCGCTTTCAAGCTCCGCCTTAATACTGCAAATAACATCATGTAAGCGGCTGCCATTGCTAAATAACTGCATTGGATAGAGCGCCGTTAACCAGCCAATGGTCCGGCTGCTGTCCAGTGCTTTCGTCAGTAACTCACGACCGTGCCCTTCTAGCATGATCACTTCACGGTCTGCACCGCGCTTTTGCGCACACCAAGCAAGTGCACTGAGTAGCAAAGCTTGCGCCGTTGTACCATAACAGGTGTTAGCAGATGCCAATAACGCACGGGTATGCGTTACTGACAACGTGCTGCGAACTTTGGTTATGATTGGACTCGCACTTGCCTCCTTAAGACTCAGCAAGTGTGAGGTTTCAACCCGCGCTGCCACTTTCTGCCACTTGGGAAGATAGCGCTCATTGGTAGCAAGTTCACGATAAAAGTCTGCAAGTTCTGCCAAGTTTGCACTTGCGGCTGGAAGCTCCAGCGGTACATTGTTTGCTTGTTGCTGTAATAGCTGGCTCACATCTTCAAGTAACACACGCCAAGAGACACCATCTACAAGCAAGTGGTGGGCGCTAAACAACAAGCGATTATTGGCCTCACTGTCAGACGTAACATATAACACCGCTTTAAACAGTGGCGAGCCAGTAAACGCAAAACCTTGCTGTACCTGCTCACTGAACTCACGCAGCTCAGCTTGCCATGCGTCACGCTCAAGCATATGCGCCGTAAATACCTCATTAATATCAATGCTATCACGTACAAATAAGGTATTTTCATCCGCCACCACCAAGCGTAGCGCGTCGTGCTGGGTGAGCAGATATTTTACAACCTCCATAAGCTGCGCTGGTGTGACGGATTTATCTATACTCACCAGCACGCTCTGATCCCAATGACTGGGGTTGGCAAATTGTTGGGCAAAAAACCAATGCTGAATTGGTAATTTATCGAGTTGACCTACCAATTTCTGCCTTTCTTTACCCATCGGCACATGAATATCTTGCTCGGCAAGCCTTGCCGCAAGCGCCGAAACACTGGGATAGGTAAACACGTCGGCAGCACTAACAGGTAACTTGAGTGCTTTGGCTTTACTTGCGATTTGAATACTCAAAATAGAGTCGCCGCCTAAAGCAAAATAGTCGTCTTCTGCGGTCATCGATGGCGTGTTTAATACCTGACGATAAATCGCCAGTAACTGAGCTACGACGCTGTTAGCCTGTGAGGTAACCGCGCTCTGCTCAATTACTGTGGAATGCCGTTGAGCTTTACCAAGCGTTGCTAAGGCACGATGGTCAACTTTGCCATGTGGTGTCAAAGGTAGCTTTGCAAGTATAACAAAATGCTCTGGCACCATATAACTCGGTAACCTTGCCTTTAGCTGGGCTTGAAGCACTTGCGGTTCAGTTGTTGCCACCACAAATGCCTGCAACTGTGGCTGCCCTGACGCGCTTGTGGTTATCTGAACTGCACATTCTTGTACGCTTGGTAGTAGCCCAATTTGCAGTTCAATTTCGGCCAGCTCAATACGATAGCCTCGCAGTTTTACTTGTCCATCGTTACGACCCATATAGGCGATACGGCCGCAGCTAAGCAGGCGAACCAAATCTCCCGTTTTATAGGCTCGCACCGTTTGCGAGGGAGAGACTTGTAGCTCAATAAAACGCTCAGCACTAAGCTGTGGTTGATGTAAATACCCTCTAGCTAGTCCCGCCCCTGTCACATATAACTCACCGATCATCCCCTGTGGCACAGCCTGCAGTTGTGGATCTAAAATAAATAGCTGGCTGTTGTCGACAGGCAAGCCGATATCAGGCACCTTTCCGTCAAACGCAACCACGCCAGAGGTCGCGACCACCGAGGCTTCGGTGGGTCCATAGTTATTGACTAGGGTAAATCCGTATTCTTTTGCTTGTAGCGCACCGAGTTTATCGCCGCCTACCAACAAATAGCGCAAGCTTTGTGGATTAAACAAAGGTTCGCTGAGCAACGCTTGAGCGATTGGCGTTGCCATAAAACTATGCGTGACTTGGTGTGTATTGAAACAAGCGGTCAATTCAGCCGGTGACTGTAACATCGCTTTTGTCACACACACCAAGCTTGCACCGGCACATAAATAAGGCCAAATCTCCCAGGTCGCCGCGTCAAAGGCGGGGTTGGCTGTTTGACTCGCAACACTATGATTATCCACCGCAAAAGCGCGTCGGTGCCATCCACATAAATTCGCCAACCCTTGGTGGGTTATCATCACGCCTTTGGGGTTACCTGTTGTGCCTGAGGTATAAATAACATAGGCCAGCTGCTCCGCTTTACCTTCTGGAAACTGCTGAGGTAATGGTATTGTCGCAAGGCGTGCTTGCACTTTAGCGTCATCAATACAAATGACATGTGGGGAGCGATATTCAGCCTCAAGGTGATTATCATCTAACTTTGCTACCTCAAAGCAAGCGGCAAACGCACACTTTGTTAAAACCAAGGTAGCGCTGCTGTCTTTGGCAATATAGTTGACCCGAGCTTGAGGATAATGAGGGTCCACTGGTACATAGCACCCACCCGCTTTTAATACAGCCAACATCGCCACAATGAGCTCTGCGCTACCCGTCATCGCAACAAGCACAGGCTGCTCTGGTTGCAGTCCTTCGCTCAATAACAGCGCCGCCAATGCCGTAGCTCTCTCATTGAGCTCACCATAACTTAAAGTTTGCTTCGAGCCGGTATCAATTACCGCTATCTGTTTGGCCTGCGTGGGCACAGCCAGATTTCGCTCAATTTGCTCAAGCACTGACTGCTCAAAGTGTTCCGGTGCTGATTTACCTGAAATCGCATAATCCGCTAGCGGCTGCTCCTTGCAAAGTTTTATATCCGCAAGCGGGCACTCAGGTTGCGTGAGTAACTGCGCGATCACAACATTAAAACACTCTGCAATGCTCGCTACGGTTTCTCTTTCAAATAATCCACTGTTGTATAGCCAGTGCAATCTCAACCCTTGCCCATTTACTGTTGCGCTGAGCTCTAGGTCAAACTTGGCACGCGCGTTTTCCGATGTTAAAACTTCCGTGCTAAGGCCTACAAACTCCGGCGTTTGCTGTGGCTCGGGATTAAATGCAAAACTCAATTGAAATACACTTTGGTGACTTAGCTCACGACTAACACCAAGATGGTCAATGAGCTGCTCAAAGGGCAAAGATTGATGTTGATGTACTTGCTCAATCTGCTCCCTTTGTATATCAATGAGCTGGTTGAAACTCCGCTGCCAATCTAGCTTCACGCGAATAGGCAAGGCATTGACGAAAAAGCCAATCAACTGTTCCACTTGTGGGTGATGCCGCCCTGAAAATGGCGCACCAATCACAATATCATCCACTTGGCTAAACTTAGCGAGCATCACCGCATACGCGCTATGCAACCAAATAAACGGGGTTACTCCCAAGCACCGACAATGCTGTTGTAACCGTTGCCATGTTTCAGCGCTTAGCTGCTCAGTAAATGCTTGCGCGCTATTGTTCACGGCCTGCCCACGAGGCGTATCGAGCGGTAATTGATGTAGTGGCGGGGCATCGCCAAGGTGCGCAGACCAAAATGCCATGTCTGCACTTTGCTGCGCGCCTTGGCACTGTGATCGATGCCAATGGGCATAATCCGCGTATTGCACCTCAGGTGGCGCAATTAAGTCATGGGCAAGTTCACAGTCTTGGGTGTAATAGGCATAAAACTGTGTGAGCTCTCGCATTAATACTTCAATAGACTGAGCATCACTAGCAATATGGTGCATATTGACGATAAGACGATGATAACCTGATGAAAAGCGAACCAGAGTTGCGCGGATCATTAGATCTTTACTAAGATCAAAACACTGTGCTTGGTCGTCTCGTACCGCGCGCTGCCAAACCACATTTTGCCAAAGCGGTGATTGTGTGGAGACGTCAATGAGCGTAACAAAATGCTCAGGCAAAGCCACAAGGTGCTGTTTAGGCCCATCATTAGTGTTGGTGATAGCCGAATGCAACACCTGATGCCGTGACAGCACCTTTTGCCAACTTTGCTCGAATGCGCTCAGTTCAAGCTCCCCTGAAAACGCCAATAACGCTTGAATTTGATATTGCTGGCTGCCCTGTTGCATTTGATCTAATGTCCATAAACGCTGCTGAGCAAAAGACAACACCACGCCATTGGTTTTATCTACCACAGCAATTGTACTTAGCTGCGCGTCTTGCTTTTCAAGTGCAGCCGCTAAACCTTGTACTGTAGGGTGCGTAAAAATCGCTTGCAGCGGTAACTCAATGTGCAGCGTCTTGCGAATATGGTTTGCCAGTTTTGCAGCAAGTAGCGAGTGCCCGCCGAGTCTAAAAAAGTCGTCATAGCGACCAACCAACTCGCGCTGCAGTATCTCGGCAAAATAGCTTGCAAGTTGGGTTTCAAGCTCGCCAATCGGTGCTTCATAAGTGTTTTCGTTAACGCTTGTATCAAGTTGCTGCAATAGTGCTTTTTTATCTACTTTACCATTGCTGGTCAGTGGCATAGCTGAAACCGCTTGCACTTTGGCCGGCAACATATGGTCGGGTAAATTTTGTTTTAAAAACTGCTGCATGACCAACGTGATGTCGTCGAACTCGACCTGTTTGTGTAACACCACAAAGGCGCAGATCCAGACATTTTCTGGGTCTTGCCGATTTAACAGCACAGTGACCTCAGCCACTTCGGGATGGTGGCGCAACTGGTTTTCAATTTCGCCTAATTCAATGCGATAACCTCGAACTTTTACTTGGTCGTCAATTCGGCCAACATAGCTCAGCTCTCCGCTGGCCATTAGCCGCACGAGATCTCCCGAGCGATATAGCCGCTGATCAGGTGCTTCACTAAATGGGTTTTGAATAAAGCGGGTCGCGTTTAATTCGTCACGTTGCCAATACCCCCGACAAACCCCCTCGCCACCTACGTACAACTCGCCCACGGCACCTTGCGGCAAGAGCCTTTGCTTGTCATCAAGTACATAGCAGCTGGTGGTCGGAATAGCACGACCTATATTACTGGTGCCAAGCGTCAGATCCGCAGGCTTCAGCGCCTTAAACGTAACATGTACTGTGGTTTCGGTAATGCCATACATATTGATTAACTGGCAATTTGGTAAGTGCTGTGCCCAAGGCTGTAGCTTACTTGGCTGCAACGCTTCACCACCAAAAATCACGTACCTTACTGCACATCGGCTCGCCAACTGACTGTCATTGAGTAACGTGGCTTGTAGCGCGTAAAACGCACTTGGTGTTTGATTTAAGACCGTAACTTGGGCATCAACCAACAACTGAGCAAAAGCTTGAGTGTCTTGCGCAGTCGCTTTATCCACAACCACAAGGCGACCACCAAAGAGTAACGCGCCATACATTTCCCACACTGAGAAATCAAAGCAGAAGGAATGAAACAAGGTCCAAACATCTAGCTCATTAAAATCGAATAAGTTGGGCTCTACATGAAGTAAGCGCACCACATGACGATGCTCAATTTGTACGCCTTTTGGTCGCCCTGTGGTGCCCGAGGTATAGATCATATAAGCCAAATCTTGCGGCTCAACCTGAATAGCATCAAGCAGCTTGAGGGCTTCGCGGCTGGCCTGAGGCTCTGCCTGTGACACATTAATTAGCTGGTATGAAAGCCGGCTAAACTGTCCCTGGGTAGCGTTATCACAAAGTAGCCATGGGCTTTGCACATCTCCCAAAATATACTCAATGCGCTCTTGCGGGTAGTCAGGATCTACCGGCACATAGGCAGCACCCACTCTAAGCACTGCTAGCAAGGTCACTATCATCTCAATGCTGCGTGATACACTCACCACCAGCATGGTTCGTGGCGTGACCCCTTGTTGTAACAGCATTACCGCCAGCGCATTGACTCGATCGTTAAGCTCACGATAATTCAGCATAGTCGTGCTATCTTGCACGGCAGTACGTGTGGCAAAGTGCTCGGCGTAGCGCGTGAATAAACTGGTGATGGTGTCTTGCTTAGGCCAAGTTGCCGCTTGGCATTGAGCGCCCGTTATTAATGCTTGTTGCTGTTTTTGACTCAGTAGCGCAAGTTCACCAACGGCGGTATGAGGGGCTGTAACACAAGCTTGAAGCAGCGTATGGAAACAATCCGCCCAATGCTTGATGGTCTCTGCTGTGTAAAGGTTACTATCAAACTTCCAATGTAAATAAAGTGCCTGCTCATCAACTACGGCATTGAGTTCTAAGTCGCATTTTACTGCTATGCTATCTGCCTGTTGTTTTTGCACCTCTTGAACCGATAATCCCGGAAGCGTAAAAGCGCGTCCATCACGGTTTTCCAGTGTAAATAATATTTGTACTAGCGGGTGGTGGCTTAAATCTCGTGGAGCGCCAACCGCTTCAACCACTTTATCAAAAGGAATATCGCGATATTCAAACGCCGCTAGGTTGAGGGCTTTTTGTTGCTGCAACCATTGGCTAAATGGCATATCACTGTCGAGCTTTGCATGCATCACTAAGGTATTAACAAACAAGCCGATTAATGGCGTTAATTCGGGGTGATGACGGCCAAGTTCTGGCGTTCCTACAACCACCTGCTGCGATTGCGTAAGCCTTGCGATAAACAACATAAAGGTATTGAGCAGCCACATAAAGGGTGTCAGCTGGAGCGACTTCGCCTGTGTCGAGATCGCCGCAAATAACGACGCATCAAGCGCTTGGCGATATACCTTCCCCGTTAACGACTGCACCGCAGGACGGACAAAATCACAAGGCAATGACTGCAACGGCGCTAATTCGCCAAATTGCTGTTTTAGTTGCGCCAATGGTGCCTCGATGCGCTCTGGCGTTAGCTGTGCTCGCTGCCACTGACTAAAATCACTATATTGCACCTGCATCGTTGCAAGCGGTGTATAAGATGCGCCTATGTGTTTGCAATAGCCAACCTCTATCTCTTGTGCAAGTAGCGCCATTGACGCCCCGTCAGAGACAATATGGTGCATATTAAAAGCAAGGTGATGCTCATCGCCATTACTTACCACCAGCACGCGAAGCAAACAATCATGAGCCAAATCAAAAGGCTTATTCTGATGGGCCTCAAGGAGTGAAGTAATATAGGCTTGCCGTGTTTCCTCAGGTGCTACACTGGCATCAAGCCACTCGAACGGCGCACTAATATCATCCGTTATTTGCAGCTGGGGTTGGCCATCTTGTTCATTTTTTACAAACCTAGCGCGCAGTATTTCGTGGCGCTGCACCACATCTTGTACAGCGCTGCGCATTGCTTGAATATTAAGCTTGCCGCGTAACAAAAACTCCGCGGGCATATAATACTGCTTGCTACCTTGCAGTTGCTCAATAAACCACAGTCCTTCCTGTGCAAAACTCAGCGGTAAGTCCTTCCCCACACTTGGCTGCGCGATAATGTGCGGTGAAGATTTTGCCACATCACGGCTTTGCTGCTGAAAGTAAGCAATGATCTCTGATTTATATTCAACCACCTGCTGTTTTAACTGTGGAGGAAACCCAGCGGTTTGCTTAAATGCCAAGCCACCGTTTTTTTCATACAAGGTCACGCCAGCTGCTAATGCTTCTGCGATCAAAGCCTCTATCTGTCTTTGTTGTTCATTCATCACAAAAACATCTCCTCAGACTGACCGTTTTCGTCTGCCGCTTTGGCTGCTCGGTGGATCTCACACCAAGTTGCAAGTGCGCTTACACTTGGCCGCTCGAACAACACTTTTAAGGTAATGGGCACCTCAAGCGCCTGTTCAATTAAGGCAACCGCTTGGCTTGCTGATAAAGAGTGCCCCCCTAATTCAAAGAAGTTACTGTTAATATCTCGGACTTGAGTATTGAGCACTTGAGTAAAAATTTCTGCCAGCAGCGTTTGTAGTTCAGTCATAGGAGCTAAAGGTGCCGTAAGCACTTGCGCCTGTTGCGATTGCACCAGTTGTGCAAGTGCTCCTGCATCTACTTTGCCATTATTGGTGAGTGGCATAGTAGACAGTGCATACAGCTTGTAAGGCAACATATAACTTGGTAGGACCTCTGCTAACGAGGCTAATATCTGAGTGTGTAACGTCTGCTCAAGCTCATAAATGGCATCACTGTGCGATGGTGTAGTTAGCACCACACAGCCCAGTAAGTTATCTTTACTATCGTTGAGTAACACATGTGCTTGTTGCACTGCATCTAGTTGCTCAAGCTGAGCCGCAATTTCTTCAAGTTCGATGCGATAACCACGCAGTTTAACTTGGTTGTCTCGACGACCAATAAACTGAAGCACACTAGGGTTGCCCTGTTCATCTAGCAGCCAGCGCACTTGATCGCCCGTCTGATAATAACGCTGAGAGTCATTGTTCAAAGACAATGACACAAATTTACTGGCGCTGAGCTCAGGCAACCCAAAATACGCCTGAGCCACATTATCGCCTGCGATGTATAGCTCACCGGGCATGCCCATAGGCACAGGCTGTTGATGCTGATCCAGTACCACCAAATGAGTGCCTTGAATGGCGCTGCCGATTGGCACAAAGCGCTGCGATTGCTGTGCAAGGGAAACCGCATCTTGGCCGTTACAGCGATACACACAACAACCGACTGTTGCTTCTGTTGGGCCATATTCGTTATAAAAATAAGCCTGTGGCAACAGTGCCCCAACTTGAGCAACCACGCTGCTAGATAAAGCTTCTCCCCCCACCACAATTTGGTGCGCAGCATTGCTCGGTTGTAATCGCGCCAGCACGCCTTGCAAGTGGGCTGGAGTCAGCTTAAACAGCAGCGCCTCATCACACGCTAAACACGCACTAAGCTCTGTGATTAATTGCTCACCATCGCTTAGCAGTACTACACTAAGACCATTAACCAGCGATCCCCATAAGCTCGTTACAGTCGCATCAAACGCTAAAGGAGTGCTGACAACGCTCTCGTGTATATCGCCTTGGAGATAACTGTGGCTGACGTGCTCAAGGTAAAGGTGCAGATTACGATGGCTGACCACCACGCCTTTGGGTTGTCCTGTAGTGCCTGAGGTATAGATCATATAAGCTGGCGCATCAATATCACTTAACGGCGCAAGCGCTTCTATAGGACTCTTTTGCCAACTCTGTTCGGTATCTATTAGCACCAAACGGCAGCTGAACTCTGCGCTGTTGGGAAGTAGTGCTGAGGTGGTGATAATGCAAGTCGCTTTACTGTCACGCACTATATATTGCTGACGCTGACTCGGTGCATTGGGGTCAAGCGGCACATACACGGCCCCGACCTTTAAGACTGCCAACAGTGCCACAACTTGCTCACAGCTTGGCGCTAAGCTTATTGCGACCTGCGACTTTGCAGTCACGCCTTGCTCAACCAAGTAACGCGCTAGTTGATTACTTTGGGACTCCAATTCGCCAAAACTTAATCGTTTTCCAGCCATATCTCGCACTGCATTATGGTTCGCCTGGTGCTGTGCAAAATGTTGTATTTTATCGCTGATAAACCAAGGCGATTGCGGCGGCGTCTGTGTGACAGGCGCTAGCTCGCTGAGTGCTTTAGTCTCAACTAATGGTAAGATATTCACGCTTTGCTCAGGGCTTGTGAGCGCAGCATCAATTAAGGTTTCAAAAGCATCAACCATCGCCTGCACGCTGGTGTGTTTAAACAAAGCTTTGGCATAATTCCACTGCACCGCGATCTCACTGCCAGATTCTTGTGCATTGACTTCTAAGTCGAACTTCATTGCAGGCTTAAGATCAAGCTGTTGCTCGATTTTTAGATGAGGTAGTTCGAAGTCACTTTGTTCGTTATTTTGTAGTGCAAAGAGTATTTGTAATACAGGCGAATGCGCTAAGCTGCGCGATGGATTAATGGCATCGACAAGCTGCTCAAAGGGTAGATTCTGATGGGCAAAAGCCGCCAAGATCACCTGTTTTTGTTCACTTAGCCAGTCGTTAAATGAAGGCGACCCCACTTTGCGAGCACGAATAGCCAAAGTGTTTACAAAGCAGCCCAATAATCCTTCTAACTCTTTTACCTCACGTCCTGCAATGGGCGAACCAATGACAATATCTTGCGTTTGACTAAGACGAAGCATCAACAGCGAAAAGGCACTTTGCAGCCACATATATAAGGTCACCCCTTGTGCTTGGCAATGCGCTTTTATCGCCTCAACTTGCGACGTCGTAAGAGTATGACGGATACACTCACCATCAAGGGACTGAACGTGTGGTCGCTCAAAGTCCAGCGGTAGTTCATGAACAACAGGACACTGCTGCAACTGAGTTTGCCAATAGGAAAGATCTGCCTGATAGCTATCTTGCTGTTGCTGCTGCCAGTAGGCAAAGTCTGCATACTGCACCGCTAGCGGTTTAGCGTATTGCTCTGGCAACGGATACGCTGGCGCTTCGCTAAAGTGCCGATAAAACGCCACAAATTCTTTGGCAAGTAGCGCCATTGACCAACCATCGCTGGCAATGTGATGCATGTTAAACAAGAGTCCAAATTGGTTGTGGCTAAACTGTACACAGATAACGCGCAGCATAGTGTCTTGGCATAAATCAAAAGGCTTGCTGAGCGATTGTTGCTGCAATGTTTGCCAACGCTGCTGTTGCTCTGCGTTATTCAGCCCAGACAAATCTACTAATTCCACAGGACAGGCTACTTGATCACGAACCTGTTGCACTGCACCGTGCTCACCATTTGCAGGAACGATGACCGTACGGAGTACTTCATGACGTGCAACAATCGCGCTTAACGCTTGTGTTAAAGCGTCAATATCTAAGGCTCCCTCACACCAATAGCTCGCTGGCATATGATATTGCACACTCTGCTCATGTAACTGGTCAATTAACCACAAACGCTGCTGGGCAAAAGACAGAGGTAACGCTTGAGCTCTTGATACTGGCTCAATGGTATTGCTGTGCGCAATCATCGAACTTGCAGTTATCACTTCAGCAAACGCTGCAATACTTGGCGCATCAAAGAGTTGTGGCAAGGTGATATTTCGCCGTTGCTCACTGCGCACTCGGCTGATCACTTTTATGGCGAGCAGCGAATGCCCGCCTAAGTCAAAGAAACTGTCGTTAATACTCTGTACTTGGCTCGGTAATAGCTCACGATATAACTCAAGTAAATAACGCTGTATATCTGTGAGCTTAGATCCATCAATTACCTCGGCGACCTCATGGCTTTTCGCCTGTGCCTGATAGGCAAGCTGTAATGCTTGCTTGTCTACTTTTCCGTTTGCAGTCAGTGGAATATCAGCAACGATATCCAGCGCGGCAGGTAACATGTAACTGGGCAGCGACTGCGATAAAGCTTGGCGCAACTGCACGAGTGTGAGCTTAGCCTCACCATTTAAAACCACATGAGCCACTAGGCTTTCTTGTGCTTCATCAACACTGACAGCGCAGCTCTTTACCTGCGCCAACGCGTCGATTTGATGGGCGATTGCCACAAGAGAAATACGGTAGCCTCGCAGTTTTACTTGCTCGTCTAACCGCCCCAAATAACAAAGGTAGTCAGCCTCTCCGCGCGCGTTCGCCTGCCACTTTGCCTTGTCGCCACTGCGATACCAACGCATGCTTAAAGTACCAGACGCAGGCATTGCCTGCTCAACAAAACGTGTTTGCGTCACACTCGCGAGATTAATATAGCCTTCACACACCCCATCTCCCGCTAGCCAAAGCTCTCCGGGCATATTAGGTAAAGCCAGTTCGCCAAACTCGTCAACCACCGCAAGTGTCATATTATCGATAGCATGACCAATAGGCACTTCTTCGTGGCCCGCTAACAGGTGGCGCGACTCACGGCTTACAGCATAGATACTACAGCCGACCGTTGCCTCTGTTGGGCCATATTCGTTTATCCACAGGGCGTTAGGGAGCTTATCCATCAGCTTATCAACCAAAGCTGCGCTCAGCCCTTCACCGCCAACCACAAATCGGTGGGCAATATCACTGCGAGTTTGTGCGTCACTTAATGCAAATACCGCGCGTAGATGAGCCGGTGTTAACTTGAATAACTTGGCTTCGTTAGCTGCAAAAATCTGCGCTTGTAAGGCAGGCAACAATTCGGCGTCTGTGGGGACCAACTCAAGTTCACCGCCTCGCATTAAGATAGGCACTAAGGCGGTCACCGTCGCATCAAATGCCAGCGGTGTACTGAGCACGGCCTTGGTTATGCCTCCGGATTGTGGCAGGTAGCGCTGACACGCAAAGCGCAGATAATTATTGAGGTTGCCATGACTAATGGGCACCCCTTTTGGCTGCCCCGTTGAACCTGAGGTATAAATAACATAAGCAAGCTCGGCCTCGTTAAATGCTGCTGCGTCTTCATCTAGCAACAAACTAGTATCGTAAAATGCAAAGTTCCCTTCGGCTTCGAACAAATCATCAAGCAACAAAAAGTCACTCCCGGCTTCAATCAAACGCTCGGCATCTTCACTTAGCGCCAGCGTCAATACGATGTCTGCATCATTCATGATATAGGCTAAGGTATCGGTTGGCGTGTCATGATGAATTGGCACATAAGTATGGCGCGCTTTTAATATTGCCAGTACCGCAGCCACCATGTAACTTGAAGACGGCAGTAAAATAGCAATGCGACTTTGCTCGGGAAATGCCATTTCTAATAAGCTATTAGCGAGTTGATTCGCGCACTTTTCTAAGGTGAGATAACTACAAGTGAACTCCCCCATGCGCACCGCAGTCTGTAGTGGGGTCTGAAGAGCCACCTGACTAAACTGAGTCACCCATGGCTGTTGCTCTGTCACTTCTACCGCAACACTTTGCTGTTGTTTTAATAGTGCTAACTGCTGCTCCTCGGGCCACAATGACAATGCTGATAACGGGGTATTTGGCTCTGCAAGACACTGCGATAACACACAGCAAAACTGCTGATGGAAACTAACCACACTCGCTTCTTGCCACAAATTGCTGTCATAAAGCCATTCAACGGTGAGTACATCCCCCTCGTCTATCACTGCGACTTCCAAATCTAATTTGGCACCGCGTACTTTACTTTGGCAAGCCGTCACTTCCAGTTGCGCTAGCGTAAGGTTCTCATTTACCTGATTATTTACCCGGAACACGATTTGATGCAGCGGGTGCTGGGCGCTTGAGCGTTCAATGTCTAGCTCATCCACTAGCACATCGAAGGGAATATGTTGATGTTGCAACGCATCATTGAGTAAGCCCTGGGTTTGCTGTAGCGCTTGGGTAAAGCTGGTGTTTTCACTCCATTTGCTTCTAAGCACTAAGGTATTGATAAAGTTACCAATCATATTTTCAAATGCTTTGAGGTGACGCCCTGATACCGGTGTACCAACAACCACGTCGCGCTGTTGAGAAAAGCGGCTTAGCCATAATGAAAACAGCGTTTGCAGTAATACAAATAAGGTTTGCCCTGAGCGAGTTTGATACGCTCGAAGCGCACTGACCAGCGCTGCTGGTATGGGCTCAATCACTAAGGCGCCACGCAAAGAGGTTTTCGCTTCTCTGTGGTAATCCAGCGGTAATTCATGAACCTTGGGCAGACCTTGTAATTGCATACGCCAATAGTCGAGTTCCTGTTGCCATAACGCCCCCTGTTCCAGCTGCTGTTGCCACATCACGTAATCAACATAATGCACCTCTTGTAGCGGTAAGGTTTCGCCGCTGAGAGCAGCTTTGTAAGCCTGTCCTAACGCGTCACTCAAACACGCAATAGACCAACCATCGGCAGCGATATGATGTAAGGTGATCACAAGAGTAGCCTGCATCGCCTCTTGTTGATAAAGACTGGCGCGCAGCATTAAATCACGGCTTAAATCGAAGCTGGTTGCGTAATCTTCTGCGATAGTCTGCTCTAACGCATGTGCTTGTTGCTCAGCGGATTTATCTGTCCAGTCGTGCTTAATCAGGTTAAATCGAGCATCAAGGTTAATGCTTTGGAGCGGTTCTCCTTGCTCATTTTGATGGTAATTAAACGCCAAGACTGGATGCTGCTTAATCACAGCAATAAAGGCTTGTTCTAAGGCTTCAGTATTCAGCTTGCCTTGCAATTGGAATATACCCTGTAGGTTATACTGGTTGCTGTGCCCTTGCAGTTGATCAACAAACCACAAGCGCCGCTGTGCAAATGACAAAGGATAACTAGGCTGTGATGGCGCAGGTTGTAGACTTGGTAATGAAGATTGAGACTGAGCGTTAGCCAACATCTCGCTTAGTTCAAATACGCTAGGATTGGCAAACAGCTGCTTTAAGCTCACTTCCACCGAGAGCAGAGCTCTTAATTCATTGAGTAATTGCATGGCCAATAAAGAGTGACCACCGATGCTGAAAAAGCTATCGTGCAGCCCCACTTCTGGTGCGCCCGTTAAGGTTTGATAGAGTGTGATTAACTGTCGCTGCAACGCACTCGCCACCTCACTACTTTGGCTTTGAGAAGTTAATGCCAAAGACTGTAATTGTTGGCGGTCTATCTTGCCATTACTCAGGGTGGGTAAGTGCTGGCAAAGCTCTATCCAGCTTGGGATCATCGGCTCGGGCAAGCGCCGCTTCAAGCCTTGACGGATCACCTCGCGCAAATTGGTTGCAGCGCAGAGGTTGTTATCAACACTTACCACAAAAGCAACCAAAGCGTCTTGTTTGCCGAGCTTACGCACGACTACCGCAGCTTGCGATACCTCATCAAGCGCTAACAGTGCAGCTTCTATTTCATTGAGGTCAACACGAAAACCGCGAATTTTCGCTTGTTTGTCAATTCGACCAAGAAATTCAAGCTGACCGCTCGCATTCAGCCTAACGCTATCACCACTGCGGTAAAAACGCGTGCGTTGACCGCTATTTTGCAAGACACTTATAAACTGAGCAGCGGTCTCTGAAGGCGCATTTATATATCCTTTGGCAAGGCTTGCCCCACCAATATAAAGCTCACCAGGCATGCCCGCAGGGGTCGGCTTCCCCTGTTTGTTGAGTACGCAGGTGATAACATGTGCCAAAGGCGTACCGATTGGGTAACTGTGGCCGGTTAGCTTGCTGTCTGTGACTTCATGACAAACCACTCCAACACAGGCCTCCGTCGGACCATAATGGTTGAAAATACGCGCCGAGGGCGTTAGCGTGCGAATGCTATCAACAAGCTGCTCACCCAATGCTTCTCCACCTAACACCCACTGCGAAATAGCGGGCTTTTGCTCAGTAAACTGAGGCAAAAGCACCGCGGCAAAAGAAGGGGTTAATTTAATCAAGTTAACTTGCTCAGCCACTAACTTGGCTGCGATTTCAGCCGGTTCTGGCGCTTGATCTGCAAGGGTGAGTACCACAGTGCCACCATGAATAAGCACCGGATAGACAGCCGTTAAGCATAAGTCCGTGGCAAGCCCTGTGACCACGCCCGCTCGCGTACTTTGGTTATAACTCAATCGTGCTGCGATGCTGCTGCAATAATGGCTCAGTGCGCCATGGCTGATTTCGACCCCTTTGGGCGTACCAGTTGACCCTGAAGTAAACATCACATACGCACGCTCATCATCACTTGATGAAAACACTTGCTGCGGCGCGCCGTTATTTTGGCTCAGCTCAGTGTAGTCAAGCACCTGAATGTCAGCTTCTCGTAACGTTTGGCAAAGTGGCGTTTCTACACTTACCACCACTGTATTACACTCAGCTTGCGCTAGCATTTGTAGCGCTCTGGCCGCAGGCATGTTGCCATCAATAGGTAAATACGCGCGACCACTTTGCATTACGCCAAGCATAGTGACAATATCACTCACATTACCTGTTGTTATCAGCGCAATAATTGACGTGGCTGCGTGTAAGTTGTTGGCAATTTGCACGCTTTGGGCATACAGCTGCTGATAAGTTAGGGTGCGTGATGCTTCAACATTGGTGCTTGGCACCACCACGGCTATCGCCTCGCCTTGGGTTTGCGCTATCTCTCTGATTGCTTGCGGGACCAGCATCGGCTGGCTGATGTTGTCATTGATATCCGCCGCCTTTGCCGGTACGTTCGTTGATTTAAGCACCAAGTCATCAATTGGCAGCGTCTCTTTGGCACAGTAACACCCCACGAGTGCCAGATAATCATCGGCAAATTGCTGAATGAGCATACGGTCATAAAGCCCTGTGGCGTAAACAAAGTCACACACAAGGTATTCATCTGTATCATCAACAGATAGCGTTAAGTCAAATTTCGCAGTGCCATTATCTAGAGCAATTAACTCGGCTGCTAATTGGTTATTTACCGACACCTTATTACTTGCTACACCATTGTAGTTAAATAACACTTGAAATAAGGCGGAATGCGCAGCGGATTTGGGTAGTTCCAGCGCTTCAATGATGTCTTCCACCGCAGCATTTTGATTACCAAGCCCTTGTAATACCTTGTATTGTAGTGCCTTAATCGCCTCACTCATGGAGTGATGACCGTTTAATTGAATACGCAGTGGCAAGGTATTAATAAAGCAGCCAAGCATAGCTTCAAACTCGCTTTGCTGACGATTAGCAACCGGCACCCCTAAAGTAATATCGGCTTGCTCACTGTAGCGATAAAGCAAGATGTAAAACACACCAAGCAAGGCGGTAAAATGTGTTACGCCGTCGCGCTGGCAGGCTTCATCTAATTGTTGTATTTGCTCCGTATTAAACGCACAACGAACTGTGCCACCCTGATACTGTTTTTCTTTTTTTCTTGGATAGCTGGTGGGCAGCTCAAACGGTGTAAATGCCGCTAACTGCTCAGTCCAATAATCCAATTGTTGTTGATAAGCAGGGGATTGTCTTAATTGCTGCTCCCAGTGCACATAGTCCATATACTGTAATGCTGGGGTGTCAAGACACTCCTCCGTTAGCTCGTACAGCAGCGCGTTGATAAACACAGTCACGCTCCAACCATCACTGATAATATGATGCATGTTAACGAGTAACCAACGGCAAGCAGTATGAGAGTTGTTTACCAAAGCCGTTACTTGCAGTAGCGACTCATTGGCTAGATCAAATTGGTACTGCGCAGCTTGCTTAATCGACTCAGGAAGCTGATTAGGTAAGGTGTCTTCAGCCACTGTCATCACGGCTACTTTTATCGCCTCAGCTTGTTCAACCTGCTGAACTACCTTCCCTGAAACCGTAATAAATCGTGTTCTTAAAATGTCGTGCCTTGCTACCAAACGGCTCAACGCTTGCTCAATCGCTGAGACAGAAAATGGCTGCGATAATTTAACTAGCCCAGCCATATTGTAGGCCGCAGTGCCCCCTTCGTACTTATCAATAAACCACATTCTTTGCTGCGCAGCCGAAAGCGCACCAGATTGCTTTTGCTGTCCCTGAAGATAGGAGATAAGCGCAGCTTTATGCGCCTTTATCTTGTTAAGAATATCCTCAGGCACCTGTCCAAGCGGTGTTCTAAGTTTTAACTTATCCTGCTGTAAATAAACATAAATCTGTTGACGGTCAAGCTCATCTAACCACTGTTTAATCGCTAAGTTATCCATCATTATAAGTCCATCTCCGTCATAGATTTATCACTTAGAGCAGCACTCAAATCTCGATCGCTCACAATGTCACTGACTTTCTCTACAGCTGGAGTTTGTGTCTCCACCGCGATGGCATCATGGGCTTGTTTTAGCGCTTCAATACACTCGGCAAGCTCTGCAATACTGGCATGTTCAAAAATGTCGCCAATGGTCAATCTAATATTGAAAGCTCGGTTGAGTCTCGATACCAGTTGCATACCAATCACAGAGTTGCCACCACTATCCACAAAGCGTGCTGTGACGCCCAGCTGCTCAACAGGGAGTAGCGCTAGATAATGTTGATGCAGCTGCTTTTCAGTTTCAGTGCGGGGAGCCAATGTGCATATTTCGGATACTTGCTCAGTAGCAGGCTTTGGTAGTGCTTTTCGGTCGCGCTTACCATTTGGCGTCATCGGCCATTGACTCAACCAGACAAAATGCTCTGGCACCATGTAACTTGGTAACCATTCTCCGAGCGCTTGACGCAGACGAGGTGAGGACCACTCAGCAGATAAGTCGCCGTCATCAACCACATAACCACACAGACACCGACCGGTTTCTAGTGTTTGGACGCATACATCGACCTCACTACTGTTGAGTATGCGCCCCAAGTGATAACTAATATCGCCAAGTTCTATACGGTGACCATGGAGCTTAATTTGATTATCTAAGCGTCCTTTTACTTCAAAGCGGCCATCGGCTAAACGCCTCGCTTTGTCCCCCGTTTTGTATAAACGGCGGCTAATGGAAGCTGTAAATTGATGATTAATAAAGCGCTGCTGGGTTAGCTCAGCTTGATGTAAATATCCCATAGCAACACCACTGCCACCAATGTATAACTCGCCCCATACGCCATCGGGTAAAGGCAATCCTTCTCCACGGCATTCGGTTGGGAGCACAAATAAGCTGGTATTTTGTATCCCTTTACCAATGGTGACCTCTGCGGCATTGTCGATATGCGCCACCGCCGACCAAATCGTGGTTTCGGTTGGTCCATATAAGTTATAAAGCGCTTTGCTGTTGCTGAGTAGCTGCTCGGCCAGTGCCTGAGGTAAAGGCTCCCCGCCACTCCATACTTTTACGCCAGAGGTACATGTTGGCGCTGCATTTAACACGAGTTGCCACAGCGTTGGTGTTGCCTGCATCACGGTGATCTGTTGCTGCTCAATAAGCGCGCCAAGCACGGCAGGATCGCTAACACTTTCATCGCTTGCCAGCACCACAGTTCCGCCAACCAGCAATGGCCCAAACAACTCTAGCAAGGCAATATCAAACGCTACTGTGGTGATGGCCAGTAAACGGTCATCTGCCACCAGCCCTGGTTCACGACACATAGATGCAAGCAGATTAGCAAATGCCCCATGACTGACTTCAACGCCTTTGGGTTGGCCCGTTGAGCCAGAGGTATAAATCACGTAAGCACGCTGCTGAGCTTGAATTAGTAAGCTTGGGCTGCGAGTCGAACTTTTGGCAATTTCTTCTGCATCGCTATCCATACAGACTCGCTTTAAACCACCATGATTGAATAACGCAGACTCCGTACTGGTAGCATCACACAGCACAACTCTTACTTTGGCATCCTCCAAGATATGCGCGATGCGCTCATCGGGGAACGTTAAATCAAGCGGTAAAAATGCCGCCCCCACTTTCATCACTGCCATGAGTGCAATCAGCAGCTCAGCTCGGCGTGGTAATGCCACCGCCACGATGCTATTGGGCGTTACCTGCTGCTTCATCAAGTAGTGAGCGAGCTGGTTAACACGCGCATCTAGCGTCTCATAACTGAGGCTCACGTCGTCGGCTACCAGCGCCACATGCCCGCTGCAGCGCGACACATTGTGTTGCCAAGTTTCAATAAAACTCGCTGTTACCTTGACCGATTGCTCTTGTTTTAGTGGTAACTCAACTAACCGGTGGACATCATCATTGGTTTGCACCAGCTCATTTTGAGCCCCTATCGGTGTATTACTCTGAACCTGCGATAGCAAGTGCACAAACTTAGTCACGTACTGGGTCATCAACTCACTATCAAATTGCGCAGTTTGATACTCCAACAACAAAGACCACTGACCCTCAACACAAGTCATGTTCGTCGTGAGTTCAAATTGACCAAATTTCGCTACACTTGGCTGCACTTCGACTTCTAGCCCATTAAAGTTCGGTAAAGTGGTTACTTTATCTAGATTAAACAAAGTGCTAGGTAGAATAAGTTGGTCATCGGCAAGGCTTGAGTATGGGTGGGTTTGATGCTCAAAAGCGTCAAGTATTATGTTTTGCACTCGCTGTACCAGCTCACCGATAGTGCTAAGGCCAGTCATATCCACCACAATGGGCAAGATATTGGTGCAATAGCCCAGTAACGCTTGGTCGAGTAACTCAGGCTCAAACTGCGCCGCTAGTCGTTGTCTATCTGATACCGGCACACCGACACTTATCACCGTTTGGCCGCTTAACTTGTGTAGCCACAAGCAATAGATAGCAAGCATGGTTGCAAATTGCCCACACCGCAAAGATTGAGCGAGGGTTTCGCTATTTCGGATGGCGTTCGATGATATAGGCAGTGTGAGCTGATTGACTTGGTATGAAGCAGCGCTCACAGTAGTCGACTTTGGTAGCTCAAGCGATGTCGAATTGGTTAAACTTTGATGCCAAAAAGCATGATTTCTTTCTGCTTCTGGTGACTGCGAATATGCCTGCAAACTATCAATGTAGTGACTAAAGGAAACAGCTCGGCTTGCCACTTCATTTTGTTTTGCATCTTGATTATAGCGCTCAGCGATTGCAGCCAATACCATTTGTAGTGAAAGTCCATCGCAGATCACATGATGAGCCACAACACTTAGATAGTGCTGTGCTTTGCCATCACTCAATAACGTCACTCTACAAAGCGCATCCTTCGCAAAGTCAAATGGTTGATAACGCAGCGCGGATAACCGCGTTTGCAATGTTACTTGGTCGTCCTCACTCCATGGCTCAACATGCAACTCGGCTTTTTCCACTCGGCAATATTGCATTAAGCGGTCACTATCGACACCAAAACGCAAGATTGGGAAGTCACGGAAAACCGCGCTAACGGCTTGTTTCAGCCGCGTTAAATCGAGCTTACCTGAGAGCTTTAATATCGCTTGTAATTGATATGCACTCGCCCCTTCGCTAGAGGTCAACGCCATCGCTAACAGCTGCTGCTGGCTATGACTAAGAGGGAAAGCGACATCGTCATCGCGTTGATTGGTTTCACCAAAATAACCCGCACGTTTTAAGCTAAGTACACTGGCTTCAACTGCATTTATCACCGCTGCAATGTCTTCATCTGTATGGGCGGCGCTGAAAAAGCAGTTTCGTCCTTCCCAGATAAACACACCGCGATCTAGCATCTCATAAAAAAATACATCAAGATTTTGCGAAAAGCGAAAGCGGAATAATGAGGCAAACGCTTCTATTCGAATAGGCACGTCATGGGTTTCAAAAAACGCATTGAGATGTGCTTTAAATGCCGCGGTTTTGTCGTTGATCCCCTGTTGTAACGCCGGACCTTGCGACTTAATAGCTTGCAACACCGCTTTGGCACTTGCCATGGTCATAGGGTGTTTGCAGAAAGTCCCGGCAAAGAAGGTGGTATCGGTCAGAGGGTAGGAGTCATCTCCGTATTGCCAATTGCCGCCGTCAATGGCATCGAGGTAGGTAGCGGCCCCCGCGACAACACCGATAGGCATGCCACCACCGACAATTTTGCCATAGGTTGCCATATCGGCCTTAACGCCGAGTAATCCTTGAACGCCACCTGGATGTGCTCTAAAGCCAGTGATCATTTCGTCAAAAATAAGGGCTATACCATGTGCTTCAGTGAGCGTACGTAGTTTACGTAAAAACGCCCAAGGCTGATTTTCAGGGTGACGGCTTTGCACCGGCTCAACAATCACCGCGGCAATATGTTGCGCCTCTCGGGTAATAACCTCTAGAGCTTCATCATCACCATAAGGTAAAACAAGATTATCGGCGATTGCGCCATAACGCACTCCAGCACACATAGCCTCTACGCCTTGCTCTGGCGACTCAGTTGCTAAAGTACCATCATAGTGACCATGGTACGCACCTGAGAACTGAACAATTTTATCGCGCTTGGTCACCGTTCTTGCCAAGCGGAGCGCCGTCATTACCGCCTCTGTACCTGAGTTGCAAAACGATGCTCTCTCAAGTCCAGTCAGCTCACAGATAAGTGCGGCGACCTCGGGCGCATCAGGACTTGCAAGCCCCAGTTGCATACCCGCCTCAAGCTGTTGTGCCAGCGCAGCTTTGATAAAGTCAGGGTTGTGACCAAATAAGTTAGTACCAAAATCCATGGTGATATCAATATAGCGATTATCATCGATATCCCAGATATATGCGCCCTCACAACGCTTAGAAAACACCGGATAAAGTAGCTCTTTGCTCGATAGTCTAAAACCCGCCGATGCTCGGCAATCCGCAAGGCATGCACGATATTCGCTCACCAGCGCTTTTGAACTATGCGTTTTCGCAATGTAAGCATCACTCAATGCGGCAAGGTGTTGACGCATGGCTGGGCTGCTATTGGCACGCTGCACTTGCTTTTGCTGTGCGCCCGGTAATACTGCTTGAGCTCTGCTCGGATGAGACATTGATACATCTTTTTTAGCTATAACAGAGGTAGTGCTGTTTGCAACTTTCTCGCCCTGTATGTGTCGTAACTGCTGACCCACCACCGCTTCTAACGCAGCTCTTGCTTCAGCGTTGGTCACCCCACTTGCCGCCTGTAGTTGCGCCTGATAGATAGCGACAAGCGTGTGGTTGTCAGCCTCTACTGCACTACCTTTTGGCGTATCAGTCGTTACCGATACAGGTGATGGCAAACTGCCAGCTTGTTGTGAACCTTGCGGCGCTTTGAGATAGTCACTATGGCTTTGAATATAGGCCACTAACTTATCGACATCACTGAGTTCTTGATAAAATTGACGAACACTAAACTCTAAACCGAATTCCCGCTCGTACACTCTAACGGCCTGCATGATCATCAACGAATCAACCCCCATTTCTAACAACGGGAGGTTGGTTTGGATGGCATCAGCGGGCATCGACAATAGCCCCGCTAGGGTATTCAACACAAAGCTGCGAATTTGTGCATCACGGTCACTTACATCTACCACTGCCTGTGCTTCGGGCTGTAATTGTTCAGTCCCAAAAATCCAGTATGAGCTGCAATCAAATGGATATTGCGGCAAACTCGCTCTAACGCTCGGGCGATTGCCATACACCTGTTGCCATTCGAGCGGCCCGCCTAAATCGAGGTATGTGCCCAAACACTCGGCGAACCTCTTGCTGTCATCGCCTTTGGGGTGCAATACATGGGCATAATTAAGCGCTTTGTTATTGCTGTTTTCTTGTAGTAAGCCACTCAAAATAGGTTTGGGACCAAGCTCAATCGCTAAGCCATGCTCAAGTGATTCAAGCGCGGTTACACAGTCAACAAAGCGAACCGGCGCCATAATTTGCTCAACCCAATACTCAGCTGTTGCAATGCGTGTAGTCTCCACTTGCCCCGTCATGGATGAAACAAAAGGCAGTCGAGGCTGTTGGAATCTAACCTGTTCAGCGACTTTCCTAAAGGCGTCTAGCATGGGGTTCATCAGTGGAGAGTGGAAAGCGTTTGCCGTATACAGCGCTTTTACTTTAATTTGCTGTGCTGCAAGTACGTCACTGAGGGCAGAGATTGCTTCATCAGCACCGGAGAATACCACCCCTGCCTCACCATGGAAGGCTGAGATCACCACTTGCCCTTGATACTCGCTCAAGCAATTCTGTGCGGTTATTTCATCACACCTTGCGGCGATCATGCTGCCTTTTATCGGTAATTCATGCATTAGCTGACCACGCGCAGCAATCAACTCAACGCCATCACGAAGCGAAAACACACCCGCAATACAAGCCGCTGCATACTCACCAACGCTATGACTGAGCAGCTGAGATGGCTTTACCCCATAATGCATCAATAAGTTTGCCAAGCTGTATTCAACGGCAAACAAGCTCACTTGCGTCCAACGCGTTTGTGCGAGTAGTTCACTGTGCTTTTCGTCGAATAACACATCCAATAAGCGTGCTCCAAAGCGCTCGCCAACCAGACTGTCAATGTCATCTAAGTGACTGCGAAACACGGCATGGTGTTGATATAAAGAGTGAGCCATCAAGGGGTATTGCGAACCTTGTCCAGTGAACAAAAACGCAACTTCTGGAGTAGCATTTGCCGAGGACTGTTCAGCAATAATCGGAATATTAAGTTGCGAAATAAGTGCTTCTCTACTTACACCGCTAAACGTTTTATGCACACCTTTAAGCGCCACTTGCTCGGCATTTTGTGCGCAGAAGTGATCAAATGCTTGAGGAGTCAGACTCGATAATCGTTCACTATAGTGACCAGCAAGTTGTTGCAATGCAGCTTTCGATTTAGCAGCGAGAGGCAATAGATAAAGCGAAGGCGGTGTTACTTCAGCTTGTGTGCTGGGTTCGAGTGCTGGCGCTTGTGCGCAGATCACATGTGCATTTGTACCACCAAAACCAAAAGAGCTTAATCCAGCGGCTCTTATTCCCCCCTGTTGTACGGGCCATGCCTGCATACTTTGCGGCACCATAAATGGGAGTTTTTGCCATGGAATATGCGGGTTTAACACCTCACTATAACGCTGTGCAGGAATTTGCCCATGCTGTAAACACAGCAGCGTTTTGATAAGCCCAGCAATACCCGCACCAGATTCAAGGTGACCAATATTCGCTTTTACCGCACCGAGAATAACCGGATCATGACGACTATGGTGTTCTCCATACGTGCGGTTTAACCCGGTGATCTCGATAGGATCGCCAAGCTCCGTACCCGTGCCGTGAGTTTCCACATAGTGGATATCTCCCGCGTGCATCTTGGCATTACCAAGTGCGGCATTGATCACAGCCTGCTGGGCGGCACTATTTGGCGCAGTAATGCCATTGCTGCGGCCGTCTTGATTAATTGCACTGCCTTTGAGTACACCAACAATCGGGTCGTTGTCTGCCATGGCTTGTTGTAGCGGCTTTAGCATCACCACTCCAACGCCTTCACTTCGCACATAGCCATCCGCTGCCTGTGAAAAGGTTTTGCAATGACCATCTGCTGCTAACATCTGTGCATTTTCACAGGCCTTAGTCACATCATCGCTCAGAATAAGGTTAACGCCCGCCACCAACGCCGCATGCGTTTCTCCATTTCTTAGTGCTTGAATTGCATGATGAAGCGCCACCAGCGATGACGAGCATGCCGTATCAATCGCCACACTCGGGCCGGTAAAGTTAAAGCTATAAGAAATGCGGTTTGCTGCGATACTCAGCGCCGTGCCCGTGCCTAAATACGCGGTACTTTTTTGCTGTTGTTGCGACAACAAAAAGTAGTCATTTTGCGATATACCAACATACACACCAATATCGCTACCTGCGAGCGTGGCGGGTTGGTAACCGGCATGTTGTATGGCGTGATAAGTCGTTTGGAGCAGTAATCTATGTTGCGGGTCGATATGCTTGGCCTCAAGTGGTGAGATGCCGAATAATGCAGCGTCAAACTCATCGACCTTCTCTAAATAGCCACCGAGTCGGTCGGCTTCAAGATTCGGGCAAAGCTGCTGGCGCTTAGGATCTGGCGTGGTGATCCCATCCCCCTGCTGACATAACAGCTGCCAGAATGCATCGAGTCCATTTGCTGAAGGATAACGACAGGCCATGCCAATCACGGCAACATCTGTATCTGCAATATGTGCAGTTCGGCGAGAGGCTTGCGCCTTATTCGCTTGCTCAGTGGCGCCTTTCGACTCGTTAAGCTCTGTCTGTCCTAGGGCTTGAGTAAGCGTACTAAACTGACTTAAATACTGGGCTAGTTCGCGAATTGAGGGATATTCATAAAGTACCGTAGGCTCAAGATCTAGCTCGTGTACTTCCATTAATTCCCCTGAGATCCGCACCGCTTTCATCGAATCCACACCTAATGCCAAAAATGGGGCATCGATATCCAAGCTACGCGCGGGCTTATCTATTTCTTGTGCGACTAAATCTTGTAATAACCGTTGAATTTGCTGCAGTAACGATGAGGATGATGGCGCCTCAGCTTGCTGTGGCACAGTAGCTTCTCGCACACGCGCTATTACTTCAAAATTATCGGCTAAATAACTGCGCTTATTCTCTTGGCGCTGAATTTTACCGCTCGAGGTTTTATGAATGCGACCAGGCTTTATCAATACGATGTCATAAGGCGTAATGCCGTGGTGCTCAACGATCGAAGCGGTGATCTGCTGCAATACCTGCTCGGCATTTAACTTTCTTAGTGCAGTACGCTTTACTTGTTGTACTATCACCAAACGTTCTTCATCGCCATTAGCAGCGACCGAAAACGCTGCGCCGCCATTTTGTTCTAAGCTATCGCTTGCTTCTGTAACGGTTAGCTCTATATCTTGCGGGTAGTAGTTTTTACCGCGGAAAATCAGTACGTCTTTGGCCCGTCCGGTAACGAATAACTCTCCACGCTGGATAAAGCCTAAATCGCCAGTACGCAGATAAGCCCGCTCGTCAGCACCTTTAATTCTGGCATGAAACGTCGCCTCGGTTGCCGCTTGGTTATTCCAATATCCCTTTGCTACACTTGGGCCAGTTACCCAAATTTCTCCGGTTTCACCATCATTGCAGGCTTCAAAAGACTCTGGGTTAACAATCGCAATGTTATGCTCGCCCCAACTCACGCCAGAAGATACGGCGTAATAAGGCTGCTGTTCATCAGCCACATCTAACGCATAAAACGCATCTACTGTATCTTCATCTACGACTCGTTCGGCTTTACCCTGCTGTAGCTTGGTCGCATCAATACGTAATATCGTTGGTTTTTCTAGAAGACGTCCACCGGTTGCAAATAAAGTGGTTTCTGCCATGCCGTAACAAGGTGCGATGCTCTCTCTTTGCAAGCCACACACTTTAAACTTTTGATAAAAGCGCTCTAACGTGCTGGCCCGTACCGGCTCAGCGCCGTTTAATGCCGAGCGCCAGTGGGATAAATCTAAGTCTTTGAGATCTTCTTCTTTAACGGTATCCACACACAAGTCATAGGCAAAGTTTGGAGCGCTTGATGTCAACCCTTTGGTTTGTGACAGTAACTTTAACCAGCGCAGCGGTTTTTGTAGGAAATAGGCAGGGTTCATCAACGCCGCCGTAGCACCGATGTAGATCGGATGCATAATGCCAAAAATGAGTCCCATATCATGAAAATGAGGCAGCCAGCTCACAATCGCAGAGTTGCTATCGTGCCCAAAGGCTTCTTTCATGAGTGCCTGATTATCAAGAATATTATCGTGGGTTACCATCACCCCTTTGGGTGTGCCCGTCGAGCCTGAGGTATACTGTAAAAATGCCAGTTGTTCACCGTGAATGTCCCCTCGAGGCCACTGTTGAGTCACCGATTTAAGTGCGATGTTATCGGTGGTAAACAACGCTAATTGAGCAAGACTTGGTTCAGAATCTAGCAGCGGTTTTGCGATTTCATTGATTTTTTCACTGGTCAGTGCACCTTTTGCGCCTGCGTCTTCGATGATGGCACGCAGACGATCAACATTTTGATTCTTTTTAGGTGGATAAACCGGTACAGCAATGATCCCGGCATACAAGCAAGCAAAAAATGCCTCAATAAACTCAAAACCAGAGTTGTAAAGTAGTAAGGCTCTATCACCTGGTTCAAAATATTCACTGAGTGTTTCAGCGATTGTTGCTGCCCGTTGATGCAGCGCTTGGTAGGAAATAGTTTTGCTTGGTAATGCTTCATCATAAAAGTACTGATAAGCAATATCTTGAGATCGAGTACGCGCTAAACCCGCGAGTATAGTAACAATATTTGTATTCATGCCATCCCCATAACTTGGTTGGGATTCCTTTGGCAACAGCGCGAGCAGTATCAATTTGGCTTGCGACAGTTAACCATCAGTAACGTTGTAAAAAACCAATCAATTACTTAACCGCAACAAACACGACACCCACTCATTAAAGTAGACGAACGTTTGTAGGGTATATCTAAAAAGGTTAACTAACCGCTAAAACCGCGAGCCAAGTTAATCAACAGCACCTTTTGCTATTTGCTTGCAGCATATCAACAACATTGCTGTAATCACTCACTGTCACTTTAACGCACTAATATGGCAACTTTTTTACTACAAAATAAAAAAGACTGACGACTTCAGAGAATCAAATAGAGTTTAAAAATTAAGATCTTGGTACAGCAGGTAAAACAAACACAAAAGCTGTGGTTTCACACCAACTACCAGTGATCTGTACAAAAAAGGCTAGCACAAGAATTCGATAAATAAACTTATTTATTAACAAAAAAGTAAATTTATCTATTACACAAGATTACATGGGTAAATTTTAACCATTTTTTATTAGTTGAGTAGCCAAAAAACGCACAAACTGTTCAAGTACGAATATTAATTGGCTTTTTACCTGTTTTGGATAGCGATAGCGCAATAGAGAGACGGTGTAAGTTTCGCTTTACCTACATCCGTCTCATGGTATTACCTAGGTGCAGTTATTACTTTAACGCAGGAGAAGTGGTAAATGGCTTCACGCCGATCGCTTGGTAGATTTCAGCTGGCTTAAAAGCTTGTTGACCTTTTATAACCAGCGACATTTTTTGTAGCGCCGTGATGTCGTTAAGTGGATTACCGTCAACTAGCACTAAGTCAGCCACTTTGCCCTTAGTAATAGAACCCGTTTGATGTGCTACGCCCATCAATTTAGCACTATCTAAAGTTGCCATATTAAGCACATCGGCCGCTGGAATACCTGCATCTACATACAGCTCTAGCTCTCGGATCAGTGTAAAACCAGCAATATTATCTGTACCGGGCACCATAGGTACTCCCGCATCATAGAGCTTCTTCAGCATTTTCTGCATCGCTTCACCAGACTTTTGATAACTGAGCTTAAACTGCTCGTCAACATGCATTTCTGCACCTTTTAAGCCTCGAGTAAACGCAATAGGCATATGCTCTGCAATCGCTGCAAATTCTGGGTTAACCTTTTGATCTTCAGACATGAGCAAACTTCTAAATGTGGATACTGTGGGATCCACAACAATTTTTTTATCGCTCAGTAGCTTAACAAAAGCATTCATTTCAGGGCTATCGAGTGACAAGCCAGAAGCTTGCTCACCCATTAGCGAAAAGCGCTTCTGGGTTCGTGTATCCACTTCTTCGCCGGCAAGAAAATTCAAAAACAACATATTTATGTGCTGAATTTCATCATATCCATTTGCAATCGCTTGCTCTGCCGTCATAAATGCAGGCACGTGACCACTTAGCCTCAATCCACGACTATGGGCACGTTCAGAGATAGGCTTTACCCAGCTTGGATCGATTGAAGAATACAGCTTTACTTGAACGTAGCCGTTATCTGCAAAGAAGTCGACAGTATCAAGCGCCTCTTCCAGTGACTTAACACTTAGACCTGCAGAGTTTTCACTGTACTTATCCATAAAGCCGGCACGATATACACGTGAACCTAAAACTTGGTTGGCGTTAAAAAGCGCTTCGATCTCCATAATATTGTCATGTTCGTTCCCCATGTCTCTTACACTTGTCACGCCATTAGCAATATTCAAAATACCGTTTTCTTTTGATAAGTGACCATGCATATCCCAAAGACCTGGGAGCAAGGTTTTTCCTTTACCATTAATACTCACCACACCATTTTGCTGGTTGATGTGTTTGGCTATCTCAACAATTTTGCCATTTTGGATCAGTACATCGCGATTGTTCAGTAGCTTTTTCTGCTCACCGTCAAACACCGCAACATGTTCAATAAGTAGATTTGGCACATCGTGTGTCAACTTTTTCGCAAGGTTTTCTAAATGCTGTTGCTCAGCTTGTTTTTGAATCGCTTCTAGCTGTTCAAATTGGGTTTTGGTATAGCCGTCACGCAATACATACATAGGCCCCCAGCTCTGCGCAAAATAGTTACCATCATCGTCATACCAGGCAAAATTAGGAGTAAGGCTCAGGCCACTGGTTACCAATAGATGAACCGTTTGCTCGCCAAGCGTAATGGTCTTCATTTTTTCGATCAGCATTTTACCTTGAGGGTAAACATCTAGTTCGTATTTGTTGTTTTTCAGAACATAACGCATTATTGCATTGTCTAGCGCGAAATGATTATTAGCGGGGATGTAAAAGTCGAGAGTCGCATCAGCCTTGATCCCTGACTCATTCACACTTTTCCACTGGGCGATCCCCTTGTTATAACTAAACGACTCGTCAATTGTTGAGCCAAAGGCTGAACGACCTTGAAGACTGAGTTTAATTGGCATACCTTGATCATTTAGCTGGAGAGTCTCGTCAATCAAGATACGACGGTTATTCCAACCAAACTCGATTTTAGCCTTGTAATTTTGATCGTCGATTTGCTCTTGGGTAAGCGTGCCCGCTAAGCCTTTCTCCGAATAGACATTATTAGTAATAGTATCCGCCAACACCGCCCAGCTTTGAGTTGATAATACACCAGCCACCAGCATTGATAAGATACTTCGCTTTGTTATTGTTTTTGTCATGGTATTGTTCCTTGAATTTCCATTTGCCCAATTCAGCATAGATATAACTTCAAAATCATATTACATCACACTAACAAAAATCGAAGTATATTAACTGTTACAATTCATGTGAATGCCACATTAACGCAGCAACTCAATATCCAGCGGCTTGGCCATCTTTTCTGGTTTCAGACGCGCCATAGTAAACCCCTGTTTTACTATCTCGCATAATTGCCTGATAGCCACCATATGGACCCACGGCTTGTTGTAATTTATGACCTTTTTTTATTAACTCTCTGCGAGTTTCCATAGCAAAACCTGACTCTAGACTCACATAACCGCCGTCAGTCATTATTTCGCCTGTTGGCTGTGATGAACCACTGTGTAAAATTCTTGGGGCATCGCCCGCTTCTTGCAGGTTCATACCAAAATCGATCATATTAATTAGGATTTGTGCATGCATTTGTGGCTGAGTGGCGCCTCCCATCACTCCATAACTCATCCAAGGTTTCCCATCTTTGGTGACAAAAGCAGGAATAATAGTATGAAATGGCCTTTTACCCGGTGCGTAACCGTTATAGTGGTTTTTATCTAACGCAAATAGCTCACCTCTATTTTGTAATACAAAACCGAGCTTGGCAGGTGTCATCCCCGAGCCCATTCCACGAAAGTTACTTTGGATCAGCGACACCATATTGCCGTTTTTATCAGCTGTAGTGAGATAGATAGTATCGCCATCAACAGGGCCTGCATGGTCACGCTTAGCCGCTTTGTTTGGGTCAATCAATGCACGCCTTTTATCTGCATATTCTTGCGAAATCAGTGTTTCAACAGGGATCTCATTAAAGTCTGGATCCGCGTAGTACTTTGCTCTGTCAGCAAAGGCCAGCTTTTTCGCCTCCACAAAAGTATGTACATACTCAGAGCTATCAAAACCCATCGCTTTAATGTCATAGCCTTCAAGAATATTGAGAATTTGCTGAGCAGCTATTCCCTGCCCATTCGGTGGTAACTCCCATAAGGTATAACCCCGATAATCCGCACTAACAGGCTCAACCCACTCGCTACGATGCTCAACCAAGTCTTGATAACTTAAATATCCGCCATTGGCTTTCATATAGCGGTCGATTTCTCTGGCAATGTCACCTTGATAAAAGGCGTCGCGACCTTGTTCTGCGAGTAACTCATAAGTGTTAGCAAGTGCTGGGTTTTTAAATATCTCCCCCTTTTTAGGCATTTCGCCATCGGGCATGAATACTTGTTTAAATCCTGGGTACTGCTTACGAGCAGACACCGAACGCTGCATGTAATACGCAATCAACTCAGATACAGGAAAGCCATTTCTGGCGTATTCAATACTAGGCTGGAGCAATTGTTTCATCGGCAATTTGCCAAATTTACTGTGAAGCTCAAACCAGCCATCAACGGCACCAGGAACTGAAACGGGAAGCGGACCATAACTGGGAATTTTATCGCCTTGTTGTTTTAAGGTTTCTAAGGTAAGGCTTTGTGGCGAACGGCCAGATGCATTTAATCCAAATAACTTTTGCTGTTTAGCATCCCAAACGATGGCAAATAAATCCCCACCAATGCCACAGCCGGTTGGCTCAACCAGTCCTAACATCGCATTAGCAGCAATAGCTGCATCTATCGCACTTCCCCCTTGTTTTAACACATCAAGTGCAACTTGGGTTGCAAGAGGCTGAGAAGTCGCAGCCATTCCCTGTGTTGCAATCACCTCAGAGCGGCTCGCAAAAGCTTTGCCTGTAATTCTATCGTAAGCTAAAGCAGCTGTACTTGCCGTCGCACATAGCAGCCCAGCCACAGTGCACTTAATGATCTTGTTCATTACCTTACCTATTTTGTTGGCTTTTTAATCAATATAAAAAGCCTCATAACAGTCCGCAATCCGTTTGCGGTCAATAGGAAAGAAAATAAGATTGGACCTAAGGGGTATACGCATATTCTGACGGAAAATACCCATATGCTCATAAGATTAATTTGTTGAAATTTAGTACAAAAATAAACAGCTGAACTACACTAGTATGGAAGCATGCTTATGTCACTTCAGCAGCCTAATACCGAGACGTTCAACACTTTTGAGCCACCGCGGTAATCCACCAAAAGATATTAAGGACTTTATTACATTGGGTATCTATGACTAATCGGGTGATTTCTATTAATTTAAAGCAAACGCTAAGTTGGGGAACAGTGTTTTGCGGGCTGTTGATTTCCTCTATGGTGATCTCATTCACCTATGTCAGTCAGCGAGATATGTTACTCGACACCTATGAACAAAAGCTAGAACAAAGCCTAACTCGGTTAAGTAAGCATATCTCCAGCGATCTGATGACTGAGCGAAGTAACCAAATTGAGCCTACACTGAAAGATTATTATTCTGACACTAAGTACAAGGCACTCTTTCTCGTTCAAGATGAGCAGCTTGTGTACGCTAATCAGTATGCTCAAGCCGGCTTGCAAATATTGAACAACATGGTAACGGCAAAGCAAAGAACAGCCGCATTTAATGCTGTTGATCTTATGATTACCTTTTATCCCCAAAAACAGTCCTTTGTAGCTGTCATTCCTGTCGCTTCAACGCTGCCAGCTGGCAACTCTGGCAACCTTGTTAGAATAGTTGCGGTGTATGACGTGAGTAGTATATTTTTGTCGCTGAGGCAACACTTACTCACTAAAGCTGCTATCCTTGCAGCCTCTCTAGCCGTTATTGTTGTTGCCCTGCTCAGCTTCACCCATTACTTTATCCACAACCCCATACAAAGACTGATTCAAATTGGCAGCGAACTTCGACTAAATCACTCAGCAGCAGAGTAAGCATTGTGGGAAATGGCGAGTTTGGTGTACTTGCCCACCAGCTTAATAAGATGGCGCAAATACTTGAAAAAAACTGGCAACAACAGCTAGAAAGTAATACAGAGTTGAAACGTCGTCACGCCTTAATAAACAGTGTATTTAAAGCCTTACCAGACATATTTTTTATCATTAACACCGACGGTACTATTCAAGAATGTCACACAGGTAACGCTGACGACCTTTATATCTCACCAGATCAGTTTATTAATAAAAAAATGGCAGACGTGTTACCTCCTCATGCAGCAAAACAGTTTAGCCACGCGATAAACTCAGCAAATCAAGGTCACCAACTCACTCAGATAGAATATCCTCTCACCATCGCAGGACAAGCCAAACTTTTTGAAGCAAGACTGTCGCCAATCCCCGAAACAGACCAATTGGTCATTGCAGTACGGGATATCACCGAGAAAAAACGCCAAGAAGAAGTGATTTTACATCATGCATTTTACGACGCTTTAACCGACCTGCCGAACCGATTTTTAGCGATGGAGCGGCTAGCACAACAAATCTTGGATGCAGAGCGAAAAGACGAGCTAAGCGTCGTATTTTTTATTGATTTAGACGACTTTAAACGGATCAATGACACTCTGGGGCATGAGGCTGGCGACAAAGTACTGGTGGCCGCTGGAGAGCGTTTTAAATTGTCTGTACGCGAACAAGATACCATTGCACGGCTTGGCGGAGATGAATTTATTATCTTGATGGGCGGCTTCACGCAAATATCAGACATCACCGCGGTTGCCGACATGCTGGTTAAGCTGTTCCATCAACCCATAGAAGTAGACGACAAAGAATTTAATGTTTCAATCAGTATTGGTGTTGCCGTTTTTCCTGTGGATGCTAATACCCCCACAGAACTCCTGAGCTGTGCAGACACAGCCATGTATAACGCTAAAAACAACGGCCGCAATAGCTACTGCCTGTTTAATCAAAAGATGAGTCTGCAATTGGCTCGTCGAATTGAAGTCGAAGAAGCATTGCGAGTCGCTGTGGCTGACAACGAGTTTGAAGTATTTTATCAACCACAATTTTATACAGATACAGGCGAAGTATTTGGTGCTGAAGCCCTGCTACGCTGGCACAGCAAAACGCTCGGTGCGGTTTCTCCAGCCGAATTTATTCCCATAGCAGAGCAAAGCGGATTAATCGTAGACATTGGGCTGTTTGTATTATCTAGTGCAATAAAACAAGCGCATAGCTGGCACAGTACATTACAACCAGACCTTAAAATAGCCATTAACCTTTCACCAAGACAATTTAAAGATCCGGCACTGTTAAAAAAAATTGCCTCACTGGCTGAAAGGATACCTAATAGTAATCAATATATAGAGCTTGAGATCACCGAAGGTGTGTTAATTTCGGCCCAAATTCAAGTAAAGCAGACCTTGAATAAACTGCATGACCTAGGGTTTAAATTGTCTTTAGACGACTTTGGGACCGGTTATTCCTCTCTCAACTACCTCCGTCACTACCCTTTTGATGTGCTGAAAATTGATCAAAGCTTTATTTCAGACATGTTGCCTTCTAAAGAGTCTAGAGCGCTGGTAAAAACCATAATAGCCATGGCGCATAACCTTTCAATGAAGGTTGTTGCTGAAGGAGTCGAAACACAAGAGCAACTGCAAATACTACGACAGCTAGGGTGTGATTTCGGTCAAGGATACTTAATCAGTAAACCTCTTTCCGCACAGCAGTTTGAGTTATTTTTCCAAACACAAAACCAGACTGTGAAAACAACTCCCCACTATCAGATATAATTAATCTAGGTAAAGGCAAGACTAATAAAAATAATATGTTAGTATTGCAGGGCAGTGTAAGGATTAAAAATCATGAATATAGAGTTACTAGTTAGCAAAGCCAAGCAAGTATGTGATAACCGCGGTGCACGCTTTACCCCAATTAGAGAAAAAGTATTTCGATTACTTGCTTCTAAACAAGGGGGCGTAGGCGCTTACGATTTACTCGAAGAGCTAAAACTGACTGAGTCAGCTGCGAAACCTGCAACCGTTTATCGTGCACTAGACTTTCTATCTGAATTGGGCTTTATCCATAAAATTGAAAGCACCAATGCGTTTATGCTTTGCCATCATTTCGATCATATGCATCCTGTACAACTACTGATCTGTGACAGCTGTGGAAACGTTCAAGAGTTACATTCAAATGCGATTTCACACGAATTAAACAACCTAGCTGCAGAAACCGGATTTGTAGTCACTGAGCAAACAATAGAAGCTCACGGCCGTTGCGAAAAATGTAAAGATTAAGTGCAGTGGAGAGAAATCGAAACTACACTTAACACAAACAGCAACACGAATTAACCAAATATGCGTAAGGGAAAGTCTATATGAATGTAGAATTCATCAACCCCTTTTTATCATCTCTAATCAATGTATTAGCAACTATGGCGCAAACCGAATTGACGCCAGGAAAACCTAAGGTGAAGAAGGATGAAGTCGCACAGGGTGATGTCTCAGGCCTAATTGGTATGGTAGGCCCACAAACTAAAGGTTCGTTTTCTATCACATTCGAAGAGAACCTAGCATTAACCATCATGGAGCGTATGCTGGGTGAGCGTCCAGATTCTATCAACGAAGATGTGACAGATATGGTTGGTGAAATAACCAATATGGTCACTGGCGGTGCCAAGAACTTACTCGGTGAAAAGGGCTATGAGTTTGATATGGCAACGCCTGTAGTTGTCTCAGGTTCTGGTCATACGATCACCCATAAGTGTGACGGTCCAAAGTTAATTATGCCTTTCACTTCTCCAGATGGTAACGCCAATATTGAAGTTAGCTTCGATAAACTCGCCTAACTAACCTAAGGTTTAGATAAGGAATGAGCAAACTCATTGTTTTTAAAGTCACATTGAATTATGCCAAATGTATTAAGTAAATGAGTTATTTGAAGCACAGAGATAGCGTTAGTAGCAAGGCAAAAATTTTGCTATTCAGTTGTTCTAAATGAGAAATTTTTAACGACGCTACTATGCTATTTCATCCTTCAAATTGATTAGAGAGTTAATTCAATTGGTATTACTTCCTTATCTAACCATAGAGTTTTCAGGATAACTCCGCTTTCGCACCCTGCTCTCGTAAATCCTGTAGGCAAGGCGAATTTACGCACCAATATCAGGCTGCCAGTAAGACATTAATTATCCGAAACTTCGGTTCAAAAGGACATACCATTTTATGAGCTGGACTCAAAAGCAAATCACCTTAAAGCCTCGAAAGCGGGGCTTTCACTTGATTGATGACGAAATTATCACTCAGTTGCCGGAACTACATGACTACGATGTCGGCCTGCTTCATCTGTTTATTCAACATACCTCGGCAAGCTTAACCGTCAACGAAAATGCCGATCCGACAGTGCGCATGGACATGGAAAGCCACTTTAATCATTTTGTTCCAGAACGGCAGAGTTATTATCGCCATGACTATGAAGGTGACGATGACATGCCAGCCCACATCAAAGCCAGCACTTTAGGATGTGAAGTCACCATTCCTATTGCTCAAGGTCGCTTGCATTTGGGAACTTGGCAAGGAATATATTTAGGGGAACACCGAGACCACGGCGGAGCTAGGCGTATAATCGCAACAATACAGGGTCAAAAGCGCTAGTTGCAGGGCTCTGCCTTTGCTCTAAGCCTCAATATACTCGTAACTCACCCTTGGGGTGACGTTACATAGCAGCTCATAGGGTATAGTTTCAGCGCATTGCGCCACTTCTTCTACCGGAAGGTTGGGTCCCCACATTTCCACTTCATCGCCTACCTCTATGTTATCTGGGTTATCACCAATATTGATACTTATCATATCCATAGATACAGCCCCAACAATACCGTAACGTCGATTACGAATAACAACAGGCGTGCCCACTTTTGCATGTCTCGGGTAGCCGTCACCATAGCCAACTCCGATCACGGCAAGATACGTATCTTGTTCACTTTGCCAACGGCTGCCATATCCAACCGCTTGATGGGCTTTAACATGCTTTATGGCAATTACTTTGGTGGTAAGACGCATAACAGGTTTAAGCCCATGTTGCTGACCAACACGCCCTAACATAGGGGAAACTCCATAGAGCATTAATCCTGGCCTGATCCAATCACCATGTGATTCTGGCCAGCCGATGATCCCAGCTGAATTCGCAAGGCAAAGCGGAGCATGACTTTGACCAACCAGTGACTTAAACAGAACTTGCTGTATTTCTGTTTTATTGTCGCCGACATCATCAGCACAAGCAAAGTGGGTCATCAGATGGATTTTTTCGGCCACGTTGTTAGAACATTTCAGACGAGAGTAAAAGTGTTCAAACTCCTCCGGTTCAACGCCTAAACGATGCATACCAGTATCGATTTTTAGCCATACCGTCAGTGGAGATTCCAAATTCGCTTGCTCAATGGCTTCGAGTTGGGAAATATCATGTACGATAGTTTGTAGGTTGTTGGCTAGTAAAATGGGCAGATCTGAGGAGTGAAAAAAGCCCTCTAAGAGTACAATCGGCTTTGTGATGCCACCCGTTCTAAGCGCTAATGCCTCGTCCACTCTGGCCACGGCGAAGGCATCTGCATCTTGTAAGTGCTGTGCTATTTTAACTAGACCATGGCCATAAGCATTTGCTTTTAACACAGCCATGATCTTGCTTTTTGGCGCTAACTTTTGCGTTAGCCGCAAGTTCTCTTGCAGCGCGGTTAAGTCTATTTCAGCACTCGCTAATCTCATTTTACGACTCAATCAGGTAGAGGTTAATATTCGTCGTCCATTGCAGGACCTGCGTAATTATCGAATCGAGAGTATTGACCTTGGAAGGTTAACCTAACCTTACCGATTGGACCATTACGCTGTTTACCTATGATGATTTCAGCAGTGCCCTTATCTGGGCTATCGTCGTTATAAACCTCATCACGGTAAATAAACATGATTAAGTCGGCATCCTGCTCAATAGAGCCTGATTCACGTAAGTCTGAGTTAACAGGACGTTTATCAGCTCGTTGTTCTAGTGTACGGTTAAGCTGAGACAGTGCAATAACTGGACACTGTAGCTCTTTTGCCAGCGCTTTTAATGAGCGAGAGATCTCAGCAATCTCCAGCGTACGGTTATCTGAGAGGCTAGGTACGCGCATAAGCTGGAGGTAATCCACCATGATCATGCTAATCCCACCGTGATCGCGAGCAATACGCCTAGCTCTTGAGCGCACATCCGTCGGAGTCAGGCCAGATGCATCATCAATGTACATCTTGCCCTTTTCCATCAGCAACCCCATAGTTGAAGACAGTCGTGCCCAATCGTCATCGTCTAACTGACCTGTACGAACCTTGGTCTGGTTGATACGACCTAGTGAAGCAAGCATCCTCATCATGATCTGATCTGACGGCATCTCTAACGAGTAAATCAAAACCGGTTTGTCTTGCGTCATCGCTGCATGCTCGGCTAAGTTCATCGCAAACGTCGTTTTACCCATCGATGGACGGGCTGCTACGATGATGAGATCAGAAGGCTGTAAACCTGCGGTCATTTTATCTAAATCACCATATCCGGTGCTGACCCCAGTTACACCATCTTGTGGTGACTGATAAAGCTCTTCGATTTTATCAACGGTCTTTTCAAGAATGCTATGAATACTTTGCGGACCTTCGGTGCTTTTTGAGCGCTGCTCAGCAATTTTAAACACCTTGCTTTCCGCTAAGTCTAACAACTCATGACTATCACGTCCTTCAGGATTAAAACCCGCTTCGGCGATTTCATTCGCAACCCCAATCATTTCACGAACAACGGCACGCTCGCGAACAATGCTCGCATACGCGTCAATGTTTGCTGCACTGGGTGTATTTTTCGCGATTTCAGCAAGGTAAGAAAAGCCACCAATTGTCTCTAACTGATGATTCTTTTCTAAGTTCTCAGAAATGGTAATTAAATCGATGGGCTGACCTAGCTCCACCAGTTTTTCCATTGCTTCGAAGATCAGCTTATGGGTTCTGGTGTAAAAGTCATGCGACACCACCAATTCCGCAACACGGTCAAAGGCTTCGTTGTCGAGCATCAAGCCACCGAGTACAGACTGCTCGGCTTCAATTGAATGCGGTGGAACTTTTAGAGTATCGACTTGTAGATCTGATTTGGCCATATCACAACATAGAGAAGTAGAAGGCCCTCTATTGTATCTTGTCTACCCACAAGTGCAAATAACAAAAGGCCAGAGTTTCTATAATCTCTGGCCTTTTACTGTTCTTACTGGTTTATTGCTGCACTATTTTTGTTTTAACTCAATATCACCACTGACAGTATCTATTTCGACGTCGGCATTCCCACCGTTTAACACAAACTCTAAGGAACGAGCAGGACCATACTTAGCTTTTTTAACTTGGTCCGAGCTTAGCTTATTGCTAATACGGCCACCAGAGTGGGCATTAATCTCAAATCGTGCAGATACGTCTTTTGGAAAGTTAAGTTCAATGTCACCGCTCACACTTTCCATATTAATACTCGCATTATCTAGCAGTTCATCGGCATATACCGCAATTTCACCATTCACTGTCGACAGACGTAAATCTTTTAGCGCTGCCATTTTCAGTTCCACTTCGCCATTCACATTCTCCAAACGAAGTTCTGTTGCGGTAGTTTGCGTTTTAATCTCACCATTTACAGCGTTAAATCTTAACTTCCCTTTTGAGGCAACATCATCGATATCACCATTAACGGTTTCAAATTGAATATTGCCGTCTAAATCCCGGCTATCGATATCGCCGTTTACGGTTTCTAGAGAGATCTTTCCGCTGATCTGTTCCACTTTAATGTTGCCATTTACCGTTTTAATACGAGCACCTGCGGTTAAATCAGCCGCGGCTACATCAACAATAACACCTTCAAAATCAAGCTCACTGGTGCGCGGCATATAAATGGTCAACGTAGAGCCATCACCGCCCCCCCAGCTTTTGTAACGCCTTGGCATTTTAACAACAAATTCAGTAACCTCGCCGGAGGTTTCCAGTTTATAACCTTCGGCCTTGTCATCTAGCTCGCCTGTAACCTTAAACATAGCTTGATCCCATGTTTTAATCGTTACGTCACCACGCTGGTTTTCAATAATTACTTTGCCATCAGCAGGTATTGAAAGTTCTTTATCTATCGATTCTCCAGCAAATACCATCGCAGGCAGTGCCGCTAAGCCAATAATTAATGCTCTCATTCTAATTCTCCTAAATTTGTTGCCAACGAGGTTCGTGAACCTTATTGATTAAATCGAGTTGTTGCTGATAGACCTGAGCCAACATCTTAAGTAGCGCTGCGTTTTCAGGGTCTTGTTTGAGCGACAGCTTGATCGCTTGCTCAGCCTGTTCAAGCTCATGTAGCTGTACCTGCCAATCGGTAGTCAACGCAGGTTGCGTTTCGTACTGTACAAGCAGTGATTGCTTTTGCTGCTCAAAAAAAGCGCTAATATTAGCCAGTGAGTCTTGTTTTGGTTGATTCATGATCACTTGCCAAGCGAGTAAACCTGCAATTGTACAAGCCGCTATTCCAGACAGCTTTTGCCAATTATTCTGCCTTGGCGCTTGGATTGGCTGTGCTTGATTAATCGCACGCTCTACCCCTTGCCATAAATCACGTTGTGGTTTTGGCTGGGTGTCTTCATCATTCAGTGCGGTATGCATAAATTCATCGAAAGATGGTTTAGTCATTGTTGTACCACTCCTGTAATAAGTTACGTGCTCTGTGATATTGCGATTTACTCGACCCGACGGCCATATTCAACATATTGGCAATTTCCTCGTGGCGATACCCTTCAACGGCATGTAATACAAATACCAACCTGGCGCGCTCCGGGAGCCTTACTATCAGTTTGTCCAATCCATTTAACTCACCAAGCTGTTCAGCACCTTGTTCATCGAGTCCAGATTGTTCAAAACTCACTACCTTTTGAAACCAGTTTTTTTGCTTCCTAAGGTAACTGATAGCAATATTGCTCGTCACACTGTGGAGCCAAGTCGAAAATTTTGATTGCCCTTTAAATTGGTCAATCTTTTGCCACAATTGCACAAAAACTTCCTGACAAGCATCCTCCGCGTGAGCAGGCTCAGCTAACAGTCTCAGACACAAGGCATAAACGCGACAGTGATGCTGCTCAAACAGCTCGCGAAAAGCACCTTGATCCCCCTGTTGACATCTAGCCACTAGCGCATCAGTTTGTTCTTGTGAAAATGCCTCTTTGGCATTAATTATCATGCGTTTGTTCCTTTGGGTTGATACCTTCATCTTCGCATATCAAATGAAACAAACAAAGTTACCAACGTTCAATTGCCAATTTCTACTTTTTTGTAAAGTACTTTTTTAGACGTCGGGTAAATAGGAAATGGTTTAAAGGAAGTTAAAAAATTTGATGAAAAAAATGGAGCATTCCTGCTCCACTATTATTCTGTTTGTTTTGACTCGTCCTCATCAGCAACTTGGTAAGGCTTGTAGTGCCACCCTTTGAATACTAATGTGGGTTTTTTCCCTGGGGGCTGAACGCCAATGCCTGCATTTTTTAATGCTTGGTCAAAATGAATACCAGTACCACCAGTGCCTGTAATTGAAGCACCTCGGACCGTACCATACAATTGCCCACTGCCATTTAACAAGATTGAAGTTAGTGGTGAATAGATAGCGGCATACAATGAAGAAGCACCACTGAAAACAAATCCATTTGGCCCGTCAAAAGACGAATAAATGCTAAATACAGGTAAGCCACTCTGAGTTAGACCTTCTTGCTCTGAAATAACTTTTGCGCTCGCGCCAATCGAAACCTTGCCCGTGGTAAATACGGTTAGTGAGCTCTCTTTTTCTATCCAAATATGCGTATTTCCAGATAAGGTTAGATCGCCATCTATCAACCAAATAACGTCGCCTCCAGAGATCTTAATTTTACCGTCTGAGCCCAGTTTTAACCCTTTAAAGGGAAAGACCAATTGAGTACTCTCAGTTGCACTGCCAAGGTTTTGATCTATGCCTTTAAATAGATAGATCGTTTGTTCTTTGGCAACGTACACATTGGATCCATTGCGCTCATATACCGCCTGCTTCGGCTTAAAATGAAGAATTTGCTGCGCACCTACATGTAAAGGCGCAAACCGGTTACGTGGATCAATAATACTTTCCATATTGAATGGCAGTGCTAAGGGGTCACATTCTTTGTTCGGTTTGGCTGGATCATAGTCTGGAGAATCAGGATCGTAAACTTTGACTGGCTCAACAACCAAATCTGCCACTCTAAATCTTGGATCAGAATAATGAATACCATCTTGGACCTGTAACCCGGTATCTTTAAACTGGCCATTTCCGGTATATTGAATATCAAAGAGATCCCCATTTTGATTAAGGATTTCAGCTCCCCACGCCATTTGTACGTCTCCCATAGCACGTACATAGCCCTGTATTTTACCACCTCGATGTTTAAAAAATCCGCGGCTAAACACGTTGCCTTCCACTCGGATCCCACTCGCTGAGGGGGAGATATCCACCCCTGTATTTGATCGTACATCCCCAAGAATTGGTGAAGAACCTTTTAAGTAAATCACCCCCGATGCTTGTACATCACCTTTAATGGGTGAGTGACCAGATAAAACGACGTCAGCTTCTCCTACAACGGTATGAACATCGCCATCATGACTTTTGGTTTCTTCGTATGTACCTCTTGAAGAATCATAGCTATCTACAGCACCACTACCTGATAGGTTTACACCTTTACAGCCCGTAACCGCATTTTGAAATATCGACTCTTTGGGAGCTGGTTTGAGTTCAAAACGCGCCACAAGGCGATGATTGGCGTGATCTCCATGACGCTGCCCTAAACTCTCGACTTCAAACTCGTTACCATCACTACTCACCGAGATTTGAAAGCGGGAATCACCGATTGCACCGTTTCCCGTTGTAGGAATTCCGTTAATTAAACTATCGACATCTAGAGGGTTATTCTCCAAAGACTGTTGCAGTTTTTGGCGATAGTCTCGGATCCCCTGCTCAGCAACCAGCCTAGCATTAATGTCTTTTTGAAAGTTACCACTTAATCTCTCTTGTACAACACCTTCCTTGAGAGAAGCGAATACTACAACACTTGCCATGCCGCCAAGCAGCATAACTTTTACTAGTGTAAAACCTTGTTGTTGTTTCATTGTATTAGCTACCTAATCCAGCGTAAAAATTCATTTGTATGCCTGCACCATACTGCGGTGGAAAACTACTACCTTGTATTGTTACTGTGATTAGCTGACCATCAATGGCAAACGCTAATCCTGTAACCCCTTTTAATAAATTAATGTCTCCGCTTCCACGGTTACACACTAAATACTCACCTTGTAAAAAATAACGTTCGGTATAGTTAGCTGACGGAACGCTACCATCACAAGCAGGTACTCCCGCCAACTGCTCTATGAGAATATCTGTCGCAGACACAGTAGGCAGGATCTGTGTCTGCTTTATGCTGCGCATCATTACTCGGTTGGTATAGCGAATAATTTCTTGAGATGTCGCAAGCTGCTGACTTGTCGTGACTGTCTCTTTTATTGAGGTGTATGAAGCCGCTATTCCCGAAACCAGTATTAAACCAACCACCATCGCGACCATCAGTTCAAGTAAGGTATAGCCTTTATGCTGCATTAGCTTCCTCCTGGTGGTGCTGAGCAAGTGTCTATAACACTGGGATAGCTAGCTGTTAAAGAAATCTGATTCTCCGCGGGGTTACTCAGCCGTTTGTCCTGCCAGCTTACGGTTATTTGCATATTATGACTGTAAGTGGCTGGCAAGATGAGCGTAAAGCGATCATCTATAGGCTGTACCTGCTGCATCAGCGGATTATTTTGTGTCATATCGTTGTTGTTATGCTGTAATTCACACAATAACGGCCATATCCGCTCAATGGCATTTTGCCCATGTACCAGCGCCATTGTGTAGTGGAAGCTGTTAGACGCAAACTGTAATGACTTTAATTGCGTTGCAGCAAGTCCAAGCAGCATTAATCCGGCGACTAACATAGACACCACCACTTCAATTAGTGAAAAGCCTTTATTTAACTGCAATTTTGTTCCGCCTCAGCTAACCAGCTTTGACCGCTGACCAATACACACAACCGATAATCCTGCGTATCTGTAATCTTGTCTGTGATCAGAATATTATTGGTTGCAAGCACTTCTCCACTCTCGCGCACAAGTTGATCAGTCAAAGCAACTTCTATTGAGCTATGCTTGATGGTAAAGCGGCTCACTTCTGTTAGTTGCCCATTCTCATTGGTTTTAACAACCCAATCACCATCCTCAACAACCAACGACACTTGCTGTTCACGCTTTACCGCCTCACTGCGAGCAAGACGAAAAATAGCCTGTAACTCATTGGCATGCGTGGTTATTCTGTCTTGCTGGATCTGTTTAATAAAACTAGGTGCCGCAATAGCAGCTAAAATGGCTAGTATCGCCATTGCAATAAGCAGTTCTAGTAACGTGAACCCGGCTCGTTTATTACCAACACTCATTGTTATTCGGTCCTTGGCTGCCTTGATGGTTGATGCTCAACACACCACATCGATCCGTCGCTTGTGCTTTTCCCACAATAGGAGTCGCTGTAAGTTGGTAACTCAAATTACGATATTGACCAACCGCACCATTAGGCTTATCGGCGGGAATATATTTAAAGGTATAAAACTCTGACTGAGGTAAATTGGGTATTAACGCGGCATCTGGATAACCTCCATTGCGACTATAAATGCGCTCTATTACAGCAGCAGTCTCTAGTAACTGCTGCTGAGCTTGAGAGCGATGTGCATCTTGGACGTACTGGATATAAGACGGATAAGCAAAACTCGCCGTAATCGCCACAATGGCAACCGCAATTAATAGCTCTGTTAGCGTAAAGCCTTTATTACTAAACATTATTTATTCCACCACTAAATTGATAGCGCTGTCATTTTATTACCTTATGACAGATTAAGACAAAGAAAAGGCCGAGCCTATAATATGTAAACATAACATGAAGCGATAGTTTCTAAAAAGGAAACCTATTACATCACATTACAGCCGTACTACCTTTTGATTTAAGGCAAACTTTGAGCGAGAGGATCATCCATGTCACACCTTAAATTGGTATGAATAAGATTATTATTATGATTTTCTTTGAAGGGTTACTTAATTTACTTAAAGCCTTGAATACGATTAAAGCCCATACTTGTGCGCGCAACATGCTAAGCGTGAATGGCGACGGTTAAATAGCACTTTGCTATTCGAAATATCGGTTATTCTAGGTAAATTAAGTGAATAAAAAGCCGTGTATAAAAATACACGGCTTTTTTAAGCTCAATTAAAAATTAAGCTTCAGCAATTACGATTACTTTGATCGTAGCTGTAACGTCAGAGTGTACTTGGATAGCTACGTCGAACTCGCCAGTCTCACGGATAGTACCTAGAGGTAGACGAACTTCTGACTTAGATACCTCAACACCTACTGCAGAGATAGCATCAGCAATATCGCGAGTACCGATAGAACCGAATAGCTTACCTTCGTCACCCGCTTTAGAAACTAGAGTTACTTCAGCTAGTGCTTCTAGTTTTTCAGCGCGTGCCTGTGCAGCAACTAGCTCTTCAGCGATTTTCGCTTCAAGCTCAGCGCGACGTGCTTCGAAAGTTTCAATGTTAGCTTTAGTTGCAGGAACTGCTTTGCCCTTAGGGAATAAGAAGTTACGTGCGAAGCCAGATTTAACATTAACCTGATCACCTAGGCTACCTAGGTTTGCAATTTTGTCTAGTAGAATAACTTGCATGTCTCTACACCTTTTAAAAACTAGTAATCAGCTGCTTACTTGTGTAAGTCAGTGTATGGAAGAAGGGCTAGGTAGCGAGCACGCTTAATAGCAGTTGCTAGCTGACGCTGGTATTTAGCGCTAGTACCTGTGATACGGCTAGGTACGATTTTGCCACTTTCTGTTACATAGTTTCTAAGAGTAGCCAGATCTTTGTAATCAATTTGTTGTACGCCTTCCGCTTTGAAACGGCAGAACTTACGACGTCTGAAATAACGTGCCATGAGTAATTTCCTCAATTAATTCTTTCAATATGTTGTGCGTGCAATACCAGCTGACTCAAGCCATTTCGGCTCTCGTGGCGATTTAAAAAACCGCGAACTTGTAATGCTTGCCCAACGTATAAATGCTCTGTTTGGTCTCGGAACTGTTCTCCACTGGCAACCACTTGAATACGCACATAGGCATTTCTAGTAAGGTCAGCCTCTAATTGCATTGATTTGTGCTCAAGTACAAATATGCAATGCGGGATCCCAGCTGGGCTTTGACTAAATTTAGGTGTTTTACAAATCACGCCCGAAAGCAGATATTGATTGGTATACAGGTCAACCTGAGTACTCACCATTACCTCGAAAGGTTAGTCAAATCCGAAATCAACAACGATTAAGCAGAAGCTGCTTCTTTTTTCTCTTCTTTTGCAAGAGGAGACGCTTCAGTTACTGCATTTTTAGTACGCATAACTAGGTTACGAAGCACTGCATCGTTGTAGCGGAAAGAAGTTTCAAGCTCGTTGATTACTTCAGTTGGTGCTTCAACGTTCAATAGAACATAGTGTGCTTTGTGAAGCTTCTCGATTGGGTAAGCCAGTTGACGACGACCCCAGTCTTCTAGACGGTGAATAGTACCGCCAGCTTCAGTGATAGCACCAGTATAACGCTCGATCATACCAGGTACTTGCTCACTTTGGTCTGGGTGAACCATGAATACGATTTCGTAATGACGCATGGATATTCCTTACGGTTAGTATAGCCTTGTCCCGTTTCGGCCAGTCGGGGTAAGGCAAGGAACGATAATAGTAGGGCCGAAAGAGCGCGTATTTTACGTGTAGCGCTAAAATTAAGCAATCAGTTTATTGCAAAAAATTGGTGGAATATGTTTGTATTTTAAAAGGAGATAAAAAGTGCTTGAAGAATATAGATATTTAGAGAAGTTGGAGCGGCACACGAGGTTCGAACTCGTGACCTCGACCTTGGCAAGGTCGCGCTCTACCAGCTGAGCTAGTGCCGCATCACATTTTTTAGTTTATACACCTAAAGTAAGTGTTTGGAGCGGCACACGAGGTTCGAACTCGTGACCTCGACCTTGGCAAGGTCGCGCTCTACCAGCTGAGCTAGTGCCGCATTCCATAGTTAGCTCTGAATTTGTCGATAACTAAGCAAGGTCGCGTTAATTACCTACTGCAGCTGAGCTAGTGCCGCATTCCATAGTTAGCTCATTATGTTGTCGGTAACTACGCAAGGTCGCGATGATTACCTACTGCAGCTGAGCTAGAGCTGCGTTGTAATAACACTCAAAACACCCCGCAGGGCTTGTCGTCTCAAGCGGGGCAGGATTCTACAAGATAAAATTTGCTTTGCAAGTATTTTTTTAGACTTTGAAGAATTTTTCTTGATAAACCTTTAATTCCATAATGGAATCTTTGATGTCATCTAAAGCCAAGTGAGAGCTTTTCTTTTTGATCTCACCTAGTAACTCAGGCTTCCAGCGTCTCGCTAGCTCTTTTATCGTGCTCACATCTAGATTGCGATAATGAAAGTAAGCTTCAAGCTCTGGCATATATTTATTGAGGAATCGACGGTCTTGTCCAATGGAGTTACCGCACATTGGTGAAGCACCTGGCGGCACCCACTCTTTTAAGAAGTCCAACGTCTGCTTGATTGCATCTGCTTCTGTGAATTTACTCGCTTTACAACGATCGGTTAGACCTGAACGACCATGCTGGTTAGTACACCATTCGTCCATTCCATCAAGAAGCGCATTGCTTTGATGAATTGCCACCACAGGACCTTCAGCTAAAATATTGAGATCACCATCTGTTATCACCGTCGCGATTTCTAAGATTTTATCTGTTTTTGGTTCTAGCCCCGTCATCTCGAGATCGAGCCAGATCAAGTTTGATTCATGAAAAGACATACATTACCTTAGCGGTACTTTCCTTTAGATCCAATGCAATTAGATATATCATATTAGTTTAAACACTCGACCTAAAGCTTTTTTTACCATGCACGGCGTTTTATTGATTTATAGCCTAAATTTAAACGCTCTGCACGCCAAAGCTTAAACAGATTATAAACATGGCAAAGAAAAAGAAACTCAGTAAGGGCCAATCTCGTCGGATTAGAGCCAATCATCAGAAGCGTATCGATAAAGCTAAAGGTACTGAAAACTCTGATGTTTCATGGCAAAACGACAACCTAGGGCCAACAGAATCCGCAGTGGTTATTAGCCGCTTCGGGCAACATGCGGATATAGAAACCGCAGAACAAGAAGTTTTGCGTTGTAATATTCGCCGCACCGTAACTAGCTTAGTTTGCGGTGACGAAGTCATTTTTCGTCGTGCCAAGGTCAGTGATGGCGACCTAGCCGGTGTAATTGAAGCAGTGCATGAAAGGCGCACACAACTTACTCGCCCCGACTTTTATGATGGCGTAAAAGTAGTCGCCGCAAATATTGATCAGATTTTAATGGTATCAGCCGTAGTGCCTGAGTTTACGCCACAGATAATCGACCGCTATTTGGTTGCCTGTGAAGACATGGGTATCGAGCCAATTTTATTACTAAACAAAATTGACTTACTCGACCAAGAAAGCTTGGAGTACGTTGATGACGTACTAGATATCTACCGTGAGCTTGGTTACCGAGTGCTGTTAGTCAGTACTAAGTCTGGTGAGGGCATTGATGAGCTAAAACACTTATTGGAAGATAAAAATAATATTTTTGTTGGCCAATCTGGTGTCGGTAAATCAACGCTGGTCAATACTGTGCTCCCAAATGCCGACATCCTTACCAAAGAGGTGTCAGAAAACAGCGGGTTAGGTCAGCATACAACAACCGTGTCGCGCTTACATCACCTCCCTTCTGGCGGAAACTTAATTGATAGCCCTGGGATCCGTGAGTTTGGTTTATGGCACCTTGAAGTTGAACGAGTTACGTGGTGCTTTAAAGAGTTCAGAGAATTTATTGGCGGCTGCCGCTTCAGAGATTGTAAACACCTCAATGATCCAGGGTGCCTAATCCAAGAAGCTGTCGATGAAGGAAAAATCAGCGAACTGCGCTTTGAAAGCTACCATCGTATTTTAGAATCGATGGCGGACGGTCGCGCAGGTGCGCGCGCGCCGAGAGTCTGATAATATTTGCTAAATTGGCTCAATCAGTTGAGCCCAACTGTCACTGAGTACCTTAGTGATAAGACTACAATTAGGAATTGTTAAAAGTGAATTTGGATAAACTAAAAATTGCCATGCAATATGCATTACCTAAACATGCGGTTTCTCGTTTGGTTGGTAAACTTGCCGCAGCAGAAGCAGGGGCATTAACAACAAAGCTCATTAAGTTGTTTATCAAACAATATAAAATCGACATGAGTGAGGCACTGCACGAAGATCCAGCTCACTACAAAACCTTTAATGAGTTTTTTACACGCCCACTAAAACCGGGGATCCGCCCACTGGTTGAAGATCAAGATATTTTGGCACATCCCGTTGACGGTGCAATCAGCCAACTAGGCGATGTTGTCGATGGCCAGATCATCCAAGCTAAAGGCCACAACTATAGTTTACAGACTTTACTTGGTGGTAAAGAGGAAGACTTTACGCCTTACATTGGCGGTAAGTTCGCAACAATTTATTTAGCGCCAAAAGATTATCACCGTATTCATATGCCTATTGATGGCACACTTCGTAAAATGATCTACGTGCCAGGTGACTTGTTCTCTGTAAACCCGTTAACTGCGCAAAATGTACCTAACCTATTTGCGCGTAACGAGCGTGTAGTGGCTATTTTCGATACTGAAATCGGTCCACTATCGATGGTGTTAGTAGGCGCAACCATCGTTGCCAGCATTGAAACCATATGGGCTGGTACGGTAACCCCACCGGCAGGTCGTGATGTATTTACATGGACTTACCCAGAAGCTGGTGACAATGCAATAAAGTTGAAAAAGGGCGAAGAGATGGGTCGCTTCAAACTAGGCTCTACTGTGATCTTAGCATGGGGCGCTGACAAAGCAGACTTCCTCGACGGCCAAAACCCAGAAACGGTAACACGTATGGGCACGCCGTTTGCGAAAATGGCAGATTAATACCCATTGAATTAATTTTATAATCAATTTGATATAAATTATCCTGTTGTGGCTTGAAGCTACTTCAAACCACAACATTCGCATTCTGAGTTTTTAGTTAGCCTGTAAGGCTTTTGTTGTAAACTCAGACCATCCAAGACACTAAACAAACTGCCCTGATGGTGTCCAAGTAACACATTGATAGTCAATAACGCTTGTTGTGCACCAATAATCCCAAGTAACGGGCTGATCACACCAAAATTATCGCAGTTTTCTGTTGAGGCTTGTGAGTCCATCGGAAAAACACAAGCATAGCAAGGCGACTCGGCTCTAAAATCAAAACACATTAGCTGGCCTTGCGTAGCAATCGCAGCCCCTGCGATCAGAACCTTATTGGCAGCACGACAATACGCATTCAATAAATAGCGCGTATTAAAGTTATCACTGCAATCTAAGACTATATCGGCCTCATTGAGTAACTCTGCCACATTGTCTTGAGTCAAACGCGCATTAATTGGCGTGAGTGTTATCTCATTATTAAGACTTGCTAGCACTTTGCTCGCGGCCCGTGTTTTACCTTGCCCTAAGTGATTAATTTTATACAAGATTTGACGCTGTAAGTTAGACAATTCGACATCGTCATTATCAATAAAAGTTAGGCGACCAATACCGCTGGCCGCTAGATAAAACAGCGCCGGACTACCCAGCCCACCACACCCAACCACAGCAACATGAGCTTGCTTCAACATGAGCTGGCCTTGTTCACCAACCTCTTTTAACAGCAAATGGCGACTATACCTTAAGCGCTCTTTGTCACTCAGCTCAGTCATGCTTTGCCATAGCCTCTTTTAATTCAAGTACAGCTTGCTGTGGGTCTTGGGCTTCAGTAATTGCCCTTACCACAGCAATACTAGACACGCCTGTCGCAGCCACTTCCTGTGCTCGACTAAGATCAATACCGCCAATCGCGACTGTTGGATAGCAGCTTTGCATCAAAGGGACAAAGTGCCTCAGCTTTTCCAGCCCTTGGATTTGACCTGTCATGTCTTTGGTCGTAGTTGGGTAAATTGCACCAAAAGCCAAATAACTGGGGCGATAGTTATGTGCTCTGAGCATTTCATAAAAACCATGGGTAGACAGACCTAAGCGCAGCCCAGCTTCTTGGATGGCTACAAGATTAGCCTTATCGATATCTTCTTGGCCTAGATGAACGCCATAAGCGCCGTGTTTAATCGCTAACTGCCAATAGTCGTTAATAAATACCTTAGCATCGTATTTTTGTCCAAGTGCAATGGCAGTTTGTACTTCCGCTTCAAGATTAGCCTGCTCCGGATCTTTAATTCTTAACTGAACTGTATCGACCCCCATAGCCAGACATTTTTCCACCCAATCAGCGCTCTCTACCACAGCATAGAGCCCTATCGGATCATCAATGCTGGCAAAGCCTGCAGCAAAATTAAATTCCTCAGGTAATGCAAACTCTAGCTCATCAGCAAGCCAAGAGCCGGCTTCAATCACTTGTGGGTAGTCATTGAGTTCAACAGGGAACCCCGTGTGCGCCACAGGTCCAACTCCTTCACCATAACGTATCGCGGCTTTAAGCCCAGCATTGATATAAGCCTTTCCGAGAATAAAAGCATCTTTAAATGGATAGCCCTTGGCGATACAAGCCGCAATGACCGACGATAAACTGCACCCAGTACCATGGCTATGCGGTGTTTGAATTTTCTCATTGCCAAGCCAATACTCGGTATCTTCCGCTAGACCATAATCAATGCAGTAGCCTTTTGGGTAGTCCCAATGACCCCCTTTAATAATCACCGATTTTGCTCCAAACTCACGCAGCTTAGTGGCAGCCTCTTTTACCGCGTCAGGACCAATTAAGTAGACGCCGGTCAGCAGCTGAGTCTCGTGCGTATTAGGTGTGACGACATCCACCAGCGGTAGTAAATGGGTTTTTAGCGCATCCACCGTATCTTCTTCGGTTAATGAATCCCCGCTCGTCGCGATGGCAACAGGGTCATAAACCACGACTGGCGGTGTCGCCCATGTGGCTTTGTAATGGGTTAAATGCTCAGCAATGAGTTGGATCTGCTGCACATTGGCAAGCATACCAATCTTTATCACCGTTGCAGGCATATCTTGCGAAAGCGCCGTTAGCTGAGATTCAATAACCGTGGTAGAAATAGGGTTCAATGCCTCAACCCCTACGCTATTTTGCGCTGTCAACGCCGTTACTACGGTGCAACAATGAACATTAAAGCTCTGCGTTGCTTTGATATCAGCTTGAATACCAGCGCCGCCGCCAGAATCAGAACCCGCAATACTCCAAACGATGTGTGACAAAGAAAACTCCTTATGTAGTTATCCGCAATTCAAGTTAGTTTGCATGCCAAAAAGGCATTCCTAAGGTTGGCGTAGAGGGCGATGCTACCTCTTTTTGCGGCATCGCCTTTGCCAAATAAGACAAACGCCCTGCCACCGTGCTGGCTGCAAACGCTTTTGCCATGGTAATTGGACACCCAGCTCCCGCCACTGCAGAATTTAATAATACCGCATCATAACCCAGCTCTAGAGCTTGGCAAGCATGAGAAGGTAAGCCAAGTCCCGCATCGACAATCAAGGTTTGATGGGGCAAACGCGTGCGGATGGTTTGCAGGTTATATGGATTTAGCAGCCCTTTTCCCGTACCAATTGGTGCGCCCCAAGGCATTAAAACCTCACAACCAAGTGCATCTAAACGCTGACACAGCACCAAATCATCAGTGCAATAGGGCAACACCTTAAAACCGTCTTTTAGCAAAATCTCGGTCGCTTCGAGCAATGCGATTGGGTCTGGCTGCAAGTTATATTCATCACCAATGAGTTCAAGCTTAATCCAATCCGTGGCAAACACTTCGCGACACATCTGCGCCAAGGTCACCGCTTCTTTTACGCTATGACAACCAGCCGTGTTTGGTAAAACGCGCAAACCCATCTCTTTGATAAGGGACCAAAAATCATCACCTGCCTGCAGGGTTTGTTGACGCCTTAACGATACCGTGACAATCTCAGCCCCAGATGTTTTAATCGCAGCCTGCATCACCTCAGGAGAGGGATAAAGGGCCGAGCCAATTAGCATACGGCTAGTAAACTGCTCACCATAAATAGTGAGCTTGGTATCAGCCAAAGACTGCATGATTATCCCCCTTGAATGGGTGATAAGAGTTCAACCTTATCACCGTCGCTCAACGTTACGCTCGGCAGCTCAGTGCGAGAAACAAAAGTTCCATTCAACGCCACAGCAAAAGGAGGCTTAGCACCTCTGGCTTCAATAAATTCCTGAATGTTTTGCTCGCGGTTGAGATTAATCGTTTCGCCATTAAATTCGACTTTCATAATAACTCCTTAGATAACGCTTGCTTTACGATAAGCGGTGCCAGCAAATAACCGTGTCTGTATAGGCCATTGATACTGATCACATTACCTTGCTGTTCAATTTTGGGGTGATTGTCTTTAAACGCGGGCCTAAGCCCAGCTAATAAAGACAATACTCGCGCCTCGGCAAACCCACGATGAACTGAATAAGCAGCGGAGAGTAGTTCAAGTGTAGAGCGCACAGTTATCTCACCATTATCTTGCGACTCGATTTCCGTCGCACCAATAACAAACTGATGCTCCGGTTTTGGCGCAATGTAAATGGGATATCTTGGGTGCATCAAGCGTACTGGTCGAGTCAGTGTTACTTCTGGGGCATAAATTCTCGCCACTTCGCCACGCACACCACGAAGCCCATTACACGAAGCTTTAGCACCAAGGCCGCGACAATCAACTACCCAGTCATAGGCTTGACTAAGCCGCGCCTTTTGCGCTTCATCACAATGAACACCATAGTGAACTTTCACGCCGCGATTGCTGAGTGTTGTCGCACTACTTTGATAAAAGGCCTGATTATCAAGCTGTCCCTCACAGGGCAAATATAAACCTTGATGAAAAACTCCGCCAAGATCTGGCTCTAGTTGTGCGATCCGCTCACCGCTCACCGCTTCCGCGTGGTGGTCTTTTAGCGGTTTTAAGCGCTGCTGAAAACTCACTAAATCACCACGGTCTTGACCATGCGCCACAATCAGCGACCCTTGCTGCTGAAAAAAGACAGGTGTATCCAATTGCGCCAATAATTGAGGCCACAGCGCCATCGATTCCAGCCCCTGCTGCGCCAGGGCTTCATCGCATATCACAGACTCGGCCAATGGTGCTAACATAGCAGCTGCCACACTACCGGCTGAAGCCTCAGCCCCTTCCTTAGCCTGTTCAAACACGCTGATTTGATAACGCTCAGCAAGCATCAATGCGGCGATACGTCCGGTTAAGCCAAAACCCAAGATAGCAACTCTTGCTTGAGTAGACATAGCTACACTCCTAAAATTAGCCACCTGACGGGCATCAAGGTGGCTACGATGGGATGAGTTATAAGGCTTTGTGATAAAGCTCTGAGCCAGATTGCTTAAACTCTTCAGACTTTGCCTTCATCTCGGCTTCAACATCCACCATTTTAATGCTGATCTCTTCACCCACATTATTAGGGTCAATGCCTCGCGCTTCTAACTCTTTTGCATAGTCGCGTACATCTTGCGTGATCTTCATCGAGCAGAATTTGGGACCACACATAGAGCAGAAGTGAGCAACTTTGCCCGACTCTTGCGGCAAGGTCTCATCGTGATATTCACGAGCGCGCTGCGGATCTAGGCCCAAGTTAAACTGATCATGCCAACGGAACTCAAAACGTGCTTTAGACAAGGCATTGTCACGAACTTGAGCGCCAGGGTGTCCTTTTGCTAAATCTGCGGCATGCGCTGCGATCTTATAGGTGATCAAACCTTCTTTTACATCTTCTTTATTCGGTAAGCCTAAGTGCTCTTTTGGTGTGACATAACACAGCATGGCACAGCCATACCAGGCAATTTGCGCTGCACCGATCCCTGAAGTGAAATGGTCATAACCTGGGGCAATATCGGTTGTCAGTGGGCCAAGGGTATAAAATGGAGCTTCATCACAGTGTTTAAGCTGCTCTTCCATATTCTCTTTGATCATATGCATCGGCACGTGTCCTGGGCCCTCAATAAAGACCTGTACATCGTGCTTCCACGCAAGCTTAGTCAACTCCCCAAGGGTACGCAGTTCACTAAATTGTGCTTCATCATTGGCATCTGCAATAGAGCCTGGACGCAAGCCATCACCTAACGAGAAACAAACATCGTATTGCTTTAAAATTTCGCAAATATCTTCAAAGTGCGTGTAAAGGAAGTTTTCCTTGTGATGCGCTAAACACCACTTCGCCATGATTGAGCCACCACGAGACACTATGCCCGTCACTCGCTTTGCCGTCATCGGCACATAGCGCAGCAATACGCCGGCATGGATAGTAAAATAATCCACACCTTGCTCTGCTTGTTCAATCAAAGTGTCGCGGAAAATCTCCCACGTTAGGTCTTCGGCAACACCATTTACTTTTTCTAATGCTTGATAAATTGGTACTGTGCCAATTGGCACCGGAGAGTTGCGTACCACCCATTCGCGAGTTTCATGTATGTAACGGCCAGTAGACAGGTCCATCACGGTGTCAGCCCCCCAGCGAGTTGACCATACCATTTTTTCGACTTCTTCTTCGATAGAAGAAGTTACCGATGAATTACCAATATTAGCGTTAACTTTGACGAGGAAATTACGTCCGATGATCATCGGCTCGGTTTCTGGGTGATTGATGTTGTTTGGTAATACGGCGCGGCCACGGGCAATTTCATCACGCACAAACTCAGGCGTAATAAATTCAGGAATACTTGCCCCAAAGGATTGACCTTGATGTTGCTGCGCGAGGATCTCTTGCCGTAATTTGGCACGCCCCATATTCTCACGGATCGCAACATATTCCATTTCTGGTGTCACAATGCCTTGACGAGCGTAGTGCATTTGCGTGACATTTTTGCCAGCTTTAGCACGGCGAATTTTAGGTAGATGTTCAAAGCGGATATGATCGAGCCCCTCGTCCGCCATACGTTGCTGTGAAAACTGCGACGTCACCGACTCAAGCATTTCGGTATCATCGCGTTCGACTATCCATTGCTCTCGAAATTTAGGTAACCCAGCACGAACATCAATCGCTACTTCCGGATCAGTATATGGGCCCGAGGTATCGTATACACGAATGGGGTCGTTTGACTCAAACACAGGGTTTTCTTCGCTGCCACCAACAAACGAATCACTGAGTGTGATTTCACGCATACCTACACGTACGCCTGCTTGTTCACCCTCAACATACACTTTGTGGGAGTTGGGGAAAGGTTGACCTTGAAGGTTATGGATAAATTCCGCCGCGGCTGCTCGCGCTTCACGACGACTTAGCTTGCTACTATTGTTTGACATGACGTTCCTCTTACTTTCATCAAAGGTGTCTTGTCAGATCTCCAAAAGGAGCGAGACGAGGATGGTCCTCGGGTAAGGTGGATAGCAATAAACCACTATTGCTACAGACAAACGCAGCGCGTTTGCTGTCTTGTTCCCTACGCAGGCATTAACCTGATCAGGTCCACGGATCCCGCAAAAATGCGATCTCAGCCTGAATTATTAGCAGCTTTTTTGCTGTAAAAATTCGAGGCACTCCGACAAGTAACGAATTAGCGTCAGTCTACTTGCTTACCTAAATACCTGCAAGTCCTGACCTAATAATAGTTTTTGGTGTTACTGTTTAATAAAAGTAAACTGCGGTTTCCCTTTTAAGGTCAATTGATTAGCAACTAGATCAAGTGCTACACCAATTTGTAATTGGTTAATTAGCTGTGCCTCAACCTTAGCCACTTCCTCACCACAATATTTGCGTGTCATCCCTAAGTTCTTTACTTTCAATTGTCCTTCGATCACTTCTCCTTCACCAAAGAAGCGATTGCACCCCGCAAATCCATTAACCTGCAATGCATCGATAAAGCGCAGCTCAATCGGCATGCTAGCAACGCTAGACTCAATGTTTAATTGCGCAACATTTTGGCCATTTATGCTTTGTAACTGCCACGCGGAATACTTTAATACGTTAGTGTCTACCTTCCCTGTTGAGACACATCCACTAAGCGCAATAACTGCGCAAATTATGCTGATGAATTTCATGGTAAACCATCTATTTTATGCCCTACAATTATTATAACGTTTTAAGACATAAAAATTGCAGTAAAATTCTGTAAAAATAACCCAATTGAATAGCTAATCATCACTGCATTTACATATTTTTGTATTTAACCTGAGGTTTGGATAAGGAATGCGCTAACTCATTGTCTTTAAAATCGCATTAAATTATTTCCTTATCTAGCCAGAGAGTTTTAGGGATAACTAGGCGAATTTACGCACCAATAGCTGGCTATTGGAAGTGAATTCAACGCAGCTAGCGTTAAAACTGGATGCTAGAAAGGCATTAATTATCCGAAGCTCAAGTTATTTAGCTAAATAAATGGGTGATCGCCTCGGGTAAAAATGGTCTACCACGTTCATTTACCGACGTTCCTGTCACGACAGCATCTAACATCAGCTTGTTATCGTGCGCTCGAATAACCCTTTGCTTAAATGCAAACTTAACTCGACTCTCTCGCTGCAGCTCAACTTCCACATAAAAAGCATCTCCAGGGCGCAATGAATCTTTATAATTCATTTCACTACGGATCACGACTAAGTTCACTTTTTGTTCGGCAAGGGCTGCAAAGTCAACGTTCTTTGCCAACAGGAACTCATGCCTTGCATGCTCAAGATAATTAAAATAGACACTATTATTTACAATCCCTTGAAGATCGCACTCATAGTCTCTTACTTTAAAATCAACCTTAAAACTCATCTTAACTCCACGCGTATTTAAATTTACTGGCTAACATATAACATAATTTCACTGTTAACTGGTCTGGCTTTTGATAAACTGTGCCCAATTAAAAATGGGACAAAGATTAAGCATGAAGTTAAAACTCTCTACGATCACCTTGGCATTGCTGCCATTTTTCTCTCATCAAACACTTGCCGACGATAACATTGAAACAATCGTGGTTACTGGCGATTTTCAAAACGAAACCATCCAAACCTTAAGCGCCAGTGCTTCAGTGGTTGATGACTTGACCATTAACAAACGTGGAGCACAATATTTAGATGAAATCTTAGGTGCCACCGCCAATGTTAACTTTACTGCCGGTGCTTCTCGTGGTCGCTTTATGCAGATCCGTGGTGTTGGTTTACGCTCACAGTTTGTTGATCCTATTTATCCCAGCGTTGGCTTATTGATTGACGGCATCAACTATTCTGGGTTAGGCGCAAGTGCACTCCTATTTGATACAGAGTCAGTGGTTGTCTACCGCGGACCTCAAGGAACTAAGTTTGGTTCTGATGCATTGGCAGGGATCGTTGAAGTAAATACTCAAGCTGCAACAACTGCACCATCATTAAAATTAAAACTCGGTGCCGGTAACTATGGTAGCTATGAAGCAGGGCTGGCAGCAGGCACAGGGCTGAGTAACAACACGTCTGCCCGCGTGAGTCTTTATCAACGCGAATCCGATGGCTATGTAGATAACCTTTATTTAAATAAATCGACGCAATCACAAGATGAGCAAGTAGCCAGAGTAAAACTCAACTCTCAAGTTAGTGATAGCCTAGCACTTGAGTTTGCTTACCATCATATCAATACTAACAATGGCTACGACGGTTTTACTTTAGACAATACACGTAACAGCGTTGCAGATGAACCAGGGCAAGATAATCTAGAGTCCGATGCGTTTTCTTTACGTGGATTTTATACTCGCCCAGATCTGTTTAATGTTGAATTTAAGGTTTCGGGACTAGACGCTGATACACTGTACAGCTTCGATGAAGACTGGGTGTGTAATGACCCGAGCAAGCCTGCGCTATGTGCTGCTGGATTACACCCAGAGGGATACAGCTCAACAGACGCTTATGAACGTAGTTACGACAAAGGCGACATTGAATTTTTAATCAAAGACAAAGAAAACGATTGGGTTTTTGGCTTTTTTGCTAAACGAAATGATGTTGATTTAACTCGCCGTTATACTTGGCTTGCTGCACCATTTACGTCGGCTTATTCAGTAGAAAGCAAAGCCGTGTTTGGTCAATATGTACATCACCTATCTGATAAAACTCGCCTGATCGGTGGCCTTCGCGCAGAGCAATACGACGCCGACTATCTAGATAGCAATGGCTTTACCATCGAAACCGATGATTTAATGTGGGGCGGAAAGGTTGCACTTGAATATCAAGTAGTGCCTCGTACTATGATTTATACCAGCCTAAGCCGTGGTTATAAGGTGGGTGGCGTAAACGGTGAAGCACTGGCAAAAGCAAAAGATGAAGGCTTAAATATTCCTGTGGAACATCATTATTTTGATCCAGAATATGTTTGGAATGCTGAATTTGGCGTTAAAGGTGAATCAAAAGATAAACGCCACCTTGTGCGTGTCACGGCATTTTATATGCAACGTGATGATATTCAGCTAAAACAGTGGCAAGTTTCTAATCAGCAATTTGCAGGTTACATCGACAATGCCAGTGAAGGTAGTAACTATGGTTTAGAGCTAGAAGGTGATTTCCAATATACCGAACGCCTTGGCTTTAGTTATAGTGCTGGTTACTTAGAGACAGAAGTTGAAGATTTTGTTGCGGCAAGTGGTGTTAGCCTTGATGGCCGAGACCAAGCACAAGCGCCAAACTATCAATATTCCTTTGCCGTAAATTATGAACTTATCGATAATCTGGTGGTTGAGTTGGGCATTGAAGGGAAAGACAACTATTACCTCTCGGATAGCCACAACGAGCAAGCGCGCAATCATAACCTGATCAACGCAAGCTTAAGTTACTATGGTAACAATTGGTCTTTAACGGCATGGGGCAGAAACCTCGCGGATGAAGACATTGTAGTGCGTGGCTTTAGGTTTGGTAATAACCCATTGGATGGGTGGCAAGAGCATACTTATGTGCAATACGGCGAGCCACGAGTATATGGGTTAAGTTTTACATACGAACTGTAAGTCACCCCTCTCTTTGTAGCAGCCATGCACTGGCTGCTTCGCTGATAGTGTTTATAAGGTAAAAAAGGGGAAGCGTAAAATCAGGCTAAACGCTCCCCCCTCACCGCAAAACTCAAAAGCAATTATTTGTTATTCCATGCTTGGGGCACTGGAATACACTAACTCAACCAGATTATTCATCGTCTTTGATTTTTGCATGTAAGCCTTTTCCATATGTGCAAGCTCCTGCAACTCAAACAAGGTGGTTTCCACCAACGCTAACCATTTGGTTGTGGTGTCTGGCACCTCGTCATGCTGCTTTGTTGCTTTTTTCAGTGCATCATAATAAATCGTTAAGTCTTGATATTGGCGTAGATAATCCATATTGCTCTCCAACATTCACTTTATTTCACACTAAAGTAACAAAAGCTTCGGGTAAAAATCTGCGCGAAGAAATAAATTTAATAATTCTTTAAATAAATCAATTGACGACTATATAAACTCACGATCTACGCATCTTATTTGCTTCGCACAAAAAATCATACGAAGGGTAATTAAATGCAACAAAATATTCATTTTTAAACTCAATAGACTTGAAAAAGAAATTTTCTTATATAGACTTGCGTTTACTATTTAGATACAAAAATGCAACTTGGTTAAGCTAACAAGGTAGATACGCAAACAAACAAATTAATAACAGGCTTGAGCAAGCCTGAGCCGTTTGTGATGCAATGCGACAGGTAAAAGGATTGAGTTGGTGGGGAAATTTGATAAGCGCTTTACAGGAGACGACTTGCGTCGTATGCGCAAGGTCGCTGGAAAAACAACACTAGAGATGGCCAAGATGGTCGGTGTAGAGCGTGGCACTTATGAAAACTACGAAAAAGGCGTAAGTAAATTCCCCTACGAGTATTTTGAAGTATGGTGTGACGCCTGCGGTATCAACCTCAATCCTGTAAGAGAGCAAATCCTCGCCTTAAGAGACAAAATCGACGACGCCAAGTTATGGCGTAAGTCGCCAACACCGCGAAGCAACAAAGCAAGCAATGAGGATAACAGCTAATGAGAGATGCGCACTTTCATCCTTCCTCCGCTAGATGCAAAACAATAAAGTTACGAATAGAGCCCATTTGCAACGTAGTGTTTTCAACTTTGTTATTAAGGAGTAAAGTGGAGTGGAAACTAAACACCGCAAAACTTAACTTAGAAAGGACGTCACTATGCGCTTTTTGATAAAAAATATAGCTAACCGACTCGTAAATTTAACAGCGCTTTCCCAAAAACAAGCTAGCACGGTATCCGCTGGAACGCTTGGACCAAAAGCAAAAGATCCAAGGGGCGAAAGCGACTCTGTAGCGCCAAGCAAACAATCATCCCTTAGTGCTGATTCCGTCAATCAGGTTAACGGTGGAAGCCATGTAGATAAAGGTGACGATCTGAGAATGAAAAACGAGACGGTTCGACCAAGTAAAAAGTCTCCGCTGGAAGCCGACTCATTCAGTAAAGTGGTATGTGGGAGTACAGGGGGTCAAGCTGATGATCCTAAAGTTAGAAAATCACATAATAAATGTACAGCTTCCGACCGAGTTTATTTAACTGAAGGCAACATTAAACAAGTTTTTGGCGGAACAGGGGGAGCTAAAGGGGATGATCCTAGGGCGCTATTCGCAGATACAAAAGCTCGTACCTCCAACTTTACAGTATTAAGCGTTGATGAAGTGAGGAAAACTCTTGGTGGAAGCGGCGGCACAAAAGCAGATGATCCAAAGGTGGAGTCAGCGGAAAGCAAACACTATAGCCGAAATACATGCTTCGCTTCTAAGACTGCAGTTAATTGAATACTCAAGTAGAAGAAAAAGTCAAAACGTTGCTATTTACCGAGCTTACTGAAAGGATAAAAAATGAGAGTATCTTGGATTTTTTTACTTATTTGTGCAGCAGTTGCAACTTCGCTGTCGGTAATTTATATCCACTTCAACCATTATGCTGATATCGTCATGCTTGCTGGTATTATTCTATTTTGCTTTATGGCTAAAAATTTAGAAAATATAAAGCATATATCCGCAGTACTATTTATAGTGACAGCCATAGAATACACTTTTGTAAGCTATTTTTTCTCATTAAATAGTATGGGGCTCCCTGCATTTCAAAGTAATGCATTACTATTTGGAACACATTTATTTGTTGACCTCACACTATTGTTTGTATTGAAATATAGAGTACGCTTGTCTTTGCGCTATATCCGTCGTACAACACCCGATAACTGGCGCTCCATTTATATGACATATGCCGACCCAATACTATACGGAATTTACTTTGTGTTTGTAATAGTGGATTTAGCAGCCTTCGGTGAAAATATTATTCGTAATTTAGAGTATGTCGGCGTAAATGAAAGCTTTGCTAAACAATTTTGGAGTTGGAGCTGGGTATATAAAAACTACGAAATCCTCAAGTCGATTTTACTTTCCTGTGTGATCACCACCCTACTGGCCACTATCTTTGTCGAACGACAGCGCCCAGATGCGGCCGATGAGGAGGAATTAGAACAGGGCTCTTAGTACTTGTTGCTGCTAGCTTGTAGGGTGCCTTACGGCACAGAATAATAAACATGAAAAAAGGCGCTTACGCGCCTTTTTAACTTATCACTTTACCACTGGAACTGATTATTCGGTTTCAGGTAAATTACGGCCGTAGAACACTTCCTGAATTTCACGATTTAGCTTCAGACGAATTTCTTCCTCTTCCCCTTCATCTAGGTCATCAGTGCTGATCCCAAATAGATATGCGTTTAGGTCTGTTTCCTTCAGCATCATCTTAGTGTGGAATAAGTTCTCTTGATACACGTTTACGTCTACCATGTGGTACGCGTCTTTAGTATCTTCCGTCATGTAATTCTGGATCGAGTGAATCGCATGATCGATATAGTGTTTTACACCATTCACGTCACGAGTAAATCCACGAACACGGTAGTCGATCGTCACCACGTCAGACTCTAAAGAGTGAATTAAGAAGTTCAGCGCTTTTAATGGCGAAATAATGCCACAGGTTGATACTTCGATATCCGCTCTAAAAGTACAGATACCATCATGCGGGTGCGCTTCTGGATAAGTGTGAACACAAATGTGGCTCTTATCTAAGTGTGCAACCACTGAATCCGGTAATGGACCCGGCGCTTCGTTGCTATCAAAAGTCTGTTGTTCAACAGGCTCTTCAGATACCAAAATCGTAACACTCGCCCCTTGCGGTTCATAATCTTGACGTGCAATATTAAGCACGTTTGCACCAATAATGTCTGTCACGTCTCGTAGAATATCCGTCAGACGATCTGCACTGTATTGCTCATCGATATATTCAAGATATTCTTTACGTTGCTGCTCGGTCTTGGCGTAGCAAATATCGTAAATGCTAAAGCTTAAACTCTTAGTTAAGTTGTTAAAGCCATGGAGTTTAATTTTATCAAAGGGCTTGTTCACGATAGACCCACCTTAATACAAAAAATCTGCGCTGCAGAAACAAAAGTTCGCGGATTTTATACGAAAATAGCGCCATGAAAAAGCGTTATTTTGCGTCAATTTCAATCACTTCATGGCTATGTGTAATTTCTACTGCTTTTTCAAGCATTAATGCCACTGAACAATACTTTTCAGCAGACAAACTCACTGCTCTTTCGAGGTGTTTTTCAGAGACATTTCGCCCCTTAACCACAAAGTGTAAATTGATCTTAGTAAAAACCCGTGGTGCGCTTTCTGCGCGCTCTGCGGTTAGTTTTACTTCCACATCAGTAATGTCCTGACGTGCCTTTTGCAGAATGCTGACTACATCCACCGACGAGCAACATCCTGCCGACATCAATACCATCTCCATTGGACTTGGTGCTGCGCTATCAGAGCCAGTATCAAATACAACATTGTGTCCCGACGCAGAGCGACCGATAAAGGTATCTCCTTCAACCCATTTTACGTTAGCTAACATAGTTATCCTCTATAAAGCATAACACCGCCATTCGGCGGTGCTTCTGTTACCAATTCATTGGTACTTAATATTGATTTGCCTCTAGGTGCAGTTTTTTGCACTGTTGAGCATGATTGTGCCAACCTACACCGCAGAATCAAACAGGTTTTTGACCAAACCCGCGAATTCCTCGATGAACTCTTTTTGTTCTACCGTGACACGTCTATCAACAACGCTTGATAGCACTTCTTGCAAGTCATACACAATACCATCCACCTCACGTACAATCATGCTACGTTGTTCTGTAGACAGCTCGCTGTGTTGCTCACAGATCCGGATAACATTTTCAGCGATCACATCTTCGATTAATTCCATGACCTTGGGCGCCCCCGGCTCAACCGTCCCGGACTTCTCAAACAAGGCTAAGTTCTGCGTCAAATACATGACTAAATCATCGTACCCTTGTTTATCTAACACCATACTTTGCTCACCTGAACCTATCAAAGACATCTCCTATTGATTTAAGCAGAAAGTTTTTTCGATTGCTACTTTTGTAGTCAACTAGATACAAAAAAGCAGCCGAAGCTGCTTTTTTCATCAATATTTATTGAGATTTTCTCAATATTGATATTTTAATCCAAAGATAAACCTGGGCTCAAGCTCGCAGGTAAAGTTACCTTTTCAAGCTCAACAGAGGCAACTGGGTATGCACAGTAGTCTGCGGCGTAATAAGCACTTGCGCGATGGTTACCAGATGCACCAATACCTCCGAATGGAGCAGCACTTGAAGCCCCAGTAATTGGACGGTTCCAGTTTACGATCCCAGCACGAATGCGGCGTAAGAAGCGATCATAATCTGCTTCGCTGTCGCCAAGTAGACCTGCAGATAAGCCAAAGCTTGTCTCGTTCGCTTTTTCGATTGCCACGTCAAAGTCTGTGTAACGGAATACTTTAAGTAACGGGCCGAAGTGTTCTTCATCAGGGAAATCTGCAATGTTAGTACATTCGATGATACCCGGCGTCACAAAGCCTGTGCCTTCGGTGTGCGTCAGTTCAATAAGTGATTCGCCACCAAGCTCAACAAGCTGCTGCTGTGCTTTCACCATGCCTGCGGCTGCTGCATTTGAGATCATAGAACCCATAAATGGTTGATCTTCATCATCAAAGTGACCAACTTTAATTGCTTTAGTCGCCTTTAATAATTGCTCAAGGATAACATCTCCCTGCTCGCCCGCTGGAAGGAATAGTTTACGAGCACAGGTACAACGTTGACCACTTGAGATAAATGCAGATTGGATAATGTCATGAACTGCCGCTTTAGTATCCGCAACATCTTTCACGATAAGTGGGTTATTTCCACCCATTTCTAGTGCAAGAATTTTGCCTGGTTGGCCCGCATATTGTTCATGTAACAAATGACCTGTACGTGAAGAGCCAGTAAAGAATAAACCGTCGATACCTGCGTGTGACGCCAACGCTTTACCTGTTTCTACTTCACCTTGAACTAGGTTAATCACACCAGCAGGAAGACCTGCTTGCTGCCAAAGCTTCAGCGTAAGCTCAGCAACATATGGAGTCAGTTCAGATGGCTTGAAGATAACCGTATTACCTGCCAGTAGTGCAGGCACAATATGACCATTTGGTAGGTGACCTGGGAAGTTATACGGGCCAAATACAGCAACTACACCGTGCGCCTTATGGCGGATCACTGCGCGGCCAACTGGCATTGGGTTTTCAACTACACCGGTACGCTCTTGATATGCTTTCTCAGAAATCGCAATTTTACCTACCATGGCACCCGCTTCTGTGCGAGTTTCCCAAAGTGGCTTACCGGTTTCTTTAGCAATCGCAATCGCTAGCTCTTCGCTATTTTCTTTTAGTACTTCAGCGAAGCGCTTAACAATTTCCAAGCGTGCCTCAAAGCTCATGTCGCTCCAAGAATAGAAAGCTTCACGCGCCGCCTTTACTGCGCCATCAACCTGCTCAGCCGTTGCGGCATTTGCTGTCCAAATAACGTCGTTGTTTGCCGGGTTTACAGAGCTAAAGCTTGCGCCTTGTCCTGCAACCCACTCACCATTAATTAGTTGTGCTGCATGTGTTGTCATAATCTGTTCCCAATCTTAAATCTTTACTAGGCTGACTTTGTCGCCTTCTTCTACTTTTAGCGCTGCTGCTACATGTGGCGCAAGGGTTACCTCACTGCCATCAGTCAATGCTAACTCGATTACGGCTGCGCGATAGTCTACTAGTTTATCATTTGCAACCATAACAGGGAATCCGCCATTGTTTTCGCCAATCTTCACGGTACGTACTTCGCTGTTGCGAACGGTGCGAATATTGCCAACTTTAGCTTCTACTGTTGGACCCGCGTCGAAGATATCAACATAGCCATTGAACGTGAAACCTTCACTTTTCAACAATTCAATTGCGGGGCGTGTGTTGTCATGTACCTGACCAATCACCGCTTGTGCTTCTTCACTGAGTAAATTGACGTAAATCGGGTATTTTGGCATTAACTCTGCGATGAAGACTTTTTGGCCAATCCCCGTGAGGTAATCCGCCGTTGGAAAATCCATCGAGAAGAAGTGCTCTTCAAGCCACTGCCAGAATGGGCTTTCACCTTGATCGTTAGATACGCCACGCATTTCTGCAATGACAGTTTCGGCAAAGCGTTCGCGATGTTGGTTAATAAACATAAAGCGAGAACGAGATAGCAGTTTACCGTTTGCGCCTTTGCGATAGCCATCTTTTAAAAACAAAGTACACAACTCAGTTGCGCCAGTGTAGTCATTACAGAGCGTTAAAATATCCACTGCTTTATAAACATCGAGTGTACGTGAAGAATGGATCACTTTACTTAAATGATAATGATAAAAAGCATCATCTAGACCAACCGCTGCCTCGATACCGCTAGTACCAACCACCTCGCCTGTTTCGATGTCTTCTAATACGAATAAATACCCTTCATCAAAAGGCTTGTCTGCCTGCTTGCCAAATGAAGCAACAGAGCGTGCAATCTTCTTCTGTAATAGCTCTTCGTTAACAGGTAATGAGGTAAAACCGTGACCTGATTCATGAGCAATGTTTAAAAGCGCTGGATAATCGCTTTCTTGGATTGGGCGAAGGATCATCATGAGCCCGCTTACTCCTCAAAAATGTGGATAACAACAAGGCCACCAAACGGTGACCTTGCAACCAATATTAAGCGTTGTTAGCAACTACCGCAGCAACCGCTTTTTCAAAGCGTGCCATGCCTTCGCGGATGTCAGCTTCTGGAATAACTAGAGATGGAGTAAAGCGTACAACGTTTGCCCCTGCAACGAGTGACATCACACCTTGCTTGATACCTTCAACTAAGAACTCTTTTGCTTTACCTTCATACTTTTCAGTAACGACACCACCAAGTAATAGACCTTTACCGCGTACTTCAGTAAATACGTGGTATTTTTCGTTGATATCGTTGAGTAGTTCACGGAACAGCTGCTCTTTTGCTTTTACGCCATCAAGTACTTCTGTTGTGTTTACAGTGTCAAACGCTGCTTCTGCAACGGCACAAGCCAACGGGTTACCGCCGTATGTAGAACCGTGAGTACCCACTTTAAGATGTGTTGCGATCTCAGTTGTTGTGATCATCGCACCGATAGGGAAACCACCGCCAAGCGCTTTAGCCGTTGTTAAAATGTCTGGAGTCACTCCTAGACCTTGGTATGCGTATAGCTCACCAGTACGACCAACACCGGTTTGTACTTCATCAAAAATAAGCAGTGCATTGTGTTTGTCACACAGCTCACGTACACCTTTAACAAAATCAGCAGTTGGTGAAATGATACCGCCTTCACCTTGCAGTGGCTCCATCATTACAGCACAAGTGTTGTCTGAGATAAGCGCTTCAAAGGCCGCTAAGTCGTTGTAATCTGTGTGAACAATATCACCAGGCTTTGGACCAAAACCATCAGAATAAGCAGTTTGACCACCTACCGTTACCGTAAAGAAAGTACGGCCGTGGAAACCTTTGTTGAATGAGATGATTTGTGATTTTTCAGCACCAAACTTATCTAGCGCCCAACGACGTGCAAGTTTAAGCGCTGCTTCGTTCGCTTCTGCACCTGAGTTTGCAAAGTAAACTTTATCTGCAAACGTGGCGTCTGTTAATTTCTTCGCTAAACGTAATGCTGGCTCATTGGTCATCACGTTAGATAGATGCCAAATTTTCTCGCCTTGCTCTTTTAACGCGCCCACCAAAGCAGGGTGACAATGACCTAGACAGTTAACTGCGATACCACCAGCAAAGTCGATATACTCACGACCTTCCTGATCCCATACTCGAGAACCTTCACCTTTAACAGGGATAACCGCTGAAGGTGCGTAGTTAGGTACCATTACGTCGTCAAACAATTCACGATTGATAGTCATTTTATTTCCTCATATTTGGTGAGTGAAAGTGCAACAAGGAGTCAGTCCCTTTTGAGAGTCGGCGTACTGCCGCCACATGAGAGGATATTTATTCACACCAGTTCGGTGCTATGTATTTTGACCCGCCCCTTGATGGCACAAAATTCATACGCTCATTATTCCAGAAAAAGCGCCATTTGTCTCACATATACCATGTTCTCAGCCCTTAGTATTCAAGGGTTTAACATATATTCTCAGCTCAAGTGAATAACTATTTAGGGCAGATATTCAGGGCAAAGCAAGCACGATGCTGCCTTGCACTGATCCTTTGATATTAGGTATTGAATGAATAGTCGCAAAAAAAATTTTAGTTTTTTTTACAAAATCGTCAACTGAAGGTTATGGAATGCACATTTCGCCAATTGCTGACGCATTTCTTCGCTTAGCCCCAGATGACTGAGTAGAATTTCGGTTTCATCATCTTCAATAAGCTGGCTGTCTTTTAAAACAAGCATTTGCGCATAACCATAAGCTTTTTGCATCACTTGAGTGAGCGGCAGTGGATCGGCTATTGTTTTATGCGAATTTGGTAGATAAGTTTGCGTATACTCCTCCATCACCGCGTTAAAAGGCAAGTAGCGAAGCTCCATTTTCTCAATTAATTTACGAGTGATATCAGCAGAATGCTCTATGAGTAAGTTACGCAAAAATAATGGATCGGGTGATAGCTCCATTAATGCAGTGTGTAAGTCTTTTTGCTTTTTATCACGCGCAATCTGCACTTTGGCCTGCCATACCTTCTCAAAGGTACGTAAGTACAGCCTCACTAGTGCTATTTTACCAAGCTCAAGTAACATGCCCAAAGTAAACGCATGTTGTTCTTTTACCCCAAAGAAAGGCGCCAGCTCTTTGGCCGCAATTGCCGTACTCATGCTTAGTTCCCGCATTTTGCGCTTCATCAGCCCAAACGGCTCGGTTGCATGGGGCATCCAGTGTCTCATGGCCATTGTCGGAATAACCATCTGAAGGTTTTCTAAGCCAAGGTATCTCAGCGCTAAAGCCGGTGTATCCACCTTTATCGACGTGCCTTTACTGTTTTTCTTGCGATATTGAGGTAAGTTAACCAAAGAAACCAGTTCTCGGCCTAGCCAACTGAGGTCATTGACCAAAGGTTCTAATCGTCCAACGGAGGCCGAGCGCACCGCAAGAATATCCAATATGGCAGGCACAGAGTCTTGGATCCCAATAACTTCATGATAAATGTTATCAAGATCATTTAATTGTTTGGCGATCGCATCCTCTATCACCGAGTGTAAGTGCTTACTCGCTTTGGCGATATACTTATGGTGACTTGTACTACTCTCATGACGTTTGGCAGCTGCAGCTATTTCTACTTCAAGCATGGTTCGCTGCGCGATATTCTCTCCATAGCTAATATCAAACGTATGGATATAGCCTATTTGCTGTTGCGCAAAGTTAAGGCTGATAAGAAGATCATGGGCACGCTCTGAAAGCGCCTGTGCCATTCTAGTTTGCTTATTTTCTTGCGTCATGCATGCTACTTATCTAAAGGAAAAACGGTGAGTTTGGCACTCAACAGACAGTGTTATTGACGAACATTATACCAGTAAAGGCAACACTAAGGTTTGATATTGTACATAATAAAATCAAAAAGCTACCTGTTACTCAAACATATCTAACAAAAATATAGAAAATATGAATTTATTACACAGCGATAAACCTTTGCTGGTTTTGTTTAAACTTTAGAAGCGTTTTATAAAGTTATCAAGTAATGCAAGACCATGCTCTGTCAATATCGCCTCTGGGTGAAACTGTATCCCTTCCAGCGCCCTTTGTGGGGAAATTATCCCCATGATTTCATCTAGTTCATTGGTTTGCGTTTGAGTCCAAGCGGTCACTTCGAGTTCATCTGGTAACCCGTTTTGTTCAACAACCAATGAATGATAACGGCAGACTTCATAAGACGAGGGCAGCCCGTTAAACGCACCTTTGTTATTGTGATGTACCCAAGATGTCTTCCCGTGCATTACCTGTTTTGCGCGGATAACTTTGCCGCCCAATGCTTGGGCTATTGTCTGATGACCAAGGCAAATTCCCAAGATTGGGAGTTGTCCTTGTAGTTGTTTGACAACTTCTAATGAGATCCCAGCTTCGTTAGGACTACACGGCCCCGGTGACAGTACCAGATACTTCGGGTTTAGCTGCTTAATCTGCGCAATACTCACTTCATCATTACGTTTAACCACAACTTCCACGTCCAAGCGTTGGAAGTATTGCACCAAGTTATACGTAAAAGAATCATAGTTATCAATCATTAACAGCATGTAGAGTTACCACTAAAAACCCAAGGAATATATTTACCACTAGAGTAAAGTTTGTGTCGAACACACCATTTTACCACGAAGTAAAAAAGGGAGGAATTTTCGTTGCACTGGTAAGTAATACCAATCCACATTAATACCAGCTCAATTTGAGGGAGTAAATTGGTATAACAAACACAAAAAAAGACACCATAATTGGTGCCTTTTTTTAGCGCTAGAATTAAGCGCGAGGAATAAAGCCTACCGCATCATATACAGCTTTCAAGGTTTGCTCGGCACGAGCTCCCGCCTTTTCTGCACCTTTACGCATGATCTCGTCGAGCAACGTTTGGTCTTCACGAATTTCTTTGAAGCGCGCTTGGATAGGCTCTAGCATGTTTACTACCGCTTCGGCCGTATCTTTTTTCAAGTGTCCATACATTTTATCTTCGTATTCAGGCACTAAGTCTTCAATTGAACGTTTAGTTGCAACACTTAGTAACGTCAACAAGTTAGAAACACCTGGCTTCTCGGTACGATCAAAATAAATACGTGCTTGCTCATCTGAGTCTGTTACTGCTTTTTTCAGTTTCTTTTCGATCTTTTTCGGCTCGTCCAACAGCATAACAAAGCCATTTGGATTTTCATCCGACTTTGACATCTTTTTGCTTGGATCTTGTAAACTCATTACACGTGCACCAAACTCCGGAATATAAGGTTCAGGCACCTTAAACACGTCACCGTAAAGATTATTAAAACGCGTTGCGATATCACGGGTCAACTCTAGGTGCTGCTTTTGATCTTCACCCACAGGTACTTGATCTGCTTGATACAGTAAAATGTCTGCGGCCTGAAGCACTGGGTAAGCAAATAGACCCACGTTTACGTTATTTGAATGTTTCGCAGACTTATCTTTAAACTGAGTCATACGGTTTAACTCGCCCATTTGCGCATAACAGTTTAATACCCAACCAAGCTGTGCATGCTCGGGAACCTGTGATTGTACAAACAACGCCGATTTATCAGGATCAATACCGCAAGCGGTGTAAAGTGCAACACCATCTAGTACGCGCTGACGCAATTGCTCTGGCTCTTGACGAACCGTAATGGCATGCAAATCAACCAGCATAAAGTAACAATCATGATCATTTTGTAGTTTAAGCCACTGGTTAATGGCACCCACGTAATTGCCTATTGTCATACCACCGGTTGGCTGAATACCACTTAATACTACAGGTTTACTCATGTCGTTCCTTTATTTCTTCATTAAATTAACGTTGATTGATAATGGGAATAATATCTAAGAATCCATCACAAAGGTACTGTGGATTGAATTCTTTCAGGTCGAATCCCTGATTATACCCATAATTTACAGCAATCACAGGTATGTTGGCGCCCTGAGCTGCTAAAATATCGCTTTTAGAATCTCCAACCATGATCAATTTGTCGGTTGCAATACCGAGACGCTCAGCGGCAAGCAGCAATGGAGCCGGAGAAGGCTTTTTATCGGTGTCATCTCCACAGATAATGCAATCAAAATGTGAAGTAAGACTGAGTTTATCTAATAGCTTTAACGTAAAAGCGCGGTTTTTATTGGTCACTATCGCTTTTGGTACTGTTGCAAAAGCAGACAAGCCAGTTTCTACATGAGGATACAACCCCGCATACTGACCAACTAACTCATCATAATGGATTTTAAAACGCTCAATGGCTTTATCAGCCAAACTATCGGATAACTGCCCGCTTACTTCGTGACTGCCACTTAGTCCTCGTTTAACCAGCATATCGATACCATTACCCACCCATTCGCGCACCAATGAATGGCTAACAATAGGATGGGCAAACTCACTTAAAGTTAAGTTGAGCGCCATATACATGTCTTCAACGCTATCGACTAGCGTACCGTCAAGATCAAATAAAATACCGTCGAAGCGCATTATTTTACCTTTGCAAGCTCAAGACGCATGGCGTCTATAACCGCTTTGTAGTCAGATTGATTAAAAATCGCTGAGCCAGCAACAAACATGTCAGCGCCTGCAGCGGCAACTTCTGCGATGTTATCCACTTTAATCCCACCGTCTACTTCAAGTCGAATATCACGGCCTGATGCATCAATGCGAGCTCTCGCTTCCTTTAATTTCTCAAGAGTATGTGGGATAAAGCTTTGACCACCAAAACCTGGGTTTACCGACATCAATAAAATTTGATCAATTTTATCCATCACGTGGTCAAGATAATGCAATGGCGTACCCGGATTAAATACCAGCCCCGCTTTACAACCAGACTCTTTAATTAGCGCCAAGCTGCGATCTATGTGTTCGCTCGCCTCTGGGTGAAAAGTGATGATACTCGCACCAGCTTTGGCAAACTCAGGGATAAGGCTGTCTACCGGCTTGATCATCAAATGTACATCTATCGGCGCTGTTATCCCGTAATTCCTTAATGCATCACAAATCATTGGACCAAAGGTTAAATTTGGCACATAGTGGTTATCCATCACATCGAAATGAACCACATCAGCACCTGCTGCTAGTACCTTTTCAACATCTTCACCTAACCTAGCAAAATCGGCCGATAGAATGGATGGTGCAATTAAAAAATCAGACATACTTTTCCCCTAAACGTAAGACGACAACACTGTACCGTAAATTAGCTAAAATGTCTGCGAATTAAGCGCTTTTAAGATTGTGCAATAAACGAACATTGTGTATCATTAAACGATATCTATTTTCTGGGGATAGGGTTATGGTTTCTAGATATAAAGCACGGATTGCTCTGCTTGGGGCGGTGTTAGCCGTGTCGGCAGGAGTATTTTCTTTCGATAACGATGAAGATTTTGTCGCTAATTATTCTGCATGTTCTTGTAGTTCAGGTAATTTAAGCAGCCGAGTAAGTGCAGTAGAGTGTCAACGTGAAGCACACACCAGTTGGGCTGCATGGTTGACAGGCGGAAGCTCAAGTGGTCAATTCCATTATTTAGATCTACTTGAACTATTAATTGGCTCTAAAGACAATCAAAGCAGTAGTAAAGTTTCATCTCCTTATTAACACTAGTTGAGTTTTTCAACCAGTAAGAGGTAAACACTATGGCTTCCTCCAATAGTAAATTCGCAGTGGTTCAAAGCGTCTGTGCAGCAATGTTTGGTGTGCAGAGCGGGCAAAAACAAGAATACGACTTCAACAAAAAACACTTCTGGCCGTTTGCATTTGCAGGCATAGTTTTCGTACTCGCCTTTGTGTTGGGCTTAATATGGTTTGTGAACGGCGTAGTGCTTGCTTAATCACTGATGTTTATCCGCCAGTAAACAGTAAACCGAGTAGAACACCAGGCTACCATGCTGACACCCGTGGTAGTGCTAGTGCGTGTGTAATTACAGTCAACTGAGCACAGTATTAGGCTTGTGATACAACGCCATCAGTTCGTCAACTTTATTACGACCGTTGCCTTTGGGGCTAATGGTGCGCTTCACTTTAATAACATCCAACTTTGCTTGATTATAGATCTTTCGCGTCCATACCGTATCGTGGTTTGAGATCAGCACTGGCGTTTGCTTTTCAAAGGCCGCTGTCTCAGCAAGGTTAGCAAGTTGCGCTTGGTCGTCTAAGTTAAAGCCACCTTTTGCATAGCTGGTAAAAGAGGCTGTTTTGCTAAGCGGCACATACGGAGGGTCACAATAGACCACGGCGTTGTTTGGTACAGTTTCAAATACTTGACTATAGCTCTGACAGGTAAAAGTGGCTCGCTGCGCCTTTTCTGCAAAAACGTAAAGTTCATGCTCAGGAAAATAAGGCTTCTTATACTTACCAAACGGGACGTTAAAAATCCCTTTGAGATTATAGCGACACAAGCCATTGTAACCATGGCGATTCATATACAAAAATAAGATCGCGCGCTCGTACACGTCAATGCTTTCATTAAACTGTTGACGATAAGCATAGTAAGCATCAGGATGATTATTCAGATCGACAAATAAACGTTTTGCATCACTAATAAATTCATCGGGAATGCGCTTAAGCTCTTTATAAAGATTAATGAGATCAGCGTTTATGTCATTGAGCACATAATGCTTAAACTGGGTATTCAGGAACACAGATCCCGCACCAACAAAAGGTTCAACTAGCGTATCGGCTTCATTACTTGCTGCTTGTAAGCGCTTAGAAATATCTTCTACTAAGCTGTATTTTCCGCCTGCCCATTTTAAGAAGGCTCTAGTCTTTTGTTGCATGCTCGTTCTATGTCGTGAGTGGTTGCGCGATTTTACACTAAATGTGGCTAATTACCGAGAGACTGAGTGATTTCTTGTTTAATTTTACTCATTCTCTTAAAAAATGGTTGTCCCTTTTGCAACGTATCGGGTAGTTGTGCTTTTGCTTGTTTTGCCAAGGCGAGGTTTTCATAGGCATCCGAGGTAACCACAAACCAAGTTCGGTTGTTTCTTAACACCGTAAATTGTTGCATTGGCACTGCACTATGTTGTGCTATAAAGTCCTTTGCTATCTCATTTTCAGTCACTGCAAGTAACTGGATCACCCACTCTTCATCTGAACGGCTCAAATACCAAGCATTACCTGATAATACATTGATATCTTTTGACTCGGGCTCGTCGGTGGTCAGTGCTACTTGATCATCACGCTCAAAATTAGATTGCGAAATTTCTTCTACTTGTTCAGATAAAGATGCTGGGCTATCTTGAGTCGCTCTAGCTTCATCAGCTTCAGTCAGTGCCGATAAAATACTATCCACCGGTGCCCGTTCAATCACTTCATCTTGATTAGCCGTAGCGACAGGTACATCACTTGGCTGTGCCATGACCCCCTCACTTTGTTCACTTTCCTTATCAAGTGCTTTAAACACCGATTGTGCATCCATTGCGGTCGCAACCGCGTCTTGAGCATCTTCTGATTGCCAGTACCGGGTTATTTCCTGCTTGTACACCAGCGCCACCATTAGTGATGTGAGTACCAAGCACAGTGCAATAACATACCATTGCCACTGCGATTTAACCCGCTTGTTGACTTGTTTATCACGAAGATTAAGTTGCTGTTGTTCAGGTTGCCAAGAAAGTAAAACACTGGGATTGCCACGGGCTTCCGTCACAAAAGTATTGAAAATCGGATCTTCATCGGGCGGTAGGTCTTTATAAAACATCTTCATCAAGCGCTTACTCTCAAGTAGAGACAAAGGCTCGATATGTATATCTAAACTTTCAGGAAGTAGCTGTGGTTGTTGTGCGGTGGCCAGAATATAAATGGTTTCTCGCGAGGACTTGGCCAGCTTTTGTAGCTGCTCTGCAAGCTCTTGGGTTAGATGTCGCACATTATCTAGCACCCATAAACAAGGACCGCACGGCTGCTCATCATGGAGCAACATAAAGTTTTCGCTAAGCGACAGCTTTTGGTCAATCAACGGGCTGCGAAAACTGTGTTCAAGTAACTGGCGCACAACATCAAGTTCTTGCGTATTTGCACTCAGCTTCACAAAAGCTTTATTAAAATCTGGATATTTGTCGGTAAGAAACGACTCAGCCAAGTAACTTTTGCCAAGTCCAGACGAGCCCACTAAAGTGATTAGGTTCTGCCCATAGTCGAATTGCATAGCAATTCTATCTACCAACGCAGCTCTGCTTGGTAAAATTTGCGACTGCATTTAACGACCTATTAGAGTTACCACGGTTTCATCGCTAACATCATCAACCAACGTACATTGACCTAATTGCGTTGGCAGAATAAAACGAATTTTACCTTGTTTGTTCTTTTTATCTTTGCGCATGTGCATTAAGAACTGCTCACCAGTCATCTCGCTGGGCGCTTCAGTAGGTAACTGATACAACGCAATAACATCGCGGATCTTCTCAACCTCATCAGCATTTAGCGCGCCACGCTGACAAGCTAGGTTTGCAGCGATCATCATACCAGCGGCAACCGCTTCGCCATGTAACCAATTGCCATAGCCCATCTCGGCCTCAATGGCATGACCAAAGGTGTGTCCGAGGTTTAATAGTGCTCGTAACCCAGCTTCTGTTTCATCTTTAGCAACGATTTCAGCCTTAATCGCACAGCACTTATAAATCACCTGCTGAAGACTTTGGGTATTCAAGGTACTAAGCTCTGAATGTAACTCAGCTAACGTATCTAAAAATGCGGCATCGTAAATAAGCGCATATTTTATCACTTCAGCCATCCCCGCAGCGAACTCTCTAGCAGGTAATGTATCCAAAGTTTTGGTGTCGATAAAAACCGCTTTTGGTTGATAAAAAGCGCCAATCATGTTTTTACCTAAAGGATGATTTACTGCGGTTTTCCCACCTACTGACGAGTCCACTTGTGAAAGTAGTGTCGTTGGGATTTGGATAAACGGCACACCCCGCTGATAACATGCAGCGACAAACCCAGTAAGGTCACCTACAACTCCCCCACCTAACGCAATCAGACAAGTATCGCGGCCGCAGTTATGCTCAAGCAAAAACGCCGAAATTTTCTCAAACCACTCAAGTGATTTATATTGCTCACCGTCGGGGATCACAAAATGCAAAGGCGCTTGCGCATCAAAAACAGCAAGAAGGGTATCTAGATATAAAGGTGCAATGGTGGTGTTTGTGATAATAACAGGACGACTTTGCCCTACATACTGCTTCAGTCGCCCTTCATCCGATAAGAGATGTTCACCAATAAAGATGGGATAGCTGCGCTCGTTTAAATCAACCTTTAATTCAAGCATGGCTCCCCTCCTTCGGTGTTGTTATTAGAAATCTAATTTTTCAATAATTTGGTTTGCAACTACTTTAGCGCTTTGCTCATCCGTACGAACAACGTGATCGGCCACTTCTCTATATAGTGGTTCACGCTCATCGGCTAAGCGCTCTAGTACGTCACGTGAATCTTCACTCGTTTGTAGTAATGGACGACGCTTATCACGCTGAGTACGAGCTACCTGTTTTTCGATTGGCGTTTCTAGGTAAACAACAATACCGCGCGCAGATAATTTATTGCGCACTTCTTTGCTGATCACTGAACCGCCACCTGTCGCTAACACAATGCCTTGCATTTCAGTTAGGTCAGAGATGACGCTCTCTTCACGCTTGCGGAATCCCTCTTCGCCTTCGATATCAAAGACCCAAGAAATATCCGCACCGGTACGGCGCTCGATCTCTTGATCTGAGTCGAAAAATTCAAGGTGTAATTGATCTGCAATGTGACGACCAATCGTGCTTTTACCAGCCCCCATAGGGCCTACTAGAAATATATTACGTTTCTCAGCCATATCTTTTTAGTACAAACGAACTCTAAAATTTGAAATAAAACCCCGCCTAACGACCTGGCCCCAAAATTAAGGAGGGGATTATCTCAGTAATCCGTGAACAATTTCAAGTCAAACCGCGCAAAAAGCGCAATACTTTTACTGTTACGGGCCTATAAACTGTCTTGAATGATCTTAGGTGTTACAAATATCAGCAATTCTCGCTTCTCATTAATGTCACGAGAGTTCTTAAACAATAGACCTAAATACGGGATATCGCCCAAGATTGGGATCTTACTTACTGCTGTTTTTACTTCTTGCTGATAAATACCACCTAATACGATGGTTTGACCATTTTCGACCAGTACTTGTGTTTGGATCTGTTGGGTGTTGATTGCAGTCGCTGGGCCATTTGGCGTCTGCACGGTATCACCTTTGGTGTCCTGTGTAATCACTAAGTCGAGAATTATTTTATTATCAGGTGTGATTTGGGGTGTTACTTCTAAGCTCAACACCGCTTTTTTAAAGCTGACTGTTGTTGCACCACTGGAAGACGCTTCGACATAAGGTATTTCTGTACCTTGCTCAATCCGCGCCTTTTTCTGATTCGCCGTTGTGATACTTGGCGTTGCAATGATTTCGCCTTTGTTTTCCTGCTCCAGTGCCGATAATTCGAGGTCAATTAACGTACCATCAGCAAGCTTGGCGATATGCATACCGATACTACCAGCAGGCACCCCCTTCACCCCCAAATTAACATTCAAGCGGTTTTCTAAAGAAGGAATATTACCGTTAGATAAAGCATCAGCCCCTTCAAGCGTGCCAGATATCGCGTCACTTCCCTGCTGATCACTAAAGCCCCAGCGTACTCCAAGGTCTTCTTGAACGGTGTCGTCTACCGTTACCATACGTGACTCGATACGTACTTGTTTTACCGGTACATCTAGTGTTTCGACCATACGACGAACACTCTCAATACTGCGCGAGGTATCTTTAATCAATAAGGTATTGGTGCGCTTATCTACCGACACACTGCCACGGTGACTAATAATAGAGTTAATGTCGGTTTTAAGTAAGTCTGCAAATTCTTCCGCTTTCGCGTAGTTAAGTTGAATATACTCGCTATACAAAGGCTCAAGCTCTTCAACCTGCTGACGCGCTTGTAACTCTTTGGCTTCCCTGGCTGCCAACTCTTCCGATGGCGCAACCATTAAGATTGAACCATCCATTCGTTTATCTAGGCCCTTTACTCGCAATACCACATCCAGAGCTTGGTCCCAAGGTACGCCATCTAAGCGCAACGTTATGTTACCAGAGACAGTATCACTGGTGACTAGGTTGAAGCCGTTGGTATCAGCAATAATTTGTAGCACAGAGCGGATCGGAATATCTTGGAAGTTCAATGTGATTGGTTGACCTTTGTATTCCTTTTTATCTCCAAAGGTTTTATTACCTTCATCCTTTTCAACCGATAAGGTGAAGATGTTATCTAGCTGCTGGTAAGTAAACTTAAACGCCGCATTAGGTTCTATCACAATACGGCTTTTGTTTTCTTCTTTAAAAGTCTCGATGCGCGACACCACAGTGCCAAAGTCAAGTACATCAAGTTCGTAGAGTAGATCTTCAGCAATATCAATATGGTGAAAATCAGCAATGATTTTACCACCTCGTTCTTGTACATCGATAGCGGCTTGATTATGCTCTAAAAACGCTAAGACCTTTGCTTCACCTTTTTCACCACGGCGAAAATCAATCGCCTGAATTTGGTTGATAAAAGCAGTCACCTTTTCGCTTTGATCCTGCTCTGAGACAATCGGCTTATCGGAAACTTCAACAATAACCAAGTTGTTTTTCACTTCCGTCTTATAGAGCTTTAGTTCATCCATATTGATGGCGACTGCAAAGCCACCGTCTCTGAGCTCACTGGTGATCCCTTTAATACCCGCTTTATTAATAGCTAATGATTTTAAACTTTCTTCATATTCAGCTTGTGGGAAAAACAGCTCCAGACTGGAGTTTTCGCCTACCACTCGAACATTAGGCTCACTGCTGAGCTTTTCATCAAAAACCAGTTGTAGTTGCGTTTCCCCTGTTGGGACTGGGTTATAACGGACGTCATACAGCATAGGAATAGCATGAGCAATCGATGAAAGGCCGACAAAAGCCGCACCAAGCACAGATTTCCAAATCGTTCGAGTGCCGTTTTTCGTTGAATTTATTTCGTTATTGTTAGTGTTCACTCGAGCCACCTTGTTCCGCTTCTAACATTTCCACTTTAGTTCGTCTTTCTTTCCAACATCCCGTTCCATCAGGGATTAATTCTAATAGTTCTAAGTGATCGGCTTGTACGCTGAGCACTTTTCCATGGTACAGCCCCATATATTCACCACGCTGAATACGATATAGCCCCTGTGTTGCCGCTTCAATAAGCGCCCAGCGACCACCTTCTTTTGCAATTATTCCCTTCATTCTTAAATTATCTAAGGGGAACTTTTCTAATGGATAACGGCTTCTGTCGGGGTCAGGATGTAGACAATTTTTAATTTGTACCATTTTATTTTCAATGACTTCTGGTTGTGGCGCAACAAATGGGCTGCGCAACTGTGAGGCGCTATATTTAAACGGCTCGTAACTTTGCATCTCAGGAATTGGCTCAATTTTAGGTATAGAGCTTGCCTTCACTTGGTCAATAAATTCCTTTTGTTCTGCCGTGCTATCATTGCACCCAGTAACAAAAAGCAAAACACACACACTAAGCAAAACTCGGATCATTGCTGACCTCCTTGCTCATAGCGATACGTTTTAGCAACAACACTGAAAATAAGCTCACCATTACCCGCGTTTTCAATTCTAAAGTCATGTAAGCTAACAATCCGCGGCAGTTCAGACACTTTGCTTACAAACTGCCCAAATTCATGATACTTGCCAATCACTTCTAATTTAATCGGTAGCTCAGTATAAAATTCTTTGCGAACCTCTGGCATCCAACCAATTTTCAAGAACGTTAGTCCACTTGAAGTACCCACATAGGTTAAATCATCAAGTAGCCCTGGCGTTTCATTTGAGCTAGGTAAACGCCTAAGTAGCTCAGTAAATTGGGCTTCCATGTCGATCATTTGCTGCTTGTATAATTCTAAGTTATTCGCTCTTGCATACTTAATTCGATAACTGGTTCTTAGTTCTTGTTCTTTTTTCACCGCTTTCTCATAGCGGTCTATAGAACTCGATACCATCAGGTTGTAACCCAAAATCATCATTAAGATAACAACCAATACTGTACATAAAACTTTTACAGGAAACGGCCAGTGGCCTATGTTGTCAAGTTCAAGCTCATTCCAATCTATTTCTTTTAAACTATTTAAGTCAAAGTTCATCTACCTATGCCTCCACGCTACTTTGCTTTATCGGCTAAGTTAATGTCTTCATGAGACTTAACGTAAAAATGCATGGTAAAGTCACTCAGTATTTGCGAACTTTGTTCACCTGCAACTATCCCTTGGATCACTGGGCGTTCTAGTAAGTATGATGATTCAACCTGCCTGAGCATTTGCGATAATCGGTTGTTTGATTCGCTGCGGCCAATGACTTTGATCATGTCATCTTTGCGCTCAAGGCTAGTAAGGTAAATACCCGCGGGGACCACTCTGGCGATTTCATCGATAATTTGCGTTCCCAAACTGCGGTTTAATTGTAGTTCTTCAATCAGTCTAATACGACGCTGCAAATTTTCTTTTTGTTTATTTAAATCATTAATTTCCACAATGCGAGAATCGAGTAACGCAATTTCACTGTCTAGATAACGATTTTTAATTTCCTGCCCCGTTTTTAAACCATCATAAAAGCTTCCCACAAGATACATAAGCAATAGGCAGGTTCCAATAATAACGGCAATGATGGATAAGAAAATCTGTTGTGAGGCTTGTCGTTGCTGTTCTCGCCATGGCAGCAAATTTATATGTGGCATGATGAAAAACTCCTTAATGCCAATCCAGTTGCTAGTGCAAATTGCGCTTTATGTTTTTGCAATACATGTCTATCAACTTTAGGGGCAATTTCCATTTCGTTAAAAGGATCAGCAACGATGGTATGGATCCCAAGTTCATCAATCAGCAGTTTGTCTAATCCTTCAACCAACGCTGTGCCACCGGTTAACACAATATAGTCAATATGATCTTTGCCACTGGTGGTCATAAACATTTGCACCGCTCGGCGTATCTGTTGCAGCATTGAGGTTTGGAAGGGGGCTAACACTTCAAATGTGTAATTAGGTGGCAGATCGCCAGTAGTTTTAGCCAGTTCAGCTTCATCGTAGGTTTTATTGTAGTAAGCCACGATACTATTGGTGTATTGCTCACCACCGAAAACCTGATCTCGAGTGTAGATGGTTTTGCCCGATTGAATAACGCTCACCAACATTAGCACTGCACCAATATCAATCATGGCGACAATCTTGTCGAAGGCGTCATTCGGTAGTTCTGGATAAATTACATCCATAGCGCGACTCAGCGCATAGTTTTCAACATCAACTACTTTGGTTTTGTAGCCAGCCTCTTCTAATGCCCCAACACGAGCTTGGACACTTTCTGTTCGAGCAGCAGATAACAACACATTCACTTTAGACGGGTCTGCTTCATTGACTCCGATTTTCTCAAAATCTAAGCTGACTTCATCTAATGGGTAAGGGATTAAGCTATCTGCTTCTATGGCGATTTGAGACTCAAGTTCAGCATCCGTTAATGACACATCCATAAAGATCACTTTGGTAATCACGGTCTGACCGGATACGGCAACTGCAGCATACTGCGTGAGTTTTGGCATGCGCCGCTTCATTTTAGTTATCGCGTTGCCGATCGCTTCAATGTCTTGAATGGCCCTTTCATTTACTGCACCCTTAGGTATAGGCTCAATCGCAACGGCTTCAACACGGTAGCTGGAACTTGTCTTTGACAACAACACAGCTTTGACACAATGAGAACCGATGTCGATCCCTATCATCAGAGGTGCTTGTTTTTTTAGTAGTTGGCTCAGCATGTGAAGCGCTCGTTTCCTTTTCAGTCTGTATACTATAAAAATTTAGCACACAAAAATATTAATCGTTTTTTAATCAAGATATACTAGCAGTGTCTACCTGTAATTGGGAGTCTAACTAGGGATAATTCCGTGAAATTATTGAAAAGATTTTTACAATTCGCTGTTGTTTGTACCCTTTTAGGCGTATTGACACTTATCAGCCTTTATTATTATGTCAAATCTGACATACCAAGTGTAGAGGTTTTGAAAGATGTTCAATTACAAACTCCTATGCAAGTCTTTACTCGGGATGGAAAACTCATCAATCAATTTGGTGAGAAACGTCGGATCCCAGTGCGTTTGCAAGATGTACCAGTCCCCATGCGAAAGGCTTTTTTAGCCACAGAAGATAATCGCTTTTATGACCACTTTGGCATAGACCCCATCGGGATTGTTCGCTCAGCGCTCGTGCTCATCACCACTGGTGAAAAGAAACAAGGAGCAAGTACGCTTACCATGCAACTTGCCAGAAACTTTTTCTTAACACGAGAGAAAGCCTATATTCGTAAAGTCAAAGAAATCTTTATTGCGTTGCATATTGAGCAGCTATTAACGAAAGATGAAATTTTTGAGCTTTATTTGAATAAAATTGAGCTGGGTAATCGTGCGTTCGGTATTGGTGCAGCAGCGCAGGTATATTATGGTCGCTCGCTCTCAGAATTAACTTTACCTGAGATGGCAATGATAGCAGGGCTGCCAAAAGCACCTTCTGCGCTAAACCCAATCCGCAATCCAGAGCGAGCTAAGCATCGCCGAAATGTTGTGCTCGGCCGAATGCTGGCAGAAAAATACATTACTCAATCAGAATATAATGAGGCCACTCAAGCGCCTATTACTGCAAAGTTTCATGGTGCTGAAATTGAGCTGTATGCCCCTTATATTTCTGAAATGGTTCGCGCTTATATGGTTGAGCGTTATGGCACAGATAAGGCCTATAATTCAGGCATGAAAGTCTACACCAGCGTTGAATCACAGATACAACTCGCCGCTCAACATGCCCTAGTAGATAATCTTCATGCATATGATATGCGCCACGGCTTTAGAGGCCCAGAAGCCACCTACTGGGATGCAGAAAGTGAATCTCCGTTGACTCATGAGGGAATATTAAGTCGCCTAGACAAAGTCAATGAGATTGGCCCATTAAAAGCGGCTGTCGTATTAAGTATTGCGAAGCAAAGTGCCGGACTTTTGCTCAAAAGTGGCGAGCAAATTACCGTGCAATGGCCAGGCCTGAGCTGGGCACGACAATACATTAGCGAAAGACGACAAAGCTTACCACCGAAGACCACCGCTGATATTCTGGCACCGGGCATGCAGGTATTTGTTCGCAAACAAACGAATGGCTGGATGCTAAGCCAGTTACCGCAAGCGGCTAGTGCGTTGGTTTCTCTCGATCCCCAAGATGGTCGAGTTAAGGCCATTGTTGGAGGCTATAGCTTTGAGTTGAGTCAATACAACCGTGCAACACAAGCTAAACGTCAAGTAGGCTCTAACATTAAACCGTTTATCTACTCATCTGCACTTGAAAATGGCTACACCCTTGCCACAATCATTAACGATGCGCCAATTAACCACTGGGACAGAAGCGTTGGCGTGGCTTGGCGTCCAAAAAATAGTCCAGAAGTTTACAATGGTCCAATCCGCATTCGTCTGCCTTAGCACAATCGAAAAACGTGGTATCGGTGCGCCTGATTAAAGGAGTTGGAATAGATAAAGCCGCAGATCACCTTCTGAAGTTTGGGTTCCAAGATGCCGACATTAATCGCAGTGAATCTTTAGCACTCGGGAGTGCTGCGTTAACACCAATAGAAATGGCCCGAGGTATGGCTACTTTTGCCAATGGCGGACATCTTATCGAACCTTACTTTATCGATAAAATTACCGACTCGTTTGGTAATGAATTGGGTGCAGCTGAGCCACTGATCGTTTGCGATGAGCAGCAACAAGAAGAGCGGCCAGAACGCTGTGCCCCGCAAATAATTTCTGAGCAAAATGCCTTTTTGATTGCCGATGCTCTGCATAGCGCGATTTGGGGTGGTGGAAGCTGGAAACATGATACCGGCTGGAGTGGCACAGGTTGGCGTGGTCAATGGTTAAAACGTCGCGATCTTGCTGGTAAAACTGGTACTACTAATGACTCTGTTGATACCTGGTTCACCGGTTTTAATCGCAATGTGCTGACAACCGTTTGGGTAGGCTTTGATGATGCTAGTAAATCGTTAGGCCGTGCAGCGTATAATGCCAACCTAGGTAGAAACCAACTAGTCGGTGCCGAGGCTGGTGCTATCTCGGCTCAGCCAGCCTGGATAGACTTTATGCGTGAAGCGCTCAAAGACGAGCCACTAGCCCCTATTGAACCGCCCCCTGGCTTAATATCAACTAGGATTGATTTAAAAACCGGGCTGTTGTCTCGTAAGAACGATCATACCTCGCGGTTTGAATACTTTGAGCAAGGTACGGCGCCGAGCAAATATGTGCTAGATACCAATAGCGGCACACCCTTTGACGATACCGCGCCGCTTCCAAGCCCAGAAGAATTGTTTTAAACCAAAAAAGCGATACATGTATCGGCTTTTTTGGCCTTCATCACAGATGATGTGATATCGGCGTTATATCAATTGGTATTATTTTGAATTCAGGTTTTGGGTCAGCCAGAATAAATCAGAGTGGATCCCAGCGGCTGTAACTTCTTTCCCAGCACCGGGCCCTTGGATCACCAATGGGTTTTGTTCGTACCATTTAGTATGGATCACAAAAATATTATCGCCAGGCGTTAAGTTTGCAATCGCTGAACCATTTGGTACTTGTGCAATGCCAACTTTTGCAGACACTTTGCCATTGCTCGCAATTTCAAGCGCACCGGTGTAACGCAGCGCTGCATCGTTGGCGCTGGCTTGTGCGTAATGTGCCGCATAAAAATCATCAAGCTGCTGGCGGTTCTCCAAAAACCGTTGCCATGAACCTGCACTCAGTGAGGATGGCATGAGTGCTTCCAACTCAATATCATCAAGCTCTAACTCAACTCCTAGCTCTCTGGCCAAGATCAGTAGCTTACGCTGCATATCACGGCCCGATAGATCTTCTCGCGGATCAGGTTCCGTAAAGCCAAGCGCTTGCGCTTCCAGTACTAACTCAGAGAAGGCCTTAGTACCATCATAACGACTGCATAACCAAGATAAAGTACCAGAGAAGACCCCCTCAATTTTCACAACTTCATCGCCGCTATTTTGTAGATCCGCTAAAGCAAAATTAATCGGTAGTCCAGCCCCAACACTGGTATTGTAACGCCATAGTAAGTTACGCTCTTGCAACTGCTGGCGTAACTGCGAGTACCAACTTTGTTTGGCTGTACCTGCGTATTTATTCGCGCTGATCAAGTGGCAGTCGTGTTCTATAAACTTAGGATATAGCTCACTGAAGCCTTCACTCGCAGTGATATCAACAATCACCTTATGCTCGTAATCTAACTCGTTGATACGAGTAAATAACTCAGTTTCATTGTACTCTATGGCTTCGTTTTGCCATTGCTGCTGCCATAAATCAAGATTGAGCCCACTTGGACAAAACAGCATTTGCTTGGAGCGCAGTAGACCCACCAGCTTGAGATCGAAGTGTTCACTCAGTTTACCAACCTGCTGTTTGCACTGCTCAATAAACACTTCCCCAACATTACCAACACCTGCAACAATCACAGCAAGCTCTCTGCCTTTGTTGACCAGACGCTCATGTAATATGGCGAGCAAATCACTATCAATAGATTGATCGGTTAAAACCAAGCTATAGTGAGGTGCTTGCAAAACAAAACGAGTCACAATTGCGTTATCATCTAGAAGCTCTAGCGCTTGTTGATGCAATCCTGCAATATCTTGACTTGGTGCGACAATCGCAAACCCCTGAACTTGAGACTCGATAATATTGGCACGAGAATCTAATGCGTTAATAACCACATGACTATACTCAGATGGCACCAATAGATGTGCTTCTCCACCTTTAATAAAATGATGGATACTATGCTGGATCCGTTGACTCAACTGCTTTACTTCACCATTATTTAGTTTTTCAACTCGCAGTAAATCAAGCTGTCCAAAGGTCGTGATAAAGCGCTTCTCTTTGCTGTATCCCGCTTTGACAATCTCAGTGCCCAGCGCTTCGGGATCAAAGCTGCTTCGTACTTGTAGTTTAATATCGGTATCTTTCAGTGGTGAAAGTGTTTTGGCATGCAATACTGGATTACCAAGACGCGCCAATAACTCAGCCTGACCTCGGCATACTTTAGTGTACTTAATAGCATTGACTACTTTGCGTGGATCGGTACTAAAAACGCCAGTTGTATCCGTCCAAATCGACACTTGTGCAGCATCAATGTAATTTGCCAATAAGGTGGCGCTGTAATCGCTACCATTTCGGCCTAGAGTCACAGTTTCACCTTGGCTGTTAGCTGCGATAAAACCCGTTACAATATGGATAGCGTTGTCACCAATCGTGTTATAGCACGCCTCTTTATTCAGAGCATGCAGTAATACGCCGTCCTGTTGGACAAATAACTTTCTAGCATCAATGTCCTTTGCTTCAATACCTTGCGAGCTTAAGTAATTAGCTAGTATACGAGCCGACCACAACTCCCCATGTGCCAATAGGCTGGCATAGTGAAGTGTGCGTGCTTCACGTCCTTGCGCAATGGCCTGTAACTCATTAACAAGCTGCTTGAGCAAAACAGCGTGTAGATCACCGCTAAACAGCGCATCTATTAATTCACGCTGATGGTTTTCTACTTGTAACAAGACATCGTTAAAGGCACGGGCATCTTGCTGCTCAAAACTCTGCCAAAGCTTCACCAAAGTGTTGGTTGTTTTACCTGCGGCAGAAACCACCACGCTGTCACCTGGCTGACACTGTTCTAATACTATCTTAGCAACGGCCTGATAGCGCTCTGCAGAGCTTAAACTTGAACCACCAAACTTATGTACTACTTTTGCCATTTACTCACCACAACGCTACTGTATGTGCAGGCGTTAGCTTGAATGACTTAGCATCATCAGTCGCCTGATTTTCATCAATACACGCAAATCCAGATTCAAGATCTGCGATTAAATCTTGTACGTCTTCAATTCCAACGGAGATACGGATCAGTGTATCGCCTACCCCAGCTTCTAATCTTGCCTGCGGCTCCATACCAGCATGTGTCATTGTCGCTGGATGGCAGATCAAACTTTCTACCCCACCTAATGACTCAGCCAAAGAGAACTGCTTTAACGACGTTAAGAATTTCGCAGAGGTTTGTAAATTGCCTTTAATATCAAAACTTACCATGCCACCAAAGCCTAGCTGCTGCTTTTTCGCAAGCTCATGCTGCGGGTGTGATTCAAGACCAGGATAGTACACTTGACTAACATAAGGTGATTGCTCTAGATATTGTGCAATTAATTGCGCGTTTTCTTGGTGTTGGCGCAGACGCACTTTTAATGTACGCAAACCGCGCAATGTCAAATAACTGTCAAAAGGCGCGCCGGTGATACCAATATTATTTGCCCACCAAGCTAACTCATCCCCTAACTCTTGTGTCCGCGCTATCACCGCACCGCCCACCACATCAGAGTGACCATTAATGTATTTGGTTGTTGAATGTACGACAATATCAACACCGAAGGCGATAGGGTTTTGCAGTGCTGGTGATAAGAAAGTGTTATCGGCTGCGACCAACGCGCCCACAGCATGAGCGGCTGTTACAACGGCTTCGATATCAGTTAACCGTAAAATGGGGTTGCTTGGGGTTTCTATCCAAACCAGTTTAGGTTGGATTTCCTCAAGTTTTGCTAGACTTTGTGGTTGAGTTAAATCTAATACCACCAGCTTGAGCAAACCACGCTTTGCCAATGAGGTAAATAAGCGGTAACTACCACCGTAGCAATCATGTGGGATCACCAGCGTATCATCATGGTTTAAAAGTTGAGTAACTAGGTGAACCGCCGCCATACCGGTTGCGGTAATGATGCCACGCTTACCCCCTTCAAGTTCGGTCAGCGCTTCTGCAAGCACATCACGATTAAAGTTACCACTGCGGCCGTAATCATAGTCGCGCTTGGTATCAAAATCGGCAAAAGAATAGGTCGTCGAAAGGTAAAGAGGCGGCACTACAGCACCATGTGCTTTATCTGCTTCTATGCCATGACGTACTGCAACCGTCGATTTGTTACTTTGACTCATAGGGTCACCTAGATAGTTGGATGTTTAGACGTCTAAAAGGTTAGAGCAAGAGAAAGTAGAAGTCAAAACATTTATACCGCTAAATGGCTAAATAACTAGTATTTGACTATCTTTTTTAAACCGATAAAATTTCGCCACTCTAAGGCGTTGCTAATACGACTGAGTTATTGAAAACTATGGCAGAGATTCATTGATCTCGCTATAGCGGATTAGTTTATTCAACTGTTCGAGATCAGGTGTTATCTTTTATCAGTAAAGATTTCCCTGTGTTACTGGTTTAGTTGAATAAAATAGATCAGAACCCAGTCATATTGGCATTGATGTAACTGAGGCAAGTACACAATTATGGCAAAATGGAATGGTGAGTATATTCACCCATATGCAGAACACGGTAAAAAAGCAGAGCAAGTAAAAAAGATCACGGTGAGCATACCTCTGAATGTACTCAAAGTGCTAACTGATGAGCGTACACGTCGTCAAGTGAATAACTTACGTCATGCCACAAACAGTGAGCTACTGTGTGAGGCGTTTTTACATGCTTTCACAGGTCAGCCACTTCCCAGTGATGAAGACTTAAGGAAAGACAACCCAGAGCGTATTCCGTTAGAAGTTAGACAAATAATGGAAGAACGTGGGTTAGAGATCCCAGAAATAAACGAAGAGTGATCGTTACTCTTCTATTTTCTTTGGAAATACAGACAAAAAAAGCCTCAATCGAGGCTTTTTTCATATTTGGGATAAGTTGATCATACCAAGTTTATACCAAATGTATTAAGTAAATGCGCAACTTGAAGCACAGAAATAGCTTTAGTAACTAGGCAAAAAATTTGCTATTTAGTTGTTCTAAAGCCAAAATTTTAATGCAGTTAGCGTCTGCTAGCCTCCCTCAAGTAGCACAAAAAAGGTGATATTATTCCATGTAGCCCACAGGCATCTCGATTTGCGCTACGCCAGACTCAACAGCCGCAGTCGCAACCGCCTTTGCAATACGTGGTAGCAAACGCGGATCCATCGGTTTTGGAATGATGTACTCGGCACCAAACTCAAGGCTATCAACATCAGCTGCTTTTAAAACTTCAGCCGGCACAGGCTCTTTTGCAATGCTTCTGATCGCCTCAACCGCTGCGATCTTCATTTCATCATTGATGGCCGTAGCACGGACATCTAGTGCACCGCGGAAGATAAACGGAAAACATAAAACATTATTTACTTGGTTTGGATAATCCGAACGACCCGTTGCCATAATCAAATCGTCACGGGCACCATGTGCTACGTCAGGGCTGATCTCAGGATCTGGGTTAGAGCAAGCAAATACCACTGGTTTATCAGCCATCAACTTAAGGTCTTCAGGTGACAATAAATCAGGACCAGATACACCAACAAAGACATCGGCTTCGGCAATAACGTCTTGTAGTGTGCGCTTATCTGTATTGTTTGCAAACAACTCTTTGTATTCGTTGAGGTCATCACGGCGAGTGTGGATAACCCCTTTTCTGTCTAACATATAGATGTGTTCACGCTGTGCACCACATTTAATTAGGAGTTCCATACAAGCGATAGCCGCAGCACCTGCGCCTAAACACACAATGATGGCATCATGAATATCTTTACCTTGAATTTCTAGCGCATTTAGCATACCAGCTGCTGTCACGATTGCAGTGCCGTGTTGATCATCGTGGAACACAGGCACATCACAGCGCTCGATTAGGGCACGTTCAATTTCAAAACATTCAGGCGCTTTGATATCTTCTAGGTTAATACCACCAAACGTATCTGCAATATTTGCAACTGTGTTGATGAAGTCTTCCGTCGTGTTGTGCTTTACTTCGATATCAATTGAGTCAAGGCCAGCAAAACGCTTGAATAGCAAAGCTTTACCTTCCATAACAGGCTTAGAAGCCAATGGACCTAAGTTACCTAAACCTAAAATTGCGGTTCCGTTACTGATCACTGCAACCATGTTGCCCTTTCCAGTATAACGATAGGCGTTCGCCGGATCTGCCGCGATTTCACGTACTGGCTCAGCAACACCTGGGCTGTATGCTAGTGCTAGGTCTTTGACGGTCTCGGCAGGTTTAGTGAGTTCAACACTGATTTTACCTGGAACGGGCTTCTCGTGATAATCTAGAGCTTGTTGACGAAAGTCTGTCATGGCGCGATATTTTCCTACGAAGTTAATGTGAGAGTGTGGTAAACGTTCGCATTCTGAATGTTGGTTGCTCAACGATGTCTACAACCACAGACAGTGCGATTAACTATATGAGCGACGACATTACACAGCGTTAAAGCACAATGCTATGCGCAGTATGTCAATAGGACATATAGTTAATCGACCGTATTCACACAATACCGAGTTTTATTCATTATTCAAGTAAAATCAGGTCTATCCACTGGACCCGCTATTTTTTGTATTTTCCGAGAAGATAAGCCCAATTTTAAGAAAAATTTCACAATTAAGCTGGGTAAACGGCAAAGAAAATGAGCTAAAAAGCGCCCTAACATGGTGAAAATTAATGCAGATGTAAAAACCCTAAGATAAAAAACGAAAAACGGAAACTTTATCAACTTTGACTACAATATAGCGACACTTAACCGCATATATCCCGATTTTATGCATAGTAGACTCACTTCTTTCGATATCAATAACTATATTCGTTTTCGCTATTTTCACAACTTAAGCTCATAAATATTCAATATCAACGAGCGAAATAGAGCTTTTACTCCACTCTCAGCAAGAGTAAAGATTTACTGCCAAATTGACAGATTTTTATATTTGGAAGGAACAACTTGGCAAGAGGAAAAGAAGAGTGCGCGAAGGCGGAGTAAAAATACAGGCACAAAAAAAGCACCCTAAGGTGCTTTTTCCGACTAGACCAACAAGATTACTTCTTGCTGCTAAGTGCACCGAAACGCTTGTTAAAGCGATCAACACGGCCACCTGTGTCAAGGATCTTCTGCTTACCAGTGTAGAACGGGTGACATGCAGAACATACGTCTAGGTGAATATCTTTACAAAGCGTTGAACGAGTTTCGAACTTGTTACCGCAAGAGCACGATGCAGTGATCGTCTCGTAATTAGGGTGAATACCTTCTTTCATAGCAACCTCTAGTTAAGGCCGTATCGCTCTCCAAACCCGAAGTCTGGCACCATACGTAGTTATACAAAAATGTGGACGCGTATTTTAGTGGTTAACTGAACAATCTACAAGCAATATTTCAGAGTTTTTTCTATACCTCTCTGTCTGCGTTTTCAATTCACACCACCTTAGGTATATACTTCGTCCCTGCGCTCACGTTATGGAACTGTAATACATGCTGATCCTTGAAGTAGCTTTAAAGCTGCCACTGCACCGAACGTTCGACTATCTGCTCGCACCAACCATGCAAGTTGAGCCTGGAATGAGAGTCACCGTGAACTTTGCTAACCGCCGCGCCACCGCCATTGCAATCGCGATAAAAGACAGTACCGACGTACCACAAGACAAACTAAAACCTGTCATTGAAGTGTTAGACAGTACGCCTGTATTTACCCAATCGCAGCTCATTTTTTTGCATTTTGTTTCGCAGTATTACTGCCACCCTATTGGCGATACACTCTTTACCGCTCTACCTGCCGTATTAAGAGATGGAGGGAGCCCAGACAAAACCCAGGTCCCTATTGTTAGACTGACAGAAAAAGGCCAAAAGCTCCCCACGCTACGGGCAAAAAAACAACAAGCACTACTTTCTCAATTATACGAAGGAGGTGGGATCAAACTCAGTGAATTAAAAGCGCTTGGCTTTACCAATCAAACCATTAAAGCGCTGGAAGAAAAAGGACTGATTGCACAAGCGATAGAGCATGACAACAACTGGGCGCAAAGCGAGTTAATGCTGGGTGAAAAGCCTAGATTAAACGACCAGCAAGCCACTATTTGCAGCGCCGTAAATGCACAAGTCGGCTACCGTACCTTTTTAATTGAAGGGGTAACGGGGAGTGGCAAGACCGAAGTATATTTACAGTGCCTCGAAAACATCATCAAGGCGGGGAAACAGGCACTTATATTAGTGCCTGAAATAGGCCTGACACCGCAAACCGTTAATCGTTTCAAAAAGCGTTTTAAACACTTACCTATAGACCTATGGCATTCAAACTTAACCGATAACGATCGCCTCCATACTTGGCGACGAGCGGAAAAAGGCATTAGCGCGCTAGTCATTGGCACGCGCTCAGCTATCTTCTTGCCCTTTCAAAAGCTAGGCATGATCATTGTTGACGAAGAACATGATAACTCATTTAAGCAGCAAGAAGGTCTGCGCTATCACGCCAGAGATCTTGCAGCATTTCGTGCACACCAAAGCAACTGCCCGCTTCTTTTGGGCACAGCAACACCTGCGCTAGAAACACTTCATAAAGCCATTACCAACAAATATCAATTGCTGACACTGAGCAAACGAGCACAAACTCAGCATGATAATCAGTTTCATCTTGTCGATATGAAGGGACAACCTGAACAGGGTGGCTTTTCACCAATGAGCCTACATTGGATGGAAAAAACGCTCGCTCGCGGCAAGCAAGTTATGGTGTTTTTAAATCGACGCGGCTTTGCACCAACGCTCATGTGCCACGAATGTGGCTGGCTCAATACCTGTAAACATTGCTCTACCAGCGCGACATATCACAAGAATATGAACCGCTTGGTGTGCCACCACTGTGGTGAACAAGATTTTGTACCAAGACAGTGCCCCGATTGTGGCAGCACGCAAATTATGCCCACAGGGCTTGGCACAGAACAGCTCGAGGGCTTTTTAACAGAGCGTTTTGTTGATATACCAGTTACCCGAATAGACAGAGACTCAACACGTCGTAAAGGCAGCCTTGAAAGTGCCCTTGACGAAATTAATCAAGGCGGTGCTCGTATTCTGGTTGGCACCCAAATGCTCGCTAAAGGGCATCACTTCGCCGACGTCAATCTTGTGATTATTTTAGATGTAGATTCTGGGCTCTATTCTTGCGACTTTAGAGCCACCGAGCAAATGGCGCAGCTAATCACACAAGTAGCAGGCCGCGCTGGCCGCGCTGGTGAGGCAGGAACAGTGTTACTACAAACACACTTTCCCGACCACCCTTTATTGCAAGATCTTATTAACAATGGCTATGGTGATTTTGCTAGATATGCCCTTCAGGAGCGTGAAGAAGCAATGCTACCTCCTTTCGCTCACTTGGCAATTATTCGCGCCGAGGCCACCAATATCAATACAGTATTGCGCTTTTTGTCGGATTTGGTTCCAGCTACCCCCTATCCTGGTATACAATTGCTAGGTCCAATTCCAGCACCGCTAGAGAGAATCGCTGGAAAGTTCAGATACCAATTACATATACACGCACAACAACGCACTGTGCTACGGAATTACCTTTCGCAACTTGCGCGTTATATTTCAACGCATGAGTCTGCGAATCGAGTTCGCTGGAGCATAGATGTAGATCCAATGGATAGCTATTAGAAATCAAGTAACCTATGGCACAGCACGATTACATCAATAAGAAACCCAAAGGCAAGGGGAAAGACAAGCCTACTTCGTCAGGTAAATTTCCCATTTTCGCTACTGTTTTCGCAATTTTACTCATCAGCGGTTTTGCTTATGGCCTTTGGTACATCAAAACCAATGCCGATCCTCAAGAAGTAGAACAGGCGAAAAACCCACATCCAATTACAGAGCAAAAAACTTCAAAACCAAAACCTCGTCCGCCTGAGTTCATCGAAGAAATAAAGAACCATGAAATAAAGGTCGAAGTTAAAGAGATAGAAAGTAAAGGTCCATACCAAATGCAGTGTGGCTCATTCAAGACCCATAGTCAGGCTGAAGCAATGAAAGCCAAAGTAGCATTTGCAGGGTTAATTGCAGAGATCCGCCGTACAGAAGGCAGCAATGGAGTGTGGTATCGCGTTCGTTTAGGCCCCTACGATACCAAGCGATTAGCCGAAAGCGACAAGAACAAATTACAGCGAGTTGGGATATTTGGCTGCGGGATCTGGGGCTGGACTTGATTTTTATAAGTCCACCCATATTTCCTACTAATCTTGAGTTACACGGGCACAGGCCCAAATAAGGATCACTATGACTACCATCGTTAGTGTTCGTCGTGATGACAAAGTGGTTATCGGCGGTGATGGCCAGGTTTCACTTGGCAACACAGTTATGAAAGGCAACGCACGTAAAGTTCGCCGCTTATACAATGGTAAAGTACTAGCAGGCTTCGCTGGCGGTACTGCAGATGCATTTACACTATTTGAACGATTTGAAGCAAAACTAGAGATGCACCAAGGCCATCTCACCAAGGCAGCCGTTGAAATGGCAAAAGATTGGCGTACCGATAGAGCTTTAAGAAGGCTCGAAGCCCTGCTTGCGGTAGCCGATGAAACAGCATCACTCATCATTACAGGTAATGGAGATGTTGTACAACCAGAGCATGATCTCATTGCGATCGGCAGTGGTGGTAACTTCGCACAAGCAGCAGCGACTGCGCTCATTGAGAATACAGACCTAAGTGCGAAAGAAATCGTAGAGAAAAGCCTAAAAATTGCTGGCGATATCTGCGTATTTACCAATAATTTCCAAACTATTGAAGAATTGTAATAGGACTCATCATGACAGCAATGACTCCAAGAGAAATTGTGCACGAGCTTGATCAGCACATTATCGGTCAAGACAAAGCCAAAAAAGCCGTTGCGATTGCGCTGCGCAACCGCTGGCGTCGTATGCAACTAGATGAAGAGTTGCGCGCAGAAGTTACGCCAAAAAACATTTTAATGATAGGCCCTACCGGTGTTGGTAAAACGGAGATTGCCCGTCGTTTGGCGAAACTCGCTAACGCCCCTTTCATCAAAGTTGAAGCAACTAAGTTCACTGAAGTTGGGTATGTAGGTAAAGAAGTAGAAACCATCATTCGCGACCTAGTTGAAGTTTCATTCAAGCTTACTCGTGAGCAGCAAACTAAAAAGTTTAAGTTCCGCGCCGAAGAAGCAGCAGAAGAGCGTATTCTTGATGCGCTACTGCCACCAGCAAAAGATGCGTGGGGTGAATCTCAATCAGACGAAAACTCGTCAACTCGACAAGTATTCCGTAAGAAGCTGCGCGAAGGCCAGTTAGACGACAAAGAAATTGAGATTGATATTGCGGAATCTGCGCCACATGTTGAGATTATGTCACCTCCTGGAATGGAAGAGATGACCAATCAGCTGCAGAGCATGTTCCAGAATATGTCTGGTGACAAGAAAAAGAGCCGTAAACTGAAAATCAAAGAAGCACTTAAGCTATTGATTGAAGAAGAGGCTGCAAAGCTTGTTAACCCAGAGGAACTTAAAGAACAAGCGATTGAATCGGTTGAGCAAAATGGTATCGTATTTATCGATGAAATCGACAAAATCTGTAAGCGTGGCGAATCTTCAGGCCCAGATGTAAGCCGTGAAGGTGTACAACGTGATTTACTTCCATTGATCGAAGGTTCAACGGTCAATACTAAACACGGTATGGTAAAAACTGACCATATTTTATTTATTGCTTCTGGCGCGTTCCAGATGGCAAAACCATCAGATCTTATTCCTGAGCTACAAGGTCGCTTACCGATCAGAGTTGAATTAGAAGCGCTAACAGCCGGTGACTTCAAACGTATTCTAACCGAGCCAAATGCTTCTTTAACTGAGCAACAGCAAGCACTACTGAAAACAGAAGACGTTACTATCGACTTCACTGATGATGCGATAGTCAAGCTTGCAGAAGCGGCATATCAGGTTAACGAAAAAACCGAAAATATCGGTGCTCGCCGCCTTCACACTGTAATGGAAAAGTTGATGGAAGAGATTTCATTCGATGCAAGCGAAAAAGCAGGTGACACGCTAACGATTGATGCAGCTTATGTTGAACAGCACTTAGACATGCTGGTCCAAGATGAAGACTTAAGTCGTTTCATCCTGTAAAAGAACATCAGAAGCGGAGCAAGACTCCGCTTTTCTTTGAGTCATAATTTATGTACCAAGTTACCAAACTCCATTACCACAAAATTAGTAAAGTACTTGATGTTTATTTTGAGGATGAAAGTTGCTTTACGCTTTCCGCAGAGTTTTTACGAACACATTCACCATCAGCAGAAGTGCAAGGGCATAGTCCTGAGCAAAAGCAGCTGGTATTGAACAAACAAGACGTTGCTATAAAGGCAATCGAACCTGTTGGCCACTACGCTGCACGTATTATTTTTAATGATGGACATGACACCGGACTTTATAGCTGGCAGTATTTATATACCCTGAGTTCACAGCGCGACAAGCTCTGGCAGGAATATCAAGATGCGGTAGCAAAGCAGCAAGCGCAAAGAGATAGCGTACCAATCAAGTTTGTTCCTTAACTGAATTTCATTTCCACACGGCGGTTTTAAACTCAAATATTGAGTAAAGCTATTCTTGGGTGAAATAGCGCATTTACTTCATGCATTTGGTATAAGGGATAACAACTGCTAGAGAACAAGTTGTTACCCCAAACCCTGGTTATTTGATCAAGCAAATTAGTATTAGAGCCGCATAGCTTATGCGATTTATACTTTGTATTTGGCGATAGCTTCGTGTAATACCCTTGCCTGCTCTGCCACCTCTTCACTACTTTGGGCGTTAGAGTGAGCATGCTCAGAGGCACCTTGGGCAATATCTCTGATCTTGACCACGTTTTTATTCACCTCTGATGCAACCTGGTTTTGCTCATCAATGGCAGTGGCAATGTGGGTGCTCATTTCCATGATAGTTTGTACATCTTGCGTGATCATACTCAGTAGCTCACCAGCCTTCTCGGCTTGAGAAACGCTCTCATTACCTTGTTCGCGACATTGCTCCATAATATTAACGACTTCACGAGTACGTTGCTGCAAGGTCGAAATAATGCTTTCTATTTCTTGTGTCGAATCCTGAGTACGTTGTGCCAACGAACGCACCTCATCGGCTACGACTGCAAAGCCACGGCCCTGCTCACCAGCACGCGCAGCCTCAATTGCCGCATTCAATGCTAATAAGTTAGTCTGTTCTGCGATACCACGAATAACATCCAATACCGACCCGATAGTCTCACCATCACGCTCTAACTGAGCAACCACATTGGAAGCGCCTCCTAATGACTCAGACAACTGCATTATATGCTCAATTGTGGCGGTCACTTCTCGGCGACCTTGTTGTGCATTATCATTCGTTGTTTCAGCTTTGTGTGCGGCTTCACCGGTGTTGTGAGATATATCCTGGATCGTTGCCTGCATTTCCGTTGCAGCTGTTGCGACCATATCGGCTTCATGCAATTGCTCAGCCATGCCTGAGCTTGTTTGTGCAGTTGTTTCTGTTAGATGATTGGTCGCCTCATTAATCGTCGATAATGCACCACTGACATCGGCAATAAGATCTCTAAAGTCAGAAATTAAGCTATTAAAGTCGCGAGTCATTATGGTGATTTCGTCATTACCACTTTGCTCTATTTGCAGGCTTAGGTTGTTATCTCGGCGGATCCGCTCAATTGTTTGATACACTCGCTCGACAGGTTGAATAATTGAACGACTGGTTGAAAGCACCAAAGCCATCACAATAATACCAGCACTAACAAACACTCCTATGGCAAGCATTTGTGTCTGCTCGACATTCTCTTTAATGGCAGCTTTAGACTGATCAACCACAGTTGTAACCAAAGCATCACTCTTTTCGACGCTCTGCTTCATTTTGCCAAGCGCTCCACTATTGAGATCTAGACCAAGCTTCTCTTGTGCGTGAACTAAGCCCGAAAACTTAGTTTGATACACATTCAACAGCCTAAGTAATTGAGATTGATATTGCGACGCAAACCCAGCGCCCTTAATCTCTTGTGAAAATTGCCCGACAAGATCATCAAAACGCTTCAAGTACTTTGCATCTAAACGTAGCATAAAGTCTTTTTCGGCTCGGCGGAGTTGTAACATGGTCGCTAGCAACTGGTAATTTTGCTGCTCTTTCAATAAGGTCTCTACTTCATGCACCGCAGCTCGTAGTTCACCATACAAGGCATCTTTAGGGTGTAATCCGATGGTTTTTTGTAATTGCACCACCTTTTGAAAATCATCAAAATAACTTTTTGCTAACCGTTCAAGTTCGTTGGTACTGGTTAAATCAATACCAAAATCTCTAAACGTGGTTTGTAACGCGTCTAGCTTAGTTTGCAGTTGACGATATTCATTCTCAAACAGCTCGAGAGAGTCTTCTTGCTTATAAAAGAGGAAGTTCTTCTCATGCTTTCGCATTGCTAGTTCATGTATATCGAGCTCTTCTGCATATTGAATTGTTTGATTCAACTTCAGCATAGTACGAGCTTCGTACATAATCATCACTAACATAACAACCAAGGCAATCCCTACCACTAATGCATTCAATTGCAAACGACGTCTGATAGTCAGATTTTCTAATACCGCCATTGGCTTACCCACAATATTAATCACTCAGCTACATTATAGTAGAAGCCTTAGTAGATTACCTACAAGTCAGTAATTATTGCGGGTGTATATTACAAAATAATATATTTAAGCAGCCCTTATAAACATATTGTTTACATTTTGCCATAACTGATTGTGTAATGAGTCAATATCATGCCATTGACGACTCACTAGCCACTCCACCAATAAGCTGGGATCCGATGGAAAATAAAAGGATGCTGTCGCCTCTGTATGTAACCACTCTTCTAACGCACCTGCATTCAAATAATTCATAACTTGAGCATGTCCTAACTGAGCTAAAGTTTGCGCGTTATTTTGCTGTTCAAATTGGCCCGCTAACGGCTTTAACAGCAACTTTTTACCCAACTTCAATGCCTCACTCGACAACTCAAAACCAGCATTAGCAATAACTCCACTGGTGTTTTTAAGGTCTTGAATAAAGCCTGCTCGACAAGGCTTCCTTAAATGAATATGCTGCAAAGAGTCATTCTCAGCATCGGGGTGATAGCAATAAAACTCTTTATCTGGAAAGTCCTTGAGCAATTCAATCACATTATCCAGAGCTTCAAAAGGAAGATATACCAATACCTTATTAGTGATCGATGCACACTGGTCTCGCTCTGCCTCATACGGGATAAAAGGAGGAATAATGTGTTTATCAAAGGGCTGCCAATGTACTCCCAAGTGAATATCCGCAGGGGCAAAGTAACGGATCAACGCTCTGTGCCATGGTTGGACTGCAAACTGTGGCACAGCATTGTAAAGGTATGAAGCTTGATGGCTCATGGCAATAACTGGCACTTTAGCCATATTACCAGCCCATGCAGTAACAGGTTCAAAGTCATTAAAAATCAAATCATATTTTGAGACATCAAGTCGCCTAACATCTCGAATAAATTCACCAAATTTTAATGATTTAAATGTTTTCAACCGATTTAGCTGACCTTGCTCAGTCACAAACGATAAACCTCGGCAACTACGGTAATCACCAAAGTCATGCATATCAAAGTAGTTTTCTGAAGGACGGCCTGAAAAGAAGTAGTCTACCTCTATTCCCATGTTGCGAAAGCAAGCTGCCATTACTCGAGCACGAGTGGTGTGGCCATTTCCCGTTCCTTGAACACCATATAGTATTTTCATACAATTCCTAATATTACTATCGCTAAGCTTGCACAGGCAACGCCCATAGCAGCGCCAAGCACCACATCGAGTGGATAATGCACACCTACAATTACTCGTGACAATGACACACCAGCGGCCCAGATCATTAGCGGCACAGCCGCCACAGGTATTTGCTCTATCAGACAAGTTGCGTATAACCAAGCACCTGCGCTATGCCCTGAAGGTAGACTAAATTTATCGCTAGGGGTTAGTAGTGCTTTTACTGCATAACAGTCGCAGGGTCGCAATCTCGCAAAGCGGTTTTTTAGGTAGAAGTAAAGCGGCCTCTCGATCGCAAACGCCAATATCACAGTCAATGCAAACTGTTGGCCTAATTGCTCCAAAAATATGGCACATGCTATTGCCACCAGCACATAAAGCCCGCCGTTGCCGCTTTTGGAAAGCCCCAATGCTATCAATCTAAACCAGTTTCTTGGTTTAGGGCAAAACACCACAAAATATAATGCCGTGTCCAGCTCTGCTAGTTTTGCTTTCATCATCGTCGTCACGCCTAATTGCTCACAATATCAGCATAGAAGAGCAAAATAACAAATGGGTGACACTTTTAAGACACAAATATGTAAGTTGAATCAAAGCATTGCTAAGCACAAGTATGAGAGTATACTGGTTAACGACAATCAATATTCGAGGATTCAATATGGAATACAGCACTTCTGATCTTTGCGACCACTTCGCTGACGTGGTTGACGTGCTTGAGCCTATGTTCATCAATTTTGGCGGCCAGCCATCATTCAGCGGCCGTATTACAACAGTTAAATGTTTTGAAAATAATGAGCAAATCCAAGATGTACTGCAACAAGACGGAACTGGACGCGTATTGTTAATTGATGGCGGTGGCTCAACTCGTCGCGCACTCGTCGATATTGATTTGGCCGAACTAGCCGTGGAAAATAATTGGCAAGGCATTATTGTCTATGGTGCGGTGCGCCACGTTGACGAGTTGGAAGAAAGTGATATCGGTATTCAAGCCATCGCCTCTATTCCCGTCGCCGCCGATAGCAGTGGTAGCGGAGAAGTCGGCATTCCGGTAAATTTCGCAGGCGTATCCTTTTACGAAGATGATTTTGTCTATGCAGACTCAACGGGAATAATCATCTCTGCGGAAGAACTGATTTTAGAAGAAGATAGCGAAGATAACTAAACACCAGCAGTGACAGCCATGAATACAGCAGTTCGTATCTATGATGAAAGTGACATAACAGCATTAGTCAGCGCTAGAGACGGGGAAACTCGTATTTGGCAAAGCATCAGTTTTTTACAATGTAGTCATGGCTATGCGGCTTCTTTACGGGATGCAGCCCAATTTGGGATCCGATATGTACTACTCGGTATCCCTGAAGATATTGGCCCTCGTGCTAATTGTGGTTTAGGTGGTGCAGAGCTTGGCTGGCAAGCTTTTTTGAAACGCTTTCTCAATCAACCAAACAACCAATTTTTATCTGGCGACAAAATATTGCTGCTCGGTGAAGTGGATATACAAGCGATCCAAGCCACAGCCGCGCAGTTGGATAATGCGGATCCTCAGCAGTTAACTCAACTCAGAAATCTCTGTGCAGATATCGATGAGAAAGTTATAGCAACCCTAGCACCTATCTTTGCTGCGGGGCTTGAGCCAATCATCATTGGTGGCGGGCATAATAACGCATTCGGTATTTTGCAGGCGCATTTTGAGGCAACTCAACAAACGGCTGGGGCGATTAACTTTGATCCTCATGCAGATTTTAGGGCATGCGAAGGGAGACACAGCGGCAATGGCTTTAGTTATGCCCACCATGCTGGGAGTTTATCTCATTACCATGTTATCGGCTTGCATGAGCATAAGAATAACCAAACGATTCTTGCTCAATTACATGATGCCGGATTTGATTTTACCAGTTACCAAGCAATAAAAACACGACGTACAGTGAGTTTAGCAGCAGCGCTTGATAAAGCACTCACGTCCATACCACATAGCCTACCACTAGGGGTAGAGTTAGATGTTGACGCCATTGTTGGTATGCCAGCCAGCGCCCTTACCTATCAAGGGTTTACCAGTGACGATGCCGAGTACTTTGTATATCGTGCCGCCAGCAACCGCAATGCCAAATACTTACACTTATGTGAAGCAGCTCCCGCTCGACACCCACTTGGCGAGCTTGCTGGTGTAGCCCATTGTGGTCAAATACTGACTAACTTAGCAAATGCTTATTTGAGCACCCGCTTACAAGAGTAATAAACACACCAACAAGTTATTGTGGCTGATGTTGTTTCAGCCAACTGATCAAAATATTACTGTTCTGTGGCCTCGAAAAATAAAACCCCTGTGCAGCAACAGTACCAATGCTTTTAACAAATTCTAATTGCCCAAGAGTCTCAACCCCTTCGCCAATGACATGGCAGTCCTTTTGTTGATGCATTTCAACGATGCCCCGCACTAGTGACTTAGTATGGCCCAAGTTTTCTGGGGCTTGAGTCATATTTCTTGATAGTTTGACATATTCAAAACGTAAGGCTGGTAACTTTGCAAGTACCAAAGGCGCATCCCCAAAACTATCAACACACATTTTGATACCTAGGTTTTGCAAGCGACTGATCATGGCAGTTTCTTGCTCATCCAATTCGGCCAACATACTCGCGGGACACTCAATGATAATGGCACCGGGGTTTAACTGGTGGTTTAGCATAGTGTAGTCAATAAACTCGATAAAGCTCTCGCTCAATAGCTCTGTACCAAAAACATTAATGCTGATGGGGACGCTGATCTGTTCCATTTTCAAGGCAAGCGCTATTTCACAAGCGCGTTCAAATACATACTCAGCCACGGGAACCGCTAAGCCGACCAACCGGATATCATCAATAAATTCATTAGCGCTTAAAATACCTTGTTTTGGGTGCTGCCAGCGCAATAACAATTCCACAAACTCGATCCCATTGTCATCATGACGAACAACTGGATGAAAGTATAATTCGAATTCAGACCTAAAGTTGAGCTTGGCAAGCTCTGATAACCTGACTTGCTGCTCCAAGCGATGAATTTGCATCCGCTGCTGATAAGGAACAACTTGCTGATGACTGTTTTTTTGTTCCGCCATTTGCGTATCTAGGGCGAGAAAAACACACGAAATCAGATTTTCTAACTGCCCCATTTCTTCGTCACAGTTCACATAACTTGCACGCATCGTTATCTCTAACGTGCAACTGCCAACGTTAAAAGGTTTGAGTGTACTATTTGAGATTGCTTCAATTAGTTGTTCGTGAAAATGCCTACCATGCTTTAATGAACAGACGAAGGCAAAGTTTAGGCCTCCAAGGTGGGCCATTTTAGCGGTTTCATTGCCATGAGTGATAGCCATCACGTCACCTGACTGCAAACATTGTGCTATGCGATTTGCTGACTGTGCTAACAGTAAATCACCAAACTCACGCCCTAAATGGAAGTTAACTTGTTCAAACCCCATCAAGCGGATCAGTACCAACATGCAAGGACTGCTCTCTGTTTGGCGGTACTCGTTAAATGCACGTTTAAAGCTTTGTCGACCAGGTAAGCCCAGACTCTCATGTTCACCCTGATCTTCGTCATGATCATTTTGGTCTTTCTCATTCGAAACGGTGTAAGCCTGATAACCTAGTAGCAACACATACATGCTTAAAATAGTGATAGCGGCATATTGCGCTGGCAACTTCCACATATACTCAGATACTGTCCACATCACCAAAGTGACAATGGCCACTGCACTTATAAGCAAAAACCCACTTTTTTGCTCTTGAAGGCTGTGAAACAAATACAGCAATAAACTCAATGCCAGTAGATATAGGAGCGTAACATGACCTGTGAAGGCAAGTAGTATTGCAAGAATTGCGCTGCTGAGATGAGCAAACTTTAGCATTCCTTCAGAGCGCTGTAGCAGCAAAGCTAGAGCTCCCATTAAAAGTGCGCCGACAATCCCCGCCATAAAAGGCGTAAGAGGTAGCGTTATCCCTTCAGACAGCAATAATTGCGTGGCTCCGCCACTTGCTGTTGAAATCAAAAGCATAATTTGTTGCTTATTAAAGGATCATTACTGGTTAAGTTTACCCAAGATCCACAGATTTGACAGGTCAGTAACGCCAAATTGATAACTTAATTGTGCTGGGTGACTAATATTCCATAGCGCAAGATCTGCACGCATTCCCACTTTTAACATCCCACGGTCGCCAAGACCCAGTGCTCGAGCAGCATGAGCCGTCACTCCCCGAAGTGCCTCCTCAGGGGTCATTCTAAATAATGTACATGCCATGTTTAGCATGAGTCTAAGTGAGCACAATGGCGCAGTACCTGGGTTAAAATCACTGGCGATTGCCATGGCAACCTTGTGCTTTCTAAGCAGTTCAATCGGTGGCAACTGGGTTTCTCTCAAAAAGTAGAATGCACCAGGTAACAACACAGCTGTCACATCTCCCCTAGCCATCGCTTCAACACCCGCTTCGTCAAGATACTCAATATGATCTGCCGACAGCCCGTTAAAATCGGCAACTAATTCACTACCATGCTGATTGGATAACTGCTCAGCGTGACATTTAACCTGTAAACCAAGAGCTTGTGCGCGCTCAAAAACCTGTTTGGTTTGTTGATAAGAGAACCCCACATTTTCGCAAAACACATCAACGGCAGTAGCCAGCTGACGCTCAGCAACCAAAGGCAGCATCTCGTCACAAACTAAATCAATATAAGCTTGGCTATTGTCTTTGTATTCTAAAGGTAAAGCATGCGCCCCCAAAAACGTACTGTGTACATCAATAGGGTGATGCTCACTTAACAACTGATTAATCTCTAACAGCTTGATTTCATTCTCAACATCAAGGCCATAACCTGATTTGCTTTCAACCGTTGTCACCCCTTCTTTGAGCAGACTATTCAAGCGCTCTTTACCATTAACATATAAAGTTTCTCTGTCAGCCAACCGAGTTGCTGTAACTGTGCTTGCTATCCCTCCACCTTGTGCTGCAATCTCCTGATAAGATGTCCCTAATAGTCTTTGCTCAAATTCATTAGCTCGAGAGCCTGCAAATAAAATATGCGTGTGACAGTCTATTAAGCCTGGGGTTAACCACTGGCCATTCGCTTTATGGATAGGAGTCGCTAAGGCGTCAATTTCAGGGAGCTGTGAACGTGGGCCGAGCCAGCTAATTTCACCGTCTTTGATAGCAATTGCCGCATTTTCTATGGCGCCATAAGGGCTATCAATAGCGGGATCCATCGTTGCGAGGTTAACATCAATAATTAGTAAATCTGCTTCTAACATTATCGTTTCCTATCTGAATTTTGTCCGCGCTTTGGCCAACGTAAACAACCTAGACTTAGGTTCATAGATGCCCAGCTAACAACCGATATTAACACCAACTACATTGAATTCACTTGCAGCCGTTAGCTCGTTATTTACTAACACTTTAAGCTAATTAGGCCGCAATCGCTCAATCAGCCTCATGCAGCTAGACACCATAAATTTATTAATTGAGTCTATCAGGGATGCTTGTATATACAAGAGAAGTATGCCATCTTTATTTACATAAATACCAACTTGAGATAACAACAGTGGCTGATATTCCAAAGTTTGCGCTGATAAAACAACATATTATTGATAATATTCGTGCCGCTCGCTGGCATGAAAATGAGCGTGTTCCTTCGGAAAATGAGTTGGCAGATCAGTTTAATGTTAGTCGAATGACTGCAAGGCGTGCGCTGAGCGAACTAACTGAAGCCGGTATTTTAACTCGCAGCCAAGGGCTAGGCACTTTTGTCGCAAGCTTTAAATCCCAGTCTTCACTTTTGGAGATCCGTAATATCGCCGATGAAGTTAATGCACGCAATGGTAAGTACACTTGCACTGTATTAACACTAGAATTGATCGCTGCCGTTGCACCTATCGCAATTGCTCTTGGCGTCGAAGTCGATGCGCCAGTGTACAGAAGTGTTATCGTTCATAATGAAAACGAACAACCACTACAAGTTGAAGAACGCTTCGTAAACCCGCTCTCAGCGCCTGAGTACCTTGATCAAAACTTTGAACAGATCACTCCACATGAGTATTTATCTCAAGTTGCTCCGCTGACTGAGGCAAGACATACGGTTGAAGCCATTATGCCATCACAAGAGGTTTGCCAATGGCTGGGGCTTTATAACGAGGAACCCTGCCTTCAAATGATCCGCCGAACGTGGTCAGCAAAAGGCATCGTCAGTTTTGCACGCCTTATTTCACCGGGCAGTAAATATCGATTAGGTGGGCACCTCACCTTTAAACAAAAACAATAAATGACCTGAACTTAGGATATGAGGTTAGTTGATCAACCAAAATGCATAAGCTCAAAAGTGTAATATCACGCTAGCTAGAAGTTATTTCTTCATACAAGGTGAATTTGTGCGTCAATAGCTGGCTATTGGAAGTGAATTCAACACAGTTAGCGCTAAAACTGGCTGCTAAAAAGGCATTAATTATCCGAAGCTCAGGTTAACTAATATGTGCCGTGGCTAAAGACCCACTGCATCATCATCAGCATACATAATAACTTGATTTATTATGTAAAAAATGAACACACAACCTAACGAAGCGAAGTTGAGCAATGGCTTCCACTAGGCTTCTCACTTAGGTTGTATATACAACAGGAGAGAGCAGAATGAGTGACAACCCAAGATTAGATCCTAGCCGTGAGATCCGCGCACCGCGTGGCGCAGAAATTACCGCAAAGAACTGGTTAACTGAAGCTGCAAAACGCATGTTAATGAACAACCTAGACCCTGAAGTGGCGGAACACCCTAATGCACTCGTCGTGTATGGTGGTATCGGTCGAGCAGCTCGCGACTGGGCGTGTTTTGATAAAATCGTCGAGACACTAGAGCGTTTAGAAGAAGACGAAACCTTATTAGTGCAATCGGGTAAACCGGTTGGCGTGTTCAAAACCCATAGTAACGCCCCTCGTGTATTAATTGCTAACTCGAATCTAGTGCCACATTGGGCTAATTGGGATCATTTCAACGAACTCGATAAAAAGGGCCTGATGATGTACGGTCAAATGACGGCAGGTTCTTGGATTTACATTGGCTCACAAGGCATAGTACAAGGAACTTACGAGACTTTTGTGGCAATGGCTAAGCAACACTTTGATGGTGATGCAAGTGGTAAATGGATCCTCACCGGAGGACTTGGTGGAATGGGCGGCGCGCAACCTCTCGCGGCAACTATGGCTGGATTTAGCGCGTTGGTTGTTGAGTGTGATGAGTCACGAATTGATTTTCGTCTTAATACTCGCTACGTCGACCGAAAAGCCACAACCCTTGACGAAGCATTAACCATTATCGATGAAGCGAAAGCAGCAGGGCAACCAGTCTCTGTAGGTTTACTTGGCAATGCAGCCGATGTATACGCTGAATTGGTTGAGCGCAACATTACACCTGATGTAGTGACCGATCAAACCTCTGCACACGACCCATTAAATGGCTATTTGCCGCAAGGCTGGACAATGTCACAAGCTGCAAGTCAGCGCGAGCAAGACCCAAAAGCGGTCGTGAAAGCAGCAAAGCAATCAATGGCAGTACAAGTAAAGGCCATGTTGACCTTGCAAGCTCGCGGTGCCGCGACCACAGACTATGGTAATAATATTCGTCAAATGGCGCTAGAAGAAGGAGTTGAAAACGCCTTTGATTTCCCAGGGTTTGTACCTGCGTATATTCGTCCACTATTTTGCCAAGGTATTGGTCCGTTCCGCTGGGTAGCCCTTTCTGGCGACCCTGAAGATATTTATAAAACCGATGCAAAAGTTAAGGAACTTATCCCAGACGATCCGCACCTTCATAATTGGTTGGATATGGCACGCGAGCGCATTCAATTCCAGGGTCTTCCTGCTCGTATTTGTTGGGTAGGGTTAAAAGACAGAGCGCGTCTAGCTCGCGCATTCAATGAAATGGTCAAAAATGGGGAACTAAAAGCACCAATCGTAATCGGCCGTGATCATTTGGACTCAGGCTCAGTGGCGAGTCCAAACCGTGAGACAGAGTCGATGAAGGATGGCTCAGATGCTGTATCAGATTGGCCATTACTTAATGCCTTGCTTAACACCGCAGGTGGTGCTACTTGGGTATCACTACACCATGGTGGTGGCGTGGGTATGGGCTTTAGCCAGCATTCTGGCGTGGTCATTGTTGCTGATGGCACAGACGAAGCTGATGTGCGTTTATCTCGTGTGTTATGGAACGACCCAGGCACTGGTGTGATGCGTCATGCAGACGCTGGATACGACATAGCGAAAGACTGTGCAAAAGAACAAAATTTAGATTTACCAATGCTGGAAGGAAAGTAAGTATGTACTCACTAAAATTAATCCCTGGCCAATTGACACTTAGTAATTTACGTCAAATCAACCAACAACCAGTGAACCTCAGCTTAGATGAGTCAGCAAAAGCAGCCATTGAAAGCAGTGCTGAAACAGTTCAGCAAGTCATTAAAGAAGGCCGCACTGTTTATGGGATCAACACGGGGTTTGGCCTACTTGCTAACACTAAAATCGCCAAAGACGAGCTCGAGTTATTGCAGCGTTCTATTGTCCTGTCACACGCAGCAGGTATTGGTGAGCTGATGGATGATAGCACCGTGCGACTCATGATGGTGCTAAAGATCAATTCACTCTCTCGTGGGTTTTCAGGGATCCGCCTTAAAGTGATTGAGTTCTTGGCGGCCCTAGTAAATGCGGAAGTTTATCCATGTGTGCCTAAGAAAGGCTCGGTCGGTGCATCCGGTGACTTAGCACCATTGTCGCATATGTGTTTACCACTTTTAGGTGAAGGTCAAGTACGTCATCAAGGCGAACTAATGGATGCCAAAGAAGGCTTAAGAATAGCTGGACTTGAGCCACTTACCTTAGCTGCCAAAGAGGGCCTAGCGCTCCTAAATGGCACACAAGCCTCCACTGCCTTTGCACTGCAAGGCCTGTTCAGAGCAGAAGATCTCTATGCGCAGAGCTGTGTAGTTGGCTCGATGAGTATAGAAGCCGCCATGGGCAGTCGTTCACCATTTGATGCGCGTATCCATGAAGTTCGTGGTCAACAAGGTCAAATAGATACTGCATTTGCGTTTCGCGATATTTTACAAACTCGCTCTGAAATTAGTGACGCCCATGTGGACTGTGAAAAAGTACAAGACCCGTATTGCTTGCGCTGCCAACCACAGGTTCTAGGTGCCTGTTTAACTCAGATCCGCCAAGCAGCTGAAGTGATCCTCGTTGAATCTAATGGGGTTACAGACAACCCATTAGTGTTTGCAGATGCTGGTGATATTATTTCTGGCGGTAACTTCCATGCAGAACCTATTGCAATGGCGGCTGATAACCTCGCCATCGCCATTGCTGAAATTGGCGCCTTGGCAGAGCGACGTATAGCCCTACTTATTGATTCTAGCTTATCAAAACTACCACCGTTCTTAGTTAATAATGGCGGCGTAAACTCTGGGTTTATGATCGCACAGGTTACCGCAGCTGCGCTGGCATCAGAAAACAAAACCCTTGCACATCCAGGCAGTGTTGACAGCTTACCAACTTCAGCTAACCAAGAAGACCATGTCTCTATGGCAACCTTTGCGGCAAGGCGTTTGCAGGAAATGGCCGACAATACTCAAGGCGTGCTCGCGGTAGAGTACCTTGCAGCAGCACAGGGGCTAGACTTTAGAGCGCCACTTAAGCCATCTCACAAAGTTGCGCAGGCGCATCAAATTCTTCGTGCAGTAGTGCCTTTCTATGATAAAGACAGGTATTTCGCCCCAGATATTGAAAACGCAAATAGTTTGTTGGGACAGGCTTCGCTGGCACATCTACTACCGGCTCAGCTATTACCATCAAACTGAATTCCACAGTCTAAATAACCTGAGACTTGGATAAGGCTCTAGCCAACCAGTTGTGTTTTAACAGGTTAAATAGGATAACGGTATTCAAAGCCGAGCTCAGCAATACGCTCGGCTTTGATAATACGAGCCTGCACTGTAGAAGATGCAAAGCTTGGTTGTGGGTTGCCTAGTTTTTCACAATGGCGTTGATAAAACGCTGCTCGCGTCGGGTGAGCCGGATAGCAAATATTATAAACATCTGCCGCTTGCTGCCAGTACGTAACGATGCAGTTTATCGCCGCAACCACGTCATCTCTGTGTACCATATTTACCCTGCCATTTGCCGAACTGGATAATGCTTTACCCGCGACAAACCTTCCAGGCTCTCGGTTTGGCCCTTGTAAACCGGCAAGACGTACAACCTTACCACCGCTTTTTAGCACCAGCTCCTCAGCACTTCTAAGAATATTGACCCGTAAGTTTGATTTATCGGCCAATTCGCCTTGTTCATCATACTCCCCCTCTGCGGTGCTGTAGACACCAGTACTTGAGCACAATAAGAACCCTTCGGCGGACATTTGCTTCGCAAGAGATAAAGCCTGCTCCAAGGTTTCGAGATAATTACTTTCAATCTGCCTTGCTCTGGGTGGAATAGCACAGATCCAATAGGCATGTTTGAGCGTGATAGAGTGTTTAATGGCACCTTGTTCCGTCAAAACAAACTGTCTAGACCAAGTATGGCTATGATCTGGTTTTGTTCTGGTTCCCTCTATTTGCCATCCCTGCAACTGCGCTTTTTGACATATTGCCTCACCTAGCCATCCAGCACCTAATACTACGACACTACGATTTAATACTTTCATATGAATATTGCCTGATCCTTTGAATTACCTTGTATTATCTATGTAAAAGAAGTTAACGCAAACGGTGGCGTTCTCTTTTTATCTATGGTCTTATTATCATTTGCATAAGCTAAAAATAAGAATTGTCATGCTTGAGAATTTATCCCTTAGAAAGAAAATATTGTTGCTGATCGGCGGCACCATTTCCATATTATTGATCATTGCATCAAGCTTTTTCGTGAGTCACATCGCGACCCTTTCCAGAGATGGAATTGAGCGAGAAACACAAAGCTATATTCAGGCTGAAAAGCTCGCCATGGAAGCATTTTTTGGACAATACGGCAAAGTAGTTGAAACCTTTGTTTCTACTCCTCACAACATCCATTGGTTCGAGAATTATAATACCCGCGGAGCTGATCTTACTCGTGATAAAGACTATCAGGAAGTGAATGAAGATTTAGTCCGCATCGCAAAAGGTGACGAAAATATTCTGTCAGCTTTTATCGCTTCGGCAAACACTGGGGAATATTTTAAAGAGAACGACCGCACCTCAGCGTATTCCGACGGTAGGCCTTACTACGCATATCAACGTCCTTGGTGGCAAGACACACTTGATGTTGGCAAACTCTATGTTGGCCCAATCGCTACCGATATCAATACCGGCGCGGTGTCAGCGGTTATCCGACAACCGATATATAACGACAGCGGCAAACTTGTGGCTATGGGTGGTGTCGATCTACAAATCAACAAGCTTAATGATATGGTGGAGCGTATTAAGTTTCAGGATGAAGGCTATGGTTTTTTACTCGATGGCGACTTGAATGTGGTTCATTTATCCAAACGCACCGGACATTCACTTTCTACGACAGATGAAGGACCTAAGGGCAAAGAAGGGCTAGACGGCCTAGAGTCACAATTTACCAACACATCTGGCTTTGCCGAGCTTAATGCTGCAATCAAGCGTAACCCAATAGGGAGTGGTACGGTTACCTTTAAAGGAGAAGCCTACTATGTGGTTTATGACCATGTAAAACTAGACAACCCTTTACTTGATTGGCACGTTGGTCTACTGATCCCTGTCTCGCTGATTGAAGCACCGGTAGATGAAGCAGTCATGAGTACGGTTACTGCGTTAATCATTATCTTGGCGATTATTGTCATCATGATCTTGATCGCAACACAGATGATCACCAAACCAATTGTAGCCCTGACTGAAACTATGCGTGATATTGCCACCGGCGAGGGCGATTTAACCAAACGCATCGAGATCACCAGTCATGATGAAGTAGGTCAACTCGCTCATCACATGAATACGTTTATCGATAAATTAAGAACAATGATGCTAGATACTGCAGCGCAGGCTGAGCAATTAAGTAATGCATCGGCACAATTACGTGAGGTTTCCAATAACACCAACAGTGAAATCCAGCGTGAGAAAGAACAAGTAGATAGCGTCAGTGCTGCAGTTACCGAAATGGCAGCCACGGTGACAGAAATATCTCGCAATGCGCAGGAAACCAACCAAGCCGCAGATGTCGTTCAACGCATTACCAATGAAGGGTCGGGACGCTCGTCGCAAGCGCAAGAAGTGATGACAGAGTTGGCATTGCATATTGGTGAAGCCGCGAAGGTGGTAGCGGGCCTTGAACAAGAAACCAGTAATATTGGTGCTGTGATCGATGTGATCAATGGTATTGCCGAGCAGACTAACTTGCTGGCATTAAATGCTGCCATAGAAGCGGCTCGTGCAGGTGAACAAGGTAGAGGCTTTGCTGTGGTGGCTGACGAGGTAAGGTCGCTTGCAAGCCGCACACAAGAATCGACCGACGATATTCGCAATATGATTTCACGCTTACAGCAAATCGCGCAAAAAGCCTCTGTCATGATGCAGCAAGGACAAGACCGTGCAGAAGGTACAGTAGAAGAAACTCAAGCTGTACTTGATGCGTTAAAGGAAATCACTGAGTCTGTAACCACAGTACAAGACCAAAGTCATCAGATTGCCACTTCTACCGAGCAACAGACCGTCGTGGCGGAAGATATCAATAACAGTCTTAACCAAATCAATGAATTGGTTAACAGCACAGCCAGCCATGCCAATGTATTGGCTGACGAGGCGCGGGACTTGAATGACTTAGCTAAAGCATTAAACTCAACCGTTAATCAATTTAAACTCTAGTCTACATGCTAAAACACGTCGCAATCGCGGCGTGTTTTGATCTGAGGCAAACTCCACCAAGTAGGTAAAAAGTACACTGGCACCGTCAAATAAAACTCGAGAGTGCGTATCGTGATTAATTTACCAATTTGGAATGATTCCCTTATCAGCAAGTATAATATCTCAGGCCCGAGATATACCTCCTACCCTACAGCGCTATCGCTAGAACCGGGTTATTCACAGAGCGACCTACAAGCAGCTATTACAGGGTCAAATTCTCGAACACTCTCGTTGTATATTCACATTCCATTCTGTCATCAGCTTTGTTATTACTGCGGTTGTAATAAAATCATTACCCGCCACCAATCTAAAGCCGATGTATATCTTGACTATTTAGCTCAAGAAATCGCAGCAAAGGCACCGCTATTTAAACACTATACCGTTGAGCAGCTGCACTTAGGCGGTGGTACACCCACTTTTTTAACAGCAGAGCAGATGACTCGACTGATATCTATGCTCAATAACGCCTTTACTTTCTCGAATAATGCACAGCGTGGTATCGAAATAGACCCAAGATCTCTTGCACCGAATATGATGGAACATCTACATGAGTTGGGGTTTAACCGCGTCTCCTTCGGCGTGCAAGATTTTAATGACGCTGTTCAAACCGCAGTAAACCGCCCTCAGCAACTAGACGAAGTGCTCGCTATCTTGACTGAAGCGAGAACGCTCGGGTTTAAATCTATCAACATGGATATGATCTATGGGCTGCCATTTCAGAGCGCAGAGAGCTACAGGCAAACGATAGAGCAACTAATCGCGCTTTCACCTGATAGGGTTTCGGTGTTTAATTATGCCCACCTGCCAGACAGATTTGCAGCGCAACGCAAATTAAAAGAAGCTGATATGCCTAGTGCAGGTGAAAAGCTTGAGATCTTTAAACAGACCCTAGAACAAATGACTACTGCTGGATATCAATTCATCGGTATGGATCACTTCGCCAAAACAGATGATGAATTGGCCATCGCTCAAAATGAAGGGCACCTTCACCGTAACTTCCAAGGCTACACGACCCACGGTGACTGCGATTTATTAGGCTTAGGGGTCTCCTCTATTTCGCAAATTGGTCATATGATCTTGCAAAATGAGAAAGACTTGAAGCCGTACTATCAGGCACTTGAAGATAAACAATGTGCTATTACAAAAGGCATAACGTTAAGTGCTGACGATGAGATCAGAGCCGCAGTGATAAAACAGCTTATTTGCCATTTTGAGCTAGATAAAAACGTATTCGAACAACGTTTTGATATCAATTTTGATGAGTATTTCGCTCAAGCACTTACCGCACTTGAACCGCTAGCAGCAGATGGACTCGTTGAGCTCAGTAACCACACCATAAAAGTCACCAGTAGTGGCAATTTGTTTATCCGTATCATTTGCATGTGCTTTGATGCGTACTTACAGAATCAAATTAAAACCACTCGATTCTCCCGCGTTATTTAGTCAACTAACCCCTTCAAAATTATCACAACCTTGGCCATTCGATAAAAATACCCGAATGGCCAAACTCGACACTTGAGCGACACACAAATCGGTGGGTAAACCACCTCCTACCCTGCGGACGGTGTGGTGGGAGCGAGTTTATCTCGCGAGGTGTTTGTTTGATCTTTGGCATCTTCGACTGGATGTGTATACACACAAATCGGCGGGTGAACCGCCTCCTACCATGTTAAGGGTGTGGTGGGAACGAGTTTATCTCGCGAGGTGTTTGTTTAGCCTTTAGCATCTTCGACTGGGTGTGTATAC